>NZ_JAVLSX010000005.1:0-568859 GCF_031583795.1 Paenibacillus sp. VCA1 | reverse complement strand
ACATCTGAACAGCTTTATATTTCGATTCAGTTGAATGTGTGTGTTGGACTCTGGCCATATAAAAATCCCCTCCAAGTTAACAGTAAGAGTCAGTCTCTTATCTGTCTACCTAAAGGGGATAATATCACTTTACCGGCGTCAGTTTGTTTAATTTTCGCTGATGGCGTCTTCGGTTGCAAAATCGTATGTACTTCTTAATTCTCCTTAATGCCTCCGCCAGATTCGGATATTATAGGGGTAGACCCCTTCCGTTTTGAGATGCAAATAGAAGCTCTCCATGAAGGCGTTGTCTAGACAATTACCCCGGCGAGACATGCTGATTTGAGCGCCAACCTTTGGCAGCATATCGTGGTAAGCGTGTGACGTGTACTGAGAATCCTTGGTCGCTGCGAACGACCAAACCGGTCACGTCTTCTTGCTTAACAAATGCTTGGCAAACGTCAATAGGACTAGTTTGGTTTTTAGGCCGTGAATATCACTTAAGCAGATTCTCCACCATACGCTCTGCAGCGTGGTATGTCATGTTAATTCGGCGTTTCTGACGAATAATTGCTCGGAGTCCGAGACTTGCATAAGGCGTAGTACCTTCCTGTGGTTCACCATTCGCCCTCAGCCTGCCACAAGAACAGTTGGATCTGTTGGTAGCCATACTTTCCTTTGTAGCGTTTGTATATGGTGCGGATGCGTCGCTTGGCCTCTTTATCCTTCTTCCGCTTTAAATAGCCGTAATAGCCACTTCTAGACACGCCAAGGAGTTGGCGTAGTTTAGGCTACTTGCCTGGTTCGCCGCTTGTTCGATTAGTTTGAAGCGATTTTCTTACCTCCATATCCAGATTTCCAAACACTTTTTTAGTAATGAATTCTCCCGTTTTAACTGCTGAACATATCGTTCTTAATCCAGGTATTCCTTCCGTCTTTCATCTACATGCAATCGAACAGCTTCCATTTTCAATTCTTCTGAATAAAAATTAAAATTCTAACCTTTAACTGAATAAAAATACACCCCTTAGAATGGACTTGGGAAAAACCGATACTAGGTTAACCAATAAAATTCAAGATGGTGCATTTTTGTAGCATAACACGGAATTTTCATTTCAATCCACGCCCACATAGGATGAGACGTCGGAATTATTTTAAAACGCCAGATATATATTCAATTTCAATCCAGGCACCCACGTAGGGTGGGAGTCCGATTTTCAAGTAAAAAATCTTAATAAAATAGATTTCTCCTAATTAACCGCATTTATTACCACTTATACGTCGGTTATATCTTTAATACGACGCATAACGAACGGCATTGCTTAAACTGGTCCAAATGTCGTCGGTTTCCGCGCCCATATACCAATAGGCATAACCTGCGACTCCCCGTTTGGCGGCCATCATCGTTTTAAGCCCGAGCGAACGCCCGTCTTCCACCCAAATCTTGTGCTGGCTTCCTTGGCGCATGTAGCTGACGACATACTGTCCGAGATCCGAATCCCATGAACGGTTGTAGGCGACCGAGCGGATACGGTAGCCCTGCTGGATCAACGTCAGCTCTTCGGACGATACCCCACCGGATTGGAGCGTCCAGTCCCTAGTATAGAAGGGAAGCGCCAGTATGGTTTTCTTCGCCGGAACGACGGAAAGCATCCGGTTCAAGGCCGATTGAACCCACGGGAGCGAGGATACCGAACCCGCCACGGGATCGCCGTCCCAATGTTCGTCATAACCCATAAGCACGACGTAATCCGCATATCTTCCGAGCGCTTCGTAATCGAAGGCCTCGGTCCAATCGGTACCCAGGTCCGGGGAAACGTCGATGGACAGAACGGCCCCGGCCGCCCGCAGGCTCGTTCCGAGCTCGGAAATGAACGCCGTAAGCGAAAGCCGATCCTCGGGGTTCACGTTTTCGAAATCTACGTTGAGCCCGGATAATCCGTACGTCTTTGCATAACCCGCGAGTTTCTGAATGACGGCGGCGCGCGCGTGTTCATCCGACAGGATTTGATGCGTTAATGCCGAGTCCGAATGGTTTCCGAGCATGGCCCACACCTTTTTGTTGTTTTGCTTGGCCCAACTGGAAAGACTCGCGTCCGCATGGTTGGAAACCGGCGTCGATCCGTACTCGAGAAAAAACCACCTCGGAACCAACGTATTTACGGCGCTGTTTTTGACCTGCTCTTTAAACTGGGCCGTCGTTAAGCCGTTTTGCCAGCCGAGCTGGAGGCCCATATTCGGCGTTTGACGGATCGCTTTGGACCAAACTTTGTCGTGCAAAATCCGGTCCAACACGGCGGCCGTTTCCTCGCGGGTCATCGCATCGGCCGGACGGAACTTCCCGTCGGCTCCGCCCATCAGGCCAAGCGTATGCGCCGCCTGGACGTAAGGGACCGCCCAAGGGGCGATCTGATTTTTATCTTTGTAATCCAAACTGCTGCCGGTATCGCTGCCGGGGTCGACCTTCAGCGCCCGGACGATCAGAACGGCGGCTTCCTGCCTCGTAATTCGGGCCGACGGCTCGAACGAGCTTTTGCTTTTCCCTTCCGCGATCCCGAGCTGAACGGCCGCCTCGATCCAGCCGTAATACCAGCTTTTGGCCGGAACGTCGGCAAACGACGGCATGTCGGCATCCACGGGCGCCAGCTTTAGCAACCGGTCGGCCATGGCAACGAATTCAGCGCGCGTCACGTTTTTTTTCGGTTCGAATTTCCGGTTGCCCGTGCCGTTGACGACCCCTTCCTTCACCAGCTCCACAATCTCATTTTTGGCAAAACTTCCGGCAATGTCGTCAAACGGCAAAGAAGCGGAGGAGGTCGCCGCCCACGCGTTTGCGCAACCGCCCAGCGCCAATGCCCCCGCCATCCATCCAGCTATAATGATCTTTCGTGTCTTCAAAAGAAAATGCCTCGCTTTTTTTGGTTTTCATAGAATAGATTCATAACTCCTATCACAGGAGTTTGCAAAATCCGATTCCACCCGCTCCCAGGTACAATATATAGACGAATGAAACCGTTTCGCTCTATATATTGCTGATTGAAAGTAGCTCCTTGGATTTTTGCAAAATCCCTATCTACTATCCTACCAAAAAAGGGTATGAAAGGTGGATAACCAAATATTGGTACAAGCACCCAATCTTCAAGTTTTCATCCACTGCATGATTGAAATTTGTCTGCGGGAAGCATATAATCTTTCTTCAGCCTGCATGAAAAGAAGGGGGAAATTGGACGATGTTAACGGGAATCAACGGAAAACTCGCTTTGCGGCGGTTAACGCCGGAGCATGCGCAGGAGATGCTTGATCTCCGGCTCCGGAACCACGAGTATTTGCAGCCGTTCGAGCCGATCCGGGACGCGTCTTTTTTTACGGTCGAAGGCCAGGAAAAAGACATTTTAACCGGAATGGGCGACCGGGATCAGGCAACGTCCGCGCTGTTCGGCATGTTCGTAACCGGAAATGAAAGGGACGAGCTGGCTGGGCGGATCGCGCTCACCGGGATCGCTCGAGGCGCGTTTCAAAACGCGAATCTGGGGTATTTCATCGGCCGGGAGCATCAAGGAAAGGGCTATATGACCGAAGCCGTACGTCTATGTGTCCGGTACGCTTTCGAGGAGTTGGGCCTTCACCGCGTACAAGCCGGCGTTATGCCGAGAAACGCTCCTTCGCTGCGGGTCCTGGAAAAAGCGGGCTTCCGGCGCGAAGGGCTTGCTCTAAATTATTTGCTCATCAACGGCGTCTGGGAGGATCATGTATTGTTTGCGAAAACGCGGGAGGATTGGGAAGCCGAAAAAAAATAACCCGGCTCTATAAAGCCCGGGTTATGAAAGGATATGTCACAGCCGTTTGACCATGTGATAATACGCATGACCGTTGATCGTAATCTCCTTGTCCACTTCGTATCCCAGATGAAGGTACAGGGAATACGCTCTTGCGTTGTCCGTTACGACGGCCATGGCGATTTTACCGTAGCCGAGCGCGGACGCTTGTTCTTCGGAGGCGCGGATCAGCTTCGTGCCGATCCCCTGCCCGCCGAATGCCGGGGAAACGGACAGCGTGTCGATGTAATATTCGTCTTCGTCCGATTCCTTGTCGAGATGGAAGTGAGGGTCATTTTTCAGCTTCCGCAGCCGGTCCAGAATCGGCCGGTCCAGCTCGGCGATTTGATCCCCGCCGTAAGCGACGACGACGCCGGCGACCACGCCGTCTATTTCTTTCACGAGCGCCTGCTTATGGGAAAGCCTTCCTTCGTCGGCAGCGAAATACCGTTCCAGCATCTCCACAACATCCTGCTCCTTCTCTTCCCCCGTCAGCTGGTGCGCCACATCGTGAAGGGCGTCATACAGCAGTCTGGCAGCTTGCCTTGCATCTTCGGGTACCGCTTGTCGAATTGTCATGTTGTTTATTTCCTCCAATAATACCTATTCCCCTTTATTATAGTTAACCGTTACCTGAGGAACAAATTTCCGCGATCGCAAGACCGCCTCTTCAGCGGCAATCAGCTCTTTTTCATCCCCGTCCCGCCGGTTCTGCCATTCGACGAGTCCTTCGGCTGCCGCCTTCCCGACAACGATCCGAAGCGGGGCGCCGATCAGGTCCGCGTCCTTGAATTTCACACCCGGACGCTCGTCGCGGTCATCCAGGAGCACGTCGATTCCGGAGCTGCGAAGCTTTTCGTACAACGCCGTCCCCAATTCGGTCTGCGCCTCATCTTTGGCCGATACCGGGATGACGTGCACCTGGAACGGAGCGAGCGAAAACGGCCAAACGATGCCCGACTCGCCGCCATGCTGCTCCGCCGCAGCCGAAATGAGGCGGGATACGCCGATGCCGTAGCAGCCCATGATCATCCAGTCTTCTTGACCGTCCTTATTTGTAAACGTCGCGCCGAGCGCCTTGCTGTATTTGGTACCCAGCTTAAATACATGGCCCACTTCGATGCCGCGGCTGAAAACAAGCTCCTCCCCGCAACGGCTGCAGCGGTCGCCGATTTGGGCGTTGCGGTAATCGCCGATCCGTTCGGCCTGAAAATCCCGGCCGGGAACAAGATGGCGGACATGGTAATCTTCCCGATTAGCACCCGCGGTGCCCCCTTTAACGGCAGCGGCCGCGGCCGCTGAATCCAAATAAATCGGAATGTGAAGGCCTTTCGGTCCGGCAAACCCGTGCGGCGCGCCGGTCACCCGCTCTACCGTTTCCAAATCGGCCAATTCCAGCCGGTCTGCGCCGAGCTCGTTTTTCAGCTTGAACTCGTTAACCTCATGATCGCCGCGGACCACGACCGCAATCGGCTGATCGTCGGCCGTATAAATCATCGTTTTCAGGCATGATTCCGCCTTTTCTCCCAAAAAAGCGCTTAGCTCGTCGATCGTTTTGATCCCCGGCGTGTGCACCTCTTCGGGCTTCGGAACGAAATCGCCGTAAGCCGCTGCATGTTCCACTTGAAGGAAAACCGCTTTTTCCAGATTCGCTGCATAATCGCAGGGCGGACACGTCACGACCGTATCTTCCCCGATGTCCGCAAGCGCCATAAATTCAAGCGTTTCGCCTTCGCCGCCGATCGCTCCCGCCTCGGCTTCCACCGCCCGAAAACGCAAACCGCATCTTTCGAATATCCGGTGATAAGCGCGCACCATCGCCTGATAATTTTCATCCAGCCCCTGCCAATCCGTATCAAACGAATAAGCGTCCTTCATCAAAAATTCCCTGCCCCGCAGGAGGCCGTAACGCGGTCGCCGTTCATCCCTGAATTTCGTTTGGATTTGGTATAAACGAAGCGGAAGCTGCCGGTAGCTGCTCACCTCCGCCGCCACTAACGAGGTGACGACTTCCTCATGCGTCGGCCCCAGCACAAACCCGCGCTGATGCCGGTCCTGAAGCCGGATCAGCTCCGGTCCGTATTCCGTATGCCTGCCCGATTGCTCCCACAGCTCGGACGGCTGCATGGCCGGCATCAGCAATTCGTCAAAGCCGGCCGCCTGCATCTCCTCGCGGATGATCCGTTCCAGATTGCGCAGCACGCGAAAACCAAGCGGCAAAAAGCTGTAAATGCCCGCAGCCGTCTGCCGGACGTAACCTCCCCGGAGCAGCAGCCGGTGACTAGCCGCCTCCGCTTCGGCCGGCGCTTCCCTTAACGTGGAAAGCAGCATTTGTCGTTGTCTCATACGCTCATCTCCCTTGCGTCATCGTATACAAAAAAACACACCCGTCCTTGCAAGGGACGAATGTGTTCGTGGTACCACCCTGTATTTAACAGCCGCCTGCGGCATGCCTGCCGCAAAAAGCTGTCCTCTATGGTCAACATAACGGGGTTCTCCCGGCCGGGAATGTTGCGGAACCTGCAGATTCCGTTCCATCCGGCAGCTCGCAAGATAGGGAAGCCCATGCTGCATGCGAAACCTTTCAGCCGCGGGTTTCTTCTCTGAAGCAGGCGGGTGTTCATGAGCCGTTGGTCTTGGTCACAGCTTTTGAAAATGTTTACAAACGCGCGTTTGTTTTTCCATACATTACAAGATGAAGCAAGGTGATGTCAAGCAAGATTCAGTCATTATTGCAGTTTTTGCAAAAGCTGCACGCGGTACGCTTCGCTCTCCAGCGATTGGATTTCCTTGTATTCCGCGTCCGTCAGCACTTTCGGCGTTCCGGCGGCTTTGGCCGCAAGGTAAATTTTTGCGCTTTCCTCCACCACTTCGGTGCGGTAATAGGCTTCGCGCAAATTTTTTCCCGTGGTCACCAGGCCGTGGTTTTCTAGCAAAATGGAATTGTATTGCCCGACCTTCGCCGCAACCGCGTCGGCCAGCAAGTCCGTCGTCGGCAGCACGTACGGGACAAACGTCACTTCGCCGACAAGCGCAGCCTGGTCCGGGAACAGCATCGGCAGCTCCTGTGAAACCAGCGTCAGCGCGATGCAGTATGCGGGATGCGTGTGCACGATCGCCTGAATGTCCGGGTTTTCGCGGTAAGCATACAAATGCATCAGCACCTCCGACGATGGACGGAACTCCGTGTCGAGCACTTTGCCGGACCCGATCTCCACGCGGATCCACTGATGAGGTTCAATGTCTTCCAGGGCAAAGCCGCTTGGCGACAGCAGCATCAGATCGCCGGCTTTGGCGCTGATGTTGCCCCCGGGGCCGACGACAAGCCCTTTGGCGACGATTTTGCGTGCGTAGAGCGTCAGCTCCTCGCGTACTTGTTGTTCCAGTGATTGCGTCATCTCTCCATGCACTCTCCTATCCGATTTATTCCGGTCCTAAGACCGGAACGCTTCCTTATTCCTTACTCTTCCGTCTTCTGAAGCACAAGCAGCCGTTCGTATGTCCGGTACCGTTCTTCCCATTCGCTTGCGTTTTCCGGCACATACATTTCGGGCGGGAAGGACCGGCGGACAACCTCGCGGATGTCCTCCAAACCGCCAACTTCCCCATGGGCTTTGGCCTGCATCATAAGGTTTCCGATCGAAGTCGCTTCGACCGGCCCCGCGATGACGGTTTTGCCGGTGACGTTCGCCGTCAGCTGGCAAAGAAGCCGGTTCTGGATGCCTCCTCCGACCATGTGGATCCGCTCCAGGCGCTCCCCGGTCAATTCCTCGATTTCATCGAGCGTCTGCCTGTATTTAAAGGCCAAACTCTCCAAAATGCAGCGAACGATTTCGGGTCTGGACTGCGGTACGGCCTGGCCGGTAGCCCGGCAGTATTCCCGAATCCGCTCAGGCATGTTCCCCGGCGGCAAAAATACGGCGTCGGCCGCATCGACATAGCTGGCATTCGCCGGCGCATGCTGCGCCATTTCCGTCAATTCGGCGAAGCTGAGCTCCGTCCCTTCCATCGCCCAGGTGCGGCGGCATTCCTGAAGAAGCCATAACCCCATGATGTTTTTGAGCATGCGGATTTTGCCTTCGGTACCGCCTTCGTTGCTGAACAGCAGCCGTCTGCTCCGCTCGGTCAAAATCGGCTCGCTAAGTTCGATGCCCATAAGCGACCATGTTCCGCTGCTGATGAACGCGTACCGCGAGTCGGTCGCCGGTATGGAGGTGACCGCGGCGGCCGTGTCATGGCCCGCGGCCGCAATGACCGGCATCGCATCCAGCGAAAGCTCGGCGCAAATATCCGGCCGAACCGTGCCGAGACGCGTTCCCGGCATGATGATCGGATTCAATAGCGATGACGGGATCGAAAGGGCATCCAGCACCTGCCTGCTCCAATCCCTTCCGGCAGCATCCAGCATGCCGCTTGTGCTGGCAATGGTGTATTCGCTCGCCATGGTGCCGGACAAATAGTAATGGAACAAATCAGGCATAAACAGCATGCGCAAGCCGCCCTCGTTTTGACCCAAACGCAGCTCCTCGTCGGCAAACAGTTGGTATACCGTATTGATGCTGGAGGATTGGATCCCGGTCCGGGCGTAGAGCTCGGTCTCCGGAATGCGCTTTACAGCCTCCTTCATCGCCAGCTCGGTCCGAAGGTCGCGGTAATGGTACGGGTTGCTTGCCAGCCGTCCCTTCGGGTCGACCAGACCGTAGTCGACGCCCCACGTATCCACGGCGATGGACGCGGGCGTGCCGCCAAGCTGCTGCTTTGCCTTCATCATCCCCCGCTTCAATTCATGGAACAGCCGCAGAAAATCCCAATGGAGCCTTTCGCCGAGCTGGACGGGCTCGTTTTCAAACCGGTGGACCTCCTGAATGGAAATCCTCGAGCCGTCAAAATGCCCGACGACCGCCCTGCCGCTGCTGGCGCCAAAATCGACCGCCATCATCTGCAATGATTTTGTGCTCACTTCTTCACCCCTTCGATTCTCAGAGCGGAAAAACCCGCCGACTCCGGTTTTCGCGATGTATGTCGGCGGGCATCCTCGTTTGAAGCGGAATTATTTATACAACGGCCCGAAGTTCTGGCAAGCCCTGTAATCCGCGCCTTCCGGATCCTTGGTTCCGAACAGGCCCCATGCTCTCGGCCGGAAGATCTGGTCTTCGCTGACGTTGTGCATGCTGACGGGAATGCGGAGAATGGAAGCGAGCGTAATCAGATCGGCGCCAATGTGCCCGTAGCTGATCGCCCCATGGTTCGCTCCCCAGTTGTCCATGACGGAGTACACGTCCGTGAAGGCGCCTTCGCCCGTCAAGTTCGGCGCAAACCATGTCGTAGGCCAGGTCGGGTCCGTACGTTGATCCAGCTTGTCATGCACTTCTTCCGGCAGGTCGACCGTGTAGCCTTCCGCGATCTGCAGAACCGGTCCCAGCCCTTTCACCAGATTGAGGCGGGACATCGTGACAGGCATGCCGCCGCGCGTAAGGAAATCGGAGGAGAATCCGCCGCCGCGGAAGTATTCCACCGCCGCCGGACGCCACGAAGTTGCTTTAAGGCACTTGTTTGCCTCTTCTTCGGTGATTTCCCAGAACGGTTTCATGACGGGTTTGCCGTCCCTCGTTTGTTCGCCCGTGCCGTCGAGCGCGGCCGGACCGGAGTTGATCAGATGCAGCAGACCGTTTTGCCCAAGCCCCGTCAGTTCGTGGCCGGTAACGCGTTTCACCGCGTCCGGGCTCCAATATGTACGGACGTCGGCAAAAATTTGCGCCGTGTTGGTCAGCAGGTAACCGAACAGCATCGATACGCCGTTCAAGCTGTCGTTTTCCGTTGCCACCAGGTAAGGGGCGCGGATACCGTTCCAATCGAAGGAGGAATTCAAAATCGCTTCGTGGAAGTCGCCGTTCGGGAAATGGTCGGTCCATTGGCGCTGGCCCTGGAAGCCGGAAACGATCGCGTTATGGCCCATCGCTTCTTCGGCGAAGCCGAGCTCTTCGAGCCGTTGGTTGCCTACCATCAAATCGCGTACGATTTGCGTCATTTTGACGACCGTTTCCCAATCCTTGTCTTTCTTTTCGCGGGAGGTTTGAATGTCGGCCGGGTTGTTGTCCGGACCCTCCTTGCAGTTTTCCTTCACCCAAGCCAGCGCCGTTTTATATTCCTCCGGATCATAGATTTCTTCTTCGATCCGGCGGGTAATTTCGGACATATCGACGTATTCGTTGCGCATGCCCAAATATTCCTGGAAGAAGTCCGGATCGATCATCGAACCCGCGATCCCCATCGATACCGAGCCGATCGCCAGATACGATTTGCCTTTCATGAGCGCAACCGCCAGGCCCGCCTTCGCAAAACGGAGCAGCTTCTCCTGCACATCCGCCGGAATGGAAGGATCGTTCAAATCCTGCACGTCCCTGCCGTAAATCCCGAAAGCCGGAAGGCCTTTTTGCGCATGGGCGGACAAGACGGCGGCCAAATAAACCGCACCCGGTCTTTCCGTGCCGTTGAAGCCCCATACCGCCTTGGGAATGGCCGGATCCATGTCCATCGTTTCGGTGCCGTAACACCAGCAAGGCGTGACGGTGATCGAAACGCCGACGCCGGCTTTGGCGAATTTGTCCGCGCATGCGGCCGCTTCGGCCACGCCGCCGATACAGGTATCGGCAATCACGCATTCCACCGGCGAACCGTCCGGGTACCGAAGGTGTTCGTTGAGCAAAGAGGACACGGCTTTCGCCAGATTCATCGTCATGTCTTCAAGCGACTCGCGTACTCCCTTTCTTCTGCCGTCAATGGTCGGACGAATGCCGATCTTGGGAAAATCCTGCTTCCATCTTGCATCCTTCGTCATAACTGTTTCTTCCTCCTCATAGGAAAATAGGATGGGACATGCGCTTTTACAACATAGGGTTACCGATAACCCTAATACCAAAATGAACGCAGCTTTCGCTTTGCTTAAAAAAATGATCTCAAAGAAATAAATCTTGACGGACCTTCACAAAAAGAGAGCTGCGTATAAGTTATAGCCAATGTTATCCTAGCAAGTGTATAATGGGGTTATCGATAACTTTAAAATAGCAATGAAAACGGTTGCTGTCAATCGAAATTTTCTACTGACGCACTCTTAAATACACATCCAAAAAGGGGTCTACCATGGTTACGATTTACGATATCGCCCAAAAAGCCAACGTCTCCGCGATGACGGTGTCGAAGGTGATCAACAATACCGGAAGGATCAGCGAGCAGACGCGCAAGCGGGTTAAAAAGGTGATGGAGGAGCTGAACTACGTCCCGAATTCCAATGCGCGCAGCCTCGTGCTGCAGCAAACGCAAATTTTGTCCCTGCTCATCACCGACATTACCAACCCGTTTTACACCAGTCTTGCCCGCGGGGCCGAAGACAGCGCGAAAAAGTTCGGATACCGGCTGCTGTTCGGCAACAGCGACGAGGACTACGACAAGGAACGGGATTACGTCGACATGATTCTTTCGACCCGCGTGGACGGCGTCTTGTTTGCGCCTGCGGGAGACCACTCCCTCAAGCACCTCGAAAAGCTGCGCGCACACAACATTCCTTTCGTTATTTTGGACCGGGCCGTGCCCGGCATCGACTCGGATATCGTGCTCGGGGACAGCAAACAAGGCGCCCGTAATCTAGTCGATTACCTGATCGGGCTTGGCCATCGCCGCATCGCGCTCGTCAACGGTTCGCTGGACGTTTCCACCGCGAGGCTGCGGTACGAGGGATACGCCGAGGCGCTCCGGCTGCACGGCATCGGTCTGGATGACCAACTCGTCATCCATAAAAGCTACCGCGAATATCAAGACGAAGACCAGCTCGAACAGCTGCTGGATCAATCCTCGCCGCCGACCGCCATTTTCGCGGCGAACAATTTTTTGGCCGTAGGCGTCATCAACGCCCTGCGGAAAAAGGGGCTTCGCGTGCCGGAGGATATGTCGGTGGTATGCTTCGACGACCTGGATCTTTCTTCGGCGCTTGACCCCTTCCTGACCGTCGCTTCCCAGCCGGCCTATCAGTTCGGCGCCATGGGCATCCAGCTGCTGGTCGAGCGGATTCAGGGCAGCGCCGTGCCGGAGCCGAGGAAGCTTATTTTGCCTTCCGAGCTTATTATTCGTTCTTCCGCCAAGACTTTCGGCAAATAATAGGGTACAATAGAAGGAACGTTTTGCTTGAAGAAGGTGACGTATCATTCCATCCATCCGCTCGAAAAAAATAACGAAAAACCTGCTGACGCCTCCCAAAATATTGGTGTTCGGCTTTCTACTCATCATTACGATCGGGACGTTCCTGCTGTCTTTGCCTTTTTCTTCGGCAACCGGCGAACGGATCCCGTTCCTGAACGCCTTATTCACGGCGACCTCCGCCACATGCGTGACCGGGCTTACGGTCGTGGATTCCGGGACGGCCTTTTCCGTATTCGGCCAAATCGTCATGATCGTTTTGGTCCAGGTCGGCGGGATCGGCTTCATGACGATGGCGACGATCATCGCGTTGGCGCTGAACAAGCGGATCTCCCTGCGCGAACGGCTCATTTTGCAGGAGGCGCTGAACCACGGAACGATCGACGGCGTCGTTCGTCTCGTCAAAAAGGTCATCATGTATTCCGTGCTCGTGGAATTGGCAGGAGCGCTGCTGCTCGGAATTCATTTTTTCTTTTCGCTGCATCTCCCTTTGGGAAAAGCGGCTTATTTCGGTGTATTCCACAGCGTCTCCATGTTCAACAACGCCGGATTCGACTTGATGGGCACGGTCAACGGACCGTTTAGCGGCATGGCCCCGTTCGTCAACGATCCTTTCATCAACATCGTGATGATGGTCCTTATTTTCCTCGGGGGCATCGGTTTTATCGTGCTTTCGGACCTGATCGAATTTCCGTCGGCGCGCAAAATTTCGCTGCACAGCAAAGTCGTCCTGACCGCGACGGCCTGCCTGATCGTCATCGGCACCGTGGTCATTTTCGTGATGGAGTTCAGCAACCCGAACACCCTTAAACCGCTGCACGCGGGGGGCAAATTTCTCGCTTCGCTGTTCCAGTCGGTGACGACCCGATCCGGCGGGGTCGCCACGCTCGATGTCGGCTCGCTTCGTCAATCGACGCAGTTCATGCTGATCCTGCTTATGTTTGCGGGAGCCGCGCCGGGCTCCACGGGCGGGGGAATCAAAATCACCACCTTCGTGCTGCTGCTCGGAGCGGTGCACGCCATGATGCGGGGACGCCCGGACGTCATTTTGTTCCGGAAACGAATCGCCAAGGACGTCGTATACAAAGCGATTACTCTGACCCTGCTGTCGCTGCTCCTGATCATTTTGTTTTCCATGCTGCTGTCCGTTACGGAGCATCAGGATTTCCTGACCATCCTGTTCGAATCCACCTCCGCCTTCGGGACGACCGGGTTGTCCATGGGAATGACGACACATCTGTCCCCGCTCGGCAAAGTATGGATCGTCTGTCTGATGTTCTTCGGGCGGATCGGACCATTAACGCTGATCTATGCGTTATCGCGCGAGCGCAAAAAAGATTTGTACAATTATCCCGAAGGACAGATCATCATCGGCTGACGAAAGAGACAAGCGTTTATTTCATAAAAAATCCGGCAGACCGCTTTTCGGCTGCCGGATTTTTTGCTGCGGCTCCTTGTTGATCAGCGCCGGGTGGTAAAAAAGATGGAAGGCAAACGCCCTCCATCTTTTTTTGCTCCGGACCTCCCGGCCCTTTGCGTTTATTCCTTCCACAGTTTGTTGAAAAGCCCCGGCTTGCGGCCGACGAGCCCTTTTTCGATCGCATAACGCGTCAGCTGAACCCGGTTTTCCAAATGCAGCTTCTGCAATATGTTTTTCAAATGGTTTTTTACCGTCTGGTCCGATATGTGCAGCTCCGCCGCGATCTCCTTGTTCGTCAGCCCCGAGGCGACCCAGTTCAAAATTTCGCGTTCCCTGTTGGTCAGCGTCTCATGGTACTCCGGGTTTCTCGCCGTCAGAGGAAATTCCCGCAAAATTTGCGTCGCCAGCTCGCGGCTGAGCGGAGCCTCATCGCTCATGATCGCATGCAAATATTCGATCCAGGTGGATGGCGATAAATTTTTGAGCAGATACCCTTGCGCCCCCTGCTTCAGCGCCTCGAACAGATGCGAAGCGTCGTCGGAGACGGTAATGATGACGATTTTGACGTACGGAAACTGCAGCTTGATCTGCCGCGTCGCTTCCAGCCCGCCGATGCCCTGCATTTGAATGTCCATCAGAATGAGATCCGGCATGAGGGTTTCGGTCATCAAAACCGCCTCTTCCCCGCTTGTCGCCAGCCCTACCACTTCAAACGAATCATCCGCGGACAAAATTTCGTTCACCGCCTCGCGCGCGTGGGCGGAATCGTCCGCGATCAAAACGCGATACGAGCTCATGGTTTCTCAGCCCCCTTTCTAATTTCGACCCGGCTTCCCTTGGAAAGCGGAATGAAATCGACCTGCCATTCCAGCTCCTGCGCCCGTTCCTTCATGATCCGCAGCCCGTACCTGTCTTTCATTTGAAGCGGGTCGAGGATCATTCCTTTTCCGTTATCGTCGATCCGCACCACCCAAGCCAACGCGTCTCCGCTGCCGGTCACCGTCACCAAATCCGCATGGGCGTGCTTTCGGACGTTCAGCAGCGCTTCGCGGATGCAGGCGAGCAGCTCCACTTTTTCTTTGGCGGTAAACGCCTCGTCCGGAATGTCCCACCGGATCGAAGGATGAATGAACGTTTCTTTTGCCGTATGTTCGATCCGCGATCTCATGGAATCCTCGATTTCCTTCTCGTCCGCATTCGCTTGAAAACGCAGATTGGCGATGGCTTGTCTCACGTAACGGTTCACCTCGTGCACCAGCTTGCGCATCTCTTTGAATTCGGCCTGAGCCGCCAACCCTTGCTGCCGGGCTTCCGCCCGGTCCATCTTGACGGACAACAGAAACAGCGACTGCGCGATGCCGTCATGCAGCTCCCGGGCCAGCAGATCACGGGCGGCCAAGGCGGCATTTTCCGCGCGTTCCTTGTTCAGCTCTTCCTGCATCTGCTCAAGCCGGTGAAAAAGCTGGCTGAGCAGCGTCATGCTGATCAAAAACACGATGACCGGGGTCATAAAATTCCCCGCTTCCATCGACAAATACGGCATTAACAGCGTATGGCGCACATATTCCCATAACCCGACCGTCAGCGTCGGAACGATCAGAATCATCCATTTGATTTGCGTATAAGACATAACGCCCTCCCAAACAGGCTTTTTCAGAACATTGTAGCATGAAGCCGGGAAAAATGCCTGACCCCGATGGGCCATGTATGTTTACGCATCCCCTGTCGCATACTAGCTACGGACTTTACGGACGGGTCATGAAAGCCAATATAATGGAGGGGTTGAAACCATGCAAATATACATACGGCGGGTTTTGCTGACCGCATGCGCCGCGGTGTTCGCGACGGGCATCCTGACTCCCGCTGCCGCAGCCCCTTCCGGAAGCAAAGGGCGGGAATATTACGAGCAGCGCGGGGACGTCATTTGGGAAATTCCGAACAGGGAGAAGGTCATCGCCCTCACCTTCGACGATGGCCCGGACCCGGAGGAAACGACGCATATTTTGGATTTGCTCAAGCAATACGATGCCAAAGCGACCTTTTTCGTCGTCGGCAAGCAGGTGGAAAAACATCCCGAGCTGGCGCGGAGAGAGGTGGCCGAAGGGCATGAGCTTGGAAACCATACGTACGACCACGCCTATTTTAACCGCGGCAGCTCCGTGGAAACGATCGCCAGCCAGCTTCGCCGAACCCAGGAGGCGATTTTCAAAGCAACCGGAAAACGGTCTTATCTGTTTCGCCCGCCGGGGGGCTACTACAGCGAGCGCTTGGTCGACACCTGCAAAAAAGAAGGATATTTGGTCGTCATGTGGTCCTGGCATCAGGATACTTGGGACTGGAATCGCCCGGGCGTGCGCAAAATCGTGAACAAGGTGTTGGGCAATGCCCGCAACGGGGATATCGTGCTTATGCATGACCATGTCGAAGGAAAATCGCAGACGATTGACGCGCTGAAGGAAATTTTGCCCGAGCTGAAAAAAAGAGGCTACCGTTTCGTTACCGTGTCCGAGCTGGCGCAGTACAACATCCCGTAAATTAACGTGCAGCCAGCCTCACGGAATATGTACTTTGCCATTCAAAAAAGGACATGGTATTTCCGCATCGCGGAAAATTACCATGCCTTTTTTCAATTAAACGTATTTATGGCTTGGACCAGTCCAGCGGGACTCTAATGACAGTCGGCGGTTGGGGTTTATACCCGGGCTTGTTGTCGTACGTCATCATCTTGATTTTCTGGAAGGAACCTCCATCCGGTTTAGGGAACTTGATTTGAAATATGAATCGCTCTTTTGATATTCTTACCGGCCGTCCGCTGCTGGCATGTTCCTTTCCTTTGGAATCGACAAGATGCAGGTCAGGATTTTGATTCCCGGCGTCGCTCGCTTCGTAGGTCAGCACCGTTTCGTCGTCGCCGACTTCCACTTGGGTAATCGTTACCGTTCCGCCGTCCATGCCTTTCAGAACGATCGGAAACGAGCCGTGTAAAGGTGCCGTTTCCTCCCGTTGAACAAGCTGCTCCGGATTGCTCGGTTGATCGTTGATCAATACTTCAACGTATTTTGGATGCGGATTGATGGCTGAGGTCGGTCCGAAATTGTTGGTAATTTCATACTCTCCCCCCATGCCTCCGGCCGTTGCAAATTCGGTCTGAAGATCGTCCCGCAACCTGTACGAAACGTCGTTTTCTTTATATTCGCTGGTGCGAATGGCAAGCTGCGTCGATACCGGCGTAAACGTGATGCGTTCGACCGTTTTTTTCCCGCCGTTAACCTCGATGGTTTTGTTCGGGAAAAAGGTTGTGGTATCGGGACTTGTTTTCGCCACCGATAAAGGCACGGTAACGGACCAGTCGCCCTGTACCTGGCCGATCCGGGAAATGTTCATTCGCAATTTGTACCCGTCCAAATACTGATACGCATCGATGAGCGTGCTTCCGATAAATGCGTGGTCGTTCAGCTTCGTAAATTTGTGGGTGCTCATCATCGTCGGCTCGGCTCCGGCAAATTCCAGGCTATAGTACACCGCCACGTCTTTGTCTCCGATTCTTTTCTTGTCGTCCAAATATTCCACATCGTAATTCAGGACGATTTGAACCCCGTCGTAAAAAACTTCATCCATCGTAAACCGGATATCGCGGTCGGTCACGGACGTATTGACCTGTACCCCAAGGCCCTCTTTTTCGATTTTTGATAAACCTTGTTCCTCGAACCCCCCATCTGCCAGCAGCATTTTTATAAAAGGAAACCGGGACAATGCCGCCCGGACATCCGGGGAAGCGGTAAAAGCAGCACCCCCTAGCAGAATCACCACAAGCATGGCCGAAGCAGCCGTCTTCCACCGGTTTCTGCTTTTTGCCTTCCTCCGGATACGATCTGCGGACGACACGTGCCGTTCCCACACCTCTTCAAAAGGTACGGCGGGTTGCATATGCCTCCATCTGTTATGTATTGCCTCCGCATGTTTTCGCAAAGCTTTGTCTTGTTCGGTACATCCAAAATCCTCCGGGCCTGTATTCGGGCTCATTCCATTTCCTCCTTGCATCGGACTTCGGGCCAACCCGAGCCGTGGCTTCGCCTCAGCTGCTTTAGCGCTTCATGTAGCCTTGACTTGCATGTTCCTTCCGGAATATTGAGCGCTTCGGCCACCTCGGGCAGCGACAGCTCCGCATAATAATGCAAAATGATTACTTCTTTTCTTTTGGCCGAAAGCTTGTTGACGGATTCCCAAAGTTCCCGCTCGCTTTCGCTTTTCATCAACGATTCCTCCACCAGAAACTCGTCACCGATGTCGGGCGGGTCCTCTTGAAAGAAAAGCCATTTCTGCCTGCGCATGGCGCTTTTGGCCAAGTTGACGGCAATCCGGTACAACCACGGTTTTAACGGTCTGGATGGATCGTACTGGTCGTATTTCTGAAACGCCCGCAAAAACGTCTCCTGCATGATGTCGTCAGCCGTCGGGGCGGACCGGGTCAACATCAACGCGATGCCGTACACATAAGGCGAATAGCTGTTGTAGATCAGCCTGGCCTGCTCTTCGGATATGTTCTGGAGTCCCAATATCGCTTCCCCCTTGTCTGTTGCTTACTATACGCTTTAAAAAGACGAACCGTTCGGTCAAGCTTTCAAAAAAATGCTGCGGATTGGCCCCGTGTTATGTTAAAGTTGTGAAAAATATCGTTTTACGCCAAAAGCAACATATAGTAATTATAGAAGGGCTTTAGGCTGAAAAATGATCAGACATACCATTTGGGGAGGTACATGTTATGAATTCGGATTTACGTTATCCTATCGGAGAATTTGCGCCGTCCGACGTGATTAGTCCTGCCGAGCGCAGTTATTGGATCGATCAGCTTCGCGCGCTGCCGAGCCAGGTCAGGGATGCCGTGGCCGGGCTTACGGATGAGCAGCTGGATACGCCTTATCGTCCGGGCGGGTGGAGCGTTCGTCAGGTGGTGCATCATTTGGCCGACAGCCACATGAACGCGCTGCTGCGCATCAAGCTCGCGCTTACCGAAGAAGAACCGACGATCAAACCCTACGAAGAAAATCTTTGGGCCGAGCTTGTGGATTCCACCGCTCCGGCTCCGGAGCATTCGCTTAAAATTTTGGACGGCGTTCACGCGCGCATGGCGCTTATTTTTAAGCACATGAAAGAGGACGATTGGCATCGGTCCTTCGTACATCCGGTCAATGGAAAAACGACGCTGGACCGTCATCTCGGCTTATACGCTTGGCATGGACGCCATCATCTGGCGCATATTACCTCGCTGATCCGCAGAATGGACTGGTAAACTTTTCATTGCGGCTATAAACGGTTAATATATCGCAACAAAGCAAATAATAACAAAAACCGTTTCATAGACGAGGTATAAAAGCGACATGAAAAACATCGGACTTATTTACGGCAGGGATATCCGCAATATCGTCACCAATTGGGCAGCGCTGGTCATCATTCTTGGATTGGCCATGCTGCCGTCTTTGTATGCGTGGTTCAACATCAAGGCCTCTTGGGATCCTTACGGCAACACCGGCGACATCGCGATCGCGGTAGCCAACAACGACAAAGGGACGACGCTAAGGGGCCAGCCGATCAACCTCGGCAACGAGATCATCAACTCTTTGAAAGACAATCACAAGCTGGGCTGGCGCTTCGTGAGCGAAGCGGATGCCATGAAAGGCGTCAAGCACGGGGATTATTATGCAAGCATCGTCATCCCGGACAACTTTTCGGCGACGATCGCCACCGTGCTCTCGAACCAGCCGGTCAAAGCCGAAATTTTATATTACGTCAACGAAAAGATAAACGCCGTTTCCCCCAAAATCGCGTCGTCGGGCGCGAGCGGCATCATTCAGGAAGTCAGCAAAAACTTTGTCCAGACCGCCAACGGCACGATTTTCAAAATCTTCAACGAGCTGGGCATCGAGCTGCAGGAGCAGCTGCCCACCATTGAAAGAGTAAGGACGCTGATCTTCAAGCTGGAAAAGGATTTCCCCGAAATCAACCGCGTCGTCAACACCGCTGCCGATGACGTTCAAAAAACCGACCAGCTCGTCAAAAAGGCGCAAAGCAATCTCCCGGTCGTCGTCGACATCGCGGAAAAAGGGCAACGTTTCGCTTCCGGTCTGGATACTTTTTTGACCCAGGCTTCGGGAGCGGCCAAAAATATCGCCCCAAACGTCAAACAAGATCTGCTGCTCCTGCAGCAGACCGCCATTGCGACGCAGCAGCTTGCTTCCGCCTTGAAAGATCCGAACGTAGACCCGGCCGTCGTCACCGACATGCTCGATCATGTGGCTTCCAGGCTGGATATCGGGCTCAAGGTCCAATCCCAGCTCATCGCCTGGTTCGACCAGCTGAACAAAGTGACGGGGAACAAACTTGGATTCGTCAGCTCGCGGCTGAGACAGGTGCAGGATAAAATGAAGGAACAGCAGACGCTTGTCAGCACGATCAGCAGCGCCGTGAAAAAGGGCGAAAAACCCGCTTCCGATCTGGTCGACCGGCTGAGTCAAGTATCCGGGGACGCCTCGCAGCTGCTTGGCAATATCCTTGGCAGATACGACAGCGAAATCGAACCGGCCATCCTCAGCGGGCTGAACCAAGCGCGGCAAACGGCGGAAAAGGCGCGGAATACGCTAAACGACGCGCTGAAAAGCGTGCCGGACGTGAAGAAAATTTTGAGCGACGCATCCAAAGGATTGGCGGTCGGAACCCAAGGGCTGGCCGTCATCAAAAAGGAATTGCCCGCCGTCGAGAAAAAGATTACCGAGCTTGCCGATAAGATGCGGGAATTCGAAAGCAAAGGCAACCTGCAGGAGGTGATCGGGCTCCTGAAAAATAATTTCCAGCTGGAAAGCCAATTTTTTGCCGAACCGGTCGTCCTGAAGGAAAACAAACTGTATCCGATTCCGAATTACGGATCGGCGATGTCGCCGTTTTTTTCCACCCTTTCGTTATGGGTCGGAGCGACGCTGCTCGTGTCCCTGATCACGACGGAGGTTCACGGGGATCATCCGTACAAAAACTACGAGGTCTATTTCGGCCGGTTTTTCACATTTCTGACGATCGCGCTGCTGCAATCCGTGCTGGTTACGTCCGGCGATATGTTCATCCTGGGAACGTATGTGGTGGACAAGCCATGGTTCATTTTGTTTGGCCTGGTGAACAGCGCCGTCTTCATGCTTATGGTGTATACGCTGGTGTCGGTATTCGGCAACGTCGGCAAAGCGCTGGCGATCGTGCTGCTCGTGCTGCAGCTGGCCGGCTCCGGCGGCACTTTCCCGATTCAGACGACGCCGCCCTTTTTTCGGGCGATCCATCCGTTCCTGCCGTTTACGTACGGCATCAGCATGATGCGCGAAGCCGTCGGCGGCATCATCTGGCCGATCGTTCGCAACGACCTGCTGATCATGTGCATCTACGCGGCGGTCACGCTGGTGGTCGGCTTGGCGCTCAAAGGCGCCATTAACCAGCTTTCGGCCGGACTTGTCAAAAAGGCCAAAGAGAGCAAGCTGATCCATTGATGCCATGACGTTACAAAAAGCCCTGTCCGAAGCGGCATAACCGCTTACTGGACAGGGCTTTGGCATTAGAACGGCAAAAACGGTTTTTGTGGCTTCGGTTCGCGGACGATGAAAGAGATAAAAATAAAAGCTGTTTAATCCGATATTTTCTGCAATGCGGCGGATCTTATATCGTTTCATCCTCCAGTTCCTGAAGCGTCTGGATCAAAAAATTTTGGTTGCATTCGAGCAGCGCCAAGCGGTGCCGGAAGGACAAATTCACGCCGATGCCTTCGTCATGCGGCGGAATTTTGGAAATGGCCCCGATGAGCCCCTGCACCTTTTCCAACTTGATCCGGAGCAGCTCTTTCGCATCCCGCCGGGAAAGATGATCGATAAACATCAGCCCGATGTTCCCGTCCGGCGTCGTATTTTCTGCATGGATTAGGGAAGCGCGCAGCAATTCGTAAAACAGCTTTTTTCCCTCTTCCGTAATCGAGTAGATTTGGCGGGGCGGCCGGTTGCCTTCCTGCTCGACCGTCACGTTGACGCAGCCCTGCTTATCCAAACGTTTTAAGATGGCATAAGCCGTCGCTTTTTTCATATCGGAAACTTGCCCTAAATTGCGCTCAATAAAATCGTTAATCTGGTATCCATGCTGGCTTTGAGTCATCAGCAGCCCCAAAACGAGCAGTTCGCGTTCATCCATGTCAAGACTCCTTCAATGCTGTTGCTACTTCTAGTATAGTCATCCTTGACTACGAGGTCAAAATAAACCGGGACGGGCAGCGAAAAGACGTACACTGCCGTTCCCTTTTTGGCGCCTCTCCCGCTTTTCGTGTCATGTCAAAACGTTACCCTTTCTTTCGGGCCGCAATAACAAACCGGTGACAGCTCGTGTCCAAATACCCCTGCTGCTCCAATTGGCCATGGAGGACGCGAAGCTGCTTTTCATACCGTTCTACCGAAAAATCCGGAATTTGCCAGGGGATGACGCTCAAATAATAAACGATGGCGCCAAGGTCGAAAAAACGGGATCGCGTTATCTCTTCGTCACGTCCTTCGATTTCAAAATAGGGCTGCAGCTCCTGAACGGCGTATTCCAGATTCCAATGGGCGAACTCGTCGTTTGGCGCCCCCAGCCACTCGTTGAATTCCTGGTCGTTAGCCCCGCCAACCTGCTGGGTAATGAAACGGCCGCCCGGCTTCAGGATCCGATGAACCTCCTTCGGGCTGTAAGACTCATGGCGGTTAATCACCAGGTCGAACTCGCCGTCGGCGTATGGAAGCTTTTCATCCTCCGTAATGTGCGAAACCCGGACCCCTAACGGTTCAAGCCTTTGCCGGGCCACCTCCACATTCGGCTCATATCCTTCCGTGGCGCAGGTATGCGCAGGAAGCTTGGTCAGCCTCGACAGAAATTCACCTCCGCCCGTCCCCATATCCAGCATGCTCCCGGAATGGCGGAGAGCTTGTTCCACCAGTTGATAATAATTCCAGCGCAGCGGAAATTCCTGCAGCCTGCCCGTATTCCCAAGGTATGAAAAATCCCAGCCGCTAAAGGTCATATCCGTGGATTGCAGCGCTTCTTCATAGGACAGATTGGTCATCAGCTTCATGTGTACACCTCTCGTTTCTCATTTACACCTAGATATTATATTTTCTATGAATATTGCTAAAAACCTTCCAGTAAAGGTCCGTTGCATCGTTAACGGCCATCATTGAACATAACCGCCCCCTCCGTTAACTTCGCTTGAAGCAATCTCGCCGGATAACTTAATTCCCTGTTTTTATGAACGATCAACCCGTGCATGGAATAGTTTGCCGAACTGATGGGAAGCAATTTAAGATCGCCATGCTCAAGCTCTTTTTTCACCGCAATTTCCGGAACCAACGCAAACCCAATCCCACATTGGACGGATTGCTTGATCATCTCCAGACTCGGGAGTTCTATCGCTTCCATAACGTCGATTCCCGCATCCTGAAGCGCCATGCCGGCCTGTGTGTGATATAAGCAATCGGTCCCGAAGCTGATCATGGCTTCTTGGTTTAATCGCTCTAGTCCCTCGCGTCCAACCTCCCGCGCCAAAGCAGCCGATGCGACAAAAATCAATTTTTCTTCAACCAAAGGATAAAACAGAATGTCATTTCGCTTCGGATCGCGCGGCACGATGCCAAAATCAATCGCATGGTTCAGCACTTGATCCAGAATATCTTGATGGAACCCGGATTCAATCCGAAGTTTCACTTTGGGGAATTCCTTCACGAAATGCTGCATAAACAAAGAGAACCGCGTCAGAAAAAAGGATTCCTGCATACGGAGATAAACCGTGCCTTGGGCTTGCTCGATCTCATTCATCGCTTCTTCGATCGAAGTCCCCAAGTGGATAAATTGATAAGCATATTTCAAAAGCTTCTCACCCGCTGCCGTCGGTTTGACTCCGCGAGATAAACGATGGAACAATTTTTGCCCGCATGCTTGCTCCAAAAGCTGAATATGCGTTGTCACGGTGGATTGAACATATCCCAGTTTATCCGCTGCGCGGCTAAAACTTTGTTCTTCCACCACGACGATAAAGGTTTTGAAAAATCTTCCTTCCAGCAACTCTATCACAATGAACTCCTCCTGATATCGAAAAACGAAATACATTATATCGATGACTATCATGACTGCGATATCTGATTCCATGATATCATGATTTCCGTAAGTAAATAAGAAACAGATTTGAAAATTCGATAGGAAAGCGAAAGGAGTAAGTGATGAGTAAAAAGCAAGGTTTTAGACTCGGAGTTTATGTTTTCAAAGATGCTGAGGTCGTTGATTATGCGGCGCCTTACGGCGTATTTTCCGTCGCAAGAAGGCTCGATCCGGAACTTGACGTCTTTCTTGTGGCGGATTCTTTAAGACCCGTTCAAACGCAAGCCGGCCTAACCGTACATCCCAATTACAGTTTCAATGAAATGCCCGATATGGATGCCTTTCTCATTCCGGGAGGTTTCGGAACAAGACAGGAAACTTACAATAAACGGCTGCACCAATTCATCTTTTCGCTTCCCGATACCACGCTGCTGACAAGCGTCTGCACGGGTTCATGGATTTATGGAAACATGGGGCTGCTGGACGGCCTCCCTGCTACAAGCCGGAAAGAACCGGATCGGCTGGAGGCATCCGAAATGGGCAAAGTGCCGATCGACCGTCTTGCCGAAATTGCGCCGGCCTGCATGATCAGCAGGGCTCGAATTGTGGATGCGGGCAGAATCATTACCGGAGCCGGCATCGCGTCGGGGATGGAAATGGGGTTTCATTTGCTAAGACGCGCCGGATACGGCGAGGACTTCATCTCGGACGTAGCCAGGGTAATGGAGTATGCCGAAGCATACGATCTTTACAAACAAGACATCGAGTATTTCACTCCCTCGCGCATGTAAACGAAAGGAGCCATCCGGCATGGATCGGCTCCTTTTCTATATTTTTTCACAAAAATAAACTTGAGGGCTTTACGTCACCACATTTTTATGTTACATTATTTCTGCAAATATCGAAATATAAATCGAATTTAGGAGGCCGGGCGGCATGAAAGAAACGAAAGATCAGCAGCAGGCAGTTAAAATTTATAAAGCGCTCGGAGAACCTACCCGGCTCAAAATCGCCTTGCTTCTCAAAGAAGAAAGCGACCAATGTTGTTCCGTTCTGGGTGACAAACTGCAAACGGTGGCCATCTCTACGTTGTCCCATCATTTGAAGCAAATGGCGGAGTCCGGATTGCTGACCTCGCGCAAAGAGGGAACCTTTATCTATTACACCTTAGACAAGGAAGTGGCTGCCAGATACGCTCCATACCTGCTTGAATAATTTTTTTTGATTTATATTTCGATATTTTTAAAAATATAGTTATTAATCAAATCGGGAGAGTGAATCTTTTGCAAAGCACATGGAAAGTATACGTTCTAGCCTTGATCAGCTTTTTGGTCGGAACATCCGAATACATCATTTCCGGGATATTGGACCGGATCGCAGAGACGTTGGGAACAAGCGTTGCGGCAGCAGGCCAGCTCATTACCGTCTTTTCCCTGGCCTATGCGGTCGGTACCCCTATTTTAATGGCGCTGACAGCCAAAATGGACCGGCGGAAACTTCTCCTTTATTCGCTGGGCCTCTTTATTGCGGCCAATCTGCTGACGTTTATTTTGCCTGGTTTCGGCCTCTTTATTGCCGCGAGAATTATTATGGCATTAGGTGCAGGCATGGTCATCGTTACCGCGCTTAGCATCGCCGCCAAAATTGCGCCGCAAGGCAAACAGGCCAGCTCCATCGCCACGGTTACGATGGGCTTTACCGCATCGCTCATTATCGGGGTTCCGCTTGGCAGAATGGTAGCTTCGGCTTTTGGCTGGAAGGCGGTATTTCTGGCCATCGCCATTCTCGGGATCATCGCCATGCTTGTCATTGCTGCGGTTATTCCACGTATGCAGGGCGACAAGCCGGTCCCTTTGGTCAAACAATTGGCTTTGTTAAAAAAACCTCAGGTATTGGTTGCTTTGGGGATTACGTTTTTCTGGCTGGGAGGATATTCGCTCGCCTATACCTACATCTCCCCTTTTCTGCTGGAGGTAACGCATTTAAATGAATCACTGATTAGCGCAGCCCTGCTCGTGTTCGGCATTGCCAGCTTGATTGGCTCGAAAGTCGGCGGCTACAGCGCGGATAAACGCGGCATTATTTTCACGCTGGTTTCAGGGATGATTCTTCACGTCATTTCATTGATTTTGCTATCCTTCGCCGGACAGTCGGTCATTGCGATATTCGCTATCCTGATCCTTTGGTCTTTTGCCGCATGGTCATCCGGTCCGACGCAGCAATTTAACCTCGTTTCGCTTGTTCCCGAATCCTCGGGCGTCATGTTGAGCTTGAACCAATCCACGATGCAGCTTTCCATGGCTGTCGGCGCGGCAGTCGGCGGACTGATCGTTAACCGCGTTTCTCTCGCATCCATTACCTGGTTCGGGGCACTCGGCGTACTCATCGCCATCATCGCCGCGTTTGCATTGTCCGGCATGGCATCACGGCATTCGGCGGTTCAA
Organism: Paenibacillus sp. VCA1; assembly: GCF_031583795.1. Lineage (NCBI taxonomy): Bacteria > Bacillati > Bacillota > Bacilli > Caryophanales > Paenibacillaceae > Paenibacillus > Paenibacillus sp. VCA1. Next base: position 542,871 of record NZ_JAVLSX010000005.1, on the reverse strand, counting down.
GCGGATTAAGATTCTTAAAAAAACTGCACTCCCAATGGTTAGACGCAGCCATGGAGGTGCAGTTTTTTTGGTCTGCATGCAATATTACACTCCAAATGAATCCAGGCCCGGCGATGCGATCGACCCCTTCGCTCCCTTTTGTTCATGCCATCCTTGCCCCACCCACAGAGCTTTTTCGTTCCGCGCGGGGGATTAGGCGAGGGACAGAAACGTAGAGCGCCTTATTTTAGATTATTCAAAAATAATATAATCCGATCAAGGATTGCTTATTTTAAATTAGGACCAAATAACTCACGAAGGTAGTCCCTTCGCCCATGTAAAATCCGATGGATAATCACCGCATCTTCAACAAGGCGATAAAACACTAAATAAGGATGCACCACAATGAATCGGTAACCTCGTTGTAGTAAGGGAAAATCATCTTCCGACAAGACGGATCCCATATAAGGAAACTCCGCAAGGCTTGAAATTTGTTTATCTAGTTTACGTAACAAATCTTCTGCAGCTGAAACATTGTCCTGCGAAATGAATGAAAAAATTTCATCCATATCATCAACTGCAGCCGGAGCATATTGAACCTTATTCCTTGGCGGCATCGATCTTCCTCCGGATTCTTGAAATAACCTGGTCGTGATCGAGTAATGCTTCCCCTTCTGTTACCTGTTTCTCAGCAATCAAAAGCTTTGATTGTAATTTAATCCGAGCTTCCATCCGGCGATAAGCCTCATGGCTCATAACAACAAGATCAGCTTCTCCATTTCGCGTTAAAATAACCGGCTCGTCAAGTTCATGACAATATTTTGAGAAACCATTATAATCCTGCCGGATTGTGGTTGAGGGTTTGATGTTCATTTTGCACTTCCCTTTCTCAATGACATTATTCTGACATTATTATATCATTAAAATCAACATAATAACCACCTTAAGGGAACATGTGCTAAGTTCGGTCAGATTACTATTGCGAAATTTTCATGTAATGATATTTAAACTATGCTGAAGATCACAAACACTAACTTCCCTACTAGCATCTGCTCTATTTTTTCAATCCCTTAACAATAAGTTGTATTCCAAATTCAAAAGCACTTTCTGCCTCGTTCTCAATCGTATTCATTACATCGGAATTTAATTTATCCATATCTGCATCACGTTGAGACTCATTAACCTTTTCCAAAGGAGGTGATGTTAATATTCTCCTTTTATTCCGTGTTTGTTCTTCCATTACAGATCCCAAGGTAAATTGGCCCATGGTCAGCATGGCCATTTTAGCTTCTCTTTCCGAAAAACCTGCTCGTACTAGATATTCAACTTTAGGCGCTAATTTAGCAAGCTCATTATAAGTGGGAATTGAGCCGGCATGAAGCATCGCTCCATCTGGATAAGCTAATAAAGCATTTCTAAGGCTACATGCATGATCCATAAACCACTTCTCCCATTGCTCCGTGTCATGAGGCGTCTCAATGGTGTGGTATCTGTCGATTATAGCCGAGGCCATCTCCCCAAGCAGCGTTGCCTTATCTTTTACATGCCAATATAGCGATGCTGATTCAACTCCTAATCTCTGTGCCAAACGCCTAGTTGTAATCGCCTCTAATCCACCCTCTTTAAGAAGTGCAAGCGCCTCCTCTATAACATCTTCACGTTTTATCTTTGCCATATTTAAAAATTCTCCTTATCCCCGTATTAAAACCTTTCAGTGATTTAATTATATCATATTGACAAATCTATCAATGATAGATTATGATCAAATCACTCCAAATCTATCAGTGATAGATTATTTGGAGAACTTATATCCGAGAGGAGCTAACCTAATGGAATTAGAATCTGTTGAATCCATGCAAATTGATTGGGATGTACCTATAGAAATGGACGATGGCGCAATCGTATATGCCGATGTATTTCGCCCGGCCACGCCTGGCAAATACCCTGTCATTTTAAGCCACGGTGTATATGGTAAAGGACTCCCCATTCAAAGGTTTAGACACCGGCTATTTCAACTGGTAAACACTACGCCTAACAAGTCGGTTGGCGATGTTTTTGGTGCTGATCTTGCGGATGCCGTTGTACCTAATACAAGCATGGAAATTGATGAAGACGATTATCGCGTATGGGAGGTTGTTAATCCAACAGATTGGGTTCCACATGGATACGTCGTTGTGCGTGTCGATTCCCGAGGTTCTGGCAGCTCTCCAGGCAGATTAGACCCATTATGCCCCAGAGAAATTGAAGATTATGCGGCATGTATTGAATGGAGCGGAGTTCAAAACTGGTCAAACGGACGTGTTGGTTTATGTGGAAAATCGTACTATGCCATGTCACAATGGCTCGTAGCCGCAAAAAAGCCTTCCCACTTGGCGGCAATTTGTGTATGGCACGGCTGGAGCGACTGGTATAGGGATGCAACTCGCCATGGGGGAATCATGTATCAGTTTTGGGAGAATTTTTGGTACCCTCAGCTTGCGCTTCCGGTACAACACGGCATAGGTCCTGAAGCTGGATTTAATCCTCACAGCAGAAGACCTATTGCTGGAAATACAGCACTTGACTCTGATACATTAGCTAGAAATCGCGCGGATATCGTAAATGACATTCGTACTCATCCATTCGAGGATGAACATTATTACAAGGTACGTACCCCTCAATTGGATCAAATCACCGTTCCGGTTCTGGCCAGCGCTGACTGGTCCGATCATGATCTGCATCTTCGCGGTACAATCCGTGGATTTGAGAAGATTAGCAGTAAAGATAAGTGGTTGGAAATTCATGCTGGAGGGCAATTTGACGATGAGGCTTCAGTTGAATTGCAGCGGCGTTTCTTTGATTATCATTTAAAAGAAACTCAAAATAACTGGGATGATCAACCGCCTGTTCAACTAGCCCTAAGAAAAGCGGATGGCAGCTCAGCTACAGTTGAAGCTTCGGCTTGGCCAATCCCCGGTACCGAGTGGAGGCCTTACTATTTTGACTTTAGCACCCATTCTCTTGAAATAAATGAGCCTGCAGCTGCATCTCAGGTAAGTTACAAGGCGGATAGCGATGGGGTTACTGTTTATAGTCAAGCCATGACAGAGGATACGACCATTGTTGGTCCTGTTTCAGCTGCATTGTGGATGTCCTCTACTACAGCCGATGCAGATCTTTTCCTTGTACTAAATGCAGTCGGTCCTGATGGAGAACTTGTGGAACTTCGTGATCACAGAGCAGGACTAACTCCCATGACAGTGGGCTGGTTACGCGCCTCACATCGTGCCCTTGATCCGGAACGCAGTACTCCTTGGCAGCCTTATCATACGCACACAAGCTCGGAGCCTCTGGTACCCGGTCAAATTTACAAGGTTGATGTTGAATTACGCCCAACAAGTCTCCATCTTCCAGCTGGTTATAGACTGTGCTTAACGATCAAAGGAAATGGTCCAGCGCATAATGATCCTGTAGACCGTCCGGCACAAATTTTTAACAACACGGTTACTGTATACAATGCACCAGACATGAAATCTCAGCTTCTTATCCCAGTAGTTCCCACGCATAAAGATCATTTGGGCGGAAACTTATAATGATAAGCTCTGGTAAACGATCTGCTGCTAAACTTGCCCCTATACCCTTTGTATTATGGGGGCAAGCTATCATTATAGTTATTGGTGCATTTACATCTATGTTGTCTTCTACGATGCTTAACACAGCTCTACCCTCAATTGCAGTCAGTCTGCATACTTCAAGCTCCATTGCGCAGTGGACATCTACAGGATACTTTTTATCTCTGGCTGCAGGGGTTCCCCTTAGTGCCTGGTTATCCCGAAAACTTGGACCAACTAAGCTTTGGCTAATTAGCCTGGTCTTGTTCCTGGGGTTTTCAGTATTGTGTGCAGAATCAAAAGGGATTTATATGCTTATCATCTGTAGAGTTCTGCAAGGCTTATCAGGGGGGCTGCTTGTACCTGCCGGGCAAACCATCATAAGCATAGCAGCAGGTCAGAAGCGTCTTGGTAGAGTGATGAGCATCGTTGGCATAGCCGTTGTGGTTGCTCCAACGTTAGGCACAACGTTAAGCAGTGCTATCCTCAGCAGCTTAAGCTGGCCTTGGCTGTTCTGGATTAACATCCCTCTTAGTATGGCAGCGTTTTTTGCCGGTTTGAAGTGGCTTCCAAAAATTGAAGTTACTGAAGCTGGTAAATTTGATTGGATCGGTTTTTTACTCGTATTAAGCGGCGTACCCCTGCTCATTTATGGTGTAACCTCCATTGGAAACACCGCAAACGCAGGTTCGAATAACACTTCTATTATTATCGGAACCGTTCTTATCATTTGCTTTGTTATAAGGTCATTAAGACTTGACAAACCCATACTACAGCTAAGACTTTTTGGTAACGGGGTATTCACAGTAGCTGCTGTCGTTATGTTCTTGGGTGGTGCAATAAACTTCGGAGCACAATTGCTTCTTCCCCATTACTTAACCGATGTCCGCCATTTGAGCCTGCTGGCTGCAAGTCTGCTAATCTTGCCCCAAGTTATTGGAACAGCAGTTGGTTTTCCGATTGCGGGTCGATTAACAGACCGGTATGGAGCTGGAAGACTTATACTTACAGGTTGTATCATCATGACGATATCCATGCTTTTGCTAAGTTTTATTGGAGTTAATACAGACACTACTTGGGTGGGCCTCATTTTTTTCATCTGGGGACTAGGTACAGCACTGGCCACTGTTCCAGCTATGACTGCCGGTTTAACCACAGTTGCTCCCGATCAAATACCTGATTCTGCGCCTATCCTTAACATGCTGCAACGAATTGGAGCATCTTTAGGCACAGCATTAATCACCTTGCTATATACTAAAAATTTAACTAGTGGCCTAGACCAAGTCCATACTTTAGTTGCTTTTAAAAATGTCGTTTGGTTGTTATCGGGTAATATACTCATACTCCTGATATCATCCCTAATTTTGGTGCTAAGAGAAAATAAAAACTCACGCTAATACTAAGCTTCGGCTCATCGGATGAATGACAGCCTATAATAGATTTGTTAGCACAAGCAGGGCGTATTGGTGAAGAAAAATAACACCGATAGGTGCAAAAGGGACGAAGCAGAGGTTCATGCTGCTTCGTCCCTTTTGCGTCTTTCCATCATTCCCGCTTTTTGAGCCAATTGTGGGCAAGGCAAAGCCATCCGACTACCAGGCTTACTTTTTGCAAGCCGCAAAGCAGGAATCTTCGAAAACCCCGGGTTGGTTTTGATTTGCCAAACACATAAGAAATTTAGGCGGTAACGTATGGTTGCGCTTATGGATCTCCACATGAGATCATGGCGGCGAAACCTCCATTTCTCACCAGATCAATCGGATGAGCTGGCATACCAAGTCCTTTGCATCTCTTGAGCTTTTTGCGGATCGTCCATGAGCAGAGTCTTGTACTCCAGCATCTTGTTAAGGGTGTCCAGCATTTGGTCGTATTCTTCCTTCTTGCTTTCGACCTCCTTTTTCTTGCCGCGAATCCAATCTATAATCTGCAAATTGGTGCTCATATTGGTGTCGCATTCCTGCAAAGCTTCCTTCAGTTCGGCCAGCGAACAGCCGATGGACTGGAAATTCTTGATGAGCTTCAACCGCTCGACAGCCTCTTCAGAATAGTTTCGGTAATTGTTGCTTTCTCGCCGGACATGCCGATCATCCAGCAATCCTTCCTTTTCATAATAGCGGATCGTATGGATCGTTAATCCCATCTTGTCCGCCAGTTCCAGGATTCTCATCATCATTTCTCCTTCGGGCCCCTTGCCCTAGAGTTCACTTCATAGTTTATGCTTAACATGATCAAACAGTCAACTCATGAAGGAGGATATCAATATGCATGTTTTTGTTACAGGAGCAACAGGGTATGTTGGTTCTGCGGTCGTCCGGGAACTGATCGGCGCAGGACATACCGTGACGGGTCTTTGCCGTTCTGAAGAAAAAGCTGCGGAATTAAAGGCGGCGGGAGCTGGAGCGCTGTACGGCACGCTGGACGATCTCGATACTCTAAGCAGCGCCGCCGCGGCTGCGGACGGCGTGATTCATCTGGCGTTCAGTTCACCCACCAACGATTTTTCCAACTTTGAAGGAGCGCTGGCTCTGGATTTGCGGGCTGTCCAAGCCATTGGAGCGGCGCTCGAAGGCTCCGAGAAGCCGTTCATTACCACAGGTCACCCTCATGAAAATGGACATACCGTGGACCATGCAGTGCTGGCAATGGCAGAGCGGGGTATCCGGGCATCCATCGTCACGCTTGCACCGACCGTGCACGGCGAAGGAGATAGGGCATTCGTGCCAAAGCTGATCAACATCGCCCGGGAGAAGGGCTTCTCCGCCTACATCGGCGATGGAACGAACCGCTGGCCGGCGGTTCACCGCCTGGATGCAGCGGTTCTCTACCGACTGGCGCTGGAATTCGCCCCGGCGGGCTCACAGATGGTTGCAGTCGGCGATGTAGGCATTCCGTTCCGCGAGATCGCCGAGGTCATCGGGAAGCAATTGAACGTACCGACGGTCAGCATTACACCTGAAGAAGCTGCCGCCCATTTCGGCTTTCTTGGCCCCATTGCGGCATTCGACATCACAGGCGTGTTCAACACTGCGCAGGCGAGTCAGGCAACACGGGAGCTTCTGGGCTGGAAACCGGTGCAGCCCGGGCTAATCGCCGATCTCGAAGAAGGGCATTATTTTGCATAAAAAAGGAGGGTGTACCCAAAAGCCTTAAATGGCTGCTTGGGACACTTCCTTAGAATTAAGCTAATTCGTCTGGCTGGACTATATTGTGTAACATCAGTCAACAATATCAATGAAGTTGAAACGCATCTGGAAGTAGTACGATGTAGATAGCAGCATTCTGTTTAATGGAGATATGTTTTTCCCGGATGGTGAAACAGGCAATATTGCTTCTACACGGTTTAGGATATAATCCGGAAAAATGAGGAACTATTATTCTAATTTACGGAAGCTCCCTCTTTCGCCTACGATCATCGTTGGGGGACACGGTATTCCTCGTATAGGGAAAATGCAAAAGATAGCATAGGCAACATCACCCCGCCCGAACGGACACGAATGCGGCTGGTAGCGGCCGCCAGCGCTCCGGTGCTCACCACCGGAGCGGAGCTGGCGACGCCCGGAAAACCGTGATGCTCAGCCATCCGTTTGGTATCATGAATGTGTCGGGCAACCATGCAAAAAAATCGTTCCTATCTGACCAGTCTCGATTTTTATCTACAAGCACATCGGTTCGATCCTCCTCCTCGACTTTTAACCAATAATGCACAGCGCCATAGATCGCCGATGTCATGGCCGCCGTGATTTCTATATGATGCCTGTCGGCCACATGGCGGGTATCCCCTTTCAGAAAAATGCTCTCCATGGTTTGCTGCAGCATTTTCTATATTTTTTCATCGACAAGCGTAGCCATCGAATGGGAATCTATTCTGCAGATCCGATAAAAATCCACGATGTATTGGTTCGTCAGCCAGACTTCCCATTCTCCCCGATAACCGTTGTATCTAACCTGCCCGTTAACTTAACGCCTACATCCTATCGCTCCCGGTTATTCTTTAAGTTTCTAAAAAAAGGAGATGAATATATTTTTATATCATGATAGCATCCGAGGTGGATTCGCAATTATTGGAAAAGGAGAATTAGAACATGAAGATGAACATCGAAACCATCCCGAATTACCGCATTGCCTATGTAAGGCAGATGGGTCCATACGGTCCCGCCAACGCGAAAACGATGGAAAAGCTGAAAAAATGGGCCGCGGAAAAACATCTGCTGACCGAATCGGCCATCCTGTTCGGAATCCCTCAGGACAACCCCGATACGACGCTTCCCGAAAACTGCAGATATGATGCATGCATCGTTATTTCGACGGACGAACTGACGGATGATTCCATTGACGAGGGCGAATTTTCCGGCGGAGAATACGCGGTTTGTACGGTCAAACATACCCCGGAAGACGTGCAAAAAGCATGGGCGGACGTTTTTCCCGCATTGCAGCAAAGCGGATATCGGATGGATCACAAGCCGGTTGTGGAAAGATACACCGGAAAAATGGTTGCCGAAGGTTTTTGCGAACTCTGCATTCCGGTCATTAAAAATTAACTAGCCTTGATTCGTTCATTTTGGCTTGCTTAAGGCTTTTCGGCCGTCATGAAAGATGGATGATGCAAAAAGAAGAACAAGCGGCTGTCGCCTGCGACAGCTCTTGTCCTTCTTTCACGGATATCAAAGTCTCTTTATGGATGCTTTCACTGACCTATTTCAGTCATCGGTTTTACTGATCCGTCCGGTATCAGCCTAACACAACCCGGTCATCGGAAAGCTTGTGGCCGCTGATTCGCTCAAATTCGCCCAGCAGCTCCTCAACGGTCAGGCGTTTTTTCCGCTGTTCGTCGATATCGAGTATGATCCGCCCTTTATCCATCATGATGAGCCGGTTCCCAAGCCGGATCGCCTGCTCCATGTTGTGGGTTACCATCAGCGTCGTCAGCTGCATTTCCCGGACGATGTTCTCCGTCAGCTTCGTAATAAGCTCCGCCCGGGCCGGGTCAAGCGCGGCGGTATGCTCGTCAAGAAGCAGGATTTGCGGTTTCGTGAACGTGGCCATCAGGAGACTAAGCGCCTGGCGTTCGCCCCCGGACAACAATCCGACTTTGGCGCGAAGGCGGTTTTCGAGACCGATGCCGAGCCGCTCGAGCGACTCGCGGAACATGCTGCGGCGGCTGGCGTTAATGCTGATCGAAAGCCCGCGGCGCGCCCCTCTGCGATAAGCCATGATCAAGTTTTCCTCGATGGTCATATGCGGGGCCGTCCCCGCCATCGGATCCTGGAATACGCGGCCGATCCATTTGCTGCGCCGGTATTCGGGAAGAGAGCCAATCGCCTGGCCTTCAACGATGACGTTCCCTGCATCCGGTTTCATGACGCCGGATATAATGTTCATCAAGGTCGATTTTCCTGCCCCGTTGCTCCCGATGATCGTGACAAAATCGCCGGGATTGAGTTTTAAATTGATGTGTTGCAATGCGATTTTTTCGTCCGGCGTCCCCGGATTAAAGAGCTTTGATACTTGCGCGATTTCAAGCATGGAGATCACCTCCCGAAGCACCTTGCCGTGCGGAGCCCGTCAGCTCCAGCGTACGTCTCTTCGCCAGCTTTTTCTGTTTGATCGCCCGGCTTGCCGTCGGGAAGACGAGCGCTATGATAACGATCACCGCAGTGATCAATTTTATATCCGACGTGTCCAGCCATTCCACCCGCAGCGCGATCGCTACCACGATCCGGTAAACGATTGCGCCAAGAACGACGGCGATCGTTGCATGGATGACGTTTCTTGCCCCGAATATGGCTTCACCGATAATGACCGAAGCTAACCCGATGACGATCATTCCGATCCCCATTGAAATGTCCGCAAAACCGGATTGTTGTGCGATCAAGGCGCCGGACAAAGCAACCAAACCGTTGGAAAGGCTTACCCCGATAATTTTGGTCGTGTCCGTGTTTGCGCCAAAGCTGCGGATCATCCGGTCGTTGTCTCCTGTCGCACGTAACGCAAGACCAAGATCCGTATGCAGAAACCAGTTCATCAGCAGCAAAACGATAATGACGATCACCGGAAGCAGTATCCACGGATTGGCTGTCGTGAGCACCGTTCCTGCATCGATAATCGCGATATTCGGCTTGCCCATGATCCGCATATTTATGGAATAAAGAGCAATCATCATCAATATCCCTGACAAAAGACCATTGATTTTTCCTTTCGTATGCAAAAGCCCCGTGATTGCTCCTGCAACAAGGCCACCCATAAAGGCCACGACGCAGGTCAGCCAGGCATTATAACCATGGGAGATCATGACGGCCGCGATGCCGCCGCCCGTCGTAAAGCTGCCGTCAACGGTCAAATCCGGAAAATCGAGAATCCGGAACGTTATATAGACTCCAAGCGCCATCAGGGAGTATAGAAGACCAAGCTCGATTGCACCCAATAAAGAACCTACCATGATGACTTTCCTCCTTCAGTACGATTTCAGCATTCGTCTTCGTCGCCTTTTTCTAAAAGCGTGACATCTTCCCTTATGCATTGAAGGGAGTGGACGAAGGATATCGCCACTCCCTTTCACCAATCCATGCCTTTACTTGTTGAGGATATAGTTATCCTTGTCCTGAACTTCGTTTTTCATTTCGTCCGTCACCGTAACGCCCTGCGCTTCGGCAGCCTTCAGGTTCAGTACGACGTCAAGCTTTTCCTGCATCTTGATCGGGATGTCTGCGGGGTTTTTGCCGTTTTTCAAAATATCCACGGCGATTTTGCCGGCCTCATAGCCATGATCGAAATATTTGAATCCGACCGTCGCAAACGCGCCTTTTTCCACGGTGTCATAGTCGCTGGAGAAAAACGGGATATGATTTTGGTTCGCTACCTGAATGATCGAATCGACGCCGCTGACCACGGTATTATCCAGCGTCGTGAAAAACGCGTCGGAACGGCCGACCAAAGACTGCGCTGCCTGCTTCACTTCGGACGTATTCGTCACGGCCGCTCTCACCAGCTTGATGTTATGCTTGCCGAACAATTCCTCCGCGTTTTTGGCCATAACTTCCGCGTTTGGTTCCCCTTCGTTGATGACAAGCCCCACCGTTTTGACGTTCGGGAAGTATTTTGCGATAAAATCCGTCAGCCGCTGAACCGCAGCCGGGTTCGTATCCGATACGCCTGTTACGTTGCCCCCCGGTTTCTCAAGGTTCGATACGATTTTTGCATCAACCGGATCCGTAACGGAAGCGAACACAATAGGCTTGTCTTTTACTTGCTTTACCACAGCTTGAGTCGAACCTGTAGCGATCGTGAATACGAGATCCTCCTTGTTCGAAGCAATGGTTTGGGCGATCGATAGATTCGTCGCCTGGTCCCCTTGCGCATTTTTGTAATCAACCTTTAGATTGTCGCCTTCGGACAACCCCGCATCCTTAAGCGCAGCGAGGAATCCTTCCCGTGTCGCATCCAGCGACGGGTGCTCGACGATTTGGGAAATGGCGATTTTATACGTTTTCTTATCCGTTTGGGTTTCGGACCCGCCCGCTTCCGTTTTTTTGCCGTCCGTGCTGCTGCCGCAGCCCGCAAGCGCCGCCCCTAAAATCACCGACATGGCGATAGGCAGCCATTTTCTCTTCAACATAAAGACCCCTCCAACATTTTCCTCTACATCGCTTTCGCGTTCGAAAGCATTAAAGCAATTAGGTAAAAAAAAGAAGTGCCGATCGTATAAAATTTTCCATTCCATACAATCCATTGATTATTCATAATCATAAAGGGGCACTCCGTCATCCGTCAATCGGAAACATGTAAAAAAATGAATTTTTTTATCGAATGTCAAAGGATGATTATTCCGATTCCTCAACCCGTTTTTGTCGCTCAAGCCGCCGGATCAGCTCGTTTAACGGCATCGCTTCCATGTCGGGAATGATCAGGTCGTATCCTTCGAACTTAAAGGTCGCCGTCATTTCGTTCGGCACGATCACCGTGCGCACTCCGGCCGACTTCGCTGCGTTAAAACCGTTCAAGGAATCCTCGAAGGAAACGGCTTCCTCCGGTCGCACCTCCAGCTTTTGCAGGGACAGCAGATAGAGCTCAGGGTCCGGTTTTACCTTTTTGACCAAATCCGCCGTGTTGATAAAGTCGAAATATCCGTGGAGGTTAAATCGGTCCAAATACGGCTCAATCCAGTTGTAGTAAGAACTCGAAGCGATGCAAACCCGAAGCCCCAGCTTCCTTGCTTCCTGCAAGTACGATATGACGCCGGGCCTTGGCTGCACGTCCTTCAGCAGATCGCGGTAGCATACGTCGACCTGCTGGCGGATCCGCTCGGGATCCCCTTCTTGCCCCAACAATCCGGCGAGATGGGTATACGGGTTAAAAGCATCGAAGGAAGTGCCGACGCATCGGGCGTACAGCTCGAGCGGCAGCTCTCTGCCGTATTCCCCGTATATTTTGCAAAAGGCCTGGTAGGCCGGCGATTCCGTATCCACGATCAGTCCGTCGAAATCAAAAATAAGCGCTTTAATCATGCAGTTCTCCTTTTAATCCTCGTTTGATGGTAACATTCTTCCCCTGCGCCGCCGATTCCTTCTTTTTCGGAAATATAAAGGGTTTTCAGGAACGGGTCATGCGGAGCATCACGTCCGCTCGCAAAAAGAAGGCGGAAACGGCAAAAAGCCCGACGCTTCAAGCGCCAGGCTCATATCCGAAATGAACTCTCGGCCAGGATCCTAAACTTTGGCAATCTGCACCTGCTGGCGCAGCCGCTCCACCGTTTCCGGCTCGATGAGACCCGCTTCGTCCGTCATGGCGTTCGAGGTGCCCGCTGCCGAAGCCAGAGCCAGTCCTTCCTCAAAGGACAACCCTTTGGCCAGTGAAACCGCCATCCCGGCGACGTAGGAATCCCCGCAGCCGACCGTGTTCACGACATCGACTTTTGGCGTCTCGACCCGGAAACAGCCGTCCGATGATGCGACCATGGAGCCCGCGCCGCCGAGCGACACGCTGATCCGTTCCATGCCGTAGGTTTGCAGCAGCGTTTCCACCGCTTTTTGCAGCGCCGCCTCATCCTTGACCTCGATCCCGAGAAGCCCTTCGACTTCCTCCTCGTTCGGTTTGATCATATCCGGCCCTGCCTCCAGGCCCAGCCTCAGCGCGTCCCCGCTCGCATCCAAAATCACGTAAGCCCCGGCTTCCTTGGCGATGCCCACCAGCTTCACGTAAAAATCCTTCGGAACGCCGGCAGGCAGACTTCCGCTGAAGCAAACGATACGGGATTTGGCCGCATGCTCGCGGATTTTATCCTCCATCTGCGCCAATGCTTCCGGGCCCACGATTGGTCCCGGCTCCAACAGCTCGGTGGACACGCCGTTTTCCTCATCCAAAATGTTCAGGCAAACCCGCGATTCCCCTTCGACGGATACAAAATCATGTTTGATCCCCATCCGGTCCAGAAGCTGCTTGATCATTTCGCCGTTAAATCCCCCTACGAAACCGGTTGCGGTCACCGGCACGCCAAGCTGGGCCACGACTTTTGCCACGTTGATTCCTTTGCCGCCCGGCGCGGCCCGAAACCGCTGCACCCGTGAAACCTTGCCCAGCGGAAACGACGGAAGATAATACGTCTTATCGATGGCTGCATTCAATGTTACGGTCGTAATCATAGATATCCTGTCATCCCATCCTAGCCGTGAACGTGAGCGTCCCTTTCCGTATGTACCCGGCCCGGGGAAGGCCGCCGCTGCCGCCGCCTGCTCACCGTCTGCTATCGTCTCGATGCCCCCTGTCGCCCGCTTCTCCCGGTCTTCGGCAACCCGCGCCGGATACCGGCGGACACATCGGCAATATCCAAAGTATACCTGTACGCCCACCATTGCACAATGCTTCATTCCGCAGGCGATCCAAATTATACTTCCCCCGCGGTCCGGTTCGGTTACAGATTCACCGCGTCCAAATGGCGGCGGCAATTGTACAAATCGCACACCCACAGTTCATCAAGCTTGCGGATGAGCGTGACCGAAGTATTGTGAAGATGCTCGCGCGTTTCCATGTTCGCAACGAGAGCCGGAAGCATCGTTGAAATCAGGGCTCCGTGGCTCACGAGGAGCACGCGCTGCCCCGGATGCCGTTCGCAAACTTGCCGCACGAGTTCGGTTCCGCGGGAAATCATCGATTCCTCGGTCTCGATGCCCAGCTCCATTTCTCTCCAATCCTCGCCCCACATCCGGATTCTGTCGTCCTCCGTCGTGCCTTCGATTTTGCCGCAGCCCTTCTCTCGCAATCGCTCATCCACATATAGCGGAATGCCCAGCGCTTTTGCGATCGTCTCGGCCGTCTCCCTGGCCCGCGACAGATCGCTGGTATACACCGCGTCCCATGTTTCGTGCCGGAAACGTTCCGCCAGCGCCCGGGCTTGAGCCCGCCCCGTGTCGTTTAAAGGAATATCCGTTTGGCCCTGCGCTTTTTTCTCCACGTTCCAATCCGTGATGCCATGTCTGACCCAACCTATCGTTGTCATGATCGTTCCCCCTGCCATTCGTCGTAAAATGTCATGTGTCCTTTTTCTTCCCGGTAATAATCAAGCCGGTCACGAAGCGTCCCCGTATGCAGCTCGAAGCGGTGACCGTCCGGGTCCAGGAAGTACACCGATCGTTTGTCCCTTTCGTCGCGCTCCCTTCCGGGAAGCACCCGCACATGAAGCTCGCTTAAACGGCGGAGCCAAAGTTCAAACTCCTCTTCCTTCACCGAAAAGGCGATATGAGTATACGTCCGGGGCATCGTTTCCCGCTCGACGTCTTCTTCGTTCAGCGCAATCCACAGCCCGTCCAGGTCGAAATAGGCAAGCTTTTTCCCTTGGACAAGCCGTATGGCGCCAAGCACATGTTCATAAAAAGAAACCGAAGCGTCAAGGTTCGAAACCGAAAAGCATAGATGGTTGATGCCTTGCAACTTCATCCGACCGCCCCTCTCCTTGAAACACTCTGAGCGTTACGCTCACTCCCATACTTCATCCAGCTTATCCGCATAAAAGCGGATCGCCTTGGCGTAGCCGCGAATCCCGTCATCCCCTGACGTATCGGCGATTTCGGCAAGCAGCAGCTCCATCGCCTGCGCGTGTCTGCCTAGATTATACAACACCATCGCATAAAAGACGCGGAATTCTCTTCTCTCCGGAAACGTTCTTAGCCCCTGTTCAAGCACCTCCGATGCCCGGCCGTATTCCCCGAGCGTTCTGAACGTGCTTCCGAGACCAAGCAGCGCGCCGGCCAGCGATTCTTCGCCAAGCCCTAACCGGATGGCCTCCTCATAATACGGCACCGCCTCCCTTTCGAGCCCGAGAGCATCATGGGTCCATGCCGTTTGGTACCAAATTTCCGCATTGCCCGGCTCCTCTTCCAACAGCGACAGCCAACAATCCCTGGCTTGTTCCGCGTCGCCCGATGCCCGCAGCGATATGGCCCGACGAATCTTTTGTTCAATATTCATCTTTCCACCTTATTCCCTTCCGAGTCCGATTACTCCAAGTAAACCGTGCTTCGCTTCATTTTCACGCTAGACTCGCGCACGATCAGCCTCGGCTCGAACTGCACCCTTTCGTATACGCCTTTGGATTGATCGCGGATTCGTTTCAGCAGCAGCTCCGTCGCCAAACGGGACACTTCCGCTCCCATGATGGATACCGAGCTGATTTGCGGCGATGTGAGCGTCGTCCATATGTTGTTGTCGATGCCTACCACCGCCACATCCTCCGGCACCCTGACCCCAAGCTCCTTGAAGCGGTTGATCAGTCCGATCGCCACCATGTCGTTTCCGGCGTAAACCGCGTCCGGCATGTTTTTCAAACTTTTGAAGTAATCGGCCGCCTTCGCCCCCGTGCTAAGCGAAAAGTCCTCGCCGAAATAAACAAGCGACAAATCCACATGAGTCAACGAATTGACGTACGCATTGTAACGCTCTTCGATGATATCCCTCGGCGCCCCGGCGTACCCGATCCGCGTGCGGCCGATGCCGATCAGATGCTCCATCGCAAGCCGCCCTTCCTGCTGCGACATGCAGACGACGTCCGCTTTAATGTCGGGATCGAGCTTTTTGCCGTAATTGATGATCGATATTGGCAGCGGCGTTTTGTTCACGAGCTCCACGAAGTTTTTCGGATAAGCCAGCGGCAAAATGATCAGGCCGTCCACATGCAGTTTTTTGACGTCCCGGATCGTTTCCAGCTCGACCTGCCCGATGCCGGACGTGTTGATGTTGACCACCCGATAGCCGTGGTGTTTGGCGGCCTGCTCCACAGACCAGGCGATTTCCGGCATAAACGCGTTGCGTATATCTGGCACAGCCAGCGCGATCTGGTACGTGTTCCGCACCTTAAGGCTTTGCGCCGCAATGCTCGGAATGAATCCAAGCTCCTCGATCGCCTCCAGCACTTTCGCTTTCGTTTTTTCGCTGATGCCCCCCGAATTGTTGATGGCCCTGGATACCGTCGCAATTCCTACACCGGCTTTTTGGGCCACGTCTTCGATGGTTACCTTTGAATTTTTCGACAAACCGATTTGGCCCTCCTTAGTTCGGAATCGTTTCCTATCCGTTTACACATTTTCAACCCTTATTTCTATTATACCATCAATGGTTTATCCAGATAAATCATGCCGGACGATTTCCGTGATATGATGCAAAAAAAGCTTTTGGATTCAGCATCCTATCCGCCTGTTCCCTTCCAAAACGCATTTGACAATCCCGACAAGTTGTGACATATTAGTTTCCGGAAACGTTTCCGTATTATGAGCAAACGATGCTCATCTGATCATATTCAGACCTTATTACCGAATGGAGATGTCAAGCATGAAAGCATTAAGATGGCATGGCCAAAGAGACCTGCGTCTCGACAACATCGAAGAACCTGCCGCAGGAAAAGGCAAAGTGAAAATCAGAGTGGAGTGGTGCGGCATCTGCGGCAGCGACTTGCACGAATACACGGCGGGACCGATTTTCATTCCGAATACCGCCCCTCATCCGCTGACCGGCGAAAAAGCGCCGATCGTGATGGGACATGAATTTTCCGGGCAAATCGTCGAAATCGGCGAAGGCGTCACGAAATTCGGCGTAGGCGACCGCGTCGTCGTCGAACCGATTTATGCCTGCGGCGAATGCGAAGCATGCAAGCAGGGCAAATACAATCTGTGCTCCAAAATGGGCTTTCTCGGCCTTGCCGGCGGAGGCGGCGGATTTTCCGGTTACGTGGCCGCGGACGAACGCATGGTGCATAAAATTCCGGACTCCGTGTCCTACGAACAAGGCGCGCTTGTCGAACCGTCGGCCGTCGCCCTTCACGCGGTCCGTTCCAGCAAGCTGAAAGTCGGCGATAAAGCGGCCGTATTCGGCACCGGACCGATCGGACTGCTGGTGATCGAGGCATTAAAAGCTTCCGGCGCGTCCGAAATTTATGCGGTCGAGCTGTCGCCGGAACGGAAGCAAAAAGCGGCGGAGCTTGGTGCGATCGTCATCGATCCGAAGGAATTCGACGCCGTGAAGGAAATCCATGAACGCACGCACGGCGGCGTCGACGTCGCTTACGAAGTCACCGGCGTTCCTCCCGTTCTGACGCAGGCGCTGGCGTCCACCAAAATGGGCGGCGAGCTGATGATCGTCAGCATTTTCGAAAAAGAAGCGCCGATCCATCCGAATAACGTCGTGATGATGGAGCGCACCATCAAAGGCATCATCGGCTACCGCGACGTGTTTCCGGCGGTCATCAGCCTGATGGAGCAAGGATATTTCCCTGCCGAGAAGCTCGTAACCAAACGCATTTCGCTCCATGACGTCCTTTCCGAAGGCTTCGAAACGCTGCTCAAGGAAAAAAACCAGGTTAAAATTCTCGTTAAACCGGAATAATTTGTCCCTGGAACGTTTTTTTCATTTTTCGTTTTTATCTATCCAACTTTCCACCCAATACTTTAAAAGCCGGATTCTCGCAAGGAGAAATCCGGCTCTTTTTTTAAGGTTCGGCAGCGCAGAATATCTATATTTTATATCTTGACAAATAAAATATTTTATGTTATGATAAAATATTTAGCTTTGACTTATGATTTCCAGAGCGCTATGATAGTACCTGCAATGGAACGTTATTCAATCCTTGGAGGTGCGTTATGAACATAAACCCGTCAAATCATGAAAGCCGGATTCATATGCTGGAGATCGCCTCGTTCGTAATGGGAAAAACCGAAGTAATTCATCCCGTCTTGATCCATGACCGTGAGCGCGCCGTTTTGGTCGATGCCGGATATCCCGGCCAAATCGCGAAATTTGCCGAGGCTTTAAGCCCGTACGGGCTTGGCCTTCAGGACGTGACCCAGGTCATAATAACGCATCAGGATCTCGACCATATCGGAAACCTTCCCGCAATGCTCGAACAATCCAAGCGCGGCATCGAAGTGTTGGCAAGCGCCGAAGAAAAGCCTTATATCGAAGGGGCGAAGATGATTTTGAAAATCACGCCCGAAGCGCTTGCCGCAGCAGAAGCGATGATTCCTCCCGGCGTGTCCGACGCGTGGAAGCAGGCTTTTCTCTCCATGTTAAAAAATCCGCCCAAATCCCCCGTACACCGGGTGATCCATGACGGACAAATTTTGCCGTTATGCGGCGGCATCGAAGTGATTGCCACCTCCGGGCACACGCCCGGACATATCAGCCTGTACCATATTCCAAGCAAAACGCTGATCGCCGCCGACGCGCTCCGCGTCGCGGACGGGCGTTTATGCGGTCCGGATCCGGACCAGACGCTTGATATGGAGCGGGCGAAGGCCTCGGTCAAAAAGCTTGCGGACTACGACATCGAAACCGTCATCTGCTATCATGGCGGCCTGTATCAAGACGGCAACATTTCGCAAACGCTGCGGAAACTGGCGGCCGGCTGAAGACTTAAGGAAACACACCGCTTCAGCCCGTCACCTTTTCTCCTTCGTTTACGGTTTCGCGGCTGCGGTACAACTCGAAAGCTTGCTGCATTTTGCGCAAATATTCCGGTTCCCGGCTGGAGCACGCGAAACGGATGTCTCCGTTGCCTTTGGAGCCTAAGAGCTTCCGTTCCGCCAAAACCTGGCGGAGCCTGCGGACCGTGCCGCGGCTGCCGTCGATGATGTCCATATGCGCAGGCAGAATCCGGCGCAAAAGCGGTTTGTAAAAAGGAAAATGAGTGCATCCCAATACCAACGTTCCGTAATCGTTCAAATCGTACGGGGCGAACTTTTCGCGAAAATAAGCTTCGATCACGTCCGGATCGAACTGCATCGCCTCGCAATACGCAACCAGTTCGGGCAGCGGAAGCGAGTCGACGATGCTGTGGTCGTCAACGCGGGAGACAAGCTGGGTATATTTGGATTGATGAAGTGTCAGCGGCGTAGCTGCGACCAGGACTCTTTTTCCGGTATCGCGGTTCATTTCGACGGCCGGTTTTACCGCAGGCTCCATCCCGATGATCGGAAAGTTGTACTCCCGCCGCAGCTCCGCAGCCGCCGCGCCGGTAGCCGTATTGCAGGCGATCACCAGCGCCTTGATGTCTTCCTGCAAAATTTGATTCAGCGATTCACGCACAAAGTCCTGCACCTGCTCCTTGGTTTTCGTGCCATAGGGTACATGAAGGGTATCGGCAAAAAATAAAAAATCCTCTTCGGGCAGCTGCTTCACGGCTTCAGAAAGTACGGTCAAACCGCCTAACCCTGAATCAAAAAGCGCAATTCGCATGTTGTTCACCTGATTTTTCATAGATTCGATTCACAATGACTCTTTTTGTTCCCTATATGATAAAACCAAATTATTGCCAAAAGTCAAGGAGAACCGCCGTGGAAAAATAATACATCGCCGCTGAAATCGCGGTTTTTCGTACGGTTCCGGACCGGCTGCGGCCATGTCATCCATCCCTTCTGACCATGCAAACAAACCTGGTTTTTTCGCCGTGCACCGGCGAATCGAAAACGCAGGTTCGTTCGAACCCCGCCTTTTCGTAAGCCCGGATGGCCCGCTCGTTAAACGAGGCGACAACCAGCCGGACTCCTTTTCCCGGAAATGTCCGTCTGACGTAACCGACTCCGGCGCCGACAAAGCGGCTTCCTTGGCCCTGCCCGGTCAGTTCGGGCTTCATCCCGAGCCCCAAATCGACCAGCGTTTCGTCCTCATAAATTCCCGCTGCGTAACCGCCGGGGACGCGGGCGGAAATTCCCGTGCAAAAAAATCCGATGACGCGTCCTTCCGCGTCCTTCACGGATACATAATCCCCGTTCAACAATTCGGCCGCGTCCTCTTCGCTTCCGTCCATGCTGTAAAGTTCATAAGGATGAGGGTACCGCCATGCGGCAATTGTCGCCGCATCCTCCTCGTTCATGCTGCTTACCGAAATCATACAAAAACACACCTTTTCCTGGTCTTAGAATAGGGTCCGGATCGATTTTTCCTGAAGCAGGACTTCGCCAAGCCCACGGTCGATCACATTCGCCGATACCCGCCGGATGCCAAGCTCCTTGGCCCAAACCGAAAGCTGGCCGACGTGATGGATTTCATGGGCAATGACGTGCCGCAGCACCTCCCCGTACAAAAGCGGTCCTTTGTGCCACGGGACTTGGACGACCGTTTGCTCCTTTTCGGCATCCGCTGTCGATAACATATCCCGGATTTGTTTGCGGCACGCATCGGACAATTCCTTGATTCTCTCCAGCGATTCGTATTCCTCAAAGCGGGGCTCCCAATCCTCCATGCCTTCGATAGCCCGGATCCAGCTGAGCTCCACGTCGACGATATGGAACAGCGTCTTCAGAATCGAACCGACGCCCCCCGTCCGTTCCTTTGCAAGTTCGTCCGCAGGCAGCACGGAAAACGCCTCAAACCACTCGTCGCGAACCTGCCAGTTATAGGCAAACCAAGTTTTCAAATCGCCGCTCCTTTCTGTCTCCTGGCCATATACGGTTTATCCTATGCTGCAAAGCCGATGAATTCCCTCCGCGATGATTCTATTTTTTATATGGCTTCGGGAACCATTTCCAAAGTTTCATATACAGTATACCATGGATGCGTGACAGCCGCGGCAAAAGACTCCGCACGGGACCGATCGATCATCGTTCAAAACGAGGCCGTCCCAAAAGATCTTGGATCTTGAGGGCGGCCCCAAAAAAACAGAACAAAAAAGAAACCGCCCTTTAGTTAGAATGGATGTACCACCCACCATCTACGAAAGGAACGGTTTCTTTGTACACTCAATATAGATTTACTCTTTGTTCATCAGCATATACACCATCTTAGCCATTTCCGCCCGGGTGACGTTCCCTTTCGGATCAAAGCGGAGATTGCCTTTGCCCGTCATCAGACCAAGCCCGTTGACGCGTTCGACGGCTTCCTTCGCCCAGGAGGAGACCCGGTTCATGTCCGTAAACCCGGCATTGGCTGAACCGGACGGTTTGGTTCCGTACCGCGCATCGCTTGCTTTCATCAATATGACGGCGGCTTCCTCGCGGCTGACCGGATCTTGCGGCCGGAACTTGCCGCCGCTGCCTTGAACGATGCCAAGCTTCGACGCTTGCGCGACCGCTGCCGCATAATAAGCATCGGCAGGCACATCCGTAAACGTATTGGCGGGTTCGGACAGGTCTACCCCTGCCCCCCGCATAACGAGGGTAATGAAATCGGCCCGGGTAACCTGCCGGCTTGGGCTGTAATGTTCCTCATCCACGCCTTGAATCAGATGTTTGGCCGTCAGTTTCGAAATATATTCCTCGGCCCACGAACCCTTCACGTCAACGAACTGCTTGCGGTATTCGAGGACCGCGTACGAGCCCGGCTCCCCGGCCGCAAACGTCACGGCGCCTCCCCGGAAGCTGCCGCCCTTGTACACCGGTTTCCGGTCAAGAAGATATACGCCTGCATAATCGCTTTGAAGCTGTTTTTGCTGCTCGGCCGACAAACTTCTTTCGATCGTGACCGGACTGCCGAAAGCGGTAACCTCCGTTTCGGTTTGCCCTTTCAACTTGATCATCCGCAGCGAATAAACGAGACCCGCATACGAATAGTCCTTTGCGGCGTTTAAATTGTCGCTCAATTTTTGCTTCATGACGCTTGTCATGGACGTGTCGATGCGAAGCAGCAGCTGATCGATCGCCTCGAGCTGATCCGGCATCGAAGCCGCAGGCAGCGTAACCGTGAGACCCGGCGCGGAAATGATGACCGAAAGTCCGCTGTCTTTCGCCTTTTTTAACGCTCCCGCAGGAAGGTACACGGCCGATTCGCCGTCCTGCTTGCCGTCGCCTGCCAGTTCGACGACGACTTTGCCGCCGCCCGCGGTCGTAACGGCTTGTTCCAACGCCTGCGCATCCGCATGGTATGCCCCGTCGGAGGACGGCATTATCGTGATCTGCCCATTGCCTGCTTCCGTCACCGGCGGTTTCGGCACGTTTGGTACGCCGGGATTCGTTCCCTGGCTGCCGCCACCGCCGCTTCCTCCGCCTCCGGGAGGCTGCACTTCGCCGGATTTGACCCCGGTATAAAAGCCCCAAATATCCGACAGCGCGCTGCCGCTGTGCTCATCTTCCGCTTTCACATACCATTGCTCATAGCTGTTGGCCGGGAGGCCTTTCCACGCCACGGAGGTTTCCGTACCGCTTGGAACGTCCGATTTGGCGCCGATTTGCTGATCGGTATAAACCTTTACGCCGATATAATCGGTGGCCACCCGTTTGGTTGCCGGTTCAAGGCCCAAATCGAGGCTGAATTCGTCCTTGCCTTTTTCCGTCTCCGGATCATAGTAATTGTAATCGTCCAAATACGGCGAATACGTCTTGATGTGGAGCTTGTTGTTTTTCATGTCGAATTGCATGAGTCGGATGTAACCCAGTCCACCTTCGGGCGCACCCTGATAATCGGCCAGCATTTGATACACGCTGCGGTCGGGGATGCCGTCCCCGTTATCGTCCAATTGATCCACTTTCAGCTCCGCGTCGTGATAATGCCCGGACAACGCCGCGATGACGTTTTTGTTGGGCTTCACGACCTTTTCGAAAATTTGATCGGCAATCGGCGCCCGATTGTTGGAT
Source organism: Paenibacillus sp. VCA1 (assembly GCF_031583795.1). NCBI lineage: Bacteria > Bacillati > Bacillota > Bacilli > Caryophanales > Paenibacillaceae > Paenibacillus > Paenibacillus sp. VCA1. The sequence continues at coordinate 520,259 of NZ_JAVLSX010000005.1, read as the reverse complement.
ACGAGCAAATATTCATGCAGGCACAAAATCGCCTTGCGTTCCGGGTATTTGGAAACGACCTCGTTCATCCATTCGATTTCCTTGTCGCCGAGTCCCCATCCCATGTACACGATGATGAAGTCGTTCCCGTTCGACGATACCAAGTCGTAATGGCCGCGGTTATTGTCGTACGACCCGCCGAACACCTGGTTGTTTTTGAAGCGGTTTTCGCCGAAATATTCCTTGAACTTCGTATAATCGTTGTTCTGGTGATCGACGTCATGGTTGCCTGCCAGCACGCCGTACGGAATGTTGGCGTCTTCCAGCACCTTCATGTCCTTGTCGGCTTCGATCCATTGGTATTCCTGATAGGATTTATCGACGACGTCGCCGGTATGGATCACGTATTTGATGTTCATTTTATCTTTTTGCTCGACGACCCAGTTCACGATTTTTTGATAAATCTGCGGATAGCTTTGGGAGTAATATTGGGTGTCGGACATCCAGACGAACGAAAAATCGTAAGGGTCCTGCGATTCCGGCGTCGGCTTGCTGCCGCTGTTGGCCGCTTGGACCGCAATTTCGTCCTGCACCATGACCTCGATGACTTGGCCGCTCGCATAATCTCCTGCTTTGACCACCGCATTCAAGCCGAAATCATCCGCGCCGGCGATGACTTGATCGAGCTGCACCCATTTTCCTTGCGACGGGCTCCAGGCATACAAGCTTACTTTCCGTCCTTCCAGCGATTTCCCCTTCCATTCGATGTCCACCCGGTCGGTGCTTTTTACCGAAGGATCAAGCTTCACTTCAAAGCGCTGGTAAGGGAATTGTTCCACGGAATCGTTGACGAGGTATTTCCCGTCCACCGCGCTGATTTTTTCGTAATCCGCCGCGCCCATGGCCTGTTCTCCCGCTGGAGCCATCTCTTTCGGCGGTTCGGTTACGGACGTATTCATGTAGCCCGAAAATCCTTCCGCGCGGCTGCCGTCATATTTGTAGCCCTTGTAAAACGTCACGTTTAACGGATCCTGGTTCGGGTCCTGGACTTTGACGGTCAGATTCGCATCGGTCCCGACATTAGTCTGGCCCTGCTTAGGGCTGACCAGCTCCGGGGGCAGCGGATTCTCGTCCGGAACTTTGAAGTTCACGGTCGTTTCGGAAATGTTTCCAACCCTATCGGCCGCCTGAATATACAGCTTATGGGTTCCGCCTTTCATTTCCCCGGAAGAGGTTTTGAACGGAAGCTCGACCGGCTTGTCGTCCAGTTTTACCGTCACCTTGTCCACGCCTGCCAGGGCGTCCTCGATCTCGGCATCGATGACGAATTCCCCGCGGTATTCCTTGCCTTCTTCCACCGTCGGCTTGATGGTCGGGGCGGTATTGTCCACGATCACGTTCGCGGTCATTTGCTCCGTGCCGTCGGAAACGGCCACTTGATGGGCGCCGTCCGGCACGGCAGTCGTATCCCAGTCGTACGCTTTCGCTTTCAGGTGTTCCGGCTTCAGATCAAAATGAAATCCGATCGACTCGCTTTTGCCTGCCGAATCGCCCATCTTGATCTGCTTTTCTTTTTCGGCGTAGGCAGGATCCCAAATTTCGGTGCCGTCGGCCAGCAGCAATCGGACGTTTTTCACTTCGAAATCGTCTTTGTTCTCTTCCGGACGTTTATCGAAAGGAGAACTTTTGGAGCCCGCCCGGATATAGATGACATTGTCTCCCGCCTTTAAGCGCTCTGCGCCGATCGGGAAGGACAACGTCGTATATGTGGTGATCGGATCCATAAAGGTGTACAGGATCGTTTTGTCCTCCAGTTCCGGAGGTCCCATCGTCACCGCGTTTTTAAAGTAATAATCGACGTTGACGGCGTCGAACACAAAATAAGCGTCATGTTCAAGTCCGGCATACGTGCTTGGGTCCGGCAGCTTTTTCCCGTCGATGCTTAAAGTTACGCCTGCGGTTCCGGCCGCTTCCGAAGTCCCTTTGACCGTATGGATCCCCTTCACGATCTCCTGATCCTTAACGTTCAGGCGAAGCGGCGCATCGCTCACCCCTCCGGTGATAGCCACTCTGACCAAGTCGGATTTCGTTTCATTCACCCCGTCGGATACGACGAAATAATATTCGATGAACTTGCGTCCGATCAAATCGGCCGAGCTTAGCTTGTAGTGATACAGCATATCGTTATAATCTTCCGTCAGGCGGTGCCCGGTAAATGCGGCCTGCTTGTCCGAACGGACGAATACTTCGACCGAAGTCACCTCGCGATCGTCCTTGGCATCGGCCTTCAGCTCCAGCCCTTTGGACTGGTCCGCCTCCTTGACTCCCGTTGCGTCCTGCACCGTCGGCGAAACGGTGTCCGCTACGACATGGACCGGTTCTGCGGGAACCTGCGAAGGCGTGACGGATCCCGGCGTCGGCGCGTCCGTACCCGATCCGGCTTTGATCATGACCGTGCCGCCGTTCATCGGGTAGCCGAAAACGATCGCCTTGTCCTCTTTCGTTTCATCGCCTTTCGTTCCGCCCTCATACATCAGATCGGCGTCGTAATACGCGGAAGAAATTTCCCTGCCGGTATTCGTTTTGATGACGACCGCCCGTCTGCCGGAATTGGCCATGCCGTCGCTTTGAATCGACTGCAGCGTTTGCCCCGGAATCAGGTTCGTTTTGTAAAATTGGTTGAAGTCGTTTTCCGTGTAGGTTGTGTTGGCGCTGTTTTTAATCCAGAACACGACGGATTGTTTCGGCGCAATGACAAAGTCAGGGTTCACGGACGGCCACTCTACGTCGGCTGCCGGGCCCTTATCCGGATAGCGGTAATAGATTTTGTAGTTTTTGAAATTGACCGGCTGGTCGGAATTGTTGTACACCTCGATATATTCGTACGCATCCGTCGACGTGCCCGGCACGTTGGCCGTGTTGGGCACAAGCTCCGTCACGAGCAGCACCGGCGCCTTGGACGGATCGAACGGATCCATGTTGACCCGGGTAGTATAAGGCTTATCGAGTTGACCCGCCAGAATGCGGTACTGCAGCGTAGGCTCCGCAAGCGCGGCTGCAGGAATCGTCGCCGTATAATCCCCCGTGTTGCCCGAATCCGTCATCGTCGTTACGGTGTACCTGGCTTGGGACGGCGTTTTGTAAAGCAGCTTGACAGGGGCTTTGGAGCCGTCCGCGTTTGTGCCCGGGTTATTCACATGGGCTTTGATTTCATAATCATTGGCTTTGACGACATCGGCCGGCGTATGGGTGATTTCGGTTTGCTTTCCTTCTTCGATGACCGGAGGAACGGCTTGCGAAGGATCGATTTTCCCCGGCGTGGCCGCCGCTTTCCCGGATTCCGACATGACGGTCATGAGCGTGCTTCCCGCCACCGGATGCTTGAAAAAGATCCCCATATTGGGTTTGACATGTTGCGGCTCATAAGCGGCCGACACGATCGTTTCTCCGCCTTTGCCTTTGATCGCAAGCGTTCTGGCGCTGCCGTTCGCCATCCCGCCGCCTCCGGATATCCGGAACAGATTGACGCCTTCAACCAGATTCGTGCCGAAATTGGCGTTGAACTGATCCGCCGTTAACGGGTCGTTTTTTCCGTTCATGATCCAAAACACGACCGGCTGGCGGGCCGGAATGATGATATCGGTTCCCGGATCGGGTGTCCACGGATTGCTATTATTGTAAAAGAAAGAGTAGTCCTTAAAGTTCACATCCTGATCCGTGTTGTTGTAAACCTCCACGAATTCGTAGGCGTCCGTGTTCGATCCCGGCAAATCGGCCGTATCCGGCACCATTTCCGTAATAAGCAGCGCCGGTGCGTCAACCTGTGCCGCAAGTGCTTCCGCCTGCGAAGACCGGATGGCAGTGGAGTAAGCGCCAGTGCGAATGACGTTCCCTCCGGAGTCCAACACATCGATCGAATACTTCAACTCCCGCCCGATCAGCGTTTCGCCCGGAATGTCTCCCGTGTATGTATCCGGCTGTTGCCCCGATGGTTTCAACTCGACCGGGCCGAAATCTTTCCCGTCTACCGAAAAACGGATTTGCCCGCTCCATGGTTGATCCACGCCGTATACGACAGCCGTAACCGTATAATTTTGCTTTTCCGGAATCCATGCCGGCGGCGTATGATCCAATCGGATGCCGCTAGGCTGGTTAAGCTGTGTTTGCTGTGCGCTGTCCATCACCGATAACGGCTCGGCATGGGCCGCGTTCATCAAAGCGGCGGGCGTTCCGGTCGTCAGCATCACGCCGCTCAGCATGGCGATCGAAACGCTCCGTCTAAGTTTCCTAGTCCTGTTCAATGCAGCTTACATCTCCTTCACAAAGGTATTTGACCATGCAAATCCATTGTATGAAGGTTGTGTTAGCTGGATATTATTGCAGGGTAAAGCGATAGTTAAGCTCATTAAATAGCGTTAACATCGATTAATAAAGCCGTTTTTCGTAGCTTTCGGCGAGCGACGCCCGCACTTCGTCCACCGTCAGGCGCAATTTCCCCGCATGCGTGGCGATGATCGCCGCCGGATCGGGAAGGGACGCTGCCTCGGGCCAATGTTCAGGCTGCCACAGCCGGGATCTTTTGAACGCTTTCGCGCAGTGGATGTAGCACTCCTCCACCTCGACCGCGATGCCAACGGCGGGGATTTTTCCTTGCGCGGCCATGCGCTCCATCAAATCCGGGTCGCGGATGATGCAGGCTTTGCCGTTGATGCGCAGCGTTTCCTCCAATCCCGGTATGACGAAAATAAGGCCGACGCGCGGATTTTCCAAAAGGTTGCGGAGCGAGTCGTATCTCCGGTTGCCGGGACGCTCCGGCAGGATCAAATGATGATCGTCGAGTATGTATGCAAAACCTGGGGCATCGCCGCGCGGAGAACAGTCGCATGTGCCGTCCGCGCCGCTGGTGGCGACAAAAACGAGCGGAGACAACGATATGAAATGCCGGCAGTGATGATCGAGCGAGGTGATGACTTTCTGGTTGACGAGTTCCCGGGGTTTGCCCGCAAGCTGCTCAAGCTCCTCTTCGGAGCGAATGATTTGCTGAAATTTCTTCATTATAAACACCTCCGGATTTATTATAAAGCAGCGCGACCGTTTGATGTCAAAAGAAGGAAGAGGCAGCGAAACTTTTACCTGAAGCACCAAGGGTTTGGCAAGCAAAAAAACCGGAGAGCGAGCTCCGGTTTTTTTGTGCTTTTTTGTAACGCTAGTTTCGGCGATCCGCATATTCGGCCATGGCATCCCTCATAAAAACGGCAAGCCCCTCGCCAAACTTGTCGATGTTCCGGGTAAATCGTTCATCGTCCACGTACATTTGGCCGAGTCCTTTGAACGCCTCCAGCGAATAGCTGCCCAACCGGTTCAGGAACCGGTACCATTCGCCGATCGCCTCCTGCGCCTCATCCGATTCCGGGGACAATTGCCGCAAATCCGCCAGCTTCCGGTAGATGGCGTTCATTTCTTCTTCCAGCTTCGTTTGCTCGCTATTGGACAAGCTGCCGAGTTTGGCGTTGGATTCGTCCACCGCTTGATCGCCCCAGCGCTCTCGCGCTTCCTGTTCATACGGATTGCTGCTGAAATCAAAGCCCGCAAATTTTTCCTGATTCGACATGTTGATCTCTCCTTTTTCGTGTTTCATCGTCTTCTCCAAGGTTTCGATCATCCGCTCCAGCCGGATTCGCTTTTCCAGCAGAAGCTTGTGGTGAAGCTCCATCGCCTCCATCCGGTCGAAATCCGGGCGGCTTACGATCTCGCGGATTTGCTTCAACGGGAACCCGAGCTCCCGGAAAAACAAAATTTGCTGAAGCTTCGCCAAATCTTCATCGGTATATACCCGGTAACCGGCTTCCGTCGTGCGGCTCGGATGCAGCAGGCCGATTTCGTCATAGTGATGAAGGGTGCGCACGCTGATTCCCGCCAGCTCGGCGACTTCTTTCACCATCATGGATGTTCTCTCCTTTCCTTTTTCACTATAAAGAATCACGTAACGTGAGAGTCAACAGGCATTTTCATTTTTTTCGGACTCAAAGGATTTTACTGCTTTCGGATCAGCTCCAGCAGCTTCTCTTTTTCAGAATCCGGAATCCATTCGGTTAGGCGCGCCGAAGCGACCGGAACCAACCACTTTACGATCTCTTCGCGGGGGATCCGGGTCAGCCTGGTATATTCGTTCATATACGCCGCGGCTAACGCCTGCCGGATGCCGGTAAAGAACTCGACGGCCGAAAGAGGCAGTTCATCCGGCAGCGCGCCGTGCTCCAGCATGAGCAGCGTTCTTGCCACATCCGCGGCAGGATTGCCGGCCGTAGCCGTCATCCAGTCGATGACCCATTCCTTTTGCCCGAGGATGATATTGTCCGGATGAAAATCTCCATGGCATAACGAGCCATCGTCTTCCAGATCTTCCAGCTTTAGGACGATCTCGGCCTTCTCCTCGGCCGACAGGAGCGGGGCATCCGAAATCCGGCGTTCCAAAGCCGCTTTCAATCGCGGCAGCCCCTCCGCCTTCCGCTCATGTATTTCCGCGTGGATACGAGCCATCCGCCGGGCTTCCGTTTCGACGATTCCCGGATTTTGAAAAATCATCGCAAGCATTGTGTGTCCTTCCGCCTTTTCGTAGACGACGCCCACTCGTCCTTCGCTCTCCACATACTCGAACGGCTCCGGAACATGCAGCCCTGACCGGAACACATTCTGCGCGATTCGAAACTCTTCTTCCGCCATCGTTCTCGGCAAACCTTTGCGAAAAAGCTTCAGCACCCTGCCCGATTCCAAAGCATAAAGCTCGGCAGTTCGCCCGGCGGCCACCATCCGCTCATTTTCTTTCATCCGACTCTTCCTCTCCCGTTTACGCCAAACCTTTTTTGAAACGATACATGCATTGTAATTCAAACCCGATCCATTGAGAAGCGCGGATCTACGGGCGAACGCCGACTTCGGGCTATGTCGAAGGTTTTTCGTCCTGATCCGAATCGGAATTCAGGCTCTCCTCCCATGCCCTGTTCGCTTCTTGGCGCTCCGCCCAGTTCTCTTTTGCTTTTTCCTTATAACGCTGAACCGCGGCCGGGAAATCCCCGAGAATGAAATAAACCACCCCCAATATAAAAAAGAGGATGCTTAACAGCAGCAAAAAAACACCCGACTCATAAAGCGCCATGCGAAAATCGTATGATCCCATACCTCCGTTTTGCGTCAACAACATCGCATCCGTCACATATCTTACCGCAAACAAAAATGCCCCGATCGCAAGGAATGCGACGCCTGCTCCTCGCCTGTTCATCCGAACTCCCTCCTGTCGCGTTCTTAAAAAGCACCTATATCCTTAACGCGTTCCGCACTGCCGTAGTTACCTTTAACTTTTAAATCCGGATCTTTCCGAGCATCTCCGCTCCCTGTGATTTTATAGCCCGTCCGTGATATCATAGAAAGGAAACTGCAAATACATACTGTGTTTTTATCGACAGGGGAGCCTCCGGGCGTCCTCTACAATAGAAAAGGAGCTGACAATTGTGAAACAGGAAATCATGGAACGCTTTATTTCCTATGCCAAAGTTGAAACGCAATCGAACGAGGACAGCCCGACCTGCCCTTCCACGCCGGGTCAGCTGAACCTTGCCCGCATGCTCGTCGACGAACTGAATAACATCGGCATGCAGGAGGTGACCATGGACGACAACGGCTATGTCATGGCTACGCTGCCTTCCAACAGCGATCGCGACGTGCCGACGATCGGATTTTTGGCCCATGTGGATACCGCTACCGATTTCACGGGAGCCAGCGTAAACCCGCAAACGATCGAAAACTACGACGGCGGCGACATCGTCCTGAATTCCGGGCTGAATGTCGTGCTTTCACCCAAACAGTTTCCGGAGCTGTCCGGCTATAAAGGCCATACGTTGATCACGACGGACGGAACCACCTTGCTCGGGGCGGACGACAAAGCAGGCATCGCCGAAATTATGACCGCCATGGCCTATCTGATCCGGCATCCCGAAATCAAACACGGAAAAATCCGGGTGGCGTTTACGCCTGACGAGGAAATCGGCAGAGGCCCGCAAAAATTCGACGTCAAAGCGTTTAACGCGGACTTTGCGTATACGATTGACGGCGGACCGCTCGGGGAGCTCGAATACGAAAGCTTCAACGCGGCCAAAGCGAGCATCACGATCAACGGCACCAACGTGCATCCCGGCACGGCCAAAAACAAAATGGTCAACTCGATCAAAATCGCCATGGAGCTGAACGGCAAACTTCCGGCCGAACAAGCCCCGGAACATACGGAGGGGTATGAGGGCTTCTACCATCTGCTGAGCCAAAACGGCGATACCGAACGCACGAAAATGGAGTACATCATCCGCGACTTCGACCGGAAGGAATTCGAAAACAAAAAGGAAAACCTGAAGCGGATCGTCAAAGAACTGCAGGCCAAATACGGGGAAGAACGGATCGTGCTCGACATGCGCGACCAGTACTATAACATGAAGGAAAAAATCGAACCCGTCAAAGAAATCGTGGACATCGCGTATGATGCGATGGAAAGCCTGGGCATCAAACCGATCGTCAAACCGATCCGCGGCGGCACCGACGGTTCCCAGCTCTCCTACATGGGACTGCCGACGCCAAACATCTTTACGGGCGGCGAAAACTACCACGGCAAATTCGAATACATTTCGGTGGACAACATGCTGAAGGCGGTTCAAGTGATCGTGGAAATCGTTCAACGATTTGAGCGGCGCGGCGCATGAGCCACCTTCCCGAAGGCAACCGCCGAAGCAACGTCGACCGTTTCTCCGGTTACAAGGATTTATATGACCGATATCGGCCCGGCGCCCCGAGCGAAGTCATCCGGATATTAACGGGATATTTGCAGCGCAAGCCCCAGCTCGTTCTGGACGTTGGCTGCGGCACCGGACTGTCCACCTTTGTTTGGAAAAGCGACGCGGAAACGATCGTCGGGATCGAACCGAACGACGATATGCGCAGCAAAGCGGAAGAAAAGCTGCGCTTGCTGCAGGCCGAAGACCCTGCCGCAGGCAGCATCCGGTTTATGAGCGGCTATTCGAACAAACTGGAGTTTCCGGACGGCGCAGCGGATCTGATCACCTGCTCCCAATCCTTTCATTGGATGGAGCCTGCCAGCACGCTTGCCGAAGCTGCAAGGGTTTTGAAGCCGGGCGGCATCTTTGCGGCATACGACTGCGATTGGCCGCCGACCGCTTCCTGGGAGGCGGAAAAAGCGTACGTCGATCTTCTGGATCATGCCGACCAGCTGCTGAAGGAACGCCAAAGCGAAAAGGATCAAGCCGTCAAACGGGACAAGGAATCGCATCTGGCCCGCATCAAGGAAAGCGGCCACTTCCGATACGCGCGGGAAATCGTATTCCACAACGAAGAAACCTGCGACAGCGAACGGTACATCGGTCTCGCGCTTTCCCAGGGGGGCCTTCAAACCTGTCTCAAGCTTGGATTCACCGATCTGGACGGGGAAATAGAGCGTTTCAAGGCGTTGGTGAAGGATTATTTTCTGGACCGCACGCTCGAGGTGCTGTTCAGCTACAGAATGAGAATCGGTGTCAAATAACGGTTCGAATACGCTCTCGTTTCGTTCATCCGGTAACTGCAAAAGGCGGAAGCAAGTTCGTTACATCTTGCCTCCGCCTTTTTATGTACCCGCACCAAAACGCGCGCCATGGTCAATCCGTCCAAGCAACCGTCATCTCCGGAGCATCAACAGCCGCATCGCATTTTCCGCGGCACGCTCCATGTTGGCCTCCCCCTGCCGAAGCGCATCCTGCAGGTCGCAGGCGCCGGGAAGAATGCCGAATACCGCGGCGATTCCTTGTTCGTAAAGCTCGTCAATGCCGTCGCCGATCCTTCCGGCAAACGCAATGACGGGCTTTCGATGTTTCTTGGCCGCCCGGGCTACGCCGTAGGGCGTTTTGCCGAACCGGGTTTGGGCGTCGATGCTCCCCTCGCCCGTCCAGACCATGTCCGCCCGTTTTATTTTTTCCTCCAGTCCCGTCATTCGTGCGACAAGCTCCATCCCCTTGTGTAACGTCCCGTTCAAAAACACCATGATCCCGGCGCCCAAACCGCCGGCAGCTCCCGCTCCGGGAACGTCGGCGATGTCGATGCCAAGCTGGCGGCGGATGACATCGGCAAAATGCCGCAAATTCGCATCCAGAACGGCCGCCATATCCGGGGTGGCTCCTTTTTGCGGCCCAAAGACATGCGATGCCCCTTCCGGCCCGCATAGCGGATTTGTCACATCGCAAGCCGCTTCGACCTTGACCTGCCGGATTCTCGGATCAAGTCCGCCAAGGTCGATTCGGCTCAATTTGCGCAGCGCCCCTCCGCCGGGCCCCAGCTCCTGCCCGCTTTCGTCCAGCAGCTTGCCGCCCAGCGCCTGAAGCATCCCTGCGCCGCCGTCATTCGTAGCGCTGCCGCCGATTCCGATCAGCAGGCGATGTATCCCATGATCCAAGGCGGCTTTAATGAGCTGTCCCGTGCCGTAGGTCGTCGTCAGCAGCGGATTCCGCTCCGTTTCGGGAACGAGGCCGATGCCGCTGGCGCTCGCCATTTCCAGCACGGCCGTCTTTCCGTCCCCGGTAATCCCGTAATAAGCCTGCACCTCGCTTCCTAGCGGTCCCCTCACCCGAAGCGGGTACAACCTGCCGCCGGTCGCGTCGACGATCGATTGCGCCGTTCCTTCCCCGCCGTCGGCCATGGGCGCATGCAGGCAGCGAATTTCCGGGTTGGCGCGCCGGATGCCCCGCTCCATCGCTTCGCACACCTGTTTGGCCGTCATGCTTTCCTTGAACGAGTCCGGGGCCAGCACAATCGTCTTTACATCGATCATTTGCAAGTCCTCCCCTCCAGATTTTTCGCTACGATGGTCCGGCTTCAATGCAGCCATGAACCCGGCATCCCGGCTCAAGGCGTCTTGGCAGCGCGAATTTTCCGGATCAATTGGTTGGTTACTTCGGACAGCAGCAGTCCCAGCGCGATTGCTCCGGACATCATAAACGCCACCGCGCCGGATTGCACCGCCTGGTCGTAATGGTTTTCCACCGCGTTGCGCATCGCGTCATAAGCCAAACCGCCCGGAACGAGCGGAATGATCCCGGACACGCTGAACACGATGATCGGTTTGCGGTACATTTTGGCGAAAAAATAGCTGATCATCGTAACGCAGTATGCGGCAACGACCGTAGCCGCAAGCTTTTGGACGCCGATATCCTGCAGCCATATGTATAGCACCCAGCCCACCATGCCCGCGAGCCCGCACTGCCAGAGCGTTTTTTTCGGGGCGTTGAAGATCATGCCGAATGCGGCGGATGCGATGAAGCTCGTAACGATTTGTTCGATATAATACATCTTGACCTCCTACTGCAAAGACAGCATAAACGCGATTCCCGCGCCGATGGCGAAGGATGTAATGAAGGCTTCCGCTCCTTTGGACAAGCCTGACACGAGGTGGCCCGCCATCAAATCCCGAATCGCGTTCGTGATTAAAAGGCCGGGAACGAGCGGCATAACGGAGCTGATGATGATCGTGTCGCGGGCTTGCCCGAACCCGTATTTCACGAACAGAATCGCGCATAACCCGATCATGAGCGCCCCCGAAAACTCCGCAAAAAACTTGACCGGGATAAACCGGTGAAGCAGAACCGAGCAGTAGTAGCCGATCCCGCCCGCAAGCATCGCCGGAATGAAGTCCGGCCAGGTGCCGCGGAACATGATCAGGAAACATCCGCTGGCCACCGCCGCCATAAGCACGTTCAGCCATAACGGGTATATGGCGCGCGTCCGGTCGATTTCCTGCAATTCACGGTAGGCATCGGCGATGGACATGCCCCCTTGGCTGATTTTGCGGGAGAGGGTGTTCACCCGGTCGATTTTATACAAGTTGGTCGTCCGCTCCGTGATCCGGTTCAGCCGGGTCATCGGCTGCGGATCCTCCAGCGAGAAAATGATGCCGGTCGGCGTCATATAGCTGTGCGTATGGTCGATCCCGTAAGACGAGGCGATCCGCATCATCGTGTCCTCCACCCGGTACGTTTCCGCCCCGCTTTGCAGCATAATCTGCCCGGCCAGCAGGCAAACCTTCATAATTTCGCGTTCTTCGCGCAATGATTCCTCCAAAGCCAAAGCTTGCTCCTTTCGCGACTTTCAATCAAAATACGGAATTTACATACAGTATAATGCCTTTTTCGAATAAAAGCATTGGTGTTCCGGCGTTTTTGGCTTGCATCTTTTTTGCCCCGATCCATGGAATGCCGGAAAGCCGGTCCGACGGAAAAGATCCCGATCGGACCGGCTGTTCGCTTTTTTTCGCCCAGTCAAACCTTTCTAACGGAAAAAACGTCGGCAGTCGGCCTTGCTTTAACCTTGCAAAGCCCATAAAGCCGGCACGTTCGGCGGCTCCCAGCCTGCCAAAGAGGTGTGGGGCTGCAGGCATTTATATGTTTTTCCATTGTAAGTCGCCAGATCGTCCTTGACGTATGCTTTGCCGGCAGCCCAGGCTGCCGGAGCCGAAGCATCGGGGTCCGTCGTGACCGTCAATGCATTGCTGGCTGCCGACACGTTGCCTGCGGCATCTTTGGCTTTCACCGTAAAGGTATAAGCTGTATTCGGCGTTAGACCGTTTATGACGGCCGTTAGCGTAGAGCCGTCAACCGACGCTGCCGGCGCATTCCCCTGGTAAACATCATAGCCCGCAACGCCCACGTTATCCGTGGAAGCCGTCCAGGACAACGTGACCGACGTGGACGTTTTCGCCGATGCGCTCAAGTTGCCGGGAGCGGTCGGCGGTACCGTGTCGGCGGAAGGCGCGTCCGTTGTTACGGTGACCGCGTTGCTGGCCGGCGAGACATTGCCTGCGGCATCTTTGGCCTTCACCGTAAAGGTATAAGCGGAATTCGGCGTTAGACCGTTTATGACGGCTGTCAGCGTGGAGCCGTCAACCGACGCCGCCGGCGCATTCCCCTGGTAAACATCATAGCCCGCAACGCCTACATTATCCGTCGAAGCCGTCCAGGACAGCGTGACCGAGATGGATGTTTTCGCCGTTACGGACAGGTTTCCCGGAGCGGTGGGCGGCACCGTATCGGCAGCGCCAAGCTTGACCGTAACGGCATTGCTTGCGTCCGAAACGTTGCCTGCCGCATCCTTCGCTTTGACGGTAAACGTATAAGACGTCGAAGGAGTCAATCCCGATACCGTATACGTCGTAGACGTTGCGCTTCCCGCAAGCGAATTTCCTTGGTATACATCGTATCCGGTTACTCCGATGTTATCCGTGGAGGCCGTCCAGGTCAAGGTGACCGAAGTGGATGTTTGACCCGTTATTTTCAGATTGGATGGAGCCGTCGGTGCCTGGCTGTCCTGGGGAGGAGCGGATTGCAGCTGCCATAATGTCGGAGCGGAAGGCGGTTCCCAGCCTACGATCGAGGTATGGGCATACGTGCATTTATACAGGTTGCCGCTATACGTTACGAAGCTGCCCACAGTATAGGCCGTATTCGCCTGCCAGGCCGGGTAGTTCGGGTCCGTTGGCGTTGTGACGCTGATGGTGTTGCTCGCCGCGGATTCATTCCCCGAAAGATCCTTCGCTTTGACGAAGAAGCTGTAGGTTGTGCCTGCCGTCAAGCCTGACACCGTTTCCGTCAGGTTGGCGGTCTGTTTGGCAAGCGTGCCGTTTTGGTAGATGTCGTACCCCGCAATATCGTCATTGTCCGTTGCAGCGTCCCACTTCAGCGTGACGCTTGTTTTGGTCTTGGCCGCGGCAACCAGATTGGCCGGAGCCGTTGGCGGCTCATGGTCGATAACCGGCGGCGCGGTCGTCACGGTTAGCTGACTGCTCGCGGGAGAAGCGTTGCCCGCGGCATCCCTGGCTTTGACCGTAAAGGTATAGGCCGTGCTTCCGGCCAGCCCTTTGATCACGGCCGACGTCGTTGCGCCGTTGACGGTTTGCACCAGCCTGCCGTCTTGATAAATATCGTAAAACATGACGCCCACGTTATCCGTGGAGGCCGTCCAGCTAAGCGTAACCTTTTTGTCGCCGACAGCCGAGGATGCCAGATTGGATGGAGCCGTCGGTGCGATGTTGTCTACCGGAGACGTTCCCGTGTTCAGGTCGTTATACACTTTATCCAGCAGCTTTGGACCGGTGCACCGGTACTTTGGGCTGGTCCGGCAGTCGGAGCTGAACTCCCAAAACATCGCCCCGCCCAAATATTTGCTTTTGATATAGTCGGTTTTGTATCCCAACGATTCGGTGTCATCGTAAGAGATGAAAATTTTGGTGCTCGGATTGTACAGATAAGGCACTTTGGCCGCGCTGTTCCAATAGCGGGTGTATCCGTTTTTGTTCACATAGTTGGCTGCGATGTCGCCGTAATCGAAAACGCCTGTGTTCCCTGAAGTGGAATCGTCCCATGTTCCGACCGGAGACCATTTGTAAACTGCGCCTTGGTCCGGCGTGCAGGTTTGGAACTGGCCGTCGTTATTGGGTCCCGGGGGGCAGTTTTTCCAGCTGCGCGCCATAAATTCGAGGCCGAGCACCAGCTTGTTCATGGGGACTCCGGCTTTTTGATACGCTTGGATGGCCCCATCGACAAAAAAGTTGTTGGCCAGATAGGGGTCGTTCGGATCGCCGTACAATCCGGTGTTGTGGCTTGTCGTCCCTTCCCATGAACCGCCGTGGAAATCATACGTCATGATGTTGATCCAATCGACGATTTGCGCGATTTTGGCCAGCTCCGTATTGTCGACGAACGTCTGGCTAGCGCCGGAGGCGATGGTCAGCAGATAACGCTTCCCGTCCTGCGCTCCTGCCGCGTCCAGCTGATTGCGGACCTCCTGCAGCAGCAGGGTGTAATTTTGTTTGTCTTCGGGACGATGGCTGTTCCCGGGAATCGCTTCCACGTTCGGATATTCCCAGTCGAGATCGACGCCGTCAAAGCCGTAGGCCCGGAGCGCATCGACCGCGGATTTGGCGAAGTTTTTGCGCGTCGCATCCGACGCCGCCGTATCCGAAAACCGATTCGACCAGGTCCAGCCGCCGACGGATAATATCGTTTTCAGGTGCGGATTGGCCGCTTTCAAATTACGAAGGGCTCCAAAATTGCCGCAAGCGGCGTCGGCCCAGCATCCGGTCGTCGGTCCGCCCGGCGTCGGCCGGAGGGCGTCCGCATCCGGGTCTCCAAGCACGATGCTGCCGTTAGGCACATTGCCCTGCTGGAGGGGAACTCCGGTGACCTGGCAAGGCCAGGTTTGCTTATTCGGATTGCCGGGGTCGGTGGAAGGATTGCCGTGTTTTCCATCCCAGCAAATGTCCGCGAACGCGTAATTGATATGCGTAACCTTGGATGCGTCGATGTCGGTGACGTTGTAGCTTCTTCCGTAAATTCCCCATGAAGGAAAATACCCTACGATTTTGTATCCGCTGCCCGCCGCCGCGGCGCTGGCATCACTGCCTGCCGCCGCAGCGCCAGCGGAGCGCGGAGCCAAAGGCAGCAGCAACATAAGCAGGCTCAGCAGCACGAGCAGCACCCCGCGGAATTCCTTTTTCTTGTTCATGGCGACGCCTCTCTTTCATCACATCAAAATGGTTTGGCGTTATTTTTTCAACCATAAAGCAGGCACGTTCGGCGGCTCCCATCCCGGAAGCGAGGTATGCGCAAGCCGGCATTGATAGACCGCTCCGCCGTAACTGACCTCGGCGCCGACGGCATAAGCCGTATTTGGGGCCCACGCCGGAGTTGTTGCCGGGCCGGAAGCATCGGTCGTTACGGTGACCGCATTGCTCGCGGGAGAAACGTTCCCGGCGGCATCTTTTGCCTTCACTGAAAAAGTATAAGCCGTTTGCGGCTTAAGCCCGGTAACCGTGTAGCCGGTCTTTGTCCCGTCCGCTGTACCGGCAAGCGTATCCCCTTGGAAAATGTCATATCCGGTGACGGCAACGTTATCCGTCGACGGATTCCACTTCAGCGACACGGTCGTGTCCGTATGTGCCGTTACCGATAGATTGGCGGGGGCTGTAGGGGCTTCGGTATCCGTTCCCAAGGCAAGCGTGGATACGGTAAGCGGAGCGCTGGGATCCGACACGTTCCCTGCGGCATCGACGGCTTTTACCGTAAATGTATAGGAGGTTTGCGGCTTGAGGCCCGCAACGGTATAGGTCGTGCCGGGTACGCGGGTTAACAGGGTTTGGTCCCGGTATACGTCATAACCGGCAACGCCGACCTGATCGTAGGACGGGTCCCATGTCAGCGTGATGGTGTTGGCCGTTTGCGAAGGAGAAGTCAAATGCGTTGGAGCGGTTGGTGCGGTTGTATCCGGCGGAGCCGGATCCGATTGCAGGTCCGAGGCGAGTTGATTCAGAAGTTTCGTGCCTGTGCAGGCGAATTTGGGGCTGGTCCGGCAGTCTTCGCTGAGATCCCAAATCATCGCGCCGCCCAGAGAACGGTTTTTGATATAGGTCGCTTTTGCGGTGATTGACTGCGGGTCTTCGTAGCTGATAAAAATCTTGGAGGAAGGGTTGTACAGATAAGGTACTTGGCCGGTCTGGCTCCAATAACGGGCAAAGCCGTTTTTGTTCACGTAATTCGCTGCCAGATCGCCGTAATCAAACATTCCCGTAGGCCCGGACTCGTAGTTGTCCCAAGTTCCGTTTGGAACGACGCTGCCGTTAAAATCCGGAGTGCAGGCTTGATAAAGTCCGTCGCCGCGGGGTCCGGGCGCGCAGTTTTTCCATCCCCGGCCGTAAAACGGAATGCCCATCACGATCTTGGAAGCAGGCACTCCCGCATTCAAATAAGCGTTTATGGCCGAATCTGCGCTGAATTTATTGACGGTATCCGGATCGTTCGGGTCGGAATAGAGGTTTGCGTTGTGGTTCGTGGTTTGTTCCCAGTCGCCGTGGAAGTCGTAGGTCATGATGTTGATCCAATCCAGAATGCCTGCGATGGCGCCAAGCTCGGTCGTCGTCGCGTAAGAAGGATTGGCCCGTCCTGCGATCGTCAGCAGATAGCTGCGCCCGTCCTGCGCTCCCGCGGCATTCAGTTTATTGCGTGTTTCCTGCAGCAGCAGCGTGAAGTTATGCTTGTCCTCCGGTCGCTGGCTGTTATCCGGCAATCCGCCCTCTACAGGATATTCCCAGTCAATGTCGATCCCGTCGAAACCGTATGTCCGGATCACATTGACCGCCGAATTCGCGAAATTGGTGCGGGCAGCAGGATCGGCCGCCACATCCGAAAAATGATTGGACCAGGTCCATCCGCCGACGGATAACAGCGTTTTCAAGTTCGGATTCGACTGTTTCAGCTTGTTGAGCTTGTAAAAGTTGCCGCATTTCCCTTTTTCGCAGTCTTCCCATTCCAAAGGCACGCCGTCGTTGTTGTTGACGTCCGCCCACGGATCGCCAAGCACGATGGCCCCGTTCGGGACGTTTCCCGTTTGGGTCGGAACGCCGGCATCCTTGCAGTTCCAGGTCGCTTTGTTCGGATTTCCGGGATCATTTGACGGGTTGCCGTGTTTGCCGTTCCAGCAAAGGTCCGCAAATGCGTAATTCAGGTGGGTGAGTTTCGTCGCGTCGATCTGTTCTACCTGATAGTTGGCGTCGTAAATGCCCCAGTTCGTGAAATACCCGACAACCTTGTAAGAGGGGGCGGCGGCATCCGCTTGTCCCGCACCCGGTCCCCGCCAGCCAATCGCAAGCAGCAGGCTGAACAAAACGGCAAGCATGCCTTTTACCCATGGTCTTTTTGCCATCACTCATCCTTCTTTCGGTTCAATTTCCGCTCCCCAAGCCATGAAGATTTGGACATGCGGCCGGAATTGACGCGCTCGCCTGAAGCCGAAACGCTGGTTCACCTCCTTTCACGGATGAGCTTTTGGCACTGCTTTATGATGGAGAAACGAAAGTTAATGCGCTTTCATTTTTATGCCTGCAAAAAGGACAGCCGTAAAGTTGTCCTTTTCTCCTGTAACCAGATCGATTACCGATGTGCTTTTATTCTAATCCCATTTTGTGCCATCTTCAACCATTATTTTAGTATTTAAAGTAAATTTTTTTATAAAATTCCATATTTCACGTGGTAAATCTTTGTTGGCCGTGCTCGACCGCTATTTGTTTTTCAGTAGTTTATGGCCTTGCGCCTTCTTGTTTATGTACCGAATCATAGCGCGATTTTTATTATTCGGCAGAATTGAGATCTTTCCATTGAAAGCATAGATTCTGCACCTCTTCACCGCCGATTTGCAAACGATCCCTCATCAGATACTCGCCGCCCATTTTTTTGTAAAACCCGACGGCCGGATTTTCTTCCAGCACCCAAACCAGCATGGAACGATACCCTTGTTCACGAAAATAACCGATCAAACGTTTCATCAGCTCGCGGCCGCATCCGCGTCCTTGCGCTTCTTGCAGCAGATACAGTGAATAAACCTCTGCTTCGATGTTCAGTTCCTTTTCCCGGCTTTTTCCCCCGTTAATGAATCCGGCGACTTCGCCGGACGGGGCTTCCAGCACGAACGTGACCGACTCATTGGCTGGGGCTAACACCCGCGTCCACAATTCCATTCGCGTTTCGAGCTTCAGGCTGTCCAGATAGTCATCGGACACGATCCCGCGGTAAGTCGTGAGCCAGCTGTTCAAGTGAACCTTTGCCAGCCCGGGAATGTCCTTGGGCTCTGCCTCCCGGATGATCCATGATTTCATGTTTCCGCCTTCCTCTCCATGGGGATTTGAAAGATATTATGTTCGAATATAGTTTGCGGGGGCCGGAAAATCAAGGGTTTTCGCTCGCTTTGTTAAAAGAGGATTTTGCAAAAATCCAAAAAGCGACTTCCAATCAGCAAGATATAGCGCGAAAAGTTTTGACTCGTCTATATCTTGTACCCTGGAGCGGCAGGAATCGAATTTTGCAAAATCCTGAGAAAAGAAAACTGCCGATTCGGAATGAATCGGCAGTTGATGCATCGCTTTCGTTACAAAAATCCGGGATCTACTTGAACCCCGAGTCTATGGAAACTGCGGTGATGCTTGCATCTTAACGACCACGGGAGCCGCCTGTACGGCCACGCGATCCACCGGTACGGCCTCCGCGAGAACCGCCTGTACGGCCACGAGATCCACCTGTGCGGCCGCCACGAGAACCGCCTGTACGATCGCCGCGAGTGCCATGCGTACGGTCGCCGCGAGCGCCGGGCGTACGGTCGCCACGAGAGCCGCCTGTACGGTCGCCGCGAGTGCCATGCGTACGGTCGCCACGAGAGCCGCCAGTACGGTCGCCGCGAGTGCCATGCGTACGGTCGCCACGAGAGCCGCCTGTACGGTCGCCGCGAGTGCCATGCGTACGGTCGCCACGAGAGCCGCCTGTACGGTCGCCGCGAGTGAGGTCTCCTCTTGAGCCTTCTCCTGGGGTACAGTTTTCTCGGGTTAAATCTCCTAAAAGATCTTCAAACATATTTTCAACTCCTCCACGTAGAATTGATATATGTTATGAAGTGAATCTAGCATTTGTTATAGCCATCTGCGCATTTCATGCTAGAAAGGCAGATTTGAGGAAACCGCCGCTGTTCAGGATTCACCGTAATTCAAGGCAGGGCCATGCTACCCTAGAATCATAGATGAAGAAGCATCTGCAGACTCGTCTAATAGATTATGGCCGGTCCTGCCTGTATTCAAACCAAAATCGGGCCCCGCCCAAATCCGATCCCTCGCAGCCGATCGCCGCCCCGAGCCTGTCCGCCGTCTGCTTGCAAATAGCCAGCCCGATGCCTGTAATACCTGCCTTCCCCGTATAAAACCTGTCAAATACCGACAAGCGTTCATGTTCGGGGACGCCGGGGCCGTCATCTTCCACATGGATCCTGAATCCTCCCGCAATCGGCGAAAGCTCCAATCTCACTTCGTTTGAAGCATACCGCACCGCATTTTGCGTGAAATTCATGGCGACCTGAAAAATTTGCTCCGCAGGAATAGCCATTTCAAGCGGGACCGTCTTGACGAGAACAGCTACGCCCCGGTCCGCCGCTGCGGGAGCGATCAGCTGATGAACTTGCTCCATCATCTCCTGCAAGTCGACCTCCGTCAGTTTCCATTCCTCCTGCACCGTTTCCATTCTCGTCAGCTGCAACAGCCGGTCCACCATCCGAATGAGGCGCTCCGACTCGGCCATCACTACGCTTAAGCCGTGCTCAACGGACACGACTTGATCCTTCACGGCGGACGCGTATCCCTGGATGGACATTAACGGTGTCCGAAGTTCATGGGATACGTTTTGCAAAAACTCGATTTGCTGCTGATGATGCCGTTGAATGCGCCCGGACATATTGGAAAACGTATCCATCAACTGCCCGATCTCCGACGTATCCCCTTGAGGAATGCCTAAGCCCCGGTAGCTCGGATGATATTTGCTGACCGCTTCCTTTAGCTGCTGCAAGGGCCGCGTCGTTTTCCAGACAAACCACAGGCCGACGATGAAAATGACGCCGAAGCTGATGCCGATCGCCAATAGCGAAACGCGCAGCACCCGCCCCGAAATCTGCTTAAGAATGTCCATGGGGGTATACACGACGATGCGGAGGCCGTTCTCCAGCTTTTGGTGGGTATACATCATTTTTTGTCCATGAAGCGTGAAAAAATGATCACGCGGACTCATCGAAATATGAATGGACTGACCTTCCATGTCTCCGTCCCCGGCCGCGATGATTTGGTCCGAAGGATTCAAGACGAAAAAATCGGCGTAAAACATCCGGTCCCGGAATCGAAGCTCCAAATCCTCCGTGCTCAGGTCCCCCACGTCGCCGCCTTCAATGATGTCGATCGCTTTGGTCATCTGCAGCCGCAGTTGGTTCCGCGCTTGGTCCATCAGCATACCGTCGATCAGTTGGTTGAACAAAAAAACGGTCGTCAGAACCGAAAACACCATGACAATGATGAGGGAAGTGAAAATTCTGCCCCGAATCGTCCGCATCATCCCCGGACCGCCGCTTTGTATCCAAATCCCCACAACGTTTCGATCTGCAGTGAGGCGCCGGCTTCGTTCAGCTTTTTGCGGAGTCTTTTCACCAGATCGTCTACGACCCGGGGCTCGCCCATAAAATCGTATTTCCATACCTGCTGGATCAGCTGCTCTCTACTGAAGGGCCGCTCCACATGTTTGGCTAAAAAAACAAGCAGCTCATACTCCCGGGAAGTGAAAGACACCTCCTGATCTCCGACGGTAACCAGCCTGAATTCCTCGTTCAGCGTCATGTTGCCGATCACAATCCCTTTTCCCGACTCGGTTTCCCCCGTCAAGCGGTAAGTCTGAACAAGACGCAGCATACCTTTCACGCGGGCGATCAGTTCCCTCGGATGGAACGGCTTACGCAAAAAATCGTTGCAGCCGAGCTCTAAACCGATGATCCGGTCCATTTCCTCGCCGCGGGCCGAAATCATGATGATGGGCATTTCCGTAAAGGTGCGGATCGATGTCAGTAAGGCAAGCCCGTTGACGCCGGGCATCATAATATCCAAGATGAGGCAATCCGGTTTTTCAGACCGTACGTTTTCCACCAGATTGCTCCCGTCGGGAAAAGCCGAAACGGTAAACCCGTCCTTCCGCAAATATTCCGTAATCAACTGCAGGATATTGGCATCGTCATCGACGACAAATATATGCGCCATCCCGTTTCCCTCCCGTCTGATGCTACTATTGTACTCTCCTTGATCGGAAATCGTCTATCTGCCCGGTTTTTCCGAAAAAGGCAACCCGCATCAACAGATTTTCAGAAAAAAAAGACGGGTAGACTGTCGTCTCCCGCCTTTCCCAGTGCCGTTTATTTGCTCTTTTTGGCTGCCGGTTTTTTAACGACCTTCTTTGCGGCCGTCGTATGTGTTTTGGCATGATGCGCTTTTACAAGATGCGTTTTGGCATGATGTTTTTTCGCTTTATGTTTGGTATGGCCGGCTTTAACGGCTTTTTTCGTTGCTTTCGCGTGTTTTGCCGGTTTGGCCTTTTTTACGGATTTGCTTGCGGCGGGAGCTTTTTTGGTTTTTGGCGCCGTTTTTGCTGCAGTGGCCGAAGCGGACGTTTGTTTGCCGGTTTTGGCAGGCGCTTTTTCAGAAATTTTGGACGCAGGCTTTACCGTTTTAGTCTCTGCTTTCTTCTCCGCTGCAGCAGTCGTTTTCGCGCTCGCGGCGGCAGGCTTGGCGTCATCGGCAAACGCCGCGGTACCCGCGCCGGCAAGCAGCAGGACGGAAGTCATCCCGGAAATCAGCAATTTTTTGGACCATGTGTTGTTCATGTCGTTTAACTCCTCTCGATTGGGTATGTCTTTATACTACTTACCAATCATGTGAGAGCAGCCGTAAAATCGTGTAAAAAGTATATGAAAACAAAAACAAAGTTGTTACTTTTCTTAGAGCTTTTTCACGCTTTCCTTCAAGGTTTTTTTGTTATCCATGTCATAGACTTCATAAATTTCGAAGGTGCCTTCCTCGAAAAAAAGCGGAAAACGCCGCTTAAACCAGTCCTGCATCGGCAGGGAGGTCGCCTCTTGAATCGGAACCCACAGCAATTCGCCTTCCGGCGGATTTTCCAGCAGTTCCCCTTCGAACGAAGTCGCTAAATAGTTGAAAACCATATATCGGTAGTTCGTGGAAGGATCGACGAATTCGTCCAGCCCTTTATAGACCAGGTCCTTGACGATCAGTCCCGTCTCCTCCCTCACTTCGCGGATGGCGCCTTCCGTCAGGCTTTCGGGAAATTCCACTTTGCCTCCGGGGCCGATATAGCCCGGAAAGCCGCGTTTGCTGGGGCGGTTCAGCAGCAATACTTTGTCTCCGTCCTGGACGAGGCACATGGTGTATAAAGCCACCTCGACCGCGGGCGCGGATGTCGTCTGTGTCATCTTTGTTTCCTCCGGTTCGTTTGCATGATCGAATGTATATCTCCTATTCTAGCACATTCTTCATCTGGCCAGCGGAGAAAACGGCATTCGATCACGGCTTCGATACGACGACGTTCGCGCCGTCTTCGCCGGATCCGAGTAGAAGCTCCTTGTCTGCCCGAATCTCTTTGAAGCCGGTGAAATCAGCCGTGGAACGGTTTAGCGTGACGTCCAGGACGACCTTTCCGTTGTCCATGAACACGAGCTTGTTCAGCGAATCGTCATCCAGCGGATAAGCCCCAAGGAACGTGTTGTCGAGCAAATACCCGACGTAAGAGCGGCTTGTGGTCCATGAAGTTCCAATGATCCGTTCCATTTCGCTTTTCGTCGTATAGGGATGAAAAATGTATACGTGATCCCACGCCACCGGGGTCAAATCCGATAGTTTAAAAGCCGTGCGGCCGTCCATGGCTGCCTGCAGCTTGCGGACAAACTCCTTCGCCCCCTGATTGTCGACATGCTTCGACTGAAACGAAATGTAACTGAACCCGAAAGGTACCAGCAATATAATTAGCAGCAAAAGCGGAATGACCAGCTTCTTTATGTTCTTCTTGTTCATCGCAAGAGTCTCCATCAACATAATTCATAGTATATTCATAGGATATATAAGAATTTCCTATATCATACCTTTAAGAAGCGGACGTTTCCAGCTTTTTTTTGCTTTTTTTGAAAAATAAAACCGTTTGTCCCCCTGATTGATTTCATGATTTTCGCGTTGATATTGCTTTTCTTTTCAAGATACAATACTGCTTCGCTTTGGTAAGACATCCTTTGCCAAAACAGGGTTTCTGCCTGCAAACCGTTCTCCACCAGTGCTAGGTTTTGTTTCTCCTTTTTGATTTTCCCGCAGCCTTCTCCACATTTCCGGCCGCCCTGAACATTGCGATCTTGCAGATTAGATCATAGGGGATCGGCCGATCGAGAGTTCTCCATTCGGATCTCTTTAATCAATAGTATTTATGATCAACAATCCGGATCATCTGGATCGGGCGTTAGAATCTATTCACTCGTAGATGTATCGGATCGATTGGGAAAACCCCGGACTACGCTTGCAGACTGGTCGCGGCAGTTCAAAGAGTTTTTGCCCACGGTGGGATCCGGATGAACAATGCGATATACGGAAGAGGCCATCGAAATATTTGGCCTGATATCCAAAATGAAGGACGCCAATGAGCCTCCAGAATACATAAAAGAGCAGCTACGCGGCGTTGTACATGAGATCATCGTTCCAATGACGATGGATGACGACGGGAAACCGTATCTTATGCAACTTGCCGGCGAAGTCGATCAAATCAAACAGGCAATCATTATGCTGGCGGATCAGATCCAAACTCTAATGACGGATAATGACGGAACACGACGGGAGCTTACTGAGGTACGCCGAGAAGTCGCAAGCACGACAGAGCAATTGTCTGGAAGGATAGAGAACCTGTCTAGTAATCTCCAAGATGAGATCCGAAAGGGCCAGCAGGAAACAAGTGTCCAGCTCAGACAAATCAGTGAGAGACTTTCCCGAATCGAAACAAACGGAAAACGACGTGGGCTGTTTGGTTGGGTTAGGCAGGAAGTGAAAAGAAATAAGAAATGGAGGAACAAATATGCCTACTCAAAAAATAATAATCGCTAAACTGGCTAAAAAAGCATCAAAAAAATTGGCCAAAAGTTAATGATCCAGCCCGATCCAGACGGCCAAATACGCCGGCAGTCAGAATTATCAGTTCCGGGATCAGCTCCCCAGATCTTCTCTGTTTATCCGAGAAACCTGAAAAGCCTTGATACACAAGGGATTATAGATTTTTATATACCCCGATTAACCCCGGGAACTGATCGAGAACTAATTAGGAACTAATCCGGAGCTGATCCGGGAACTAAGGAAACGGGGCCTTTTCGGACCCGTTCTGCAGCTTATTTCACTTTTAAATTCTGAACATCGTCGTACATGCTGTGATCTATCCAACAGTTATGATGATTTTAGAAGCAACGTGACACATTAAAATTTATTAGACCCTTACTTGTACATTGCCTGAAACAGCTCCACTTTTTGTGGTGAAATCTATGCTGTGAGTTCCACTTGTCGCATTGTTGACTACGATTGTTGTAGATGAATTACCCGAAATATCATATGAGTAAGACTGACTACCATATTTAACCGTAATTACCATTGTTTCACTTCTTGTATTTGTTGCATAAATACGATAAGCAGGATAGCCTACAGGTTGGTTCCAGCTATGTCCATAAGTGCTTACTGCTTGATCTAATACAACGTAATTGGAAAAAGGTTCTATTGAAGTACCTGTTGAAATTTGCGGATGTTCTGTTTCGATGCTTGTAGTATCACTTGCAACTATAAGGCTTGAACTTTTGGGACCACCTGAAACTGAAGAAGATTCTGAGGCAGATGCTAAAACAGGTAAAGAAATTACCATTGTTGCTGTTAAAGCTACAGACAAAATCGCAGAAAAAGCCGGTTTTTTCTTCATACGACTATTCCTCCATTTTTTTGCTGTGGACATCTAGTTCAGTTGTCTGGTATTAATAACACCTATAAGCGTAAAAAGTTACATTCAAGGAAAAATTTTATAGAAGGAAACTGCAGCGTTCCTTTTGATGTGCGGTATGGCGCCAGTTCCTCCTCGAACGCTTCGATGCCTTTCGGCGCCGGATAAAAGCCGATATGATGCTTGAAGGCGGCGAAATGCACCAGATTGCCATGAAGTTCGAACGTCGGCATTTGGTAGCTGATCTTTTCCTTCGCTGCCGGCGCAGCCTCTCTGATGACCCGTCTGATCGTTTGCAGCTTTTCCTGAATTTCGGGCGTAAATGTCGAAATCTCGTCGATGGACCCATAGGCACTTTTTTCATTCATGGGAACCGGGTCTCCTTTCGCAGGCCTGAGCTGAAGGCACACCGGCGAAATGGCCGGATCCCCCTACAGGTCCGCTTCTTTAATAAATACGATTTTCACTCCTATAATACGCCCTTCGCCATCGGCGGCTGCGTACGCCGCGTATCCCCCGTCTCCCAAGCCGGAATGCGAGACTACGCCTCCGTCCAGCACGCCAGCCTCTGTTTCGCTTCCCGTTATATCGCAGCAGGCAAGATACCATTCGCTGTCGGTCGTATCCGGCTCCGGCGCTTCCGGATCGGGAATGCGGTATTGGCTTGCATCAAATATGCCCGCCTGCCCGCTGTCGACGCCGACGATGAAATTACATTTCACCCATTCGAGCAGATCCTGCTTATCCCTAAACGCACTGTGGCAAGCGACCAGCTTGGTGCAGGCCTCTCCCCAATCCCTCACCTCTGCTTTATGGACATAGGCGTCCCAGGTGCCGTTTAATGCACGGTCCAACACCCCCATAATAATCGTGTCCGGGTTCAGGTCGTAACACGGATCGGACACGACCATGCTGCCGGATGTCAACTCAAACTGTCCCAATGGAATCATCATGTTTTGTTTCCCCTCTCTTTTTTTGCCAACGGTGCTGCGCTGGCATGCATAAAATAGCCTTTTATTGAGATTAGCATTCGTAATGCGGAAAATTCAATCTCATTACGCGAATCCCTTCCCGTTTCAGGTACACCCACTGAGACGTGAAGCCGATAAAAATCGGGTTTCCCGTACGGATCTACCCGCTTTTCTCGACCCATTCCCCTTCATATTCGCGGATGATGCCTTCACGATCGGTCCGCAGCCGTGCGGTGTAGCCGCTCATGGAGCGGTATTCGTATTCGCATTCTCCCAAGCGCGTATACATTTGCCTTAGCGGCATCACGTCAAACTCCGGAAACCGGACCCAGACCGCCGTCAGCTCGCGCGACTCCCCGTTTTGAAGCCGAAGCCTGCGAATGGGAAGCAGATTGGTGGCAGGCGTTGCGCCGATATCGATATCCGTGAATCCGTCGAATTCGGGCAGATGGAAGCCGTCAAGTGTCCAGCGATGGGCATCGTCTTTTTGCAGCCGCATCGTTTGAACGTTGTCTTGGCGGACGTACCGGATGACGGCTTCCCGGGTGTTTCCCAAGGCATCGCACGCGACATGATAGTCCACGAAAGAACGTTCTCCGGGCTCCGAGCGAATCACCTTCCCGTCGATCTCCGTCCGTTCTCCCAACGTAGTGGTGCAAAATTCCATGCCCGTATCGTCCAAGCGCTTCCAAATGATCGTTTTTTCCATGTTGCGTTCTCCTTATGATCTTGATGGTTTACATGGAGACCGACCCTTGTGAAACAGGCGTTTCTACCGTTCCCGCGGGGATCTCGTATTCAATGGATACTAAAGAAGATGACCCCTAACGAATATAGGAATCATCTTCTGACTGAGTAGTGCTTTTTTATCCTGTCCATGTTATGGGTCAAATTCAATTCAGAGAGACTCTTATGGGGAAGCTCTTAATGGCACTACTGAACTAAGTTAGCTTCTATTACTAATAATAACTATTAAAAAAGTAGCAACAGGTCCTAAGATCATCGAAATAAAGAACCAATTCAAACCACTTCTATTTTTCGTTTGAGCTAGACCTGCATTAATGAGAGCTAACGTAAACCAAGAATAAAAATATACTTGAATTGTTATCACTCCTTCTTCAAAAGTCTTGAATTGGCAGCAGAAATACACTTTTTTTGTTGCTTTACATCTGATTACTATATAGTTTTCCCTTTTAGATAATATTCAGAATAATATCCCATAAAAGTTGAATCAAGGTTGAACGTGTGGGAATCGGCCGCAAAAAAGCTATATCCCCCATCATCTCTTCTAAATGAACTAATTGATTCTTTAAGTTCAATTGGATATTTTTCTTTTATTATATCGAATAAATTAATTCTTTCGAGTTCACTTTCTCAAGAATTTGCTCAAATAAGAGCTTTTCAGCAGTTGGAACTTGGGGGATAGAATTTTCTGCCGATGATGAATCAGCAAACGCAGCAACTGGTAGGGCTACCAATAGGAACGAACCAGCAATTAATGTACGTCCTACTTTCGAATTTTTTTCATTGGAACCAAATACCTGATCTTCCCCCTTACAACTCCCTGTCTCTTCCCCACGGACATCTTCCATTTTCTGCTTCCCACGGGGAGAGCCTCCTGCTACAATAGGGATGACCATACAACGATGACAGTGACGGGGGATCAGCAAAATGCATGTATTGCATGCGGTTACATCAAGATGGAAACAGCTTGGCCGCAATATCCGGCTCTTTTTTCTGGCCAATGTGCTGTACCAAATCGGGACGGGCATGTTTTCGGTGCTTTACAATTTGTACGTTCAAGCGTTGGGATATGAGGATACGATGACCGGGACGATCGTCAGCGTGCAGTCTTTGGCGACCGCGCTCGTATTTATACCGATCGGGCTTATCGCAGACAGAGCCAGCCACAAGCTGCTGCTTTCGCTTGGCGCCATGCTTACGGGACTAAGCTTTATGGGGAGGGCTTTTGCAAGCGGGGAATCGGGACTGGTGCTGCTGGCGGTGGCTGCCGGCTTGTTTGCCGCCTTTTTCCAGGTCATCGCCGTCCCTTTCCTCGCGGAAAATACGGATAAACAGCAGCGGCTGAAAATATTCAGCTACCACTTCTCCCTCGTGCTTGCGGCGCAGGTGCTGGGCAGCAGCGGGGGCGGCGTTTTGGCGGATGTGCTGCAGCAGGCAGGGATGGAGAAAATACATAGCTTGCAAACGGTGCTGTTCGCCGGGGGCGCGGCAAGCTTGCTGGCGTTTGTTCCTTTATTGTTCGTCAAAAAAACGGCGAAGGAAAAAGTGCTGGTCGAAACCGTCGTGTCCGAGGCGGCAGCCAAACCTGCCGTACCTGCCAAGAACGACTGGAAAGCCATCTGCAAATTCACGCTCGCCCAACTGATCGTCGGAACCGGTTCGGGGCTTGTCGTACCTTATTTGAATCTTTATTTTACCAACCGTTTTGCCGTGTCGTTGTCGGCCGTCGGGATCTTGATTTCGCTCGGCCAGGTAATGACGATCGTGTCGATGCTGATCGGGCCGACGCTGGCGAACCGGGTTGGCCCCGTAAAAGCGGTCGTGCTGTTTCAAATGATGTCCCTGCCTTTCCTGCTGCTGACGGGGTTCACGAACTTGTTCGTTATCGCTTCGATCACGTTTCTGTTCCGGCAGGCGCTCATGAATGCAGCCAATCCGATTCAGTCCTCGATTATGGTGGACCGGGTATCCGACGCGCGCCGGGGCATCGCCAATTCCATGACGCAAACCGCATTTATGCTCGGCTGGGCGACGATGGGGCCGGTGCAGTCGTTCCTGCTGACCGCTTACGGAACTTATTGGGGATATGCGATTACCTTCAGCATGACCGGCGTTTTGTACATCAGCGCATCGGCGATGTATTATTTTATGTTCAAGGAACGTAAAACCGCAGCTTCCAAAGCTGCGGCCACGATGTAACTTCTATTCCTATCTTCTTATTTACAAAGTTGTTTCTGTCAGGCGGAAGGCGATGCCTTCCGCCATTACTATAGAAGAAAAGAAGAGCTAATGGCAAATTTTCTGACCGTTGGCTGTTTTAATTAAAATTTGATAGTTGTAACAATATATTGTCGTTATCTCATCATATAGTTTAGAAGATCAAACTCTGCTAGGAGCATCGACCCTTTATAAAACTTCAACCACTGTAGTAGCGGTCAGATCTTCCGTAGATAAGCTTCTATTTTCGGAATCGATGCTAATCAACATAACAACCTTTATTTTATAACGGCCTTTGGAAACATGACGGCCCTTTACATCTTTAAAATCCCATGTTTCTTTGTAACTTAGCACCTCCTCGTTCTTAAATTCCCGTTGTATTGATTTCATGGGAAATACTCTATTTGTAGACCACCTGTAAACTTCTTCATTATCCTCATTATTTATAAGCATCTCATAATTTTGAGATCCGTAGTGAATTAGTTGATCTTTCCCTGAAATGTTTCGAAGATTAAAAAGAATGGTTATGCGGTCTTCCTCTTTGATGGTCTCTATGGAAGTTTTCATTACCTTACTTATAGGCTCCATTCTTTTCTTGGTTTGAGTTTCTAAATCTCCTTCATTTTTGACATAATTCCCACTTGGAAGGTCCCTTGTTTTCAAGGTATCACAGGAGTTACAGAACGTTATCAATATTACAACGAAGATCAATATTGTCAGTTTATTCATAACCATTTCTCACCTCAAGTAATTGACGAGGTAAATATGGGGAATGTTTTAAAAAAACTCCAGATCTCCTTCAAAAAACGCCCTCAACTCCTGCACGGTTTGCACATGATACGTCGGCCGAATCGCGGTCAGTTCCTCCTCGCTTCCGTATCCGTAAACGGCCGCAATCGAATCGATGCCGTTTTTTTGCGCGCCGATGATGTCATGCTTGCGGTCCCCGATCATGATCGACTCGTCCTTGCTTAATTCACATTTCTTCATGACTTCAGCGATAATTTCCGCTTTGTCGGATAACGTTCCATCCAAATGGCTGCCGCACACGTATTCGAAATAAGAATCGATGCCAAAATGCTTCAGCACCTCCACCGCAAACACGGTAGGTTTCGAGGTGGCGACGATTAACCTCCGGCCCTGTTCCTTTAAAGCTTCAAGCAGTTCTTTGATGCCGCCATACAACTCGTTTTCGTAGATACCCCGATCCTGGAAATATTCGCGGTATTTCCCGACCGCCAGCACCGAATCCCGCTCCGAAAAAGAGTGGATTTCCCGAAATGAGTTTGCAAGCGGCGGTCCGATATACGGAATCAGCGTATCCGGATCATTCACCTGAATTCCCCAATGGGATAGCGCGTATTGCACCGATTTCGTGATTCCGACCTTCGGATCCGTCAGCGTGCCGTCCAGGTCAAACAGAACATTCATATATTGCATGGCTTCCCCCTCCTTTAAATATCCCACAGCACCTATCCTGCCGATTAGGGACCAACTTCTCTAACTCCAACTATATAAAGATTTTGCAAAATTGGATAGAGAAGCTTTTATTCGGCTTACATTTTGATCTCAAGTCATCCGAATGCGGCGCGGTCAAGGACTGCTGAAAGGATTATCGTAAAAAGGGTTCGCGGCGCTCCCGCAAATCAACGTTTAGACGCTTAATGCTGCGAAGCCATCTCCGGCGCCAAAAAGGCATTCCGGATATAATCCGGATCCTGAAGCAGCGGTCTGCCGACCGCGATAAAATCGGCCAGGTTTTCCGACAGGATGAATTCCGCAAGCGACGGGTCATAGATTTTTCCGACGGCGATCACCGGCATGCCCACAAATTGTTTTATAATAGAGGCATACGGTACCTGGTATCCTTCGGGTGTTGCAAGCGGATTGACCGGCAGCAGACCGCCGGAAGACACATCCACTGCATCGACGTAGGCTTCCAGCTGACGAAGCATCTTTCCGACCTCGACGGGAGTCAGTCCTCCTTCGGCAAAATCGGATGCGGATACCCGGACGATGACAGGATAACCTTCCCCTACCTCGGAACGGACGGCTTCAAGGATTTCTTTCAAAAAGCGACTGCGGTTTTCGGGCGATCCGCCGTATTCGTCGGTACGCCGGTTGGACAGCGGGGACAGGAACTGATGCACCAGATGCCCGTGCGCCGCATGCACCTCGATGCCGTCGAACCCGGCTTGCAGGCTTCTTCGGGCCGCCAGGCGGAAATTTTCGACTTCGGCGCGGATGTCCGAGACGCTCATTTGCTCCGGAACGCCGTATTCATCATCGTAGGCGATGGCACTTGGGGCAAGCAGCCGCGATGAGCCGCTTTTCCACGATTTTCTCCCGCCATGCGTCAGCTGAATGAACACCGGCGTATCCTTGGCGTGAACGGCGTCGACGATCATTTTCAAATAGGCGGTATGGTCGTCGGTAAAAATCCCGATGTCATTGTGAAAGAGCCGCCCATTCGGTGAAACGCCAGTTGATTCGATGATCAGCAGCCCCGCCCCGCTTGCCAATTTACCGTAATGCCGTACATGGTAGTCGGTTGCAAAAGCTTCCGGCGTTCCCTGCCACTGCTGCATCGGGGATACGATCAACCGGTTTTTCAACGTCAGTCCTCCTATATTTTTTTCGCTTAATATGGCCTTTTTCATAAAATAAACCCTCCTGATCGATAAACTGTTTGTACTGCTGTTTTTGTAATTACAGTTTATCGAACGGAGGGCCGGCGAACCATACAAAAAGCAAGTTTCCCGTACCGTTTTACTATGGATTTAAAGGGGAATCTCCCGTTATACTTAAAAAATGAAAGCAGCCGTATGTCGCGGTGCGATTCGGAAAATCGCACAAGTTTAAAGCGATAGGATGGAATTATATCCCGAAATATCATTTGCCATAAAAGGAGTATGCTTCTATGGATCAAACCGATTTAAAAATTTTAAATATACTGCAGGACAACGCCCGAATCTCCATTAGCGAACTGGGCCGGATGATCAATATGACCGGTCCGGCCGTGACGGAACGGATACGGAAGCTGGAAGAAAAAGAAGTGATTCGTTCCTATCGAGCCGTCCTGTCTCCCGAAAAGCTGGGCAAAGCCATTACGGCGTTTGTGATCATTCAGGCGAACCGCTGCGACCTGTTCACGGATTTTTGCAGACGGTCGCCGGATGTCACGGAGATCCACCAGATTAGCGGCCAATTCAATTTCCTGATCAAGGTTGTCACCGAATCGATGCAGTCGCTGGAACGATTCCGGCAGGAATGCAGCGAATACGGATTTACGCAGACGATGACCGTGCTTTCGACCCCGTTTGATCCCAAGGGCGTGCCGCTTGACGACTAAAAGGCCGGCTAACCTTACTTTTTCCAAGTCGGAGAGTTCTTCTCCACCAGTATGCCGGGAACGAAACGCCGATAAGCCTTCCTTCATTTTTAACCGTCTGTCGCAGAAGTCGGCACCGCATCTGCCGCTCGACCGGCTTTAAATCCGGAAGCGAGCAGCAGCACTAGAAATCCCCCGGCGATGCCCCACAAGACGGAAGCGTTCGAAGAGGCCGCATCCAGCCCGCCGAAATACATCGCTTCCCGCAACCCTCCTGCCGCGAACCGCAGCGGCGTCCACGAATAGATCCAATCCCGCGTCGCCTGCGACAAAAACTCGGGAACCATGTTCAGCAGCGGTAAGGAGAAAAACATCAGCAGTACGAGCAGCGGCATCGCCGGGAACCCGATCCAATTCAGCAAGGAAGATTGCAGAAAGAAAAACGCCGATCCGGCCAACCACAGGAACAACCAAATTTCTCCCGCGTTCGCCAGCTCCATGCCGTACCACGACGAAGCCATCCATAGGGTGAAACCCGACGCTACGCCGGCGATCACAAGTCCAGCGATCGCTTGCAGCGCGCTGACCGTCCATTTTCCGGAACCCGCCGCGACCGCTTTCCGGCTGGCCAGGAACATGACGACTCCGGTCACCAGGCTGCCGATCCACATGATCTGAATCAATAACCCCGGCGCGTTCCCCGACGCTTGGTTCGCCCCCGGCGGATGCACGACTTCCTCCTGAACGCTCACCGGTGCTATAAAAGCTTTAGCCGTCTCCACCGGAATTTGTACCGTTTGCTGCCCGATCGGCCCAAGCAACTGCTGCGCCAGCTCCCCGCTGATCATGTTCATCGCTTGCCCCAAAACCTGTCTTACGACCGTCGAGGCTTGAGTGTTCATCCCCTCGTTGACGATGATCTTCACCTTAGGGTGAATCGGCGAGGAAGTGGCTAACGAGAGCATTCCGCTGCTCAGATCCGACGGAAGCACTAATGCTCCGTAATATTCGCGTTTATCCAGTCCTTCCCGGGCTTTTTCCTCGGAATCCACGACATGCCAGGCGAAAGGCAGCGCCCGGTTCGACAACATTTGATCCCGGATCTTCTCCCCGACCGCCAACGTTTCTCCATTCGGCAGCCCCGCAGGCCGGTCAAGGACAACAAGGGCCACCGGGAGCTCCTTGGGCTTTGATCCAAGCACCGATCCCATCATCGCCGCCCCGAATACGACCAACGCGACCAGGACGATCGCCACTCCCAGCCACGTCATTTTTTGTTTCAGCATGTTCATGATCCTCTACTCCTCACCGCAATGATATTCTGCGATGGCCTTTCTTGTTTTAGCTGTACAAACTTCAAAATCTGCTGTTCGAATTTTTTCGTTTTTCCGGGGGCAGTATGGCCTCGATGACGTCCCAATGCTCGGCGATCTTTCCAGCCTCGACGCGGAACAAATCGTAGAAAGCGGTAGGTTGACCATCTAATAAACCTTCGCTCACCGCAAGAACAAAATTGCCTTGTCCAATGACCCGATGGAGGCGAGTATATTGAAATTCAATATTTCTCTCCGCCAGTGACTTTAATGCGGCATGAAGACCTGAAAGGCCGTCCGCAATATGCGGACTATGCTGAATGTAGCGGTCCCCATCAAAATAAGTGTTCAGCAGGTCCGGGTTTTTCCCAAATAAAATGTTCTCGACATAGCTTTTGACAAGCGTTTTGTTCGCGTCCGTCTTGTCGATATCCTGAATCGTGACCGGTCCGTCAATCATCGTATGATTGCTTGGGGTCTTCTCCACCATCTCTTGCAAATTGTCCCAATGTTCGACGATCAGTCCATTTTCAAAACGGAAAATATCAATGGCGATCTTGGGGCCGAAAAAATCATATACGGAATGAAGCACCACATAATCACCGTCGACAAAAGCGCGCTTTACGCTTACCTTTGTACCGGCTTCCTTTAAATGACCCAGTGCGCCAAGCATGGCTTCACGACCATCGGACAAGGCCTGGTTGTGCTGGATGTATTTTTCCGGATGAACGTAAGCCGTAATCGCTTCGGGGTTGCCGCTCTCCAAACTTTCCAGCACGGCGATGGCCTTATGGACAAGCTCATTTTGATTGTTTAATGTCATTTGAATATCCTCCTGATATGAATTAAAGTTAAAATTTCCGTTGGCGATAAACAGGTCTAATCTTTGAACAACCCTACGGATTGCAATTTTAATCCCCCCTTTCCATTCGATTTTATAGACATCAAGATAAATAATGAACGTTATGTTGTTTATTTATCTTCTGCTCATTATAATGAAGGTGAATATGACGCTCAATATTCAATATTTTTGTTTATGAAGGATAAAATACAAATTCATATCGCTTTGTCGCTTAACGCATGAAATTTTTTTAGGAGAGCGAAAACAATGAACAAAAAAACCGATTTAAGAGTATTGCGCACGAGACAATCGATTCGAAAAGCGTTTTTTGAGCTTATTCAGGAAAAAGGATATGAAGCGATTACGATCCAGGATATTGCCGATCGGGCCATGATCAATCGAAACACGTTTTATCTTCACCACCAAAATAAACCCGATTTATTGGATACTTGTATGGATGAGTTGTTGAGCGAATTAAAGAAGGCCGTTGTTTTATGTCCGATCCACATGAACCCTTTCAGCATTTCCAGGCTCGAAACCGTGATGCAAGCGATATTGGATCATATTTCAGGCAATATCTCTTTTTATTACGCCATGCTGATCGATGAGAACCGAATCTACCCGTTTCGGGCGAAAATGGAGCATATTATTAGAGATAAACTTAATGAGGGGTGGAATCCCAATCGGGGAAATTCCCCTTTAGCGATATCGAAGGAGTTGCTGCTCGAATACCTCGTATCGTCTTTTATGGGGATTGTCATTTGGTGGGTCAAAAACGATCGGCCGCTTCCGGCGGGCGAAGTTTCCTCGCAGTTTAGCAGCATCGTTACGCACGGGCATTCGAAAGCCGCCGGCATTGCCGTCGAGGAATAAATTAGCGTGAATTGAAGAAACGCGCGTATTTCTTATATCTAAAAAAACGCTGCCGGCGGAAACAACCGCCGGCAGCGCTTTCATCTGAGTTACGGATTATACCTCATCCCAAATGCGTCTTAAATTTTCAAGGCCCAGCTTCGTGCCTTCGCGACACTCCTCCATGCCTTCAAATTCCAGCGTGACGTATCCGTCGTAACCGGACTCCTTGATCATCCGCAGCACCCGCCGCACGTCGACGTCTCCTTGCCCGAAGATCGATCCCCGCAGGTAATTCCCATGGGACGTCCGGAACCAGGCGCCGCCTCCCGGGTTTTGATCGGCCGGACGGATGTAGAAATCCTTGACGTGAATCAGCGAAGCAAACGGCAGGTTGCGTTTCACGCCAACCAGCGGCTGCTCGTCGACGCAGAGGAAATTGCCGATATCGAGCGTCGTTTTGAAGTTCGGACGATCCACGGCCCGAAGCACCCGCTGCACCCGGTCGCTGGCCTGCACGCTGACGCCATGGTTTTCGATCGTCGTCGTGATGCCGTATTGCGCCGCATAATCCGCGATGCGCCGGCAGCCCTCCACGATCTGCGCCAGGTTGTCCTCCAGGTAGTCGATGCCCCATTTTTCAGGCGGGAGCGTGAAGGCGGTCACGTCATGGCGCATATGTTTCATGCCAAGGCGATGCACCGTATCGACATGCCGCTTTATTCTATCAATCTCGCCTTCGAACTCTTCCGGGGTTTCCTGCACGAAATTCGCGGGCATCGAATAATTGGACAAGGCGATGCCTTTTTCGGCCGCCCGCTCGCGGACGGCATCCGCAAGATCCGGCTGGTCCTCGAGGGTGAATCCGTAAGGAACGATTTCCATATGTTCCCCGCCGTGTTCCGCGATCCAGTCGATCACGTCCAGCACGGTCATCTCTCCCGCTTTGATCGCATGAAGCAGGCTATAGGTGCTTACTCCAGGTTTCATTCCGTTCATCCACCCTTTCGGTAAAGATATCAATAGCTCAGAAGACGGTTCAACGGTTTATATTTCCTCCGTCAGTTCAAGCTCAATGACCGTATCGAGCTCATCCGGCAAATCTCCTCCGGTAATGTGGATGAACGCGCCGCTTTCCGTATCCGAATATTGGTCCGCCATCCATGGCGTATGCACATGCAGCTCGCTGCCGTCCGCAAGCAGGCGGGCTTTTTTGATCTTTCCTTTTAAGCCCTGGAAATAGATCGGCCCGATGCCCCGGTCGAACACATGCGCATACAGCTTGTTGCCGCGTTGGGTGTAGCGGCCCCACTCCGGTTTCGGCAGCTTGGCGATGCCGCAGCCGTAGATGCTGTCGCCGTTGCGGCGCAGCCACTCGCCGACCGTATCCAAAATTTCAAGCGATTCCTTCGGGATTTCGCCTTTGGCATCCGGGCCGACGTTCAGAAGCAGGTTGCCGTTTTTGCTGACGCATTCGACGAGCGCACGGATAACCTGGCGCGGGGATTTGTAATTCCGGTCGGTCGCATGGTATCCCCAATGGTCGTTCAGCGTAATGCACGCTTCCCACGGAATCGGCTCGCCGGCCGAATTGACGATGCCCTGCGGCGGAATGATCTGCTCCGGCGAGAAGAAATCCCCGGCGTACACTTCAGGCTCCGACGCCATGATGTTGCCGCCGAGCCGGTTATCGATCACGATATCCGGCTGCAAGGAACGGATCATCTGGATAAGCTCGGTCGCGCGCCATTTCTCTCCCGTCATGTCGTCGTAAGAAAAATCGAACCACATGATATCGATTTTGCCGTAGTTGGTCAGCAGCTCCCGCACCTGGCCGTGCATATAGTCGAGGTAACGGTCGAAATCGATCTTTTTGTCCTTGTAAGCTTCGTTGTCGCGCATCGGATGCTGACGGTCGCCATAAGCCGGATAATCGTCATGATACCAATCGATCAAGGAATAATAGAAACCGACCTTCAGCCCCTCTTCACGGAATGCGTCCACATATTCGCGTACGAGGTCCCGCCCCGCCGGCGTATTCGTCGCTTTGTATTCGGTCAGCTGGCTGTCGAACAGGCAAAAACCGTCATGATGTTTCGTGGTCAGCACCGCATATCGCTGTCCGGCGGCTTTGGCCGCTTTGGCCCAGCTCTTCGGATCGTAAAGCACCGGGTTAAACTCTTCGAAATACGGCTGGTATTGCTCGTTGGTGATCCGCTCCTGGCTTCGCACCCATTCCCCTCTGGCTGGAATCGCATACAACCCCCAGTGGATGAAAAGGCCGAAACGGTCGTTCATCAGCGGAAGCGTTCGTTCGAAACGCGGATTCATGTCGTATTACCTCCGTTTGTTATATAAGTTGAACCAATATTTTGTGCGGATGAAGGCAGCCGGGTGAAATGTTCTTTCGATCGCTGTTGCTCCCAGATTTCTTTGATTTAACTCATTCATGGTCGAAATCCGCTCACAAAGGCGAACGCTTCGCTTCTTCAGAATCATTTCCCCCTTTTGCCTATTCCTTGTCACGTTTCTTTAGTTCAACTTATATAGGTTTATTTTTTGTTCTTTTCGTCGTAAGCCGTCTGGTAAATTTCCAGGTAGCGCTTCAGGTTCATCGCGTCAAGCTGGCTGACATAGCTGTCCCAATCCGAATCCAGGCTGGCATCGCCGATGACGAAGCGGGCGATCATTTCATCCACGTAGTCATTGATCGTTTTCGCCAAATCGGCGATCTCGGACGCCTGTTCGTTCGTCAGGAACAGCGGCGGCACCGTGCTGACATCCTTCGGCTGATACGGCTCATATTTATTCTTCGTCTCGTTGTATAGAATTACCTCTAAATCGTCGTCACCTTTTGCGACGGCCGACAAACGAAAATCGTTCGTACGCAGCGCCGGGCCCGTTTGCGCCCAGTTTACGTTTTGCACCGTACCGTAGGACTTGAGCTCCGACCATACCGCCGGCTTGCCGTTGATGCCGATCTCGCCTTCCTTGGCGTCGCGCCATTCCTGATCCGGACGTCCGTACACGCTGCGCAGCGTCATCTCTTTCTCGTACAGCCCGTCGGCCCAGCGAAGCGCCAGCTCCGGATTTTTGGCTTTTTTGGTGATGATGAATGCGCCCGGCGTCAAAGCCGTCGTGTCGACGGCGGCATACTGCACGCCTCCCGGTCCTTTTAACGGCGGAACCGCTTTGTATTCCTTCCAGCGTCCGCTGTCTCCCATAAGCTGCGTGAATACGCCTTCATGTCCGCCCGTGGATGCCCCCAAGATGACCGTACCCGGATTCTCCCCCTGTTGAATCAGCTGGTTTTCGTCCTGGGTGAAGGATTCCGGAGCAATGAGCCCTTCCTTGTACAGCTTGTTCAGGTACCGCAAACCCTCGCGCCATTCCGGCTTGTTGAAGGCCACGTCCAGTTTGCCGTCCTTTATGAACATATGCTTGCTGCTTGATCCATACACCGGATTATAAATAAAAGAGTTCATCAGGAACGCGTCGATGGTCGAACGCCATGATTTTTGCGTAATGGACAGCGGGATTTCGTCCTTTTTCCCGTTGCCGTTCGGGTCTTTTTCCTTGAACGCCTTCAGCACGTTATAGAGGTCGTCGGTCGTTTTTGGCATTTCAAGCCCCAGTTTTTTCAGCCACGGCTCGTAAATCCACATTTTTTGGCTCATGGAGCAGTGGTAGCAGTCATTGACTTCAGGCAGCGCGTATATGTTGCCGTCGGTCGCCGTAATCGTCTCTTTGATTTCCGGGTTATCCGCGAACATTTTTTTCGTTTGGACGCCCTGCTTCTCGATCAAATCGTTTAATGGAACAAAAGCGCCTTGGGAGCCGTAGATCATCTGCTGGGTCGGCGAGACGTTCAGGCCCATGATCACGTCGGGGTAATCCTCGCTTGCCAGCACCAGGTTAAGCTTCTCCTGCATGCTTTGCTCCGGAACGACCTCCCATTCGATATGGACGTTCGTCTTTTCCTCATACCATTTGGTAAACTCGTTGGTCTCGAAATTTTCCACCAGCGGGTTGCCGCGCACCATGATTTTGAGCGTCGTTTTTTCTTTGACGAGCGGGTAGGTCCCCGGCGGCGTCAGCTCCACAGTATCTGCAGCGGGCTGGTTGCTTCCCTTCGTATCCGCGCTCCCCTCTTTCGCGCCTCCGGAGCAGCCTGCGAGCAGCATACCGGCAGCGATGAGAAGCCCCATGATTTTGTTCAGCTTTTTATACATAACACCCCTCCATCGATTTCAAAGTTGGCTTTGCGTCTATCCTTTTAATGAACCGATCATGACGCCTTTGACGAAAAACTTCTGCACGAACGGGTACACCACCAGAAGCGGCACGGATGTGACGACGATCAGCGAATATTTGAGCAGCTCCCGGAGTCCCTGGCGCGCAGCGGCCGTTTTGGCGTCCCCGAGCATGTCGATATTGATCTCGTTTTGGACGAGAATGTCGCGAAGGATCAACTGCAGCGGATACAATTCCGCCCTTTTGAGGAAAATCATCGCGTTAAAATACTGGTTCCAATGCCCCACGGCATAAAACAAAGCGATCACCGCCAGAATCGGCCCCGATAGCGGCAGCACGATCCGGAGCAAAAAACGAAAGTCCGAACAGCCGTCCAGCTGGGAGGCCTCCAGCAATTCGCCGGGTATCGTCGTCTGGAAATAGGTGCGCATGATGATGACGTTCCATACGGAAAGCGCCCCCGGAATCAACATGGACCAGACGGTGTCGATCATGCCCAAATCTTTGACAAGCAGGTATGTCGGGATCAGCCCCCCGCTGAACATCATCGTAAACACGAACAGCAGCATGAACAGATTCCGTCCGCGAAAATCGCCCCTGGACAGCGGATAGGCCGCCAAAACCGTGAATAACAAATTGATGCCCGTTCCGGCCACCGTATAAAAAATGGTGTTCATGAAACTGCGCACGACCATCGTGTTTTTGAACACGGCCCGGTACCCGTCCAGCGTCGGTTCGACCGGCCACAACCACACGCGTCCCGACAAAACGGCGCTGCTCGAGCTGAATGAAGCGCTTACAACATACACAAGCGGGTACAGCACGATTAGCATGACAAGCGTCAACACGCAATAATTCACGATCGTAAACAGACGGTCAGCGCCGGCTTCTTTTATTTTCATTGCATGCATAGTTCCGCCGCCTTTCTACCATAAGCTTTCCTGCTTCAATTGCTTCGCCGTCTGATTGACGATGATCAGCAGGATGAATCCGATCACCGCTTTAAACAGGCCGATGGCCGTCGCATAAGAGAAATTCATCGCCTGCGAGACAAGCCCCACCTTATAGACGTATGTGTCGATCACTTCCGAGGT
Source organism: Paenibacillus sp. VCA1 (assembly GCF_031583795.1). Lineage (NCBI taxonomy): Bacteria > Bacillati > Bacillota > Bacilli > Caryophanales > Paenibacillaceae > Paenibacillus > Paenibacillus sp. VCA1. Next base: position 479,221 of record NZ_JAVLSX010000005.1, on the reverse strand, counting down.
GCGCAGATTGAGCGGGTTTTGCATGAGCAAAATTTTCTCGAAGCCCGTCTCCAGCATTTGTCCCGTGTTCAAAATGAGCAAAATGACCGCGATCGGGAGAATGCCGGGCAAATCGATATGACGCATCCGCTGAACCTTGGTCGCGCCGTCCATGACGGCCGCTTCATGCAGCGCCGGGTCGATGCCGGACAGCGCCGCCAAATAAATGATGCAGGCAAACCCCGTGTTTTGCCATACATGCGACCAAACGTAAATCGATTTGAACCACGACGCCTGCGCCATAAAATGGTACGGACCGAGCCCGAACCAACCGAGCAGCGTATTGATGAGCCCCGTCCGCGGATCGAGGAACTGCAGCAGAAGGCCCACCAGAACGACCAACGATATAAAATACGGCGCGTACGTGATCATTTGGACCGACTTTTTGAAGCGTTCGTTTTTGACGTAATTGAGACCGAGCGCCAGTATGATCGGGAACGGAAAACTTGCGAGCAGCGCATAAAAGCTGACCACGAGCGTGTTCCGCAGCAGCCTCCAAAATTCATGCGAGTGGAAAAAACGCTCAAACTGCGCGAATCCGACCCACGGGCTGCCGGCGATGCCTTTGGTCACGTTAAAATCCTTAAATGCAATTTGCGCTCCGTACATCGGCACGTATTTAAATACGATGATGTAAATCAGCGGCAACGCAAACAAAGCGTACAGCTGCCATTTGCGTGCGATGTCTTTCCAAAGATTCAGCTTGGTCACCCCCTTCGTTTTGGATGGAAAATCCGGCCGGTGACCACAGCTTAATTGAAAGCGCTTAAGTCCGTAAATCTGCATGTTTTGGCGGTTATTCCGTGCTTTAGAAAAGGCATTATTCCGTTTTTCGGAAGTATTCTTTTATTAAGAAAAGTCCGCTGCCGGCCGCCGTTTCTTCCATTATGCCTCGCGCGGCTGATGTACCTTCCGGTATTCGGTCGCGCTGACGCCGTTCGCCCGTTTAAAGGCCCGGCTGAACGAATTGAGCGACAAATAACCGGTCCGGACCGCGATGTCGCTGACGGGAAGGGCGCTGCCGATGAGCAGCCGTTTGGCCTCTTCCATGCGGACATGCTCCAAATAATCGGAAAAGTTCATTCCGGTCTGCTCCTTGAAAAAATAAGAAACGTACGCTTCCGAATTCCGGGCTTCCTTGGCGAGCATAGCCAGGCTTATGTCCGGGTCCGAAAAATGGTTGTCGATATACGACATCAGCTTGCTTGTCAGCGAATCGTTATGGCTGCGTTTCCGTTCCTCATGCTTGCGGCACAGCTGCATCAATGCTTGAAAAAGCTTGTGCACCGCTTCGTCCGGCGGCAATTCGGAATCGGATACCTCCAGCACCACCTTCATCTCTTCGGACAGCATGTCCTCGCTTGCCGGTGAAAGCTCGCAGCATTTCATCAGCGTTCCGCACAGCTCCTGGGCCAGCAGCTTTTGGGCGACGACCGGAAGCGGACGTCCGCCGTCGTTTTCCTCCCGGATTTGCGCGATCAGCCGGGCCGTTTCCGGCTTGTTGCCTGACCTCACGAGCTGGATCAGCCGCTGTTCCACGTCGGACGGGTAAAAATAGACGGGCGGCGGCACCTCGGCTTCGTCGTAAAACAGCACCGGCTGGCGTTCGCTCCAAGCCGCATGCACGAGAAGAAATTCCGCTTCGCCGTAGGAACGGTACACCTCCGTCAATCTCGTTTGGCAGGTGCCGACGGCGATCCAAAGCCCCGAATGGCTGGCCTGCTTCCAATGATCGCCTAATTGCGAGATCTGCCGTTGAAGGCCATTCATAAAAGCATCCGGCGCAGCCCCTTCCCCGTGAAAAAGCAAAGCCAGCTTGTTTTCCCCCAAATCATGAACCTGTGCGAGCGCCTGCTGATCCGCTCCGATCGTTCCGATCCTATCGCGGACGTTCAGCTTCACGATGTCCAGCTCCGTCAGCATTTCCTCGTTGTACGGGGCATGGTAACCCCGGATTTGAATGGCCGCCGCAGCAAAATAATGCCCCTTTAGCTCTATCCGGGCATGCTCCATAGCCGCTTCAACCTCATCCATTGATGTAAAGCCGCCTTGCAGCAGCCGCTCGAAAAACACGTTGCGCAGCATCGGCACCTGCGCCTCCAGCCTGCTGCTCAGTTCGCCATGGCTTTCCACCAGTGCGGAAACGGAGCTGCGGATGTCGTCCATCACGTTGCCAAGCGGGCGTTTTTTGCTGCCCGCGGGCTTCAGCGGCAGCAGCTGGAGCATTTTAAACACGGGCCTGCTGCTCCGGTATGCCAGCAATGCGGCAAATACGAGCCCTGCGCCCATCGCCAGCATGAACACGGTCAACGTCAGCTCTTTGATATAATTGGCCTTTGCCAGCACGACCGCCTCCGGCTGCGCGGATACATAGGTCCAGCCGTTATACCGGGAAGTGGTTTGGGTAATCAGCATCTTTTTCCCGTTCCAGCGAAATTGCGAAAAACCCTCCTTGACAGGAAGCGCTTTCATGTTTGCGGTTGTCGGGTCCATGCCCACGTAACTGATCAGGTTTCCGTTTTGGTCCGCGACATAAGCAAAACCTCCCTGCTCGGAATCGATATGGCGCAGCATCTCTTGGATTTGCTTGTTGTCGATCAACACCGAAATGACGCCTCCGCCGTCTTTGGCCCCGAAGGACTGCATGTAACTGACGACCGAATACGGTTTTCCTTCATATAGAACCGGCATGCCGGGCTGATAGGTTTTATAATAATAGCGGCTGAACAGCTCTTTGTACCACTGCTCATAGGACTTGCCCTCGTACCGAAGCTGCAGGCCGTAAAACTGACTGCCGTTATACACTTTGCGGGGCGAAATGAACATGCCGCTGTTTTTATAAGCGATAAAATAATCGACGATAAAATGGTTGGTCATCCGGTAATCGAACAAGCTTTTTTCAAGGTCCCATAATCGAAACGGATTCGTTTGCTCGAACGGGGCTTTGACGAATTGAAAGGACTGGATTTTGGATTCGCTGGCCATCTGCTGCGCGATCGTCTCCACTTCGGCAAAACGCCCGTCCAGCGCTTCGCGGATTTGTCCGAGCGCCGCCGTATTGCTTTTCATCGTTTCCGTTTCCAAGAGCGACGACGTTTTATGATAGGCAAACCACCCGGATAGCAAAGCCCCGAGCAATATGAGCACATACGGCACGAAAAACCGAAGCACCAACGTCGCGCGTTCACTTGAAGCATTCACACATCATCCCACCTTTGTCTCTGTTTATCATGTCGTTCCGGCCGCAAGCGGGGCCATTGTACTTAACGATTATAAGATGCCGCAGGCTATTTGAAAACGTATACAATGGAGGATTTGAAAAAAATCCAAGGAGCGACATTCAAACAGCAATATTAAGAGCGAAACGGTTTCGTTCGTCTATATTTAGTTCGTCTATATATTGTACCCGGGAGCGGCCGGAATCCAATTTTGCATAATCCTGAACGAAAAAAAAAGAAGCCGACCGGGCTGAAAGTTTCCCGGCACAGCTTCCCCTATGCGTTCTCAAATCCTTTATGTACAAGAAACCGCTCTAACTCTGCTTCGCTCCAATCATGCATGTCAAGCAGCGCCGCATACGGATCCCCCCTAAGACCAAGCAGCTTGGCAAATGCCGGCTCCGTTTTGACGCCGCTCCGTTTTAATGACCTGACGTGTTCACGGAAGTCCGGACCAAGCCGCTCCAGAATCCGCTGTTCAACGACCATGTGCTTGTAGGCGTTTTGCTGCGTTACCGGGCGGTTTTGGGCAAATATCTCGACGGGCCAAGATTCGAACCTAAAATTGCACACGACGACGATGCTCCCATGCAGCCGCTCCCGTTCTAACGCAAACCGTTCCAGCGTGCCGTATGCCGTGATCAACGTCCGCTCCAGCGGTTCCGGTTCCCGCATCTCGCAGATAATATCCAAATCGCTGCCTTCGACATCGATATCGATCGGAAACGTTCCGGCGAGTACCGGGCCGTAGGCGGCCAGCTTTTCGAAAATGCCGAGCCGGCCGAGCGCCTCGAAGGCTTCCCGCTGCTTGGCATTCCCTGTTTTCAGGTATGAAACGTCCGTAAAAGATTGACTACTCCGGGTATCGATGTTGATCCTCCTTTTCCGCCTTCCGCTGCCGATCCCGATCCAGCGCTTCCCGGGCGTAATCCCGCTTGGGGAGCTTATGATTGATATTCAGCAAAACCGCCAGATTGCAGATCAGCAGCAAAACGATCAAGATGCTCATTGGAAGTCCTCCTTATGCCGGACGCGTGCGGTCAATCCGCCCAGCATCTTGTCACTTCCGTCAGTTTAAGATCTTCAAACACCAGTTTATACACATCCGGCATCGATGTCGATCTCCAAAAGGCAAAGCCGTATTTGGAATCAAAAAAGTTCAAAATCAGCGTCATGATATCCCCATGCGTACCGATTGCGAGTTTCTTGCCCGGATACAGCCGAAGAAGCTGTATGAAAGCTTCCGCGCCTCTGCGCTGCGCTTCTTCGTTGGATTCCCCTCCGGGGTAGGCATGCCGGAAATCGTCGTACAGCCGCTTTTTGAAATCGACGAACCGCTCGCCGGGAATGTGGATATCATCCGACGCAAGCGCGCGTTCCCTTAGCCCATCGATGACGGCGATTTCTTTTCCTGCCGCCCGGGCGGCAGGCTCCAGCGTTTGGATCGCGCGCACGTAGGGGCTCGAAAAAAACGCATCGATCTCTTCCCGCTGCAGCAGCTCTTTTACTTTTAACGCATCCGACCTGCCTTTTTCGGAAATCCCTCTTGTTTTTTCCTCGCCCGGCACGTATTGCGACTCCGCATGCCTGACCATATAAACGACCGTTTGAATGGATCTCACCCCCGTAAAATATCATGACCTGCCCGAATCGAACACTTGGATCGGACCTTCCCAGCCGTCTTCCCTGATTTCATCGTACCGTCCGCCGGTATACCTTTCGATAACTTTCCGCCAGAATCGCTGCGCAGGCACGTTTGTCTCCATTTCGGCAACCTTCCATTTCCCGGGCAAACGGTCGAACACGTCGAACGCCCCCTGTTGCCCTGCGCCTGAACGACGGTATTTTTTCAAAACAAAAAATTCGGCCATTTCGTACACGGGAACGCCTTCCTGCATGCCGGTCCGCCGTACCAGCGCAAAACCCGCCAGCTTGCCGCCAACCCGGAACAAATAAGGAAACCTCCCTTCTTCGGTCCAGTAATGGTCCAGATACTTATACTCATATAAGCCGTTTTCGTTCAGATCATCCTCCGGGTCGAATTCGCTGAAATCGTATTTGTACAGCTCCAGCAAGTTCCGGAGCGTCGATTTGTCGGCATACGCCGCTTCATGAACCGTAATCACGTGGATGCCTTCTTTCTTGTGTGGTTTGTGTACCAAGCGGGAATCAACGTTTCAAAATTGCGATGTTCCTCCAAGACGCGGCCGATTCTGGCCAACATATCATTTAATCCATCCGGGTGGGCCTTCAGCGTCCAGGCAACCGAACCCACCAGGTTCATCGCCAAATACAGGGAATAAAGCCGCCAAAATTCGGCATCCGGCTCCCGGCCCTGATGGTACCCATGGATTTGGCCGACGGCAAACGCAGTGCTGATGTCCGCGGAGAAAAAACCGATTTTCAAAAAATCATGGATCGGATCTCCCCAATCGCAGCGGTTAAAATCAATGACGCCCGATAAATGCCCATCCTTGACGACCAGGTTTGCCAAATGAAAATCGTCATGCTGAAACCGGTTCGGCCGGTCCGTCATCGCGTCCAGATGTTCTTCGATAAAAGCAAGCAATCGGGCGTCTCCCGGAAACCGTATGCCGCAGCCCCAATATTGCTCCTTATTCCGTTCGTGTTTTTTCCTTTGCCGCTCATGCCACGATCCAACCGAATCCGGCGCCTCATATCGGTGGATTTTGAGCAGTTCCGCTCCGGCCTCCAAGCCGATTTCATATTGGGTTTCCTCCGGATAGGAGCAAACGACGTCCGCCCCTTCATCCCCGTCAATATACGTAAATACGATGTATCCCAAATTTGCTTCTTCCCAGCGCCCCAGCTCCAAAGCCCTTGAACAAAGAACGTTCTCCTGCCGCATTCGCTCCAGCGCTTTGTATTCCATTTCCTTGCGCGGATATTGATGAAGATCGAAAACCCGTAGCAGGAAACGCTCATGTCCTTTCGTTACGACATATTTTCGATCTTCGGAAAAACCTTTGGCAATGAGTCTCGGTTCGCCGCAGCCTGCAAGCAGCGGGATCCGTTCGACTCGCGCACGAAGCTCTACCGTCTCGTCTACCAAGTTAGCCCCCCCCTTTTTTTCGATCATATTAAAACAAGACTTTCGGTCTTCCGGCTGCCGTTTGTTTCGATAAACCTTTTTTTGTCTCTATTCCTCGACTTCAAAGATCGAGTCGATAATGATCGGTAAATGATCCCGTACCGACACCGCTCCGAAGACGGAGCGCGCATGTTTCCCTAAATCGCCAAACACGTCCATCATCAGGTCCGAACAGCCGTTCAGCACGAGATGATGCTCCGCGAAATGAGGCTCCGCGTTGACGAAACCTAGTATTTTCACCACCCGCTTCACCTTATCCAGCGTTCCAAGCGCCGACTGGACGACGGCCAGAATTTCCAGCCCCGTGCTCCGGGCGAACCGGTAACCTTCCTCGGTGGAAAAATCGCTCCCCAGCTTTCCTTTCGGGTTCCCGGACGGGCCTTTTCCCGAAACGAACAAAAGCCCGTTGAGCAGGATAAAATTGACGTATTTGGCCGCCGGCTGGCCTGCCTCCGGAAGAACGATGCCAAGCGAAGCAAGCCTCGACTCCATGCTTTCAAAAGCCATCTCTTTTCACTCCGTTTCAGGAAAGATAGATGTCTTGTTGAATTCGACAATTAGCGAGAAAACCCTTTGATATACAGGTGAAAATGGATCTCCACCATGCTTTTTGCGTATGATTCGCTGCGATAAAGGAACTAATTTAACCCGTTATTTTCAGCATTTTTTTCAATTCCGAACAAGTTTTGAATCTTCCATTGAAGACCGTCCCGGTCATGCTTATAATATGGATACAATCCGACAAAAAATTGGAAAAAAAGAGAGGAGTTTTGTAGTGCTACGTGATCATGTCTGGAATTATGATCCCATCTTTCAGCACGCTGCGCTTGGAATGGCTCTCATATCGCTCCATGGAACTTTCATCATGATTAATCCCGCATTATGCGACCTTTTGGGACATCCACAGCACGAAATCGATTCCACCGCTCCCCTGGACCATATATACAAGGATCTTTTGTCAGATATTCAACGGTTCGGCGAATCGCTTCCAAACGAACGAATGACTTCAGGCAAATTCGAATGCAGGCTCAATCACCTCTCCGGCCGGGAGCTTGCGGTCATCGTCCATGTATCGCTCATCCGTAACGAACCTTTGCCCCACTACCTGGTTCAGTTCGAAAACCGCACCTCGCTGCTGGAAATCGAAACAAAACTACATTCCACGGAACTCGCACTGATTGATATACAAAACTCTTACCACGAACTGCTGGAGAAAATGCCGCTTGCCGTTTTGATTACCAAAAAAGGGGTCATCCAATACGCCAATCCCGCCGCGCTTCAACTGGTCCATGCCAAAGATCGAAGCGAAGCTGTCGGCTTATCGACCAATACGATCGTTGATGCATCTTATCACATGGCGCTCGAAGAACGCCGGAGAGTATATGATGTAAGGAAAGCGCTGAATCCCATTATTTATATGATCAACTGCATGGATGGACGTCAAAAATATGTCGAAGGTTTTACCCTTATTATCACCTACGAAGGGGAACATGCCGCCGTCGGCGTATTTAAGGATATTACGGATCAAAAACAACGTGAAGAGCATATGATGCAGTCCGAAAAATTGACGATGGCCGGTCAGCTGGCCGCGGGAATCGCGCATGAAATCCGGAATCCGCTGACGTCGATCAACGGCTTCATGAAGCTGATGAGATCCTCCAAACGCAGCTCCGAAACCTATTTTGAGATCATCGAGTCGGAGCTGAAGCGGATCGAGCTGATCGTGAATGAACTGCTCGTTTTATCCAAACCTCAAGGAAACCATGTCAACAAAGCAATCAACGTCCTGCCTGTTTTGGATCAGGTCATCACGCTCATGAATGTTCAAGCGGCATTAAAAAATATCGAAATTACGTTTGAAAGTCCCGATGTTTCGCAGTGGGTCGTCGGGGAAACCAATCAGCTCAAACAGGTGTTCATCAACCTGCTCAAAAACGGCATGGACGCCATGGACGCCAGCGGAACCATTCGCGTGTCCGTCGATTCCACGGAGCAAGAAGTGCTCATCCGCGTGCAGGACGAAGGCAGCGGCATGACGCCGGAGCAGGTTCAGAAGCTTGGACAGCCTTTTTTTACGACAAAGGAAACGGGAACGGGACTTGGCTTTATGATCACGCAGAACATTATACATAACCACGGCGGCTCCATTCAGATCGAAAGCGAACCCGGACAAGGAACGGCTTTTACGGTCAAGCTGCCAAAAACGATGAAACCGGAACATACATAGCTTCGAACCGATGTGGATAAGCAGCCCTTGTTTTATAAGGACTGCTTATTCGCCTTATCGAAGGGCATGCGAAGGACAAGAGCGTTATTTTGCCGGTGGAGGAGCCGGATATCCCAGTACCTTCCCTTGGATCGAATCGATCGGTAAAGGGCCGAAATTCCGGCTGTCGAAGCTTCGGAACCAATCGTCGCCAATCACGAATACATGCCCATCCGGAACGCGCAAGGCGTCCAGCTGATTCGATTCCAGATCCTTAATCGCATGTTCGAGATTTTGCCGCATGCGATCATCCGGCTTCTGTTCCAGCCCTTTCTTCAACCCTTCAATATCGGATCCGGTCCGGTGGGCCTTCCCGTAAAACGAATCGAGCCTGCGGCGATCGACGTAAATTTGCCCTTTTTTAATTTCTATCGTTTCTCCCGGCAAGGCCACAATCCTTGAAATGCTCATTTTTTCAAGGGTAATCCTCGGGTATTTTTTATGGTCGAAGTCCGGATTTTGAAAGTATATGATTTCTCCCCTCTGGAGTGGGTGACGTTCGTAATAATTCGGATCGATGACGGTCCTTCCCTCGAAATCATGGTCGCCGCGGTCCATGTTATCATAACGATGATCATAGATGATAAATCCGTCCTTCATATCGACCGCGGGAATATCGGGAACGGTGGCTTCGTCCTTGAGGGGCGGGCCTTCCTTGTCGTTGCATCCAACGAGCAGCAGCATGAACAGCAAGGAACAATGTATCGTTTTCTTCATAGAATCACCCCGCACGCAAATTCCGGTCAAACGCCTCTCAAAGCGGTACTAGGTCGCATTTTCTTTGATAAATGAGCAGGAAAGCTCCTTCTTCCTGTTCATTAAAAACGCCGCAAGCTCTGCCGGGTCGGTGACCCATTCAATGTCCGGCTCGATCGGAACGGATTCATGTTGCAGCAGTTCGCCGTTTTGATACACGCAGATATGCTCGTAGCAGCGGTCATCGTACAAAATTTTTTCGATGCTTTTTGGAATATTGTAAGCCACGCCGCGGTTTTCCGGATGCAATATCCATGCGAGCTCCTTCCAGTCCAAAATCCCTTCTTCCGTGCCGATCGGGGTCGGGTAGCTCGTCTCCTCGGACAATTCTGCAGCATAGACATACATGCCGCCTACCTTTTTGTCATCCACGACCCATGTCACCAAACCTTTGAAATCGAGCCGTACGGGCACAAGTCCCGTCTCTTCCCGCATTTCCCTCAACATCGACTCCCTCGGGGTTTCGCCGGGCTCTACTTTGCCTCCGATGCCGTTCCATGCCCCCATCCAGCTCGGCTTGTTCCGGTTCAGCAGCAGCACCCGGTCTTCCTGCCTAATGAAACAGATATTGTAAGCGATCATAAAAACACCTCGGGATACACGAGTTCTCCCTTGATCCGGCCGAGCGCGCCCTCCTGTAGCTCACAAACCATAAAGACGTCATCGGGAACGTCGAACTGTTTTAATTCGAGGCCGTAGGGGCGAGCCGGCTTAAACCCGAATTTCGGATAATACGCCGGATGGCCGATTAACAGCACAAGCTCATACCCCAGCTTCCGGCAGCGGTCCACGCCTTCCTGGATCAAAAGCCCGCCGATTCCTTGTTTCTGATGTTTCGGGTCGACGGCGAGCGGGGCAAGCGCAATCACGCCGGTCTGTTGGTCCCCGTTAACAACCTTCGCCTTGCTTAACAAAATATGGCCGACGATCTCACCGTTTTGCTCGGCCACGAGCGACAGTTCGGGGATAAACCCTTCGGACTGCCTGATTCTTTTCACTAATTCGGATTCGTCTTCGCGGTTGCCGAAAGCTTGAAACAACACCTTCTCGACTTGCTTGGCATCCGCTTGCGTTTCCGTTCGAACGGTTACGGTTGGCATCGCTGTGTTTCTCCTTCTCTTTTTGCGCGCTATAGTTTCAGAAAATGGGTGGCATTGCTGGCCTTTAGGTAGATTTGCGATCGGGATGATTCGGATTTGAGAAACTGCCATGCGGCACCTCTTTCTTGAATGCTTCCGCTTGCATCGGTCATCGATGTCAGAAATAAAACGGCCCGGCCTGGATCCATCTCCCTCCGACCGGGTCACGTTGTCACTTCATGCTGCCAATCAACTCGCGCAACACCTTTTTGCTTTCCTCATCTTTCGGGCGCGGCATTCTGCCGATCTCCCGATACACTTCTTTTTCTTCGAGAAGCTGACGGGGGTTAAGGACGCGTGCCGAGATGCCGTAAAGGCTGAGCGTCTCGGTCTGCAGAGCATCCGTCCTCCATACCCATTCGGGGAGTCCGTTCAAGATGATTTGGCCGTCCTCCGTATAGGTCACGTAACAAACTTGGATATCGGTTTCATTTTTTCGAAAATCCGTCTGTCTCCCGCTGATCGGAAACCTTTCATAACCGGCATCGGCAAGCTTCTGCTCCAGCAGATCCCGGCATTCGACGAAATCCACAAGATCAAGATCCTCATGGGGACGCGTAACGCTGCCGAGCAAAAAATCGATGGCCCAACCTCCGCGAAGCCAAAACGGCCGGTCCAAAGCACAAAATATGGCGGCGATTTCGCGCAAAATTTCCAGCTGGGCTTTCGATTTTTCGTCCATCTTCCGGTTTGGATCAACATCCGAACCTTTATGTTCATGTTTTATCGGCAGGAAGACCGCCCCCTTTCATACATCAGTATTTTGCAAAATTCGATTCCGGCAGTTCCCGGGTACAATATATAGACGAACTAAATATAGACGAACGAAACCGTTTCGCTCAATATATTGCTGATTGAAAGTCGTGCCTTGGATTTTCGCAAATTCCTTACATAACATTATACTTGGATTACACTGGGTGATAAAGACACTTTCACAAGATGCTTCCATGCGGGTCACTGTTCAAGTATGCTACCTGAACCTCCAAACGGGAACGCGGTGATGAAATTAAGCCAAATCCGTCCGATAACCGGCGGATGTGTTCTGAATTTTTCTCTTCCTGCGCTTATCGCTCATCCATGCAAAAATAATCCCCGGCAGAGACATGAAACTCGCGTAAATGAATGTTTGGCCGAACCCTTTGACGGAAGCATTTTTCAGCTCCGCATCCACACCTGAGAGCAGCACCTTTATTTCCTCCGTTTGACTTTCGCGCGCTGAGACAAATGCCTTTTGCTGCTCCGGCCCCAGTGTGGCTGCAGCCGTCTCCAAATCCTTTATGATCTTTGCGGCCAGCATTTCCTCTTGAATCCCGCTACCGGATCCATTCCTCAATTGGCTCCCTTGTTCGTTGATCACGCCAACAAGAACCTCTTTGACAAATGGCATCAGCAGCACATCGCCCTTCACCCGCTCCAGAACACGGGTCTGGGCGGTCTGCATTTCTCCGCTGAGGTTTTGCTGCAGCAAGGTGACGATAATGGCCACTCCTAATACGCTGCCGATCGACTTCGCCATATTGATGATTCCTGACGCAATGCCAACCTTCTCTTGAGGCACGTGGCGTATACCGGCCGACATTACAGGCGCCATCGTCATGCCAACGCCGATTCCGGCTATGAATAAGCGAAGAATAATATCGGCAAGCGGGGAATCCGCATGTAGAAAACTCATGGAATAGAGGGAACCGCATATCGTCAAGGCCCCGACCGCTCCAAACCAGCGGCTGCCGCATTTATTCGACAATCCTCCCGAAACCGCCGAACTGACAATGGATCCTGCAGCTACGGTGGATAACACCAGCCCTGCCTTAAGCTCCGTCATTCCCATGACCCGGGTTAGGAAAAAAGAGGTCAGTAATGCCAGATTGGATAATGCCGCTCCAACGATAAACAACGCCAGCGAAGTTCCGTTAAACGCTTTAATCTTCAGGAGCGCCAAAGGGAGCATCGGCTCTTTCACGCGCTGCTGCACAAAAAAGAATAATACGATACATAACAATCCAGCACCGATCAACGCATAAAATTCACCCGAATCCCAACCAAAATCATTGGCCTTAATAAATGCATAGGTAATCAATAGCATGCCTGCGGTAATCGACAACATGCCGCCGTAATCCACCGATTTTCCTGCGGATTCATCCCGGGATTCTTGAATAAACAGCAGGATCAACACCATGCTGAGCACTCCGAGCGGAACATTCACATAAAAAATCCACTGCCAATTCAATTTCTCCGTAATCACTCCCCCGAGCGAAGGCCCGCTGGCAGCGGCAAGCCCGGCGATCGCTCCCCATAAACCGATGATGATGCCGTGTTTTTCCTTGGGGAAGGACGTCGTGGTTAGCGGAATGGTGACCGGTACAATAATCGCGCCTGCCAGTCCTTGAATGGTTCTGAACAGGATCAGCATGCCAAGCGATGTTGATAATCCGGCAAACAGGGAGGACAACGTAAACAATGCAACTCCCAATAAAAAAACTTTCTTCCGCCCGAATTGATCGGCAAGCCGCGATGCCGTAAGAATCAACGCTGCAAACGCCAGATTGTACCCGTTCATGATCCAAGAGATTTCCGAAACCGTGCCGGCGAAATGCCGCATCATCTCCGGAAGGGCGATATTCACGATCGTCGTATCCAGCAGCGCCATAAAATAACCCAGCAAAATGGCCGTAAAGGCCATCATTCCTTTTACTCGTCCGTTCATCTTTCACGCTCCTCAACAAAATGTGAACCTAAATTCATGTTTTGAGTATATGAACTCTAGTTCATATTTGTCAACACAAAACATGAAATAAAGTTCAACTTTCGTTGACAGCCCATTTGTTCTCCTCTACAATCGTTATTATGAAGGGGGCAAATTGAAGTGACAGAGACCGAAAATGAGACGACCAAAATCCGAATACCGCGGCAGGAGCGGGGCATCAAAACGAAGGAAGCCATTTTGCAGGCTGCCATGAAGCTCTTTTCCGAAAAAGGCTACCATGGAACCAATACCAAGGAAATTGCCGCCGCGGCAGGCGTATCCACCGGGAGCTTTTATTCGTATTACAAGGATAAACGTGCCGTATTCCTGGATTCACTCTCCATCTACTTCAACACGCTTCTGGAACGGATCGAAGCATATCTTGCCGGAATCAATTTCAGTACCATGAACAAGCACGAGATGATTCGCGAGGTCATCGACAGCCTGATTTACTCCCATCAAGTCTTTACCGGGTTTCACAAAGAACTGCAGGTGATGTATCATTCCGATCCGGAAGTTCAGTTACTTATGGACGAGCAGTTCGACCTGGGCCGCCGTAAAACGCTGGAATATCTTCTGATGAACTCTGAGGAATTAAAGGTAGATCACGTCGAGGCAGCGTCCATCGTTATGTTTGAAGCCATCAACAGCGTTGTCGACATGCTCGTGTTCTCACCGCAAAAAGTCGACGACGATCTTATAAAAAACGAACTTGCGAAAATGCTCGTCAATTATTTATATCATTGAACATTCCCCTAAATAGAAAACGCAGCCTTTAAGGCCGCGTTTTCTTTCAGCATTTTGGATTCAAAACTCCTGCATGTTCCATTTCAAAACAATAAAGCGGTTGATGACCGCAAATGCGGCAAAAATGACCGCAAATACAGTAAAACCCGATTGGATGAGACAAAATACCGCCGCCGCAAACAAAACCGCCTCCATGATAAGCACCGCAAACAGCGGAACACGGCCCGAGGCTTTTGGTGAAATAAACAGCCCCCATACGATCGCTGCCCCGACAGGCAGTCCAAGGCCGACCACAAACTGCAGGAAGAAGCTCCCCTTCAAATGGAATCCCCAATAACCTAAAGAAAAAAGGAGGATAAGCTCTAACACAAACCGTACGATGAGAGTGACCGCTTTGAACATGGATAACCGCCTCTTTTCGATTAAGATGAAATCCGCTCCCTCGACAGTACCCGTCAAAAAAGATCGCTAACGATCGGAATCCCTTCCTCCAGACGTCTGCGGCTTTCACGCAAATATGCGGCCGTCCAGTCATCCAATTTCGTCATGTCGAAGCTGCGATGCATGCCGACGTAAACGATAAACTCACGCAGCCGTAGAAACCGTTCCATTTGCTTGAGCGATGCAAGGCCCAGCGAATGATGCTTTTCATAACCTTGTAAAAAGAACCTCATAAATCTTCGTGCCTGCTCATGCCGCTCAGGTGTGGAATCGTCCAGCACAACGTAAATCATATAAAACAGCTGGATCGCAATGTCCTCCACAAACCAGCTGTATTGGCATTCGTCGAAATCAAAAAGGGTGATTCGGCCGCCGTCCACGAAAAAGTTTCCGACGTTGATGTCGCCGTGGATCAGACCGTAATGCTCCCCTTGCTCCAAGTCTTGCATTTCCTTCATTAACCGCTCGATGTTTGCCCAAACTTTGTGCTGATCCGCAGGTATGTATTTTCGCGCATGCTTGATATAGTAGTTTTCATTCCAATGATGCCGTCTCGCAAGCCTGCCCACCGGTTCATACGTTTGGGATAAAGCATGGATCCGTCCCGTCAATTCGCCGCATGCTTCAGTGAGGAGATCGTTGTTCATGCACTCGGGATAAAATATCTTTTTTCCCGGCGCTTTTTCGAAAGAAGAAACAATAAAACAGGAATCCTTCAGTTGGAGCACTTCAAGCATGCGGCCATGCACGGAAGCGACCGGTTTGCTTACAGAGACGCCACTGCCGGAAAGATAATCAATCCAGTCCAATTCGGCCTGAACTTGATGAATCTCGTGATGGGAGCTGTGGGTGAACCTGAGAATATATGAAGTTCCGCTTCGCTCATATTCGTATATAAAGTTTTGGAATCCGCCAATATATTTCACTTCCCCCAGAGCCGCATCGAAAAACGATGCACCGTCCGTTAGCAGTCGATCGTTCATCAGCGCCTTTAGTTCCTTTTCCACTCTTTTCAGCTCCTGTCGGTTGCCATGGGTCAGCTTGTCTTATCCTGGACAGGGTCAGCCTCGCCTCATATTAGACGGAGCACGCCCCTTCTCACTCCAGAAAATTGCGGTAAATCAAGGACCGGATCGTTCCCCATCATCGTTCATTATCTTATAATGGACAACGCCGCCTCATGCAAAATCGGCCGTAAATGCCTCAATTCGTTATGTTCCCTTCCCAAATGCACCGCGTTCGTCAAAAATACGACGGTCATCTCGTCCACCGGGTCCACCCACATGCTGGTTCCCGTAAATCCGGTATGCCCAAAGCTGCCTTCCGGCCAATTCGGGCCGCATGACAGCCCTTCATCCGAGGCTCCCTGTACCTGCCATCCCAGCCCGCGCCCCTGAAAAACAGACTTCAAACACGCATCCACCGTCTCCCTGGACAGCAGCGAATAACGTTCGGGGTAAAGCCATATTTTCGCATACCGGGCCAAATCCTCCGCCGTCGAAAACAAACCCGCGCTGCCTGCGACGCCTCCGAGGCGATAGCATGTTTCGTCATGGACTTCCCCGTGGATGTATTTTTGACCGTCCCACTCGGTTGGGGCGATTCGTCCCTTTAAGGTTTGCGGCGGGTTAAAATAACTGTCTTTCATGCCAAGCGGCTCAAAAACATGCTCCCTGGCCCATTCATCCAGCGGCTGCTGCGTCAACCGGGAAACGATCCAGCCGATCAAAATGAGGCCGATATCGCTGTAATTCACGCGCTCGCCGGGGCGGGATTCAAGTCCCAGCTCAAAAATTCGCCGAATGTCCAACGTTTTGAAACGATCTTTGAAATCCGGAACGCCGGAAGGCAAACCGGAAACGTGTTTTAAACAGTGCTCGACGGTCACATCCGGATGGCGAAACTCCGGGAGATATGTTTGGATCGGGTCCTGAAGCGAAACCCGCTCCGACTGAACCAACGTCATGATCGCCGGCAGCGTCGCTACGACTTTCGTTAGCGAAGCGACGTCAAAAATCGTATCCCGCGAGGCAGTTCCGTAAGCGGCTTGCCATTGTAGCTTGTCTTTGACCTGAATGTCAATGACCGCGCCGGGTATTTTTTTCTCCGCCACCCAGCCTTCGATTAACTGATGCACTTTCTCGATTCCTTTCATATCGCCACCGCCCTTCATTCGATATTCGAATCTTCGATCATTGCCTTAAGCCGCGCATTCCGGTATTCCAGAAGCCCTCTTACATATCTTTAGGAACGCGCCCGAAACTCTTCTTCCAAAAGCGCCATCAAAATCATGTCATGAAACCGCCCTTCGAGATAAAGCGCGTCCCGCTTCACGCCTTCCCGGCAAAAACCAAGCTTCTCATACACGTGAACGGCTCTGGGGTTAAACGCATAAACTCCGAGCTCGATCCGGTGCAGCTTCAAATCCTCGAAACCGTGCCTTAGCATCAAACGCATCGCTTCCGAACCGTACCCTTGATCGCTGTGCCGCGCGGAAATCATAATACGAATGTTGGCGCAGCGATTTGCCCGATCGATTTCGTTCAGAACGACCTCGCCGATCAATTCATCCGTTTCGTTTAAGGCGATCATCAAATCGACGCGATCCTCATGAACGCGGCTGATCTTTTGCAGCCATGCCGCGGCGTTTTCTTTGGTGAACCGTTCCTGTGTTCCGGTCAGCCTCATCGCCTCCGGCTCCTGCAAAAGCCCGAAATAAGCATCCAATTCGTTTTCCCGCACGGGGCGAAGCAGGATCCGATCCCCTGGCAATCTCGTTTCAAGCATACCTTCCATCCCTTCCACCCTCCAGCTTGAAAAAATTTCTTCAAAATAACGATGCCGGCGAATGAACAGCTTCCATCTGCGGCAACAATAACGTAAACAATTATAAAACGGAGTCCGACCCAGTGAATAGTAAATTAACAGATTTCATCAAAAATAATGGCACGGTATGGAAAATGCCGTTTGCTGCAGCGCTGTCATGGGAAGCCGCCAAATGGGCCGGGTCCAACCATCCTTACTTGGCCCCGCTGACGGCCATCTTATGTTTTCAAATTACGGTCAGCCAATCCCTGCATTTTGCCTGGCAGCGTATCATCGGAACGATTGTCGGGGTTGCGGCGACCGCATGCATAGCGCCTTATCTCGGTGTAAGCGGATGGAGCATCGGGCTATTAGTGCTGCTTGGCGCGGTCATCGTCAAGAGGCTGAACTTGGATCATGCCCTGGCGGTTCAGGTTGCCCTCAGCGTTTTGCTGGTATTGTATTTTCAAAGCAAAATGCCGAGCTACCCGCTAGACCGCGTGCGCGATACCGTAGTGGGTGCCGTCGTTGCGGTTCTTATTCACGTGCTGTTGTTTCCTCCCGATTCCATCCAAACGGCCAAACAAAAAATGGCGCGTTTTGCGGATCGTTTAACCCGGCATTTTTATCAAACGGCCGAATGGGTACAACATGGCTGCCCGGCAAGCCAAGTAAAAATAGTCGAAGACGAACTGCAAACCATGTTTCAGGAACTGCATCAAGCGACCGTCGAAACAGACAAGGCGAACCAAAGCTTGCGTTACAACCCGCTTGCCTCCAAAAAACGCACCGCCATGGACGAATTGACCCGGCAAATGGCCCAGCTCCGATCAAGTTTTGCCAATCTGTCGGATATGGTCCGCATTTTCAAAAAATGGGCCGAAAGCGGCCATTTTACGGAAGAAGACCGGCGGATTTGGGCGGATCACATGAATACGTTAGGCTCGCTCGTCAAAAGTTGGAATACTATGCTAAACGATCCCAAGCAAACGACGTTCGAACCGACTGCGGCCTCTTTGGCCGTCAAAGCGCCTTCTCATTTGGCGAACGATCAGTACCCGCTTGCTTTGTACATGAACGCGGAACAAGTCGTTCAAGATTTCCAGAAAAACGTTTTTTTCAATAAAGACGCGTAATCCGTTCCGGTATCCACGTCCAAAAACAAGTCGGGGTCGTCGAATTCGATGCAAATTCCCGGCCGATCCTCGCGGATCAGGCGCCTAGCTCCGACGTCTCCTTGCAGCGCAAGCAGATCCGGAAACATGCGATGGTTAAAAATGACCGGCGGTCTTGCCAGCCCATTCAGCCCTGCGGCTGCGTAAAGAATGCCGTCGTGACGCTGGCGTTGATAACGATCCAGCAGTTCGTCGATCATCCCCGCCGTGATGAAAGGCTGGTCGGCCAGAAGAACCATCGCCGCTTCCGCTCCCGCCGACGCGGCGGCACGTATGCCGCATCGCAAAGAGTTGGATTGCCCTAGACGGGCATCCGGGCAGCGGATCAAAGACCATCGGCGGCGGTTCCGGTCCTCGTAGAAAGAACGATCGATCCAATCCGCCTGCGTATCGCCGGAAACGACCCATATATGATTCAAACCGGAAGCAAGTGCCGCAGCCAGCCCGTAATTTCCAAGACACACAGGCCCCAGCGGCAAACGAAGCTTATCGGAACCCATTCGCTCGCTGCGGCCTGCTGCCAGATATACACCGATTATACGGATTTGCCTCATAAGCCGCTGCGACGCTTTCTTTTGGCGTTATGAACCTGAATGACTTCCGCAAGCACGCTTACGGCAATTTCCTCCGGGCCTTCCGCCCCGATCGGGATGCCTACGGGAGAGCGCACGTACGGAGGGATCGGGACGCCGTCAAACAAAAGTTCCGTTCTGCGCTTCGGACCCAAAATGCCGAGATACCCAAGCCGAAGCCGGGAAAGGATGCGGATCAGCTCCATGTCCCTTCCAAATTGATGGGTCATCACCACGACATAATCATTGGATGTGATGCGAAGCATGTCTGCCGTTTCCTCCGGAAATCCAACCATAAGCTTTTCCGCATCCGGAAAAAAACTCCGGTCGCATAATGCCGGCCTCCAATCGGCAACGGTCACGGAAAACCCGGCGGCTGCCGCAAACGATGCGAGCGGCCTGGCATCCCGCCCCGCCCCGAAAATGATCAATCTCGGTTTGGGCGAATAGATATGGACGAATATTTCCTCATCCAGAGAGGATAACGCCTTCAATCCGCTTTTCCCGATGCTGCCGGAACTCGCCATGCTGAACAGCTCCTCGGGAACAGCGCCCTTCCATTCACCAAACAGCTGCCGATCGGCGGCAAAAAAGCCATACCCGGAAACCGAACGGTCCGGGTTGAATGTTTTGATGTGGACAACCTCGCAAGCCTGATCCAAATATCCCTTCAACGTACGCAGATGACCGGCGAAAACATCGTTGACGGGCTCCATCGCTACGTGAACGATTCCGCCGCATCCCGATGTTTCGCCCCAGGATAAGGGATCGAAAGACTGCATGTCGAATGCATAGACGCGGGATTCCCCCGTCTCCAACATTTCCGGCACGCGCGCCGCCAGATCGGCTTCGATACAGCCCGCGCTCAGCATTCCGGTTTGCGTTCCGTCTTCGAAAAACAGCATGGACGCCCCTTCTTTTCGGTAGGCGCTTCCTTCCACATGGACAACGGTAGCCAATACGCTTCGCCGGCCGCTTCTTTCAACGGCTTCCAGAATGCGATGAATCTCTTCCAATCCCATCCTCCTTCCCCAGCCTGCCGGTTGGCGGTTTCTCCGCGTTTTTGGAAGTAAAAGCAGCTCTGACCGCTTCATGAATTTCTTCATATGAGGTGCATCTGCAAATATTCGATTCAAGCCATAACCGGATGGTTTCTTCATCCGCTTCCGGATGGGCATCCAGCAGTCCTTGGCCGTTCATGATAAATCCGGGCGTGCAATAACCGCATTGGAACGCTTGCTTATGAACAAAAGCTTGCTGCATAGGGGAACCGGACAACCCTTCGATGGTGGTGATCTGATGTCCCTCCGCTTCCACCGCAAGCATAATGCAGGATTTGAACGGCAGGCCCCCCATAATGATCGTGCATGCCCCGCAATCCCCATTCTCGCAACCGGGTTTGCATCCGGTTAATCCGAGGTGATCCCGAAGGGCATTCAGTAAGGTTTCCGCCGCTCGGACCCTTGCCGTCCTCTGTTCGCCGTTAACCTGCAGCTCGATCGGATAAAGTTTCGGAACGTTCATTTGCATGCTCACCCTCCTTCCAAAGAATTCACGGCTTCTTCGATCGTTTGTTTCAGCACGAACTGCCGGTACGCAGCGGATCCTTCCGCATTCGACAGGATTGGAGCCGGCAGCTTTTGGATGGCCCGGTTCGCCTTTTCCTCGGGACGCAGCAACGGATCGTTCAACACCTGCTCGATTGCGGAAGATCGAAAAGGGAAAGCGCAAACGCCGCTGTACGCAGTACGAATTAGACCGTCTTTCTTTAGGGCAGCCAATGTGACGAGAGGGTAAGCGACGTTCCCGATCAGACGTTTTTTGACATGATAATACGGCAAGGATACGTATTTGCGATCTGTAATGATCTGCATAAGGAACTCTCCGGGCTTTAATCTGATCCGTTCCGCGAACACTTCATGGATTGAAACCTCCCGCTTCCCCTCCGGTCCTCCGATGACCATGCGGCTGTCTGCCAGCAACAAGGGAAGAACGGCCTCACGGTAATGGATTTTTCCGCAGATGTTTCCTCCGAGCGTGATTTTGTTTCGCGATGTTTGATCGGCGACGCCTTGCGACGCCGCGCTGAGCAGCGGAAACGGATTTGCCGCGGACAATGCCGATAACGTGATGCAGGAACCGATAACCAATCGGTCCTTATCGAATTCGAGTATGCCGCATTCCGGAATGGACTTGATGTCCACCACCGCTTGAGGTTGAATGGAATTTCTTCGGGCCATCGTAATGATTTCTGTCCCGCCCGAATAATACATCGGTTTTTTCCCATGCGAATGCAGCTTCATATATAACTCTACCGCCTCCGTGGCGGAAGCCGGCCGGTAATAATCGAAATCAAACGGAATCATGGACCGCCCTCCAGATTCTCTCCGGCGTTAAGGGCAGCCGGTTTAGTTCGACGCCGGCAGCGGCCGACAAGGCGCTCGCCAAGGCGGCAGGCATGCCGATCACGCCATGCTCGCCAATTCCGCGCAGTCCGTAAGGAGCTTCCAGATGCGGAGTTTCGACGAAATCAACGAAATACGACGGCTGCTCCCCGTACCGAATCAGCTTATAGGTTCGAAACTGCGTATCTAATACAACGCCGCGATCGTTGAACAGAAATGTTTCCCTGCTGGCCAAACTAAGGCCCATGCTCATGCCCCCCGTAAGTTGACCGCGTGCGAACACCGGATTGATCACCTTGCCGGCATCGATGACCGTAGCCGCCTTGACGATCCGGTAGGTAAAGTCCCTCGTGTCGAATTCCACTTCGACCGCCTGGGCGCCGACGGTCCATTCCGGCCCGGGATTCCCCCTTCCCGTCTCCGGATCGAGCTCCGTAATTCCGCGCATCGTGTAGCTTCCGCGGCCGATGATCTGGCTGCCGATGAAACGTCCGTCCGGTAGCTTGTATCCGTGGGCGATGGCATCGATGCCGATTCCGGCGGCATGGTCATTCCTGCAGTAGACCCTTCCCCCGCCCACTTCCAAGCTGTCCGCCGGGCATTTCAAAACAAAGGAAGCCGTGCGCTTCAGCTGGGCAATCGCATCGTCGGCCGCCGTCATGAGCGCGTTCCCGACCAGAAAGGTGCTTCGGCTTGCGACGGTTTTCCACAGCTCGGGATCGGATTCGGTACGGACATCGGTTGCGATATGAATCCTGCGCCCATCTATTTTCAGCCGTTCGGCCAGCATTTGCGTGAGCGCCGTGCGGGTGCCTTGACCGATCTCTACGGCCCCGCACAGCACGTTTACGCTGCCATCCGCATTAAAAATGACGACGGCTCCCGCCCCCGCGTCTGCCGGCGTATTCGAATTTTTCCAGAAACAAGACACCCCTGTCGCCTTCACGAGATGGCCGCTCGATTGCACGCGGCTCCTCTGATCCCACTGGATGATGTCGTACAGCTTGGCAATGCATTTGGACAAATCGCCCACATTGCTTCGATTTAGCAACACCTGCGTCGGCGTCGTATCGCCCGGCCCGATCGCGTTATGGAAACGAAACTCGAGCGGGTCCATTTGCGCTTTTTCGGCCAAGGCATCCATGGCCCTTTCCATCGCGAAGGTCAGCTCCAAGTGCCCGAATCCCCGAAACGATGTTGAATAAGGATGATTGGTGTACATGCATAACGAGTCGCAATGAAGGTTGTCGATGCGGTACGGGCCCGAGCAATCGGTGGCTCCGGCCCGGCTCATGATCACTCCCCGGTCCGAATAGGCGCCACCGTCGAACAAATGCAAAATTTCGGCGGCGGCGATTTTGCCGTCCTGGGTACAGCCCAGCCGAACTCTGGATTCGAGGCCTATATGAACCGGAGACGAAACCATATCCGTTTCCCTGGCATTCACAAGTTTTACGGGTCTTCCTCCAACGGCTCTGGACGCCAAAAAGGCGAGAAACTCCAATTGAACGGCAGCTTTTCCGCCGTATGCGCCCCCGACCAACGGGGTATGGACCTGAACTTTTTGAAGGGGGACGTGAAAATAATGGCTGATCTGCTTTCGGATGATGTAGGGAGATTGCGAAGCGGAATGAATGATGACGATGCCGTCCGGCCGGATTTCGGCGATGCTGCACCTCGTTTCCATGGCGGCATGGTCGGACTGCGGCAAACGGACATAAACCTCGACGGTGTGGGTGCATTGCTTCCAGCCTTCAACCATATTGCCTTTGCGGATTCGGGTTCGGTTGGCGACGTTCGTTCCAGGTTCGGGATAAACCTCTTCATCTCCATGGTAAGTTGCGAGACGTTCGTGGATAAGCGGGGCATCTTTTTGGTAAGCTTGGCTCGGGGAATGTACGATGGGCAGAGGTTCATATTCGGCTTTAATCCGTAAAGCGGCCATTTGGGCAATATATTCCGAATCGGCGACGACCAAAGCCACCGGCTCGCCGTAATATCTGACTTTATCGATGGCGAGCGGCGGCCGGTCTTCCAGCGGAGACCCGGTCAACACCGGAAAATGTTGCCCTGTCACTACCGCCCGTACGCCGGGAATGCTTAAGGCCTGCGAGGAATCGATCGATATGATTTTGGCATGGGCATGGGGACTGACCGCGAGTTTGGCATACAACATCCCCGGTTTTGCGATATCGTCCACATAGCGGGCCGTTCCGGTCGCTTTTTGCCAGGATTCCTTTCTCGGAACGCTTTTTCCGACTGCTGAACCGCTCATGTCTCCCCTCCTTGAACCTTGAATGGGCGTAAAATTCATTTCTCCACAGCTATGTATATGGGAAACGAATGGTCGATATATCTGAGGATTTTGCAAAAATCCAAGGAGCGACCTTCAATCGGCAATATATAGAGCGAAGCGGTTTCGTTCCTCTCATAATGTACCGGGAGCGACCGGAATCGAATTTTGCAAAATCCTGATCTAAATTATGAGAGGCTTGTTCCTTCCCGGATGCCGGCTTCGGTACGTGTTCTACAGTAGCTTCCTGAATCCTTCAACTTGTTCGTCGCGGTAACCGAGCTTCTCGTAGAATTGGTGCGCTTCCTTGCGCTGTTCTCCGGACACGAAGATGATATAGCCGCAATTATGGTCCCTCGCGATTTGCTCGATGGCTTCCATCAGCTTCTTTCCGATGCCTTGCCTGCGAATGCGGCTTGAAACGATGACGTTTTCGATCACCATAAACGGTTTGCAGCTTCCGACAAAATCAAGGCATATAATTCCCATTAGCGATCCGGCGAGCTCCCCTTCATGGAACGCGCCCAGAATATGATAGTTTCCGCTGCTTTCGGCGCTTCGGAAAACCTGAAGCATCCTGTCCCCGTTCGTCGGGATTCCCATGAGCTCTTCGTACAGCCGGGCAAGCGCCGGAAGATCCGATTCGGCAATGTGTTTGATTTCGGTCATAACCATCCTGCTTTCTGTCTTTTGTTTTCGTAAAATCTTGTTTGTCTTCTTTCTGCGTTAAGAATCATATCAACGGTTCGTCAACATGGCGGAGCAATCCGTGCAGCGGTTATTTTGGTATTTCAGTTTGATCAGGGACACTTCCCGAATCTCGGTGCGAAATGATGTTTGGATGCTGCCCGTGCAATATTGCAAAGCTTCCGGCAGTTTCCGTTCATCAAGCCTGCTAGCGATCGTGCAATGCGGCACCCATGCGTTAGGAGCGTAGAGCGGATTGGCTTTGTTCGCATACCGGCTAAAATATTGATGATGTTCGGCATGAAGTTCCAACAGCTCGGCCGCCGGATTGGGGGCCAGAAAAAGCGTACCCGACCCGATAAACGTGCCCAGCATGCCGAAGTTTAACGAAAAGCCCGGCCTTGCGTTGTAAAAATGATCAAACATTTCCATGAACTCCGCCTCATCCGGATTCGAATAATCCGCAAGCGTCAAATGCGGCCGCCGGTTTGGGACCTCAGCCACGTATCCCGAGATGCCCTGATCACGTATTTCTTCCCAGATCCGTTTAAGCGTTTGTTCCGTCTTTTGATCGAAGTGGAGAACGACGGCATACATATCGGGTTCGCACCTTTCCCTGGCTTACTCCTGCATCTCTTCCCGAAGCATTTTCAGCCTTTTTAGAATTTGCGTCATTTTGCCGTTTTCAAGGACCCGAATCCATACCCCTTCCGTAAACCGGTCCCCGCGCACGTAACTTGTGACAAGTTTTCTTAGCGTCTCCAAATCCGCCTGCATCAAATGGTCTGCGATGTCCCGGTCGATGTCTCGATAGATTTCATGCTCCGCGACCCACGAACTCCAATCGAATACCATCATGAAACCCGTGTCGGACAGCTCTTGCACAAAATTCCGGATAACCTCCGTTTCAAAGCGGTAACCGCCGGACGCAGCAGACAACGGCTGGTTCGGATCTTGAAGAACATTCAAAAAAGGAAGCAGCCGATCCAGCTCCGCGGACGTGATTTTCGCATCATAGGGCATGACATTTCCTCCAGTCTTAGTCATCGCTTGGAAGCACTACTTTTACTGGTTCCATACGGCGTACATCAACCAGGCCACAAGCAGGTACACAGGTACCGACAGCATGACCGCAAGCCATCTTCGCTTCCTTTGGATCAAAATGGCCGAACCTGCGAATAAAAGCGGAAATACGAGCCCCCAGAACAGAAACCGCGGCGTTGCCGACAAATATAACGCTAATGGAAGCAGCAGCACCGCGGACAGGTAAA
This sequence comes from Paenibacillus sp. VCA1, assembly GCF_031583795.1. Taxonomy (NCBI): domain Bacteria; kingdom Bacillati; phylum Bacillota; class Bacilli; order Caryophanales; family Paenibacillaceae; genus Paenibacillus; species Paenibacillus sp. VCA1. Next base: position 453,552 of record NZ_JAVLSX010000005.1, on the reverse strand, counting down.
GCAAAACACTTTTCCGGAAAATAAGGCCGATCACCGAAAGGATAACCGCAGCGAAAATGATCATCCAAAAAATGTTGAAAAAGACCAATGGATTGCGCTCCATTCTTAACGGAATTTTGCCTTCCTGTTCAGCTTGCTTGTAGCTCATCCAATCTGCATCCGCGTTTCCATCGTTATAAGGCTTTGCGGCTTAATCCCTGTTTGATTTTTTTCTCCGGAAAATGGAAATGCTTCCGAATCCGCTAATCACCGCAATATAGAAACCCACATCATACCACCAACCGGAATTATACATTTCATACACCCTGATGTGGGGTTTAAACAATCCTATAATTAATGAAATAGGTGCGATCCAGCCATGCCAAATTCCCCAGAAAAAACCTGCGGTACGCTCAGGAGTATTTGTGCCGTCTCCGGGAACGCATCCTGTTAGCAGCGAAAATGCAGCAAAAATCAATAAAAGCGCGAACACATATTTCCTTTTCATCTCCATCCCCCTTCGTGAGCACTGGCGTTATCTTCATGAATGATGGCATACAGCTTCAAATCTTCGAATTTGCCTTTTACAAAAATATGTTTTCGCAAAATGCCTTCGAATTCCATTCCGCATTTTTCCATCACCCGGCTGGAGCCGATGTTAAGCAGATGGCAGCGGGCTTCAATCCGCACCAATTGCATCGCTTCGAATCCGAACCGGACCACTTTTCCCGCAGCTTCGCTCATCAGTCCCTTATTCCAATATGCTCTGGAAAGCGCATAAGCCAATTCGGCCCTTGCCTGTTTGGGATGCCAATAGACAAAACCGACCGTGCCGATAACGGCACCGGTTTCCTTGTGTTCGATTCCCCATGGCGCTAGATTGTTTTGTTCGTACAAACCGAGGACATGATCAACGAACTGTCTGGAATCCTCGATCGTTTGATGCGAATGCCATGTGGTATATTTCGAAATTTCCTCGTCGGAGCAGTATTTGAACACGTCGCCGACATCGTTTGCCGTCAATTTCCTTAAAACGAGCCGTTCCGTCTCCAATAATGGATTGCCGGGGCTTAGGGATGGTTGTTGCATGCTCATCACCTTTCTATGTATTGTCGATCAATGCGATGATTTCGTTCAAGCTGCCGATTCGATGCTTAGGTTCCTCTAGATCGCTATGCCATTCCATAAAGCCCTGCAGCCAAATGGCGTTTAATCCGGCGCTTGCTGCGCCGAAAATATCGTTCCGAGGATGGTCGCCGACATACCAGCTATTCTCCGGTTTGGCTTCCAATTGTCTTAAGGCCAGCTCAAATATGCGTTTATCCGGCTTATGGAACCCCGCTTCGCCCGATACGATGACCGTGTCAAAATAATCCCTGATTTGCGCCTTATCGATTTTGGAATTTTGGGCATGCGACGAACCGTTCGTAATCAGGCCGAGTTTGATATGCTTCTGTTTCAGGCGGTCCAAAACATCCAAAGTTCCGTCCATCAGAACGGTATAGCCATAAAATTCGGCGAACCAGTGGTTGAGCAGTTCCTCGGCGGTCATGTCCTGATTTTTCATCGGCAAAGCGGCCAGGCATTCCTGAACCATTTCCCGTTTGTCGCGGTATCCGTCCCGATCCGACACCCGCATGAATTCGATGAATTCTTCTTTTTGCCGGGCATCCCGGGCTGTTACGAATCGATCGATAAAATGCTCCGAATAAGCGCGAAAGGCAAGCTTCCGGTTAATCAACGTGTTGTCGAGGTCGAAAATAACGGCTTCCGTTTTCATCGGCATGTTCCTTTCCATATTCGTTGGCAGCGTACAGACATGTACAACTTGCACTGCAATCCTATTCCGCGTTCTCGTAAAACGCGATTTTATTGCCGAACGGATCGACCACGTTGCATTCCTTGGTGTGCCACGGCGTCATCTCCAATCCGGGTCTTGAATAGTTATACTGCTTGCCGATCAGCTGCCGGTGGAACTCTTCGACGCCTTTCATTTCGACGCGGATGGCGGCTCCCGGGCTGCAATCCCCGTAATGTTCGCTGAGATGGATCGTGACGTCATGCAGGGAAATTTGCGCGTATAACGGCAGATCCGGTTCGAAACGATGCTCCCAATCCAGCTTGAAACCGAGGTAATCGATATAAAATTCTTTTGCTTTCCTTTCGTCAAACATGCGAAAAATCGGAATGAGTCCCTGGGCTTGCACGCCAACCGCCTCCTAAAATCTTTTGATTTGCATATCACTCTATGTCATCATAGGTTGAATTTATTCTACCAATAAACCACGTTTTTCTAAATATCTCAATTTAAATCAGTGGTTCGATGTTCATTTTTCTTTAATGAAAAAATCCCCGCCGGTCCAAATGAACCATTTCATGGCGGGGACTGCTTCCGCGCTCAGCCCCGTCGGGTGCAAGCCCAAAACAGCAGAGCCAGCGCGCTTACGGACGCACCCAACGTGCAAACCCCGGTCCATCCAAAATAGGAGTATACGGTCGTGGATGCAATCGAGCCGGCGGCGCTGCCGATCGAATAAAAAATCATATATCCGGCGGTCAGCCGGCTTCTTGCTTCGGGGCGCACGTTAAAAATCAAGCTTTGATTCGTGACGTGCACCGCCTGAACGGCCATGTCCAGGAGAAGGATGCCAAGCACCAACAAAAGCAGGGAATGATGGAGCAAACCGATCGGCAGCCATGATAACAGCAAAAGAGCAAGCGCGATGCCGGTCGTTTTTTGGCCAAACCCGAGGTCGGCCCAGCGGCCCGCCCTTGCCGCCGCAAGCGCCCCTGCGGCCCCCGCGAGACCGAACGAACCGATCGCCGAGTGGGAAAGGGAAAGCGGCGGACGGCTAAGCGGCAGGACAAGCGAAGTCCACAATATGCTGAACGAAGCAAAAATGAGCAGCGCCAAAATCGCGCGAATGCGCAAAATCCTCTCCTGCATGAACAAGGCGAGCACCGATTGCAGCAGCTGCAAATAGTTTAACCGGGGTTGATCCCGATGTTCGCGGGGCAGCGAGTGCAGCAGGATGCAGGCCACGAAGAACAGCAGCACGGCCGAAGACAGGTAAACGGAGCGCCAACCGGCGATATCGGTTAACACCCCGGCGAAGGTACGGGCGAGCAAAATGCCGATGACGACGCCGCTCGTCACCCAACCGACGATTTGTCCGCGTTCGGAAGGTGCCGCCAAGCTTGAAGCATACGCGACCAGCGATTGCGTCACGACGGCAAGCAGCCCGACCACCGCCAACCCCGCGAATAAAACGGCGGTATTGCTTGCCGTACCGGCCACGATCAAAGCGATCACGGATAACAGCATCATGCCCGGGATCAGTTTTCGCCGATTCAGCAGATCGCCCAGCGGGACAAGCAGGAACAATCCGAGCGCGTAACCAATCTGGGTTACCGTAATGACGATGCCGACGGAGGAATGCGGAAGCCCGAATTCGCGGGCCAAAGCATCCAGCAGCGGCTGCGCGTAGTAAATGTTGGCGACGGATAACCCGCAAGCCACCGCAAACAGCAGGGCCATCCGACGCGAGATCGAAAATGCGGCCCCCTTTCCTCCCGCGCCTTCCCCGCCATGTTCACGGGATTGCGCGGCTGCGGTTTCTTTTTGTTTTTCGATAACCTCCGTGTTCATCAAATACCTCCTTCTATTTCATACCAAAAAGTATATTATACCGATCAGTATGTTATGATGAGATAAACATAACCTTCTTTCAAGAAAACTGTCAAGAGAAGGAGGACCAAAAAAGTCCGGAAGAAATCGGATGGGTAGTTGTATTTGCTGTTATAAACAGCTTTTCGGCTCAGCCCGTGCATAACTTTTTTTGACATTGCAGCATGACATCGGCTAAAATCATATTATACTGATCGATATGAAAAGAGGTGCCATCATGGTTCGGCAGCGGGAATTTGATGTTGAAAAAGCGTTGGACGCGGCCATGCAGCTTTTTTGGGAAAAGGGGTACGAAGCGACGTCGTTAAGCGATTTGACCTCGGCCATGGGAATCCAGCGGCCAAGCATATACTCCACGTTCGGGGATAAAAAGGAGCTTTTTGAAGCGGCTTTGCGCCGGTATACTTCAGTCCACGCCGCCGGCATCCGCGCGAAGCTGCAGCATCATCCGTCGGTGAAAGAAGCGTTTCGCCGTTTCTTTGAAGGATTGGTGGAAGAAGAATATGCGGGGGAAGGCAACCGGGGCTGCTTCTGCATCAATACGATGGTTGAGCTGGCGCCGCATGACGCCAAGTTCGAAATCCTTACCAGGGAGCATGAAATGTATCTGGCGGCGATTTTTCAGGAGATGCTTGAAAAGGGGAGGCGTTCAGGAGAACTTCAAACCGGAGTGGATGCCAAAGCTTTGGCGCAAACGCTTGTCGTTTCGTTGATCGGACTCACCGTCATGATGAAAGCCCGTCCGGAGCGTTCTTTTGTCGATCATACCGTCGAAGTGATGCTCTCGCTGATAAAATAAACTTGAATCCTTTCCGGGTACGTGCAAAAATGAATTGGAGACTGTCTGCTTTGCTTATTCATCAAGCGTAAACGCACACAAGACCGCAAACTCCCGGGGGCAATACCGCCGCGGAGCAGAAACATCATCCTATTATGAGTCTGGGAGGACAGCATTCATGAAAACAATCAAGCTGGGAAGCAGCACACTGGAAGTCCCTGTCGTAGCCGTAGGCTGCATGCGCATCAACTCGCTCGACAAAAACGGCGCGGAGCGTTTCGTGCAAACATCCCTCGAATTGGGCGCGAATTTCTTCGACCATGCCGACATTTACGGCGGCGGCGCCTGCGAGGAAATTTTTGCGGACGCGATACATATGAACAGCGACATCCGCGAAAACATCATTCTGCAATCCAAATGCGGCATCCGCCAAGGGATGTTCGATTTTTCCAAAGAGCATATTTTGAATTCGGTCGACGGCATATTGAAGAGACTGAAAACCGATTATTTGGACGTCCTGCTGCTGCACCGTCCGGATGCGCTCGTTGAACCGGAAGAAGTGGCGGAAGCGTTCGATCAGCTCGAAAGCTCCGGCAAAGTGCGCCATTTCGGCGTGTCCAACCAAAATCCGATGCAAATCCAGCTGCTGAAAAAAGCGGTGAAACAGCCGATCGTCGCCAATCAGCTGCAGCTCAGCATCACGAATGCGACGATGATTTCCAGCGGCATCAACGTGAACATGGAAAACGCGTCCGCCGTGAACCGCGACGGAAGCGTGCTTGATTTCTGCCGTTTGAACGACATTACGATCCAGCCGTGGTCCCCTTTCCAATACGGATTTTTCGAAGGGGTATTCCTCGGCAATGACAAATTCCCGGAATTGAACCAAAAAATCGATGAAATCGCCGCCAAATACGGCGTCAGCAATACCACGATCGCCATCGCGTGGCTGCTGCGCCATCCGGCCAACATGCAGCCGGTCATCGGCACGATGAACATCGAACGTCTGAAAGACTGCGTGAAAGCAAGCGAAATTACGCTGACCCGCGAAGAATGGTACGAAATTTACCGCGCGGCAGGCAACATTCTTCCATAAACGACCGAACGCTCGTACCGTTCTAAATAAAAGGGATGCCCAAAGCAGCTTATGCTGCAGGGGCATCCCTTTTAATAGATTGACGATATCAACACCCGCTAAAAAAGAGGCCAAGAGCGAGCAACTTGCTCTTGGGCTTCATTTTAGGAAGTAAAGTGAACTCTTCACCTGCGGCAATCCTCTATGGAAGAAATTCAAATTAGAATAGAGCTACCTGCTAAGCTGCTATGCTGACATGCTATTCTAGAATTTTTCATAAAGATCTATGCGCCATTCGTTGCATCGCATCATGTTCCCTGGCGGGTACTCGAACGCGCACTCTGCGATAAACGAGAAGCCGAGCTTCCGGCAAATGGCGTTTGACGCCGGATTATCGACTGACGGGAATGCGTGAATGTACCTATGTTTACGTTCCGCTTTGGCACTTGCGAGCGCAGCCGCAGCGGCAGCAGCAGCTATACCTCTGCCCTGAAAAGGCGGCAAGACGCCCCAGCCGATTTCGCAAATGGTTTCCTCCTGCCAGATGCGTTCCCAATACCCGATGTTGCCGACCGTTTCGAATTCCGGGAGGAGGACGATGCTGAACATACGTCCAGTTCCCTTCGTGCCAACCTCAAGGTACCGCTTGTGTCGTGCAAGGATCTGTTCCTCGGTCTCCGGGCCGCCCAAATGTTCCAGCATATCTGGTACATTCAGGCGATAGAGTAAAGCTAGGTCGGCATCTGACCAAGGCTCAATTCGTACGTTCATTCGACTTCGCATTTTTTCACTCCTATAAATAGCATGGCGAAATTTCTTGTCCATCACGAAAAAGAACAAATGTTCCCTTTTGAATTGTATCACCATTCGCTAAATATGTCATTACATGAGGGTTCGTGGATTACAAAAACATTTATGAGATCTTGTAAATTCCAAATGAATTGGAGGGATTTAAATGCATGAATGCTTTTGCCTTCATCGGGATCCGCGTACTTTAAAAAAGAGTGCATCGCAAACGTAACCGGCGGTAAGAAAATTAAACCAGAGTAGAACCGCCATCCACGACAACGATCTGCCCGGTGGCGTATTTCTGACGCATGAAGTAGAGAAACGCCTCGGCACCGTCCTCCGGTTCGCCGATTCGCCCAACCGGCAACGATTTCCCGGCATTTTCATACATCGCGTTCCGGTGTTCCTCAGGAATGCCGTCCCACAGCTCGGTACGCATAAGGCCGAAGCAAACGGCATTGACGCGAAGTGGACTCAGCTCGACGGCCAACGCCCGGGTGAGCGACTCGACAGCGCCGCATATGCTGGCTGCGACAGTAAACCCCTTCTGCGGGCGAACTCCGGCAACGCCGGAAGTCAACGTGATCGAACCACCCTGTCTGATGTTTCGGCTACCGTATTTGGCCGCCATAAACGCTCCCCAATATCGAACGTTAAACAATCGGTGCGCTGCATCGATGTCGGTGTCGTCAAGACTTTCGACCATCAGCGGGTCGCCCGCGGTAAAGACCAAGTGATCGAATTCCCCGATTTCGCTGAAAAATTGACGAACCTGTTCCTCATCCGTCAGATCAACCGCATACCCCTCGGTACCTTCGATCAAACGCGAAACGGCAAGGTCAACTTTTTCTTTTCGACTGGACACGACGACCAGGGATGCCCCTTCCCGTGCAGCCGCTTCGGCTGCCGCAAACCCGATTCCGGACGTACCTCCAAGAACAACAACACGTTTGCCCTTGAAACTATACTCACGTTCGATCTGTTTTGTTTTCACCATATCATCCTCCTTCGTATTCGGTTACTGGATTGACCTTGCAATTCGATTCTCATCAGCCGCAAACGGCTAATCCATGCGGGAATTTCGGTACAGCTTGTTTCATCTCCGACTCTCCTTCACGACGGACGATAATCCGATTATAATGAGTCATAAAAAGGACAAACAGGTCAGCATTTACAGTATTATCATGGATACTGCTATAAATTCTATCACCGTAGGAAGAGGTAACTTCATGATGATTGATAAAAGAAGACGCAAACAATTGGCTGACTTTCTCCGTTCACGCCGCTTGCGGCTCTCCCCGAGAGAGGCGGGGTTGCCGGTTGGAACATCGCGCCGTCGCACAACGGGGTTAAGACGAGAGGAAGTGGCAAGTTTATCAGGCATTTCTTTGCCGTGGTATACCGCACTGGAGCAAGGCCGGGACATTCGTGTGTCTGAACAAGTCTTGGAGAGCTTGGCACGAACATTGCGGCTTAGCAGCGACGAGCGCAACCATCTACTCGCATTGGCCAATCCTTCATCGCTTCCTCAGACCAAAGAGAATGATTCCGCCCCCGCTTCCCTGCAGCAGATTCTGGACAGGTTAGGAACCTATCCGGCCTACATGATCGACAAACGCTGGAACGTTCTCGCATGGAACCAAATATCGGGTACGTTGTGCGGTGATTTAAGCCGAGCCCCGGAGCTTGAAAGAAATATGCTTTGGCGCGTCTTCGAGGTGGAGGACAACAAGTCTCGCATCGTGAACTGGGAGAATGTCGCTTCTACGATGGTGGCTCATTTCAGAAGTCGGTTTGCCCGGAACATGAACGATTTATGGTATCAAGAGCTATTCGACAAGTTATATGACAGGAACGAGGAGTTTAGGACGTTATGGGCCCGACAAGACGTTTCCGGTACTTTGGAGGGGGATCAAATCATTCGTCTACCCCAAGCTGGCCTGCTGACTTTCCATTACCATACGCTTACAATCTCTGAAAGCAGCGCTTTTGCCATAAGGGTGTTTACGCCGCTCGAAAACTCGGGGACCGACGAACAGTTGGAAGAGTTGCTAAAGTAAGTTCATGCTCCCATAACAACATTTTTTCGCTTCCGCGTCTTCCTACATGAAGGTCCTTGTGTTATGAGAGGCCACGTATCGCAGAAGAAGAAATGCCGAAAAAACCGCCCGAATCCTGCCGCGCTATGCGGTTCGGACTCGGGCGGTTTCTATTTTACGGTACAGCACAAATCCACTCTATTTCCACACGCTCGCCACCATCTCCCACGATGCCCAAAACTTTTTTATCGCCATCACTTGGGGCAGGGCGTGCTGACTGTAAAGGCAAATTTTATTGCTTCTCTTTTTGAAAAGATATATATTGCTCGCCCGCTTTTAGAAGTTGCTCCAGAATGGGTTCCAAGCTTTTACCGAATTCAGTCAATGAGTATTCCACCTTCGGGGGCACCGTCGAATATACGGTTCGGCGCACTATGCCGCCCTCCTCGAGTTCACGCAACTGTGCAGTAAGAACTTGCCGGGAAACCTCGGGAATTTGCCGATAGAGTTCACCGAAACGCCGTGTCTGTTGGAACAGTTCATACAGAATCCGAGGTTTCCATTTACCGCTGATCATGTGAACCCCAACATCTACCGGGCAACCGAAAACGTCATCCTGATAAGGCATCTTCTACCTCCCTAAGTCATTTTTTTGTGACCATGTCATCATTTTATGCGTACTTTATCTATTTACAATACCCGTCTAAACTAATATGTAATACGAAAAGAAAGAGGCGATCGAATGAAACCATCGATTCAGAGCAGCTCCGTATCCAACCCCGAAGCAATGAATTCAGCATTTGCCGAAGCCTACAATTCTGGCGATATTAACAACCTGCTTTCCCTGTACGAACCCGATGGCATTCTTATTAATACGGTCGGCGGAACAGTAAACGGCATCGAAAATATCCGAAAAACACTGGAGGAACTGCTGCAATTAAAAGGGAACATGACTTCTCGCAATATTTACTGCATCCCTTTTGAAAACATCGCTTTGCTCCGGGCACATTTCACCCTTCTATATGAGGGTCCGGACGGACGTCAGAATCTATTGGAAGGCCATACTTCAGAAATCGTTCGAAAACAATCGGACGGCAGCTGGCGTTACGTCATCGATCATCCCTTCGGCTCGGACCTGCTTGAACGATTAGGTTTTAGTCCTATCAACAACGAACTAACATCTACATCAGACTCTAGACCATATATTTAGGCTAAAAACCCAACTGTTACACTGCTTATGGCGGTTCGCTTAATTGGAGCTATCGGCGAAAAATCCGTCACGGTGCTTAGCCGTCAACATTCTTAGCTCATTTACCGGAACTGCTGTAGCCAGATGCTACCAGAATGAGACTCCCGGGGGCAGACTGACATGAAACTACCAGTAAATTTTGACAAATGAAGCGGGAAAGTAGTAGATTCTATCTATACTAATTCTTTCATACGGGTGGGCTTATGAGAAAAAATTACAAATTTATATGTCGGCTACTTACTACGATCTTATTGAGGAAAGACATGCCACTGTTGAATCCATCCTTCGAGCCGGTCATATCCCTGCTGGAGTCGAGCAATTTTTCAATGAAAGTCCAATGAACATTAGGAAGAGATGGATCGACGAGTCCGACGTATATATCCTGATTCTCGGTGGATTCTATGGTTTAACGCTCCCTGATGATGAATCCAAAAGCTATACGCAATGGGAATACGAGTATGCCGGAGAAACGGGAAAACCTAGATTTGCTTTTGTTCTCACAGATGAAAGGTTAAGACAACTGCCATACGATTTCTCAGCCATTGAACACTATCAGGAGTTTCAAGCGTTTAAGCAAACGGTTATGGAACAAATCCCTATCTATTATGTCGATGATGTACGGCACATTAAAATGGTGCTTCGTGATCAATTGCCGAAGTATGCAGCAAGAGACGATTTGTATGGCTGGGTTTCCGGCAAGGATATCCCGGACGTACAGAAGCTGTTGGAAGAGAATGCAAGATTAAAAGCGGAGTTGGAGAAAAAGAAATAACAAAAACGTCTATCGATGTACTTTCACAGAAGACAGACCGCGTTTAACGGATGTTTTTCTTGCGATCAACGAATTGTTCAACATCGCTAAACAATTCGTTGATCATGAAAGAGGGGCTGGAACAATCGGCCCCTTTCTCCTTTCTCCCGTCTCCCTTTCTCAATCTCCTTTAATGACAAAAAATGAGCCGCGAATCCCCGCCAAGCAGCACCCCCTGCTTGATCCGATTGGATATCTGATCGTGTCAGTTCCTTCCCATGTTTGCTATATCCGAAACTCGCAGCCGTCAAAAGATCGGCCGTTTTCGATTAAACGTACGGCTTGATCGATGGCTTTTTTCTGCGCGTCGTTTAAATTGTTTTCATCCCCGTTCCAATGATGGAGCCACCAAAAAAACGAGCATATATTCCTGTAGTCCATAAACATCGGAATCCGTTGAATCCAATCTCGATCGAGATGATAATGCTTGAAATATCCTTCAAGAAAATCGTTCAGAAACTTTTTGGCGAATTCGTTTTTGGACTTCCGATCCTCTTTCGGAGATCCCCACCAAACGGCATGCGCTGCCGCGATGGCAATATCCAGCGAAAACCATCCGTAAAGGCAGTCATCAAAATCAAATACCGTCATCAAATCCCCGTCGATATGAAAATTATAGGGATGAAAATCATTATGGATCAGTCCGTATGCGTTTCCTTCACGGGGAAGGGAATCCATGATATTTTCAAGCTTTCTTAATTTTTCGAGCAGTACAGCATACTTGCCATGCCGCAGATACGGGTTACCTATTTTCCACCTGCTCCAGTCCTCCCGCTTCTCAGCATCATTAGAAGGTTTAAAGTGTCTAGAGAGCCGATGCATCTTCCCCATGGTCTCTCCCCACCGTTTAAAGACGGCTTCCCCCCACAAAAGAGGATCATTTTTGTCAAAAAACGTTCCGGGTGCAGGTTCAAAAACCGTTGCGATAAAACACGTTTCATTTTCAGCAAAAACAGCCATGATGTCATGATCGATCGTTCTTACCGGCAGCGATACGCGTATCCCGTTTTGTCCCAAGAATTGCAGCCAATCGAGTTCTCCCCTTATTTTTTCAGCATAGGCTGGGGGTTTTTCGGATAACCGCAAGATGAAGCTTTCACTATTTTTGGTAAAACGATATACCGCATTCGTTGAGTTGCTGATCAATCGAAGTGTGCTAACATCAAACGCAAACGATTTTGCTGCTTTGGACAACATTTCTGGGGTTACCATTCTCGAACCTCCGCGTTCACAAACTCCCGGCCGGGTATAACCACTTTACATGATATCCCCCAAAAGTTATAGACTCCTCTTTTCCTCTGATTTATACTACTAAATAGAGCTCAAGCGTATTTTCCCTTCGCTTATTGAACGCCTCCCCTTAACGATGCCATTCATCTTTAATAAGACCGTAAATCACCCGGTCAAGGTATTGATCATGCAGCCGCTCATAGTTTCTAATGATCCCTTCCTGAGTAAATCCCAGACGTTCCGGAATTGCCCTGCTCTTGATATTGTTCGTGGCTACCCCAATCTCGATTTTTCGCAAATGCAATTCATTGAAGGCATGAGTAATAAAAGCATGGCAAGCTTTTGTCATCAGTCCGTTCCCTTCGAATTTCGAACCTAACCAATAACCTATTTCTGTCCTTTTAGCATCCCGGTCGATCCACAAAAAACCTATCGATCCGGCAATTTGTCCACGATGCCAAATCCCTGCCCAGTATCCGTTATTATCGGCAAATCTGCTTAAAGATCGGCGAATAAAAGCCCTCGTATCGTCGACGGCGATCGTTTTATCGGGGAATTCAAGCCATTTTCTTATCGAATCACGACTTTCGTTAATTAAATCAAATAATTCCTGGGCATGCCTCTCCTCGAGAATAGACAGGTATGTATGTTCATCTATTTCGGCTCTAAACATTTGGTTTTACTTTCCTTTCAAATTGATTTGGTTTCCATTTCTTTTTTTAACGCGCATTAACTTTGCTACGGAAACAGAAGAAAAAATGTGGATTCGTCAATTGCTTGACACGTTACCTCTCCAAGGGATTTTCATCTTATTTTATTAATTAGCTCCATATATTGTAAATCCCCGTAACCTACCGTCGGGAAACGTTCAAACAACCTCTTGATTAATTCTTTTGTTGGCAGATTTCTGTTTTTATTTATATATTTTACCACTTTATTATCTTCGCTTAGCATATCTAAATAGATGTTTATTGCTTGATACATAACCGGAATTAGTTCATTCGATGGTTTCGTATGATTGACCAATACCTCTTTATATACTGAATCATAATGACCTAATTTAAGTTCGGTTTGATTAACTTTAAATTCATCCTCCCTGAAACTATTTAAAAACACTTTCCCCTCATAACCTGACTGTTCAAGATAGGAAAGCAGGGTAAGCAGGTTCATTTGACAAAACATGTCTTCACCAAACCATAATACGATACATTTATACTCTTTATTAAAAAGATGGGCTAAAGGAGCGATAACCTTTTCAATATATCCCTCTACCGATTCATGATGACCCGCAGCCCGAATATGTATAAATTCTTTATCAAATATTTGGTCCGTAGTCGCATTCACGCACATCGCTTCATTAAATGGAGCATAATCAGAATCGCCCATCAATCTGTTATTTTTAAATTCCTCATACATAACCTGACCATTTAAAATATGCAATACGTCTTTGTCAAACAATTCACTTCTATTATGGCGCAATTTTTCGACTTCGATTTTTTTAGAAGTATTCATTTTATACCACTCCCCATTCATAATTTGATAGTTCATCTAATGAAAACTTATTTTTAAAATTTACTTCGATCCAATCCATCATAAGCTATATTTGTTCATTCAATTGTCTCACTCCTACATTTTAATAATATGAGGAATTGGTTTATTTTTCTTGATATTTCTTGTGAAGCCTTGTTGCATGCACAACCAGCACCTGCATGATTCTTCGCGGAAATAAAGCTGCGGGAAGATAAAACGGGAGCAAGGAAACGAAGGCGCAACATGGATAAAAACAGCCTCTTTCAAGTTTCATGAACCTGAAAGGGGCTTTCTTTTCATTCCTGAAAAAAATATTCAACCTTCGTTACTTCCTGTAGTCAGCTCCCGATAAATCCCCGCAAATCGCCGCAATCCCTCCCGCAATTGCTGCTCGTTCAAAAAGGAATAACTCAATCGGATCCAAGACTTCAACTCCCTGAGCGGGTCGCAGATCGAGCCCGGGACGAAGCTGATGGATTGCTCCCTGCTTGTCACGAGAAGGCGCTCCATCGGGGTTGATTCCGGCAATTTGATCCACAAATTAAAACCGCCTTCAGGACTCTTCCACTCCCAGCCCGTTCCGGCCAGTTCTTCCTCCATAACGTCCTTGCGGATCGCAAGCGCCGTCCGAAGTTTTTCCAAATGCCGCTGCATCCGCTCCGAAAAAAAATAATGCAAAAAGATCTTCTGATTCAAAAGCGGCGTTCCGCTGTCCGACAGCGATTTTGCCTTCACCAAATAGCTCATCAGACCGGGGCGGCAGGCTATCATGGCAATGCTTAGGCCCGGCGCGACATATTTGCTGAAGCTGCGGATATATATCGTCATCCCGGCCGTATCGTATGCGAAAAACGGAAGCGGTGGTTCGTGTCCGAAATAGATATCCGGGCAGGGGTCGTCCTCGATCAGCAAGCACCGATACTCGGCCGCGAGATCCGCCAGCCGCTTCCGCTGCTCCGCAGGCACGGTGTACCCCGTCGGGTTCTGAAAGGTCGGGTTGAGATAAAAAAGGCGCGGTTTATGCTTCTTCATTAGCTCTTCCACCTGATCCAGCCGGTATCCGTCCGGACCAATCCCGATCGGCACCAAATGGGCTCCCTGCCTCCGAAACACGTCAATCGCCGGACTGTAGGTCGGCCTGTCAATCAATACGGAATCCCGCGGCCTGACCAACACTCTAGCGATAAGATCGATCGCTTCCTGCGAACCGGAAGTAATCAGCACTTCGTCATGGGTCAGATCGAAGCGATACCGTTTCGTAAAATAGCGGGTTAGCGCCTCCCTTAGCTCCAAGTCCCCCTGCGTGGTCGAGTAGGTGCCCAGCACTTTGGGATACAGATCAAACACGTTTTTCACATATTCGGAAAAATAACGGTTCGGCAGCAGATTCGGGTCGAGCAGCGCTTTGGAAAATTGATAAGCCGCCTCCACCTGATGAATTTCGGAAAGATGGCTTTCATGAACGTAAGCGGAGACGATCGGGTCCTGCTGCGCAGCAGGGGACAGCAGGCTCCCCGGCTGAACATAATAACCGGACTTGTCCCTGACATACACCTTATTCTCTTGTTTCAGCAATTGGTAGGCTCTGAACACGGTCAACCGGTGCACGCCGAATTCCGCCGCCAGCATGCGGATCGAAGGAAGTTTCTCATGCTCCTTCCATTCCCCCCGGCGGATTCGTTCCAAAATATAGTCATACACTTGTTCAAACCGCTTTTCCGGATGGACATCCTTAAGCATCCCGCTCTTCAAAAGACTCCCTCCCTTTAGCTATATCTTATCAAATACGTCCTTTATCTGTTCTGTTAAATATCATCTGTTCTATTCCGTTTCTTTTATGATAAAGCAATACAAGGAGGAATGGACATGATATTTATGAATTATGCGCTGATGTGTCTCGTGTTCGGGACGACGTTTTTGGCTATTAAAGTAGGGATCGACGCAGGGGCTCCGCCTTTTTTCTCTGCGGGTCTCCGTTTTCTTTTGGCAGGGAGCATCCTTTTGACATACATGGTCATTAAACGAAAAGCAAAGTTGTCCCTGCTGTTTCGCAAGGAAATGTTTTTGACGGGAACGGCGCTGACCTTCGGCACGTTCGCCACCCTATACTGGGCGGAACAGCATATAAGCTCAGGCATTGCCGCCATTTTGTCGGCAACCGCCCCCCTGATGATTTTGGGGCTTCAAACCGCCATGGCGAGGCAGCGGCTTTCCATCCACGCCCTCGCCGGCTGTCTCATAGGCACGGTTGGCGTCGTTTTGCTGCTTCTGCCCGGCCTGACAGTCAACTTCAGCAAACTGTGGGTGTTTGGATGTATCTCCGTGTTGGTGGGCCAAGTGTTTTACTCGGCCGGTACCGTCTATTCGCGCCGTGTCGTAAAACGGTTTGAGGATACGTCCCCCATCGCTTTGAACGCAGCCCAAATGATGTATGGCGGAGCAATGCTTCTGGTGTTGTCCTTATTCGCCGAACCGGTCGATATCGGTCCCATGCTTGCGCCGAAAGCTGTGTTGTCGCTGCTCTATTTGATCTTTGCCGGCTCCATGACGGGCCATACGATTTTCTACTGGCTCATCGCCAAAACGAACCCCGTATTCCCGTCCACCTGGCTTTACGTGTCGCCGCTCATCGCCCTTTGCCTTGGCGCCGTTTTGTACGGCGAGCCGATTTCCGTTTTGTCCGTGATCGGCGGCATCACGATTATCGTCGGCATTGTCGCCGTCAACCTGGATTCGTTGAAAGCGCTCATGTTCAAAGGCAGGCCGCAGCGCAGCAAAACCGGCGAAACCAAAGCAGTATAACGAAAAAACCCGGGAGTTCTACGGATGGAGCTTTCGGGTTCCCGTTACAATTCCGGATCTTCGGAAAGTATGGTTGCCCCCTACACAATGAGTTGAAATCGGATTATACGGTTGAGTCATATTTATGTTAATAGTATAATTGTGCGGGAATCCAGTAATGGAGGATTCCGTTCTTGTAAATTGGTGATTAACTTATGGGGGATGCTGCTTAATGAACGACAAAACCGAAGACCGCAGTGAAGGCTCGGAGCCTCGCGACCACACGGTTCGGTTCGTGCGCGCCGATGCACAGCGCAACATTAATGCTTTGCTCCAATCCGCAATGACTGTGTTCGCGACTTCGGGAGTAGATGCTCCGGTTCGGGAGATTGCGGAGAAGGCCGGCGTCGGCGTCGGCACGGTGTACCGCCATTTTCCACAACGCTCGGACTTGATCGAAGCAGTCTTCCGTCAGGAGATCGATGCTTGCGCTGACGCTGCGGGAGAATTAGCCGCAAAATATGAACCCGTTGAGGCACTGGAGCGTTGGATGCAGCGTTACCTGGACTTCATAGCGACAAAACGCGGACTCGCCGCGGCTCTGCATTCAAACGATCCCGCATACGAGACTTTGCCTGTCTGCTTTGTAAAGGAACTAAGTCCCGCACTGAATACCTTGCTTGAAGCAGCGACAGCTGCCGGTGAGGTACGTGCCGATGTCGAACCGGACGAATTGCTGTGGGCGGTCGCGAGCCTCTGTACGGCAGTACACGACGGCGACACTGTTCATGCACAACATATTGTAGCTCTGCTCGTAGATGGATTGCGATACCGCGCGAACCGCTAACGCCTCGCCAAGTGCTCGGAGGTTGTCTATAACGAAATAATCAGAACTCGACAGTGCGCTCCCTCATCGGCCGATGCCGGTGAGGGAGCGCACTGTCATTTATAGAACTTTATTTGGATTCAAGTCGGCCAATCGGGTTGGCACTCTCCGACAACATCTTTTGCACTGCCGACCAGCTGGCATGCTCAATATCGAGTGCATGGCGAAGGTAAGCCCATGTGACCCGCTGGATCAAGGCGACTCGTTCCGGGTTTTCGTCCGTTGTTTCCTTAACCTCGTAACCGGCGATTCCGCCCAGTGAGTGTTCTGCGCCGAAGAGGGTGAGCAGGCTCTCGGCGCCCGGGCTGAGGTAGTAGGGGTCGGTCATCCATTCCGGCCCGCGGACGGTCAGCTGATACTTACGCGGGACGTCGTCCTGTTCTCCGGCGATCACGAGGGTGGGCGTGGTCATGTGTGCGAAGCTCACGTTCAGGTGCGGCATGTTCTCGGCCGCGAACGGTGACAGGCTGTCCCCGCCTTGCCCAGCGGTGGCGAACAGCACGCCCGCTTTGATGCGCGAGTCGGACAGGTCCTCCTCCTTCTTGGTCTCCGGGTTGAGGACTCGCAAGCCCAAAAGATTGCCCGCCGTTTGGCCGCCGAAGGAGTGTCCGGCTGTGGCGATGCGGCTTCGGTCAAGGCGCCCGCTGAGGCCGGGAACGGCAGCTTCTAAGAAATCAAGCTGATCGAGGATGCGCTTCATATCCTCGACTCGAAAACGCCAGATCCGTGGTGTGCGGGGATCGTCCTGAGGAAGGCCCACTGTCCTCGAGTCGAGATGGGTGGGTTGAATGACCACGAAGCCGTGTGCAGCCCAATAGTCAACCAAGGGGCCGTAGCCCTCCAACGATGAGCCGGAGCCGTGTGAGAAAACAATGATAGGTAAGTTACGACCGGTCGTCGGCGCCGATACTTTCACTTGCAGATCCTCACCACGACCCGGGGCTGATAACACGATCGGCTTCACCGAGACGATTGGCGAGGGTGTATTAATCTTCAATTCCATAATAATGTTCCTTCCCTTCTTTAGGAGATATGAATATTTTTTTTGGCTGGCGCCGCCTTTGTGCGCTAAAGACAAAATTAAGTGGAACCGCGTTCCGATTATAAACGGAACATCGCTCCATTTGCAACACATTTTTAATCATCACTCGTTTATATTGAAAAAAAAAAGACACGCTAAAGAAGTGCTTGAGGTTTATCAAGCACTGGAGAGAACCATATCACCTATTAGCTTTACTACGGATTGGAAAATGATCTTACGTCAATTTCCGGCGCCTTTTACCGCATGAATCGATAACCACTGAGGGATGGCAGCCAAAGGATTATGCTCCCACTGGTATAATTTGTCGATCTCTTCTTGGGACATGTTCTCTCTTTCGCCGCTGACTTCAAATCAGTATGTATTGTATTCCGCATACATTTCTTCGACTCTTTTCATGTTTAGCCCGGACGATATCAGCGCATTCATGAAATCCTGCATACGCCACGCATACGTAGGAATTTCCCCGAAAGGGCCGATGGCATCGTACGGCTTGACGACGGTAATCACGTCCGTGCGATCTCCGAATGGACGAGTAAACGGATGTACATCGTACATCAGATAATGTCCCTCAGGCTTTAAAATTCTCGCTATATTCCGGTACATGGAACCCAAGTCGTGAATCCATACATGTACGCCATTGGAGGTATAGACCAAATCGTATTCGCCGCTTGGGATTTTGCTTAATGCCATCGTGTCGTCACAGATAAATTCAATACCCCAGCCATGTTTTCGCGCGATCGAAGCGCCGTTTTCGAGCTGCCGCTCCGAAATGTCCACCGAAGTCACGTTCGCTCCCATCAGATGAAACGCAAAAACGGCATGGTTATCCCCGCTGGAAGGAACGCAAACCCTTTTTCCCCGCAGGTCAGGCATCATTTCCCGAAGCATGTCATAGGTCGTATGATGAAAAGCGGATTCCGGGTTGGCAATCAGCTTCGCAATCCGTTCGTCCGAGCGGTATTTTGCAAAATCGGTATCCGACCAACGATTCCAGGCTTCTTTTATTTTTTCAAGTTTCTCCATATGAACGCCCCGATTCTTTTAAAATATGACGGCTCTATTTCATATTTTAGTTCCATTTTCAATCCTAAAGATAATAAAGAACAATTATATTTAAAGCGTCTCGTGCCCTCGTCAGCGCCTTTACGGCAAAAAAAAACCGTCCCTGCCATGCTACTAGGAACGGCCCGACTCATTTATAAGAAGCTCAGCATCTTCAAATCCATTACACGTTAGACTCGTCGAGGCATGCTTTCACCGAGCTCTCCAGCACCTCAATCACCTCGTCAAATCGTAGAATTTCCAATGCCTCGTCTTTGGCTTCATCCTTCATCGCAAAATCGGATTTTAAATCCCGGATCAATTCCGGAAGATACGTATAGTCAATTTCATCCATTCGGACGGCTTCCGCATCAAGCGGCTTCAAGGTCAAGGCATAACGGTCGATTAGCTTTCCGTTCAGCCGCCAAAAATCCCTGTAATATTTCCCCTGCGCTTCTTTCTTTTCCGGCTGGGGCAGCCATTTGATTTTTTTGTAATAGATCTCTTTCACCCAAATGTCGTCCGAGATCAAATGATAAAAATAACCGAGAAAAAAGGGATCTTTCATGTGATGCTCATATTTTTGGCAAAAACCGCGGTAATCGCAGGCAAATTCTGACTCCGTTTGGAGAATGATGAAATGGGAATCCTTTTTCGGTGCATTCATGTATTTATGGACGTCCGGCGCGATGCCGCCCAGCAAAAACTGATCGTCATCGATGCCCAGTTCCTGGGCCAGCAGCGTTGAAATGCAGTAATGCATCACTCTCGATCCCATATGCATTTCCCCCATTCCTAGTTATTCGGTTGAATGACGCCCCACATGTTTCCGCTTGGATCGATAAATTTTAGCACCCATCCAAAACCTTCATTTCGGTAAAACGTAATTTCGACGCCGAGTTCATGCAGATGGTCATGCAAAACGTGGATTTGGTCCGTGTTATACAGCAAAACCGGCATCGTTTGGCCGTTCACCGAAAAATTCGCGCCGGTTTCGTCATTTGTCTCCCATAACATGAGCATGGGCCCTTCTTGGAGCTTTAGAAACGCATGGCGATGTTCTTCGGAGACGCCCAGCACTTGAAAGCCGAGATGGGAAACGTACCATTCAGCGGCTTCGGATACATGTTTTACCGGAATTTGCATATGCTCCAATTTTTTAAGGACAGCTTTACTCATATCGAACACCTCGATGATTTAATTTTCATTTTCAGTCCGTGCCAACTCGATGATTTTGCGGATAAACGAACCCTTCGCTTCGGTATATTTCACCCGGTCATGCGGGTACTGCCGCGCGAGATGCTGTTTCAATCGAAAATATTCCTTTAAAGCCTCCGGATGGCGGATCAAATAATTACGAAACAAGAGCTGCGTGTTCCAATGTTCGCCCTCGTGCCGATAGACATGCAAATGATGCGTCCCCGCCCGCCACTCGCCCCGGCGAAAAAACCTTCTTTCCGGAAAATGCGGATGATCGACAAAATGGTATCCGATCCGTTCCAATCGGACCCGGTGCATAGGAGTTATTTCGTCCAGAGCAGAAACGCCGGCCATGATGTCGATGATCGGTTTTGCCCCCAAGCCCGGAACGGAAGTGCTTCCGATATGCTCGATCCCAAGCACGGTTCCGTCCAGCGCCTCGGCGATTTTCATCTTTTCCTGCTCGAATTCCAAAGCCCAATGCGGGTTATATTCGGAAATATTGACTTGTTCCATCTGTCTGCTCCATTCTGCCTTTATACATACAGGATCATCTATTTGGGCTCTCGTATTTTTATGATAAAAAATTTGATGCTTGCTGCAAAAGTTTCGCATCATTCATCGCACTAGTTCACGCCTCATTTCCAGAAACCTCTGGATGATAGGCCGATCCGGCGGGCTGATCGAGTCCGGAAGGCTGTCCAATCCAAAAAATCTTAACTCTTCGACTTCCTGTCCGTCTTCGGCAATTTCTCCGGAATAACGGCTGCAAACGTAAGCTGCAACGACATTGTAGACCTCGTCCCCATGCGGATATTTGTAATAAAGTTCCTGCCCCGAAAATACGGCGAGCAGTTCAAGCTCCTCAGCCAGTAGGCCCGTTTCCTCGTACAATTCCCTTTTGGCCACTTCTTCCATCGATTCGCCGGGCTCGAGGGAACCTCCGGGCAACCCCCAGCATCCGTTATCCTCCCGAAGCTCCAGCAGCAGATGGTGATCTTGAAGCAACAACACGCATGCTCCCGCCATGATGAGTGGGCGGCTTCCGACCGTTTTTCTGAGGTCCATGATATATCCCATATTTACGCCTCCTGTTTAGTCCTTCGTCCGTCCTACGATCCATTGAACGGCCTCCAAAATATCCGCGGCCACAAAATCCGGCTCCGTTTCTTTCCAGCGGTCGCGGAAAGCGCCCAATGAGCCTTCGCCCCAGCCTGTTCTTACCAATATTTTTTGGGCTCCCACTTGATGTGCGGCAAGCAGATCCGTGTCCCCCACATCCCCGATCACGACGCATTTCGATAAATCCAGGCCATGTTCTGCCGAGGCGCGAAGCAGCATCCCCGGTTTCGGCTTTCTGCATTCGCATTTTTCCGACATCCCGTGCGGGCAAATATAAGCGCCATGAAATCCCAATTCTTTAAACTGGTTTTCAAATTGTTCGATCGTGGCTTCTCCCCGGGAAATCCGGTGTTGATTCGTAAAAGCAAACACCTTGATGCGGTTTGCCTTCAATAGATCAATCGCCGATTGCGCATTCGGATATAGCGTAAAGTCGTCCGGGTGAACAAAATGGCCCGTCCCGCCGATGGTTCCATCACGGTCGATAAACACCGCTTCGATTTTGCTTTCCATAGATCCGACCCCCTAACCCTTTTTCAATTCTTTTAAAGTTTGGTTGATCTGATCCAATGATTTTTGCATCTCTTCCATTCGTCGAAGTCCGGAATACTGGTTTCCGATCACTCCGGCGAAAGCGATGATCAACACGACGACGAGCAATAAGATCACCGAAGATCCCTCCTTTCCGATCATGAACGGCATAAACTACGAAACCCGGCCTTGAATCTCGGATGTAGAAGGTCGGGTTCTCGGTTTGTATGCGTTTTACGATGTACAAAAAGAAAATGAGACCGCCCCCGCCAAGGAATCGGTCTTCAGCGACCATGGATGGCCTATTGCGCCATGCAGCGTATCAAGTGGTTTTGAGTCTTCATCGTTTTTATGTATTTTATTAGCTGCTCGGATCGCCTCATGGGGTTTGACTCCCAAACGCTGCAATGCGATCTGGAATATTTCGGCATCGGGCTTCCGAATCCCTTCCGTTTCGGAGATCAAAATTTCGTCAAAATAATGCCCGATCCCCAAACCATGGACATTATTCATCTGAAAGCGTCCGAATTCGTTGCTGATGATGCCATCCAAATCAAACAATACGGCTTGGATCATTTGTTTTATTCCCTCTCCCCACAGTTACTGATATAATGGCTGTTAAACGAAATGGATGTCTGCTCGCTTACGGACACCGACATGGAAATGAGTGGTGGATATGAACATTTATGCGGATTGGAGATATACCATTACCATCTTTGATATGCAATCGAAAGGAGCGTGATAATCAATCTAAAAAAAGGAGCATACCAAAATGCAAAACCGAAAAGCAACCGCCAATGACGTTAGCCTGATTATCGATATTTGGGAAAGGTCCGTCATGGCGACCCATCATTTTTTGAGCGTCGAAGACCGGCAGGAAATAAGAAAAGAAATCCCTTTGTATTTGCCTCATGTGGATGTCCGTCTGTGGTACGCCAATGGCGCCTGCATCGGATTTTCCGGCATCAACAACAACCACTTGGAAATGCTGTTCCTGGATCCTGGCAAAATCGGCCAAGGGTACGGACGGCAAATTTTGCATTCCCTGATCCGCGATTTTCATATCCAAACCATTGACGTCAATAAACAAAACGGGAATGCGGTAAGATTTTACTTGAAAAGCGGCTTTAAGGTGATCCGCGAGGATGCGACCGACAGCGCAGGCCGCCCTTATCCTATATTACATTTGAAATACGCAGATCATTAGAAATCATCTTACCCAGGCTGTCGGGAACTCGACAGCCTTTAAAGTTAATTGCCGGGTGTCTTCGTCCGACGGAGGTCAACGAACCTGAAATGAAAATGGGACTCCGCTTTGCGAAGCCCCTTGTGACCTTATTTCACCATGCTCGCGCCGTTCCGGTACTCCTCTGCAAGCCGGTATGCCGTAAATCCCTTTTCCTGCAATTTTTTGACAACCTCCGCCGAATATACGCAATAAGGTCCTCTGCAATAAGCGGCTACTTCCACATCCGGATCAAGATTTTGGATATAGGCGTCAATTTCATCGATGGGAACCGAAATCGCTCCCGGAAAATGTCCTTCCTCGTATTCTCCCGCGGGACGCACATCCAGCAAAATAATCGTTCCGGCTTCCAACTTCGCCATCACTTCATCCAGCGACAATGTCTGCATATCATCGGAATGCTGCAAAAAGTCTTCTTTGATTCGGGTTATTTCCGCCAACTGGCTCTCGGAAACACGCCATAGGGCAAGCAGAAAATCCGCAATCTCCGGGGAACTCAGCGAATAGATGACGTAAGTTCCCTGTTTGTGAAACTTGACTAGCCGGGCATCCAGCAAAATTTGCAAATGACGGGACACGTTCGCTACGCTCATTTCCGACTGCTGCGCCAGTCTTTCCACCGATTTGGGCCCTTGGGAAAGCAAGCTTAAAATTTCCAGCCGCTTGTCGCTGGACAAACATTTTCCGATCCGCGCATATTGCCGGTATAGTTCGTCTTTGAATTCTCTCGCTGAAGGTAAACTTTCCACCCTTCCTCCGCCCTTTCAAGTTCGTTCAATCAATTATACAAAGGGACTGGACACGAAACAATTTTCCTATTCATTCGTTGAGTAGTGCTGCATGGCTTAAGCTTCCCGATCCAATGATTGGCGCGGCCCAAGTGGCAGAGTGTCTTTCCGCTGTACGGAGCGCCGGCGAGACCAGATGACCACCGGGATCAGCAGCAGGGACAACAGCCCTCCCGCTAAAGCGAGCGTCGCGTAGCTCGAATTCGCAACGATCATTCCGGACATAGCGCCTCCGGAAGCCCCCGTCAAAGCGACCAACACGTCGATGGTTCCTTGGGTTTTGGCGCGGACCGCCGCAGGCGTCGCATCCACGATGATCGCCGTTCCGCTGATCAAACCAAAGTTCCAACCGAGCCCCAGCAATGCCAACGCAAGGATGAGGAGCGCCAAGGAACCGGCCGGCGCCCAAGCAGCCAAAAGGCCTGCCGCGAGCAAGGTAACGCCTGAAGCATAGGCCATAACCGTTCTTCCCCACTTATCGACCAACACGCCGGTAATTAAGGATGGCAGATACATGGCCGCAACATGGATGCCGATGACCAAACCGACTTCCGTCAAACCATGCCCGTGATGCTGCATATGAACGGGTGTCATGGTCATGATGGCCACCATCACGACATGGGTTAAAATCATGACCGTCGCCCCGACAACCGTCTTCCGGTAGTTTATGGACTGCGGTTGATCCTTTTCAATGCCGACCTGTTGATTCGCTTGCGGCGTTTTTGCCATCGCTTTGGTGATCAGGAATGGATCCGGCCGCAGAAATACCAGGAGCACCAAACCCGCGACAATAAACGCGGCTCCCGCAAGCAGGAAGGGACCCGCCAGCGCGGGAACGCCGATCCGGGTCGCAACACGTCCCATGGCATCAACGAGGTTTGGACCGGCAACGGCTCCGAAGGTCGTCGAAGTCAAAATGATGCTGATCGCTTTGGCACGCTCGCCCGGTTTGGCCAAGTCGGTGCCCGCGTAGCGCGCTTGCAGGTTGGAAGCCGAACCCGCGCCGTAAATAAATAACGAAACAAACAATAATGGAATATTCGACGCTACGGCCGCAACGACGACGCCTGCAGCGCCGAGCCCTCCTGTCAGAAAACCAGCCGCCAGTCCCGCGCGGCGGCCAAAACGTTGCGAAAGCCTGCCGATGATTAGAGCCGCGGCGGCCGAGCCAAGCGTCAAGAGAGCGGAGGGTACGCCGGCAAAACGGTCCGTTCCGAGCATATCCTGAGCCAGCAGCGCCCCGATCGTGATGCCTGCCGCCAGCCCCGCGCCGGCAAAAATTTGCGCAATCACGACGATAAGCAGCGTCCGTCTTTGAAGCTGCCGCAAAGTTGCCAGCGAATGTTCCGGCTGACTGGCGGAGCCGGCCAGGTCTCTTCCCATGTTCTTCGGCATAAGTCTTGATCACGTCCTTAGTATAATATTCAATTAATTAATTGAATTATAGAATACAAATATTCGATTTTCAAGATCATATTTACAGCATGTGCTCCTACTTTATTCCACGTTTTACGGGATGTCGGAACCCTAATGTCCGCAAACAAACACTAAAGGCCGATGGATCGGAAAAATCCATCGGGCTTTGCCGGCGTCGCTTAGGGCGATTAACGACGATTTAATGATATCCTCTGCCGCATCGGCAGCCCTTTTACAAGGTTAACCTGAGCCCGATCATCGTTCCGACAATGCCCGCTATGCTATAGGATGTCTCGGCGTACCCGTCATGTCGACGATTCCTTGGCGCTCGCCGGCAAGGTCCGCTGAAGCTTGCGGTATTGCAGCGGGGAACAGCCGTTCATTTTCCTGAACAGCTTATGGAAATTCGCAATCGTCCCGATGCCGGTACGTTCCGCCACCTCGATCATTTTGAGGTTGGTCTCCCTGAGCA
The DNA here is from genome assembly GCF_031583795.1 of Paenibacillus sp. VCA1. Lineage (NCBI taxonomy): Bacteria > Bacillati > Bacillota > Bacilli > Caryophanales > Paenibacillaceae > Paenibacillus > Paenibacillus sp. VCA1. Next base: position 427,859 of record NZ_JAVLSX010000005.1, on the reverse strand, counting down.
GCCGCTGCGCCTCCCGAATGCGTACAAGCTGAACGTATTCCGCAAATCCGAATCCCGTGCACAGCTTAAACTTGCGGCTCAGGTAATACGGACTCACGAAAAAACGCTCCGCCACATCCTTCAGGTGCAGTTCCTCCCGGTAATGAGATCCGACGTATTCGGCCACCTCGGACATCGTCCGATGCAGGGCAGACGGCTGGGCCTCCGGTTCCAGCTGCTCCGTTTGCGCGCGAAATACGTGCACCAGCAGCTGCTTCAGCAGCGACTCCAGCATCATGTCGCGCCCCGGCGCATCCCCCTTCGCTTCCGCGATCAATTCCCTCACGAGCGCTTCTCCCTTATACTGATCCTGCGGAGCAAGAGTGACGACCCCGCTGCGTCCGTTTAACCCCGATCCTTCGAGCAGCGGCGCGGCGAAATTGATCACGACCCGCTCATGTTTCGGCGCCCCCGCGTCGATCGTCCGGTGAAGCTCCTCCTTTTCGATAAACACGAAGCTTCCCCGTTTCACCCGGTACGTCCGGTCCCGAATGAAATAATCCCGCTCCCCGCTAAACAAATAGTAAAGCTCGTATCCTTGATGCATGTGTTCGTTGATCATGCTGTAAAAGCCGGTTCGTTCCACGTGGTCGACCTGAATCGTTCCTGCGGAGTTATGGAAAATGTTCATGCGTGCGCCTCCGTTGTTGTGCAAGAATTGCGACTTTTGATGCGAAATGAGCAATGTTTATAGACGATTATACTCTATTTGCTGCGTTACAGTAGAAGAAACAGACGTAACTCAATCCGAAAAAAAGGAGGCTTCCCATGAAAAAAAAGTACGCGCTCATCGGCACCGGCGGCCGGGCGATTTTCTTTTACGGCGCACTCGCCAAAGATTTCAGCGAGACGTCCCGTCTCGTCGCCTTCTGCGACACGAACCAAACGCGGATGGATTACGCAAACAAGCTGCTGCGAGACCGGTTCAATCACCCTGAGGTCCCGACTTATAAATCCCATGAATTCGAGAAAATGATTCTGCGCGAGCAGCCGGACGCCGTTATCGTGACGACGATCGACCGGACGCATCATACCTACATCGTGAAAGCGATGGAGCTCGGCTGCGACGTCATTTCGGAAAAACCGATGACCGTGGACCAAGAGAAATGCCAGGAAATATTGGATGCGGTCAAACGGACCGGCAAGCAGCTTCGCGTCACGTTCAACTACCGCTACGCCCCGCACAACACCAAGATCCGCGAGCTCATCATGAACAGGGCAATCGGCGACGTGCATTCCGTTCATTTCGAATGGCTGCTTAATACGGAGCACGGCGCGGATTATTTTCGCCGCTGGCATCGCGACAAACGCAACAGCGGCGGCTTGCTCGTCCATAAATCGACGCATCACTTCGATCTCGTCAACTTCTGGCTCGGTTCCCGGCCCCAGACGGTTTACGCGCAAGGCTCCTTAATGTTCTATGGCAAGGAAAACGCGGAAAAACGCGGGGTCACCGAGTTCTACAGCCGGACCCGCGGCAGCGGAATCGCCAAAAACGACCCGTTTGCGCTCGATCTGGAAAAAAGCCCGCAGCTCAAAGGGTTGTATGCGGACGCGGAACATGAAGACGGCTACTACCGCGACCAAAGCGTATTTGGCGACGGCATCAGCATCGAAGATACGATGGGCGTCCTCGTGCGCTACAAAAACAAAGCGATCATGACCTACTCGCTGAACTGCTACATGCCTTGGGAAGGATTCCAGGTCAACATCAACGGCTCCAAAGGGCGCATCGAAATGAAAATCGTGGAGAAATCGTACGTCAACTCCGGCGGCAAAAAGGAAGACGAAGGGGCGCTCCAAACCAAAAGCATTAAAGTCATCCCGATGTTCGGAGAAGCGTACGAAGCGGACATCGTCGAAGGCGCAGGAGGCCACGGCGGCGGCGATCCGGTCATGCTGAACGACATTTTCGGGGTGCCGGCGGAGGATCCGTACAAACGCGCCGCATCCCACATCGATGGAGCGATGTCGATCCTGACCGGCATTGCGGGCAACGTTTCGATGAGCACCGGCCTCCCGGTGAACGTCGACGACTTGGTCAAGTTTTAACAAGTGCAAACATAACATGCGATTTTGCCGTTTTCGGCAAGCTTGGGCCTAAGTAAAACCACGGCTATAAGATTAACCCCGGGGATGATATCTCAGGGGTTTTTCAGGATGAACCGGGAACGTTGACATTATACCGTTTTCGAACGGCCGCGCTGCATACAGCAATTTGGGCCAGCTTGGCTTTTATTTGCGGTATTCCTGTCCCTTCTTCTTCCCTTCCATTGCGTACTTATTATAATATAATGGCAATGATATGAATTGCAGCGCTTACATTATGTTGCGCCCACCTCTAACAACGATAGAAGGAGCTCATATGGATACGCCAATCTTTCATTTTATAGCCCCGCCGATCCCCTATTTCATCGATTGCGGCAAAGCTGTGTTTGCCTGTGGCGAAAAACATATCAGCCGCAGCCACATCGGCGTGTTCGACCTGATCGTCGGCATGAAGGGTACCTTATCCGTCGGCGAAGACGGGAAAGAATGGATCGTGCGGAAAGGAGACATTCTCGTGCTGAGGCCGGACGGCCGTCATTACGGGCTGGCGCCATGCTCGGAAGCCACGGAAATTACATGGATTCATTTTCAAACCTTCGGCAGCTGGCAGGAGGGAAGCAGCATGGACGAATGTCTGGCTGGCCAACCCGGACTCATCGAAAATCATAAGAAAAACGCCTACTTAAACCATTGCGACGTCAACTCGATCTTCATCCCGAAATATTCCAAAATATCGGATAAAGCGCTGGAGGACATCGAGCAGTTTTTCCGGCTGGACCAGGAACCCAAGTCGCTGCGCAACTGGAAGCGCCAATCGACCTTTCAATTGCTGCTGCAGCATTTGGACCGCGACCTGACATCGCTATCCGACGCGACCGCGATCCAAATCGCCGACAACATCGAATGGTACATCCGCCAGCATTACAAAGAGCAGGTCAGCAATTCGTCCTTGCGCGAAGCGTTTAATTACCATCCCAACTACTTGGCCAAAAACATGCTGAAGGTATACGGCATGACGCCGATGGAATATTTGCAGCATTACCGGATCGAGCAATCGAAAAAGCTGCTGCTGCAAACCTCATGGACGATTGCCAAAATCGCCGAAGAAGCCGGTTATCAATCGGTTTCGTATTTTTCCTCGGCCTTTGCCCGAAAAGAAGGAATCTCTCCTTCCGAATTCCGGCGAAAATTCATTACGCATGCTTGACATCCCTAAAAAGAGAGGTTGGCTGCGTTCCTTACCCAGGTAACCTTTGCAAGGTCTCCATGTCATATCACGATTGAAAAAAAAGCGGCATGGCCGGCTTCTTCGCCTGCCATACCGCTTACATCCGTTATTGTTCCCTGACCCACACCCTCATTTCGCCTTCGCCGCGATTGGCCCAAGCATAATACGGAATGAACTTGGCCTTTGCGGGACGATATTCCGGCAATTCCCGTTCGCTGTAAAGCGCTCCGCCCCAAGTCTCCTCGTTCAAGCGAAAAGCATCGGCTTCAATTGCGATCATGCCGCCGAGCAGCTCTTCTTCCAGCAGGCTGAGGCCGCCCTTTTTCGGGAGAACGAGCTGATGCAAATGTTTTCCGTTATCCGCCTCCTCCAGGCAATAAACCAAAGGTCCCCGCTGGATGGCGACTTTGCCTGCATTCGCTTGAACTGCAGGATGGCTGTGAACCCTCATGATCGGCATTTCCAAAGACAACGCGATGACGTCCGAAGGGCTCCACTCGCGTTGGATGACGGCGTATCCGTTCACGACCTTCAGCCGTTCCGCAGGAATCGCCCGGCCGTTCACGCATATCGAAGCATTCCCGCCGCTCCAATTCGGGATGCGGAGTGCTACCGCAAAGTCCTGCTTTTGCTCTGGAACCACTTCGATCTTGATGTCGCCTTGCCAAGGATACCGGGACTCCTGCTTCAGCACCACGTTTGTGCCGTTCACCTTTAGGTTGGCTTCGCCCCCGATATATAAATGATGATAAATCGTATCTTCCTGAACCGAATAAATGTAGCTGCCCAAGGAAGAAAGCAGCCGGGCGATATTCGGCGGACAGCAGGCGCAGCCGAACCATTCCTGGCGGACGGGTTTCACGTGATCGTAATTTTTGTTTTTGCCGCCGCAGGATTTCGGGTTCACTTCAAGCGGATTGACGTAGAAAAAATGTTTTCCGTCCCGCGACATCCCTGCGATTACCGTGTTATAAAGCGCACGTTCCATGACGTCGGCAAACTGCGCGTCTTTTGTCGTCTGCAGCATGCGGTGAGCGAAAAAGATCAGGCCGATCGAAGCGCAGGTTTCCGCATAAACGGTATCGTTCGGCAGATCGTAGTCATACGAAAACGCTTCGCCGTGAACCATCGATCCGATGCCGCCGGTGATGTACATTTGACGGGATACGATGTTGTCCCACAACCGCATGCATGCGTCCAGCATCTCTTGATCGTGTTTCCTTGCCGCCACGTCAGCCATGCCTGCCAGCATATAAACAAGCCGTACTGCGTGCCCTACCGCCTTATCCTGCTCGCGGACAGGAAGATGACTTTGGTTATATTCCAGGTCCGTCGCCATATTCAGCCCCGGAAAATGCGTTTGTCCCCCGCGTTCATGCAGCTGCTGTTCGAAAAAGCTCGGCTTTTGCCCCCGTTCATTCAGGAAATACGCGCTTAAGTTCAAATAACGTTCGTTTCCGGTTACTTCGTAAAGCTTGACGAGCGCAAGCTCGATTTCCTGATGGCCGTCATAACCGCGCAGCTTGCCCGGCTCTGTCCCGAACACGCTGTCGATATAATCCGCGAACCTGATCACGACGTCCAGCAGCTTCCGTTTCCCTGTTGCCCGGTAATAAGCCACGCCCGCTTCGATCAGGTGACCCGCGCAATACAATTCGTGGCATTCCGCAAGATTCGTCCACCGGGCTCCAGGTTCTTTCAGCATAAAATAGGTGTTCACATACCCGTCATCCTGCTGGGCCAGCTCAATAATATCGATCATGCCGTCCGCAATTCCTTCTAGCTCCGGGTCCGGACGCGTATCCAACAAATAGGCAACGGCCTCCAGCCATTTCGCGACATCGCTGTCCTGAAAAACCATGCCGTAGAACTCTCCATCCATCATGCCAGCAGCGATTTTGAAGTTGGCCACCGCCCCGCTTGGTTCGGCGCTGTTCACCCTGTCATTGAGCGCTTCCCACTGGTAGGGTACGACCACGTTGCGGACCAGATCGAGGTAATAGCTCCAAAACGGATCGTCGATGTTAACATCGGAGAGATGCGCTTGCCGCATCGTTTCCGTCGTTTTTGAGTGATGCATATGATGTTCCTCCTAAGTCGTATCAAAACTATTTTTGAATTTGAACGTTTTCCAATGCCGTTTTTAGGCGCTCTGCAGCCGCCTTTATATCTCCTTCGGTCGCCGATTTGTCGTCTGCCACGGTCAGTGCGGAAGCGAAAGCGTCCTTTAACGCTTTCCACTGCTCCGGCGCTGCCCCATATTGCTCCTGATGATCCAAAACCTCGCGCGCCTGGCCGATCAAAGCTTTCAACTCCGACTTGTCGTACGTGACGAGGATCCGGCAGTTGGCCGATTGTTCGGTGCCTTCCACGCGTCCGAGCACGACAAAGGAGTGTGCCGTCGTCAGCTCGTTATACGGAACCTCGTTCCAAGTAACGGGTTTGGTGCCTTTCGTTTGGTCCGCAAACGTGACGTTTACGGTGGTCGGGAGCTTCGGCGCGACGCCGACGACCGTTTCGACTTCAACCGGTTCGACGCTCAAGACAGGCTTGTTTGCGGCATTTCCCGGATTTCCGGCAACGGCCTCCGGTCCGAGCACGCGCCATTCCTTGACGCCGGTCCAAGCTCCCGGCTGCCGGATCAGATGAAGGCGAAGCTGGGTCGTCGTAATATCGTCGAAAGTTACGTCATTAAAGCGGTCCTTTTTCATCGTTTTGTCGGACATGCCGGTTACCGGTTTGAAGGCTTTCGCCGTTTCATCCCAATATTCCAAGGCATAGTCGGCCGGAACCTGGACGCCGCCGCCGTCGTCGTAGAAGTAGATCGAGCTTGCCGACAGCTTCACGGGCCGATCCCAGGTGTACAGCAACCAATGGGATTCGGCCGGGTCGGCCCAGTTGCCATACTGCACCTCGGCGTCCGGTTTGCCGATGCTTGCGGATGTGTAAGGGATGTATCCGTCATTGACGCCGGCAATGGATTCCCACGGCGATACGTAGGAAGTCGTCGCCTTGGCAAGCAGCCCGACGTTTTTAACATTTAGCTCCTCAGCCGCCTGCCGTAATTTCGCCCGAACCGCCTCTACCTGCTCCCTTGTGAAATCCTTGCCCGCAAGCAATTCCTTCGCTTCGGTCAAAGCGATTTGCAGCGCATCCCAGGATTCCGGCGTGAAATCGTCCTTGTTCCGGACGATTTTCCCGTTGTCCCTTGGTGCATAGGCGGCAATCATATCGGCGATGTCCTGGGTCGGAACGGAAACGGTAATATGCACGTCAATTGCCGTTTCCTTTTCGCCATCGCTTACAGTTAACGTATACACATATGCGCCGACGTCATGGAAAACAGCCTTCAATTCGGCCCGATCCGTCTGCATTTCTTCCACGCTGCCGCTTCCTGACGTTTTGCTCCAACGATAGCTGAGCTCCTTGCCCGACAATCCGTCATCGTATATGGCGGGCAGGATCGATACGGTTTCATCCTGCGCAGCCGTCCGTTCGGTCTGTCCAATGTACACCTTAGGCGCCTGGTTGGCCGCCGAGGCCACGTTTTTAAGCTTGTTGTCATAGATTTGCACTTCCTTGATGCCTGTTTGGGCATCGAGCGCATGCGTCACCTTTAGGCGAACGGACTGCGTTTTCACCGTTTCGAACTCGACGTTGTTATAGTTGGAGGCGATCGTTTCGGGATAGCGGGTTTGGCCCTGAATCGGTCTCCACGTTTTGCCGTCCGAGTCCAAATATTCGAGCAGGAACTGCTGAGGCGTGCCGTAGCCCCCCTCGAGCCGGTCGTTATAGAAATACACTTTGACGTTGTTTACCGGCTTCTTTTTCCCGAAATTGAACGTTACCGCATCGGTTGCATTCGGACTTCCTCCGAGCAAAGCCGTATTGGCGGTATGGTCGGTCGAGGCGATCGTCGATCCGTCGGCCAACCGCTGGATATCGGATTCGGGGCTCACGTAAGTCGACGTAATCGTCGTTCCGGAAGCCATGGCCAGGTTTTCGCCTTGATGCTGAAGATCGATTCCGGCTTTGTTGAACAGGTCCACCACCCGCGGCTCGTCGGCAAGCGACGTGTCCTTCGCCGAGGCGACGCGTTCTTTTTTACCCTTTTTCTCGTACCAGATCTGCGTGCTCGCGTTATTGCCCGCCGCGCCTTCGATGTCCGATTTCGGCAGCTCCGCTTTTCCCGTTTTCGTATCGTAAATAACATGGGACATTTCGCTTGTCGTCAACACGCGCTCCCCGTTGATAAAGAGCGAAAAACCCGCCGGAATGCCTTTGTAATACGGATTGTTTTGGTATTTGGCCGGGTCCTGCCATACGATGGACAGGTTGGCGTCATGGTAACGCACGTTGTCCACCGCAAAATGGTCGTAATCGATGCCGATCGGCCACAGCTCGATTTTGTCGTCGGTTCTCGGCTGAATCCCCGCAATATCCTCCATGACCGTGTAATTCATCATGCCGAGCGTGTCGTGGTGAATCCACGATCTGACCATGTCCCCGCTCGGGTTCGGCGGATTGTCCTTCGTCCACTGCGTGCCGAAGAAGTAGTTTTCCAGCCAAAAGAACTCGTTGGAGTCCAGGTGGTCGGTATTCCCCGGTTCTACGGTATGCAGCCATGCACCCCATTCGAACAGCTTTTTGTAAGTGTCTGCGTTGATGTTGTCCACAGGGTAATGCCTCAATGACGCCCTAATCGTATTGATGTAGTTGCCGAAGTTGCACCAGGCGAATTGGTCCGTGCCGTAAGCGTCCGTTTTACCGTCCACAAAAGCCTGCACCCTTTTCATGATGCTGTGCTGATCCGCCGTGAAAAACGGAAAAATCGGATAATATTGCGGATCGCCGTAATCGGCCAGCTGGGTCAAATATTTGGACTGATAACCATTTTCCTTTGCCGTCGGCACGACCCCGAAATTAAACACGAACATGTTGTTGTCCCGCCAAGGGACGAAGGTATCGGCGCCGTTTACGATTTTTTTGTGGAGGAAGCTGCCTTCTCCCTTCGTGTCCGCTTTCCCGTCGCCGTCAAAATCCGCGCTGTCGAACCACATCTCGCCCAAAATGCTGCTGCGGACGTTGCCCGCAAGTTCGCGTTCCTTGTTGGCCGCGCTTTGGTCCCCAAGCTCGCCGTACATCTCCGCCGCAGCAACCGCGTTGGCATACGTCGTTGAGGTGCCGTCCAAACGGGCGTAATTGCCGCCGCCGTTCCAATGCATCGATACCGTATCCCCGTCGTTGCCCGTAATCGGGGCGTGATTATAATAGACAAGGTATGGATTGGTGCCCTTGAAGTGCTCCAGCGTTCCGGCGACGTCACTCGCGGAAATGTCGGCAAACTTCTTCAGCAGCTTATTCCCGCCGCCGTAGATTTTATAAGCTTCCCAACCCACTTGGGAGGTGTTTTGCATCATGTCCCAGGTCCAAATGTTCGGACGCCCCGGGTTGTTTTTGTAATTTTTGTTTTCCGAATATTCCCCTTGCGCGAGCCAGGTGCCGTAGGCATACACCGGGTTGCGCAGCCATTTGAGGTCCTGCATCGCCCATGGGACGCTGACGGTAATGCCGTTGTTGTATCCGAGCACGCCTTCCATGTTCATCGGGAACTGCCAGTCGTTCCCCGGGATGTTGGCTTCCAGCAGGTTAAACCGGTTGCACCACCAGCGGTAATAAAGCACCTTTTTTACGTTTTCGTCCGGAATGTCGATGTACGGAATGTTGTCGGCCCACCACTGGTTGTATTCCTTTACCTGACGTTCGAAGGCTTCGCCGTTGTCGGTGATCTTTTTGTATTCTTCGTATTGCGTTTTCGATTTCGGAATCTCGTCGGCCAGCCAGCCCATCGTAATTTTCTGCGAGGCGGAGCCGCCGGCCGGGACGACGATTTCCTTCACCAGTCCTTGATCGCCCGGTTTCATGCCGTTCCCGCTGAGGCGTACGTCGACATAGGACATCGCCTTGACGAACTTGCTGCCGTCGGTGCCGATCATGAGCGGAGCGGCCACCCGTTTGCCGACCATTTCGTCCCCTTCCGCGACTGCGGCAAACGGCGATTGCACCTTGATCGTCAGCTTGACGTCTTCCGAAGTCGGATTATGAAAGTCCAACAGCGTTACCGCCGAGTTGTAATAGGTGATGAATTTTTTCTGCTGCACCTGCAGCGGTCCGCTCATATACGTCTGATCTTCATGGCTCGGGTAATTTTTCCTCGCGTTTTTGTCTTCCCGTACGCCCCCGGTGGACAGGCTGACCGAATACATCACGTCCTGGTTGAGCGTATCCGCGTAATACACCTGCCCGGCAAATCCCAGCTTCGCATTGTCCTGGGTTTTCATGAACAAGGCGCTCCCGCGGCTGAACAGCGTGTTGGCGCCGCCCTCATCGTCGATGTCGTCCGGGATGACGCCCTTGTTGACGAGCAGGGAATCGAGCCAAGGCAAATCCTGATGATCCTTTTTGAACGCTTCAAAATCGAAGTTTTCGATGGTTTTCATCATTTGACCCACGGTTTCGCTGCTGAAATCCACGCCTTCGCTTGCAAATTTGTTGCCGCTGTCCCATGTGGCAGTTCCGAAATCATGCCCTACGCCCGGGACCTCGAATCCCGTCGTATAATTCGCCATAGCGGTCGATGCCGCGCCGCCGGACGCAAGCGCCACGCTGATGAGGGCCGCCGCCCCTTTTCCAAGCCATGTTTTGCCTGTTTTCACTGTATCCATGCCTCCTTTATCCTTTGATTCCCGTTAACGCAATCCCCTCAACAAAATACTTGTTGCCGATAAAAAAGAACGCAAGGCACGGCGCGGTGACGATGAGCGCAAGCGCCATCACCTGCTCGTAGTTCGGAATCCGCATGCCGTTGACGATATAGAGCCCCATCGGCAGCGTATAATCGGCCTCTTTTTTCAAATAAATCATCGTGTAGAAAAAGTCGTTCCAATTGTTGATGAAGCTGAACAGCGCCACCACGATCAATGCCGGGCGGATCAAAGGCAGCATGATTTTCAAATAAATGCGGAAATATCCGGCCCCGTCGATTTTGGCCGCCTCCAGCAGCTCATCCGGTATGGTCATGAAAAATTGCCGCAGCAAAAAGACGAAATAGGCATTCCCCCCTGCACAGAATATGGCCGGAATGATCAAAGCCGGTTTGCCGGCGAGTCCTAGGCTCGTAAACAAGGAATATTGCGGAATCAGCGTCACGGCGCTGGGCAGCATCATCGTGCTGATGACGAGCGCAAACCACATGCCGCGGAGCGGGAACCGCAATTTGGCGAAAGCATAACCCGCAAAGCTGGTCGTAATCACGTTAAAAACTACGTAAGGGACGACGATCGAAACCGAGTTCCACAGCTGCCGGGAAAAATCGATCCGGTCGATGGCCCGCTTGAAATTGTCGATGCTGAATGCCGACGGAAAAAACACCGGCGGACGCGCCAATATTTCCGCATGGCTGACAAACGAACCGCGCAGCAGCCAGTACAAAGGGAATGCCATCGCAAGCCCGAGAACAATCGAGAGGACAATCAACAGACGGTGAATCGTCTTTTTCCGCGCTTTGGTTCGGCGGATGCCCGCTCCATGAATCGCTGTCGCTGCCATTATGCTCTCCCCCTTCGGTTTCGCACCGTCGACTTATCCCTTTTTAGCGCTCCTTGAAAATAAAACAGGATGCCGGTAATAACCATCGTAATGAGGAAGACGAGCCAGGCTTCGGCCGACGCGAGCCCGCGCATGCCCGTCTGCACGAAGGAATGGTCGTAGATCATCAAGTTGATGAAATAAGTCATCCGGTCCGGCGCGCCGTTCCGCGACAGCACCACGCTTTGGGTGTAAATCTGGATCGACGTCATCATGCACATGATAAGCTGGAAAAACACCACCGGTTTGATCGTCGGATACGTGACCTTGGCAAATTTATGCCAGGCATTGCCCCCGTCCATTTCGACCGCTTCGAGCAGCTCGCCCGGCACGTCCTGCAGCGTTGCCAGAAACACGACGATCGTCCCGCCGCAGGTCCATAAGCTCATCAGAAACAACGTGCCGAAGATGTTGGTCGCGTCGTTCAAAAAATCTAACGGCGTCGCCCCGAGCTTCAGCAGCAGCCAGTTGACGAGCCCGCCCTTGGCCTGATTTTGCAGCAGCATTTGCCAGACGATGGTCGTGGCCAGCATCGGGATGACCGAGGGCAGAAAAAATACGGCGCGCAGCAAATTTCGGCCTACGAATTTCCGGTTTAGCAGCAGCGCGACCGCCAGGCAAAACACGATCACCAAAAACACGTTGATGAACGTATAGATCAGAGTAACGGAGATGGACTTGCCGAATTCGGAGCCGGGACCGTAAAAAATCGTTTTGAAATTGTCCAGCCCGATCCATTTCATGACTTGATGGCCGCCCATGATCGTGATTTTGTGGAAGCTGTACACCAGGCTCGCCAGCATCGGGTACAAGGTAAGGATGAGAAATCCCAGTATCGCGGGAGCGGCAAACAAATAACCGGCGACGGCTTCTTTGGCGCTCCCTTTGAGACGCGAATGCTTCGGAACGATGTTTTGGCTGGTGTTGCGTTTGATCTCCATATCCAATAGCCCTTTCCTTACTGAATGTGAATGACTCCCGGCTACTCCGAAACCTTGCCGCTTTCCCACAGCTTTTTAATCGCCGGCATGACGGACGCGTACACTTCCTTGACCGTTTTTTGGCCGGATAACGCCTGGTCGATTGCCTTTTCGTATTCCGTGTTCATCCGCAGATAAGCGGGCACGTAATAAGCAGGCCATTGCACGATGGCGTCTTTGGCGTTGGAATAGCTCAAAATCGTTTCCTTGGCGCTGACTGGCAAATCGGCCGTCCACTTATCGACCAACGCGGCATCGGTGTACCAATCCGCCTGGTTCGGAAGCCATGCCCCGGATTTCAACAGATCCAGGCTGTTTTCCGGATTCACCATATAAGCGTAAAACTTCTTCGCTTCTTCGATATGCTTGGAAGATTTATAGACGACAAGCGGCGCGCCGCAGTTCATCGTGACGGCCTGCTTCATCTTCGGCAATACGCCTACCCCGATGTCTTCGTTTCCGTTGATGTTCGCCAGATCCCAGGAGCCGCTGATGGCCATCGCGTAACCGCCGCTCAAAGCGTCCACCGCCGAACCGATGCCCGAATTCCATGTGTAGGTGAAGCTGGAAGCCACCTTGTCCTTATTGACCAGGTCCGCCAACTTCTGAATGCCGTCGATGGATGCCTGCGAATCCCATAAAAACTGCTTGCCGTCCGCCGAGACGACGCCTCCGCCGTTTGCGTTGGCCGCCCAGAAATGGTGGAACTCGCGGCCCGCCGTGAACCCAATCCCGTAATTTTCCGTTTTGGCCGCCTCAAAGCCGGTATCGGCCGCCGTTTTGCCGCCCGTGTCCGTCGTCAAGGCTTTCGCGTATTTCACGAAGGTATCCCAATCCCAGGCGTCTTCGACCTTGGTCGGAGGATAAGGAATCCCTGCCGCGTCGAATTTGGATTTGCTGTAGAAAAGCAGTTCCATTTGGTTGGACAACCCGACGCCGATCACCTTTTGGTCCGGGGAATGGATCGTGATGGCATCCAGCTTTTTCGGAATGGTTCCGTTATCCATCAGATCGCCGATATCCGCCAAAATGCCCATTTCGTAATATTTTTGGATGTCGCCTTCGCCCATGTAGCTGATGTCCGGCAGTTCGCCGGATTCCAGCCGCGTCTGAATGAACGTATCGAACGTGCCATCCGCAGGCAGCACCTGGGCATGGACCTTGACCCCCGTTTCCGCGGTATATTTCTCGATCGTCTTTTCCACCAGCTGTTTTTGCGCATCGTCTCCCCAATACAGCAGCTCCAGGGTAACGTCCCCGCCTTTGGCTTCGGTACCTCCTGCCGCCCCGGTTGCCTGCGGCTCATCCTTCCCTGCGCCGCCACAGGCCGCCAAAGCCAGCATCATTGCCGCCAGCGTTAAAGATAACCATCGTTTGCGAAATTTCATGTCCTACTCCCCCGTTTTTTGGATTTTGGATGTTCATTCTGCAAATCTCTCAACGCTTGGTAAGCGCTTTATTTATTAACTATACCGGTTTTTGCCGGATATAAAATCTTCGATTCCAACCACAATTTTAGAAATCTCAACCTGTTGTCCGGCACTATAAACGCCGGTCCTCATCCATAGATTCAGAGGATCGGGAGGGAGGCGGGCGTTTTCGGACGACAAAAAAACCTGTTGCTGCCAACAGGTTTTTGATGCTGAACTTCTAAAGTTATCATGCCATCCTACAAAAAGTGTATCTCTCTTAGATATCCTTCGATCTCCCGCTTCGTCTTTTCAAAATAAACGTTTTCATGCCGCCCGTAATTAAAAAAGCCATGCTCCATGCCTTCATAAGTAAGAAAGCGAATTTCATTCCCGGCTTCGTTCATCCGCGCCGTGAATGCCTGGTCTTGTTCGCAGTCTTCGTCCGCTGTCCCGCACATCCAAAGCGTCGGGGGCAGACACGGTTTTATATGATGAAGCGGCGACAAGCTTTCCGCAATGTCCAGCAGCTCGGGATAACGGCGGGTCATGATGTCCACCCCATCCATCACGGCGGAAAACACGATCAACGCGTTGGCGCGATGATCCGTATCGTTATCTTCATCGTCGATCTCCGGAAACATGTGGGAGGAAACGGTGATATATCCACCCGCCGAAGCGCCGCAAACGGCGATTTTATTCGGATTAACGCCTAATTCCGCATGATGGTCCCTCACCCAACGGACGGCGGATTTGACGTCGCAGATGGCCTGGATCGGGGTAAATCCTTCGTCATGCCCGTTGCGGTAATCGACGCAAATCGCGACCAGCCCGATAGACGAAAAGTATTTCGCCTGATGCTGGAACTGCGCCGGCGTCAATGGACCTTTCCCAAAGCTTCCCCCGTTAAAAAACAAAATCGCCGGCTTCTCCGATTCCGCGCTGTGTTCCTCGGGATAAAAAATATACAGCGACAGATCGCGATGTCCTGCGGACTTGTACGTTTTTTGCATCAACGGATAATCGAATTCGATCGTTCTCATGCCCGGTTCCTCCTTGAAGCCGTTTTACGAAAACATCAACATGTATATCTAGGATTTTGCCTTTGATTTCTTCCCGCTGAATCCATAATCTTTTATAACCTCGAAAAAATCCTCATACCGCTCCAAATAGAAGTCCGCTCCCGGCGTCCGATTTTGGAACAAACAGGTACTGATGCCGATCGCTTTTGCTGGCAAAATGTCGATCTCGCGGTCGCCGATGGCCAGGTCGAGTCCATATTCGTCATGCAAAAATCGATACGATGCCGGGTCCGGCTTGCGCGGGAAACCGTCGTCCCCGGCGACGATATGCCGGAAATAGCGCTCCCATCGATAATATTCAAGGATTTCGAGCACTTCTTTCCGCGGTTTATGCGTCATGATGACGTTGAGATCCGCAAACCGCAGAACCTCTTCCACGCCCGAAAAAGGCGGCGTCTCGCCCGGATGAACGGTTTCCCTGTTTCTCCAATCGCGAATCTGCTGTTCCGTAAATCCAAAATGCCGGGCCGCATGGGTCATCGAGATTTTGAGATGGGAGTAGATCTCCTCTTTCGAAATGTCCCCGCCCAATATGTCATAAAAAATATTCGTAAAAGCCGGATATGTATCAAACAACGTCCCGTCGAAATCCCACAAAATGTTCATCCCGCGGTTTCCTTTCTTCTCCCGTAAATTTATACCTTTAGGAAATAATGAAAAAATTCGTCGTCGCGCTTGTATCCCAGCCCCTCGTAACATTTTTGGGCCGCGGCATTGTCGGTTGCGGTGCTTAGCTCGAGGCCCTTGGCTTTGGTTAATGCGGCAAATTCCTTGGCTTGATTCAACAATTTCGTGGCAATGCCCTGTTTCCGATAGTCGGCGCATACGAACAAGTCGTTTAAAATCCAAGTCCGCTGCAAGGAAATCGACGAAAAGGAAGGGTACAACTGCGTAAACCCGACGATTTGGTCCGACGGCCGATGCTTCGCCAAAAAGATGACCGACTCCCGGTGCTCGAATTTATCGAACAGAAATTGCTTCGCGGCCTCCAGGTCCGATGCTTGTTTGTAAAACACGCGGTATTGGTCGAATACGGGAGCCAGTTGCTCCAGGTCTTTTACGGTTGCTTGCACGATAAGAATTGGGTCATCCATCAATCTCCGTCTCCTTCTGGGCAAAATAACGATTGGTTGATTGAGCGCGCTTTTAATGTCCCTGCTTATATAAAAAATCGCTGACGCTGGATGAAAAGACAAATACGACGGATGTCGCGATTTGAAGCAAAAAAGCTGCCGTCGCAAAAATCCAAAGATTCATCGGTAAAGGGGAGATGACTGCTTTTCCCGCCCATGCCGCGATAAGCATAGCGATATTCCATACCGTGAAGATGACGAACGCCCATTTGGCTTTTTTAACGCCGCAATAGATTAAAATCATCGTCACAATCCAAACGGCGGTTCCAAGAAGATTTGTGAAAATGCCTTGGGCCAGCCTCAAAATTTCCACGAGCAAAACAAGCAGCAGATTGGAACCGATCAGCGTCAGCGCTATTTTCTTGCCTTTGTTCACCTGCTGTACAATAAAATCATCGGTCGGTTTAATCGCAATCCATCCTTTCGTTCATTCGCCTGCACTTCAAGCAGAATACCTGCCCTTATTTTACCACCATGTAACAGCCCTTCCCACTTCTTATTTTTGTGGGCTGCAAAACAAAACCCCCAAAAAGCTTCCGCTTCTTAGGGGGCATGATAACACACGTATGTAGGGCTTTAAGGATTATTCTACAAAAAAGTCGGGTTCCGGACGGATCTTCGTTTTCAGCTGTCTGAGATTGTACTCCATTTTGAGCACGATCTCCTCGATTTGCTTCGGATCGATCGCGAACCGGTCGGGTTCGGGGCGGGAGCTCGACTTCATTTCGCGCAGCGCAACCTGCTGCTCCTGCCATTTGTCCATCAGGTCCGAAATCGTTGCGTAAAATCGTTCATAATCGCTAATAATTTCATCCAGGTAGGAATCCACTTCTTCGGGATCGTATCCTCTAAGCTTGGTGCTGAACACTTTTTCGTGAATCGAAAGTGCATCTAAATGTATCCCCAGCTGCTTAAACAGCTTTCTCTGTTTGTCCAGTCGGCGCTGCATATGTTCATCCATTGCCTATACCTCCAAATCGGTTGCGACTCAAAAAAGGGGCGTCGTTGTTCCATTATATACTTCCCCATTCATTTTTATATCACAACCTGGGCCAAGATGAAAATGGTTGGACGCTTTTTTGGAAGAAATTTCAATGCTGCAAGCGTTTTTTTGGCTGGACCCGGCCCTATTCATACCGAACCCCCGTTAACCGCACCTCTTGTCGCGGGCAATTCCGGCAGCAATGACGGCAATTCTGAAGCAGGCGGTACATGAACTCCACGAACGGTATGGTCGAGCATCCGGCGCCGCAGATCGAAAACGGCCTTGTCGAGCGGATCAATAATTATCTTTTACCGCTTTGTTCAGCATGCCAAGGCAGCGGTCCAGGTCCGCTTTCACCTGTTTTTTGTACAGCTTCGCTTTTTCATGGCCGTCTTCGGTAAAATGGTACAACACGATCTCCTGAAAATCCACCCGGGGGTCGTTGCCCTTCAGCTGCTTCGTCCGGTAAAAAACGCCCTCCTGCACCAGCTCATGCAGCGCGCGGTATATTTCGCTTTGCGGCGGCGAGTAGCCGAATGACTTGAATTCCTGCCTCATCTCTTCGAGCATCTGATAGCCGTATCCCCGATGCTGCTCCACCATCGTGATCAAATACGTTTTAATAAAAGCGCGCTGGGCAATCATAAAAGCCATCGCCGCTTCCCCCCTTACTCCTGTTCCCTCAAATCTTGCATTGATACCATTATAAACAACTATTTTCAAAATTGCATGACATGAAACATTCGACGAAAAACTGCCTCCCTTTTGGCGCAAACGCTTGACTTGACGACTTCATGGAAACGGCGGCATAAAAACGTAAACGTCTACAGCTTGCAAACCGGCCATATTCCCGTTAGAACCAACCTGGAAGCAAGGCGAAATGCGGGTGAGCAGGCAATGCGCATCGAAGCTTGGGTTTTCTATTATGAATTTTTCATGTATTGAAATTATACAACATCTGCGCATAAAAATGCCCCTGCTTGTACCGGTTCCCGTTTGGGGAGCTTCCAACAAAGCAGAGGCAAAAACGGATTTTTGTCAGTTCCCGTCGAAATGGCGTACCGTTTGCTGGGCTTGCGCCGGAACGGACATTCGTTTTTTTCCGGGAAGCGAAGAGATTCCGGCCGTCCATTTTCCGAAAGGCAAGTAGGATAGCGCGATGGTCACCCCGTAAGACAAAACGGCGCAGATCAGGAATGACATCAGCATCCGCAGCGTGACGTTCCATCCGGCAAAAAGCCAAGCGTCGACCTTGTAGCTTTGCCGAAGCATCAGCGCATGGGCCAAATAAGCGCCGTACGAATACCGGCCAAGCCCATTCATCACTTTACGGCTGATCGGGCCCGCCGCTTCCGTCCAAGTTTTGGACCAGGCATAAAACACGAAAATCGAGCTGGTCAAAAACAGCGTCATCAGCGGCCGCAGCAGGCTGAGCCCGTTAAAGGAAATATGCAGTCCATCCGGGGACGAAAAGCTGTGCACCGTGACATACGTATAATATCCGAACAAAACGGCGAAAACGGCCAAATACGCCGCCTTCCCCCGGCTCAGCCAATAAGTCCACCGTTCCGGGGCCATTCCGGCCGCCGCGCCGAGAATGAAATAAAAAGCGAAATACAAAAAATT
This sequence comes from Paenibacillus sp. VCA1, assembly GCF_031583795.1. Classification (NCBI taxonomy): domain Bacteria; kingdom Bacillati; phylum Bacillota; class Bacilli; order Caryophanales; family Paenibacillaceae; genus Paenibacillus; species Paenibacillus sp. VCA1. The sequence goes on along the minus strand of NZ_JAVLSX010000005.1, from coordinate 409,681 downwards.
ACGGTCGGCATACGCCGTAAAAAACGGGGTCAGGAACGGGATATCGGCATCCGCCATCATTCCCGAAATCCGGAACAAATTGTATACAAGCAGCAGGCATAACAGGCCGGCTCCCGCCAAAGCCGCGGCACGCCACTTAAACGGCACCCGTTTGGCGCATGCGCGCATCAACAACCGCAGCACCGGGAACAGCAAATAAAATTGGAAAATCATAACGATATACCATAAATGATAGCTGTTTTTGCCCGTCACAAGGTTTGCCGCCCAGGTTCCGGCCCGCTGCCCGACATCTCCTCCCCAGCCTGTACCGACCGTAAAATAAACCGCCGACCACAATATATAAGGGACCAGGATATCGCTGAACCGCTTGCGCAAAAACGAGCCGTACCGAAGCTGCCCGTCGTAGTTATAAAACAAAACCATGCCCGTAATAAAAATGAACACCGGCACGGCGAATTTGGCCGCGAGCAGCAGGATGGTCATCAGCACGCCGTCTTCCATCCGGGCTTCCTTCAGGCCGCCGTAGTGGGCGATCGCATGCTGAAGCGCAACGGCCAGAAAGGCCAAGCCGCGCAGCAGTTCGATTTCATTGATTCTGGCTTTTTTCGGCATGTGCGCCCTCCTTTGGCATAGAAATAGTTTTTTATATATAACCCTTGAATTGCATTCGAAGCAAAAGCGCAAAAAAAAGAGCGCCAGCCAGACTATAGCATCCGGCGCGCTCTTTGACAAACGTTTTTAATATTTTTTGGGAAGAAGACCATAGCTTACCCGCTCCGGAACCTCGATCAGCATCATTCTGACGGGTTCGTCCCCGGCATGCAGCGAAATTTGCTCCTCGTGTTCCGATGTCAGCAGCATGAAATCGCGTTCGTGAAACGCCTCCTCATGCGCCTCACCCTCCTGCCAGCTGCCCGCTCCCCTTACCGCGAGTGCCGCAAGCGTTTTGCCTTTGGACAGGACGTGATCGTAACGATGCCCCGGCTGAAGCTGCACGTCCCACATCCGCGCTTCCGCCGTCAGATTGATCGGCGATCCTTCGCCCAGAATCTGTTTGACGAGGCTGCCGTTTTGGGCTTGCACCGGAAATTCGTCAGCCTCATACTGCTCGTAAGCGGGCTGTTTTTTCGCCTCCAGCTTCAGATCCGGCTCGAACCAGATTTGGAAGCCTTCCATATCCGGTCCCAAAAAGCGCTCCTCGTGGCTGACGCCGCTGCCTGCTTTGATTACCTGCACTCCGCCTTCGCCGATGGTGCTGCGTGTGCCGAGGGAATCGCCATGTTCCGAGGTCCCTTGAAGCACATACGTCAGAATTTCAAAGCCGTAGTGAGGATGAGGCGGGATGTAACCTTCTTCCGGCGTCGAGGCCCATGCCCAGTAATACAACGGGCCGATGCGGTTGATCACGGAACCTTCCCCCGGAAAACCGATGGGCTTCTGCTCCGTGATGCGGCCCCCGTCAAAATGTCCCTTCCCCTGCATAACGGGCGTATACAAACGAATTCTCATGGCAATTCCCTCCTTATGGAAATGGATTGTCAGCTGTGTTTCATCAGAACAGATGATAAGCCCCTGGACCGGTCAAAGCAACGCCCGCAACGACGGCAAGCAGGATCAAGTTCAGCTCGATGCCGCCCGACGTGCTCCAAAAGCCGTTTTTTATATGCACCGTAAAGATGGCGCCAAGCATCGTCACTGCGATCATCGCTGCCCCGACCGGCGTCAGGAAACCCGCCGCAAACAGCAGTCCGCCCACAAATTCGAACAAACCGACCAAAACGGCCATCGGCAGCGCCGGTTTCACGTTGATGGAAGCGAACCATCCTGCGGTGCCTTTTATGCCGGGTCCCCCGAACCAACCGAATAATTTCTGGGCCCCGTGCCCCATAAAGATCAAACCGACGACCAAACGTATAATCAACAAACCCCAAGCAATCATGATTTTTATTCCTCCATTTTTTATTATTCTCAGTTTAATTTAACTTTATATTAAGATATATATCCAAAAAAATAATCGCTATGCTTTTGATAACCGTAACATGTTTTCACTCCTATGCGTTTAATTATCTTGATTTAAAGATACACGAAATATAAGTTTTAGTCAACCCTCATAATTCATTTCTTTTTCGCCCATAATATGCCGAAAGAGGAATGGAGTGCTTTTATGGAAAAAACGACGCCGCAAGTCTCACTTCCTTACCAAGATGAAGCGGGCCGTATAACATGGCAGGCACTGCTGCGGCATGAAACGCTGAGGATTGTCAAATCCGGCACGTTCCTTCAATTGATCTCCTGCCCGGAGCTCGCGGAAATGACGACAGAATATGCGGGTATGAACCGACACCTGCTCGAGCTGCTGAACGGCGGAGCCGAAAACTCCTGACTCTTGGCTGAAGGTTTCCTATCTTTATGGAAGCGAATAAAGCGAGGTGTTGACGCTTGAATCCCGTGATGGAAACCCTCTTGGGCATGAAAGCATTTAACGACCGCTTCATTGCGCAGGATTTGCTGCAGGATAACCGCTTGCGCATGAACATGCTGGCGGATTGCCTGAACCTTGCAGGAGACGGGAAGCTGTGCGACGAATTGCTGCTCCATTTGACTTATTCCGTTCAATTGGAAGAACGGCTGCTCAAGCTCTGCCTGGACAAAGGTTGGCTGATCGGCGACGCTTCGGAGCAGTGGAAAGAGGACATCAAATGGGCGCGCAAGGCACGGCAGATGATAAAGCCGTAAGTTAAAAAAAGCAAGGTCCCAGCCGTAAAGCGGGGGCCTTGCCTTTTAAGGTTTTATTGCGGCCGGGTGCGTCTCGTCGGTATGGCTTCGAGCGGATCATCAGGCCAATAATGCTTCGGGTATCGGCCTTTCAAATCTTTTTTCACCTCGAAATACCCATGCTTCCAAAAGCTCGCCAGATCGGAGGTGATCTGTACCGGCCGCTGCGCAGGCGATAACAGATGAAGCGTAAGCGGAATCCTGCCCATGCCGATTTTCGGCGTTTCGTGAAGCCCGAACATTTCCTGCAATTTCACGGCCAGCACCGGCTGCTTCGGATCGCTGTAATCCACGGCAATTCTCGAGCCGCTTGGAACGGTGATATGCGTAGGGACTTCTTTGTCGAGCCGGGTCTTTTTATCCCATCCGACCATCTGCTCCAGGATCGGAACAAGCTGCAGCTTCTGCAGGTCGGAGCGGTTTTTCAAGCCGTCGAGGTACGGCAGCAGCCACTCTTCCAACCGGCTTAAGAGCGCATCATCCCCCATGTCGGGCCAATCCGGGTCCGCCTCATGCATGAGCTGAAGGCGCTGGCGCAGCTGTGCGGCTTGCTTGGTCCATGGCAGGAGGCCAAGCCCTTCGGCCCGAATCCCGTCAAGCAAAGCCCGCGCGACCGCTTCCGCCGGCGGCTGACCGGCGGGAGATTCGCGAAGGACAACCGCCCCGAGGCATACTTGACGGCGGGCTTTTACCCCGCCGAGCGACGGATCCCATTCGACCGTCGTTTCCTCCACGATGTCCTCCCGATGATGCTGCTGCAGGTCTTCCAGGCTTAACGGAGCGGCAAGCAGAATCTTCCCTTCCGCGCCTTTTTTGTCGTCGACCGCAGCGACCGTCACGTAAGCTGCGCGGCTTAACGGCTGCTCCCGCGGCAGCTCCACGCCCCGTCCGGAGGTCAGCAGAAATTTGCCGCCGCCGCGGCTTTGGCCGATCCGGTCCGGATAAGCAAACGAAAGCAGCAATCCGCTTTTTTCAATATCGCCCGGGCCGCTTAATTCCGCTTCAAGCTGCTTTTGCATATAGCGGCTTTCCTGTACGATCCGTTTCAATCCGGCCTCATCCGCGTTCGGGCCGGCGAAGCCTTTCTGCTCCCACAAGCGGACCGCCTGCACCCGGCTCCGGATATCCGAGTCCGGCGGGGCGCCGGCACCGGAGCGGAAAATATCCCGCTCCTGCAAAATGGCCGCCAGCACAGCCGCGAGCCCGCTTTGTCCGAGCTTCTCCGCTTGAAGCATCATCGCGGAGAGGCGGGGATGCAAACCAATCTCCGCCATGCGTTTGCCTTTATCCGTAACGGAACCGTCCCGGCGAACCGCTCCGAGACGCTGCAGCAGCTCCCGGCCCCGTTCATAAGCGGCTTCCGGCGGCGGATCGAGCCAAGCCATGCCGCCGGGGTTTTGAACGCCCCAAGCGGCCAATTCCAGCGCAAGCGGCGTCAGGTCGGTTTGCAATATTTCCGGTGCGTTCCGCGAACGCAGATGGTTTTGCGCTTCATGGCTCCAAAGCCTGTACGCGATGCCGGGAGCCGTGCGGCCGGCGCGCCCCCTGCGCTGGTCCGCGGATGCCCGCGACACCCGGTCCGTTGCCAAATACGGCATGCCGGTCCGGGCCGAAAACAGCTGCGTACGCATATAACCGCTGTCTACGACGATGCGGACGCCGTCGATCGTCAAGCTCGTCTCGGCGATCGATGTCGCCAATATCCATTTGCGCCGCCCTTCCGGATCGGGCTGCACGGCCGCATCCTGCTCTTTTTGCGGCAGCTGGCCATACAGCGGCCGAATGACGAACCCGGCGGGAACCCCTCCGCTCTCCAGCTCGGCCTGCACCTTGCGGATTTCCCCCTTGCCCGGCAGAAAGGCAAGCACGTCGCCGGGATGGCCGGCCGAAGCCTCCCGGATGACGGCCGCCATATGCTTCTCCAGCGCCAACCCTGCGGCCGGCGGCCGGTAAACCGTTTCGACCGGGAACTGCCTCCCGGGACAGTTCACGACCGGCGCATCGCCCAGCAGAGCCGCCACGGGTTCGGCTTCAAGCGTCGCGGACATGACCAGGATGCGGAGATCTTCCCGCAGCACGGCCTTCGATTCCAAAGCGAGCGCCAGGCCTAGATCTCCCTGCAGATTCCGCTCGTGGAATTCGTCGAAAATGACCATGCCGACGTCTTCCAGACCGGCATCGCTTTGCAGCATTCGGGTCAAAATGCCTTCGGTGACGACTTCGATTTTGGTCCTGCGGCTTGTCCGGCTATCCATTCTGACGCGGTAGCCGACCGTTTCCCCCGGTTGCTCGCCAAGCATCCGGGACATGTATTCGGCCGCCGAGCGGGCGGCGAGGCGGCGCGGCTCCAGCATGACGATTTTTCGCCCGGACAGCCATGCCTCATTTAGAAACGCAAGCGGAACTTGCGTCGTCTTGCCCGCTCCAGGCTCGGCGACAAGAACGGCGGACGTGCCCGAACGCATTCGCTCCAACAGCTCCGGCAGCACCCGCCGTATCGGTAATTCGTTCATTTTTTCCCTCACCATGTCTTTCGTCATAAGTTGTTGTCTACTTCCATTATAGAGTCTCGGAGTACTGGATATCCACGCCCGATTGGATTAAAATGTACAAAGCGCGTATAAAGGAGACGATGACTTTGAGCCAGAACCCACGTCCGGTACGAGGCAGATTCGCGCCTACGCCTTCAGGCGAGCTGCACATCGGCAACGCCTGGACGGCGCTGCTTTCCTGGCTGCAAATCCGAAGCGCAAACGGGACCTTCATATTGCGGATGGAAGACATCGATACCCAGCGCTCCAGACCCCATCTCGCCAAACAAATCCTCGACGATTTATATTGGCTTGGGCTCGATTGGGACGAAGGCCCGGATGTCGGCGGCCCGTTCGGCCCGTATACGCAAAGCGAACGCACGGAGTATTACGAACACGCGCTCAGTCAGCTTGATGAAAAAGGATATTTGTACCGCTGCTTTTGCAGCCGGGCGGACCTGCTTGCGGCGGCGCGCGCTCCCCACGGCTTATCCTCGGAAGGCCCGGCTTATCCGGGCACATGCCGGAATTTAAGCAGCGAGGAAGCCGCCCGCAAAGCTTTGGAGAAAGAGCCCTCCCTGCGGTTTCGGGTCGGCCATGAACGGCTTGTTTTTCGCGACGGCATCGCCGGCATGCAAACCTTCGATGCCGCGGCGGGCGGCGATTTCATCGTCCGGCGGGCGGACCGGATGATTTCCTATCAGCTGGCCGTCGTCGTTGACGATCATATGATGCGAATCACGGACGTGCTTCGCGGAGCCGACCTGCTTGATTCCGTCCCCCGCCAGCTTTTGCTCTACAAAGCGCTGGGCATGGAAGCGCCGTCGTTCGCCCATGTTCCCTTGTTTATGGGTCCGGACGGCAAACGGCTTGCCAAACGGCTTGCCAAACGGCATGGCGGAACCAGCCTGGCGGCGCTGCGGGAAAGCCGGACGGCGCCCGAACGGGTGATCGGCTGGCTGATGTGGCTGGCGGGGCTCCTCCCGGAACCCGAGCCGCTGAGCGCCCGCGAGTGCATTCCGCTTTTCCGCTTGGACAAGCTGCCTTCCGAGCCGATCGTCATCACCGCAGATATGCTTTCCCGTTTGCAAGGAGCCTCGTAACGAGCAAAAACCTCTATTCCTTTGCCCTTTCCTAAGGCAAAAATAGAGGTTTTTCTTAATTAGCCAGGCGGACGAGCCGTCTATGAATCTTGAAAACGGTCGCGCACTTTTTGTTCATATTCCAAAAACGCGGCGCTGTCGCTTATCCCTCTTTGCTCCATAAGCATCTGGAAGCGCAGCTTTTTTTCGGTCAGCGACCTTTTCAGCTTTTCTTTTTCGCCGGCGTTTTCGCAGGCATGAATCAGGTCCCGCAGCTTCAGGAGCTCGCCCTGCAGCTGCATTTCCTCGGGAATCACTCCCGCGTTTTTCATGACTTTGTATGACATCCGAAGGTCCTCGGGAATATGCGACAAATCTTCCAGCTGCAGCGGTTTTCCTTTGCCCGCCAAATCCTTGAATTCGCCCCGCTCCATGGCTTTATGGATTCGTTCTTCGGCAAGCCAAGACATGATTCCCATGGTTGGGCCGCCTCCCTTTCGTTAAAGATACGCTCATTTTATGAAAGCATGAACTTCGAGCCGCTGTCAAATAAGAATATCGCCTGTCGGCGTACCTTCACAAAAGACAGACAGCGCTTAGCGGAAATTTCCCTTGAGATATAAGAAAGCACTCGCTTCGCAATGCTTATATCTTCATAAAAAAACCGCCTCCGCTACCGCGGAAACGGTTTCTGACCTTTATCGTAGGAGCGACTCCGCCCCGTCGATATAAACCTGGGTGCCGGTAATATGGACCGACTCGTCCGACGCCAAAAATGCCACGAGATCGGCGACGTTTTCCGGCGTTCCCGGCCCATCGGACAGCGGCTGGCTGCCCTGCGGGTATTGAACCGGTATGACGATTTCCTTCAGCTCTTCGGTTTTTTCCGTGCTTTGGTCGATGTTCGTGGAAATGGCCCCCGGGCAGATGACGTTGACGCGGATTTTGAACTTCGCCAACTCAAGCGCAGCCATCTTCGCAAAAGCGACCTGCCCCGCCTTCGAAGTGCTGTACGCCGACATCCCGAAATTGGAAAACGTCCGGTTGCCGTTGATCGAGCTGGTAATGATGATGCTGCCGCCCTGCTTTTTCAGGTGGGGAACGGCATATTTGACCGTCAGAAACGTGCCGTTCAAATTGACGCTCAGCGTGTGCTGCCAATCTTCGAATTTCATATCCTCGATCGGCGACAAAACGCCGTTGATGCCCGCGTTGGCAAACACGATGTCGACCTTTTTGAACAGCTCCGCGGTTTCCAGGACGGCTTTTTCGACCCTGGCGGGATCCGAGGTGTCCACGTCAAAAGCGCGAGCGCTGCCCGGGCGGATGGCGTTGATTTCGGCCTCGGCCTGCGCGGTGCGGTCGTCCAGCAGGTCGAACAAAGCGACGTTTGCCCCTTCCGTCGCCAATTTGATGGCGGCCGCTTTCCCGATCCCGGAACCTGCGCCGGTCACGATGGCCGTTTTGCCGGTAAAACGCAATTTGTTGATGTGCTGGTTCATGTGTGTATCTCTCCTTTTGGCTCCTGATTCTATTATGTTGCATTTGTCTCAAGATTACCCAAAAAAAGGTTCCGCCTAATCACCTTCGCAAAAACATTTATCCCCGGTCGTCCGGCTCCCGTCCAAAGCAAAAAAACCGGCCTCTCAACCGCGGTTGAATGGTCCGGCTTCATTTGCATCTTTTCTTCTCTTATCACCATTGCAGCTCCAAAAAAGCGGCATCATCCTGCAGACCGCCGGTGTGCGGCGCTTCCAGCAAAATTTGAATCTGCTCGTCGGGAAGCAGCTCGCGAATCGGATCCAAATCGTCCAATCCGTCCGTATACAGCTGGAGCCGCATCGGCATGCCGTATTCCAGCCGGGTCTGATATACATGCGGCTGGCCGCCGACCGGTCCCGTCAGCGTCGACCAGCGCTCATTCGTTTGCATCGACGCCTGGAAATGTTCGCTGATCTCCATGTTTTGCTTCCAGAAACGGACGCGCGAGTCCCCTTGCCATGCCATCCATATTCTTCCCTGTTTTCTTTTCGACGACGGCAGCTCGATGCGCCCGCAGATGTACATCGATTGGCTGCCCATCCGCTGCTTGTCCTCAAGCACCTCGCGGAGCAGCGAAGGCGTTTCGTTCGGAGGAATCAGCTGCTTTAGCTGCATCGATGCGGCTGTCGTAATTTCCCGCATGAAGCCGGCAAAACCCGCCGAAGACCATTCCCGGGTTTTCCCCAGCCATTCGAGCAGCGTATGACCGAGAAAGCGCGCCGCAAAATCTCCCCGATAGCTCATCCCGACCCCGTCGCATAACACGAAATTGCACACGTCGCCGTCGATTTCCACCCCGACAAAATCCTGGCCCTTTTCTCCCTGCACCAAACTCTCCATCGCGCGTCCGTAGGCATATCTGCAAACAAAACGACCGCGGTATGTGGACAGCCGCTGTTCGGAAGATTGGGAACTGACAAACGTAAACGCGTCTTTCGCTGCAGCCGAATTCATGATCACAGGTTTCCTCCCTCCTAAGCTCGTACCGGCGTGGCCGCCGACATTTGAAATCCGATGGACACCAGCTCCGCGCAGCTGCCGGGAAGCATCATCAGCGCACCCGGCGCAAGCTGGTAATCCGCCTCCGCCAGCATCTCCCTGTAGCTTTCGGGCAGCGGCGAAGACATGTTGCGCAGCTTCACCGCATGCTCATCCTGCAGGACGGTTTCCGGATGGATGCCTTTCCAGCGCCGCGGCTGAAGGATCGGCTGATCCAGCATATGATCGGAAATAAAAATGTTTTCGACCAGGACGTTGCCGTCGGGCACGCTCATGTTCATGATGCGCTTTGCAATCGGCTCCGGATCGTCTCCGGTCGCTACGCCGTCCGTCATATGGCAGATGAGCGGAGCCGGGCAATCCTGAATCAATGGAAGCTCCGATTGCAAAATCCGTTCGGCCTGAAGGAATGCCTTGGCGGAATCCGAAAACCGTTTCGGCGTCAAATCCGGCAAAGAACCGGCGGCGGCGATTTCATCGATTCCCTTGATGCCGTTCAGCAGGTCATATACGTCGTCACTGTAGGCCAAAATGGCGATCCGGTACCGCGGCGTCAGCCGGTTGCCTTTCGTCGACCGGAACACCATTTGCCGGATGGCCAGAGACAACGCGTCGTAAACGACATCGATGCGCCGTTTGTCGTCCATGAGCATATTCATGGAGGCGCTGATGTCGATCAGGTAAATAATGAGCGCAGGTGTGCGCTGGGAAGCCTGAATGGTGTAATTCATCTTCGATTTCAACTCCCCTTTTTGAAAATAAAATATATATCTTAGGATGTTGCATAATCCCTATCTAAATATTAGGCAGTATGTAACCCGTATTGGCCAAAAACTTATAGATCGCATTGGCGCGCGAGCTGACTTTGCCTACCGTCTTGAAATATGCGGAATCCTTTTCGTACAGGTTGATGAAACTCAAGGCGTATTGCCGCGCTTTGGACGTATTTCCGCCCTTTTGGGCATTGTACGCCTGGTTGTATGAGGCGATCAGCTGCACCACCTGATTGGAACGCCGTTTTTGCAGCTCCCTGGCTTCCTGCTGTTTTCGCGCAGCTTCTTCCTTTGCCTTCTGGATCCTCTGCTCCTCAAGCTTTTGTTTAAGAATTTTCTGCTGCTTCAAATAGGCTTCGTATTTCGCCTGTTTGTCGTACAGCTCCTGCAGCCGCTTCTTTTCGGCAGCCTTTTGCTTCTCTTCGGCAAGCTTTTTCTGGGCAAGATAGGCTTCGTATTTCGCCTGCTGCTCGTATTTTTCCTGAAGCTTTTGCTTCTCTGCTTTTTGCCGGGCCAGCGCTTTGTCTTCCTCCTGCTTCCGTTTCTCTTCTGCCTCGGCCTGCTTCCGTTTCTCCTCCGCTTCGGCCTGCTTTCGTTTTTCTTCTTCCTGCAGCTCGGCTTTTCGCGCTTCCTCCTGCTGTTTGGACAGCTTTTCCGCGGCTTCGGCTTCCCTTTTTTCGGCCTGGTCGGCCAAAATCTGGTTTACCGCAAAACCGGAACCGCCAATGAGCACCAACGCGGCGGCTCCTGCCGCCAGCCATTTGCGCGATCGGTAAAAAGGAACTTTTCCCGCCGCCTGCTCTTCAGGCTTCGGATTCAGCGTTTCTTCCAACCCGGCGATGGCCGCTTCCAGCTCGATTTGCATCGGGGACCCGGCCGGAACAAAATGATGGGCGGACCGGTACACCTCAAGCGCCCCCTTGAGATCTCCCTTCCGCTCCATTTCCCGTGCCTGGTGGAACAGACGGTCGACGACCCCGTGATCCTTGCCGGCTTGCGCCGCGCCCTTTTCCCCGACGGGCGGCAGCGGCGGCTCCTCGGGCAGTACAGCGGCAGCGGCGGCCGCGGACTCGAGGGCTCCCTGGGAACGGGCGGGCGCCCCCTCTTTTCCGCCATCCAGCTCCGGTTCCGCTTCGCCGATCGGCGGTTCCCCGTTCATGGCGGACAAAACGACAAGCCATTCCCCGAACGTCGGGCAGCTGCTGATATCCTGACTTTCCCAGGCCCGGGCGAACAATTCCGCGACTTTGTTCCCCCAGTTCCGCTCAAGCGATTTCTTCAGCACGAAATACCGCTCGCACGGGTTTTGCATTTCATGCTGGTCGAAATAACTTTCGCCCCATGCTTTTTCCACAACATGCGAATCGCACCAACCCAGCATTTCCGCCATGATGATGGCTCCCGCAAAGCGGTCCGCGTATGCGCTCCATAAGCCGCTCTGTACCGTGCGGTGCGCCGCATAACCGGGAGACCCCGACAGCAGCACGTCAGGCCGGTCCATTTTCGGACTGTACATCTGCTCCACGTCCACCAGCTCGACGACCGATTTGTTGCCCGGCATATCGACTTCTGAAAAAAACGGAAGCATCACGTTCGGCGCAGACAAGTCGCAATGCGCGAGGCCACGCTGCTCCATGCCCGAACCGATGGCGGCCAGCGCTTTGGCAAGCGCCAGGCTTTCCGTCCGCGCAAGCCGCTTTTGTTCCGCAATGACGTCAAACCACGTCACCCCATAAACCCAGGGCATCAAAACGGCATACAACAAGTCGGGATGTTCGGTTATCAGTTCTCCGTTTCTTTCGGGAGTGAGCACGTCTCGTTTGCAGACCTGCAAGCCCGGGCTTTCGCTATAAATCTCCATCGTTTCCGATTGATAAACCATGGCGGGAATCCGAAATTTCGGAAAAAACACTTTTAACGCTTTCGCCTCTTCAGGTCCGCCGTCCTGCGGTACGAGCTGGTAGACGATCCCCTGCCTGCCGGCCTGGGCGTACGCCAAACCCGGAGCGGCCGGATGCTGGCCTACCTTGTAGCTTTTGCCGTTAATCAGAATGGAATCTCCCGGATTGGGCTGAAAAGACATAGATATCCCCTCTCTTATACCAACAACAGATATAGACTGCAAAATAACCCCGGTGCCGGAGCTATCGCATGAACGCTTTTTCGGATGCTATTCGCGGGGACCCAAACATAAACATGCCTTACGTTGAAGAAAACCGGGAGTTCATGAACACCCGGTCTCTAAGGCTTATATGAAAATAGGCTCAATCCCGATCCCCATAGTTCTATTAAACCATAACTTAGCGGGATTCGTCGACCGTGCGGAATTTCTGTGCAATGGCAGTCAATTCTTGGCTGATGTTGTTCAAAATTTGAACGAATGATTGCATTTGTTTGTTGGCTTCCTGGAATTCCTGGAAAAACCGCTGTTTGGTCATACCTTCCCATTGTCCTTCCATGCCGTGGATGGCTTGGGTCAAGCCGTTAACGATCTGCTGGCTTTGCTCCCCGCCTTGCTTAAATTGGTTAGCCACCGCGTCTACCTGTTCGGGAGTAATTAAAATACGTCCTGCCATAATGATCCTCCTTCAATTTGAAGATTTTCGTAATCGACTATACTATAGTCGGCGGGCTTCATCAAAAGTCCCTGGTCCTGAGTCTTTTTACCCGCATCCTACTCCGCCGAAACTTCTTCAAGGATCTTTTGGAACCTTTTTTCTTCATCATTGGAAAATCCGGTAAACTCAATTTTGTCGATATCCTCATGATTGAACAAAAAAGTATAATTCGGGTCGATATATCCTTCCGGATACACGACGCCGAGATAGTCATACAGCGTATTGCTTTCCATCTGAATCTGCTTGCGTCCGTAGATCATCAGTTTCTTTTGGGCACCTTTGAGCAGAACGATCGACCCGAGCGGAAGCAATAATTTCGCGTGTTCCCGTTCCTCCATCGTTTGTTCAACCTTCCTCTCTGTTGACAATATGTACGCTATCGTCTTTTTTTGAGCAGCCAATACTTATGAAGATTGCCGGCAAGCATCATGTATGCGAGGGCGAACAAAAACAGCAGCGCGATGATCAGCATCACTTTCATGCTGTAGCCCCCGAACGTTTTGATCAGCACGCATGAAAGAAGCACTCCCAAGCCGGAGCAGGCGAGGATGATCCCCTGGGCTTTTTTTGCCCCGCGCGTCTCGGTTTCCTGATTGTCCGATGCTTCCCGGCTGTAACGTCCGCCGTACAGTAATTTGATATGTATCCCGTAAAGTGTCGCAAATACGAGTATGTACCCGGCTGCGGAGACGATCAGAAACCATGGCGACGATATGCCCAGCGTGGCATACGCAAGTTTGTTCGCCGCTGCGGCAAAAGCAGCCGATCCCAAAATGCCGACGGCCCCCAATACAAAAAGATGAAACTCCTGCATCCGTCCCGGAGAAACGACAACGGCCAATCCCAGCATATCCATCATAACAAGCGGAACCAGCAGCAGCCAAGCCCAAACCGGCTCGTACGGGTCCGCAAAGGCCAAGATCAGCAGCAGCACGTTGGGAAGAAGGAGCAGACTGATCGTCTGGGATCTAATGATCCGCAGCGGATACACTCCCGCATAATCGTCTATGAATGATTGCTTTTGCCCAGGTGTGTTGTCGTTCACCGTTCCCCCTCCTTTGTCCGGCCGGGCTTTGCGAAAACGGTTTTGATGGAACGCCGCATGGATTTACCCGAACCATTTCCCCAGCTTGCCCAATTTGTTTTTTACTTGATCCGCCATCTGGCTTGCGCCATGGGACAAAGCCTTGACCGAATCCGATACCGTGTGGAAGGTTTCTTCGGCCGCATGCCCAATGCCTTTCGTCGCCCACTTCACCCCTTCGACCGTCCCGTCAATCGCCGTGTCTACCGCGTCCACCGCATAGGTTTTCAGCGATTTTCCGTTAATTTCGATGTCGGTGACCGCTGAAATGACGACGCCCGATGCGAGTCCCACGACCGCTCCGACGGCCGTTCCCGCTACGGGTACGGCCGAACCGACCGCCGCTCCGATCGCCGCGCTGCTTGCCAAGGTGCCGAGCCCCAAGCCGCCGTTAACCATGACGCTCGCAGCCGCCCGGCTCGCGCCGCCGCGTTTGTAATCCTGAAAGCCGGACACGCCGGTATCGAACAGCAATCCGGCATACCCCAGCTTGCCGCCGAAACCTTTGATCGAAAGGGCCTCTTTCGCGGCGATTTTGGGATCGACGAACTTCCATACCTGCGGGTTTTTCGCCGCATTGTTCAGCGTATACCGCGTTCCCCGAATGCCTTCGTTAAGCGCAAAAGGAGAACGGGCTCCTTTGATCGTGGCAACCGAACCGTTGTTTCTCATATTGACGTTAAAGCCGCTTTTCACCATCGTGCCTACCATCAGCGCCCCGTATCCGAGCGAAGCCCAGCCTGCCGGCGTCGGTCCTTGATACCCCCAGCCGACGTCGATGCCGCTCTCATCGCCGTTTTGGGCCTGCACGGCCATCACCGCCGATGACGGGTTGGAGATCGGAATGGCGCGTCCGCCGTATCCCGGCAGGATGGATCCGTCCCCCTGCACGGCTGCCGCGCGGAACATCGCCACCGGAGAGTTGTAAAATGCGGAGCCTGCCATAATGGAATGATGCTGCTCGTCCGCCGCCTGGAATTGGCCCGCTTTTTTTTGGACGGTTCGCCCCATTTCGCTCAGCATGGATGAAATCTGTTCTCCCTGCTGATTCGCAGCCTGCCATTGATTCAAGAGAGACTCCCGGATCGAAGTTTCCCAAATCAACGATCCCAAAGCCTGATTCAATAATGCCGTTAATTGGCGGATTTGCTCGCCGCTTTGCTCCAGCTGCCGACTTAATGCCCGGAGTGCTTCCGGTTCAACAGAAATACGCACGGACCATCACCTTCCATCTGATTCTGCAGACTGCTTCAACCAGAGAAGCAGCATCTCTTGAAATTGTTGTTTGCTGGCAGGACTGGCGGTAAGCCAATCTTGATCCCCGCTTAAGCTCATGCGGACAAGCCAGTTCATCGTATCGTTCACCACGAAAGCGGCGCTTTGCGTCTCCCAACGGCTTCCCGTCCATGTGGAAAAATGAAGCTCTCCCTCTCCCGTCCGGAATTTCAAGCAGCGGGCCAGGGCAATCGCCCCTTCCGCGTCGCTCGTGGCCGCCGCAAGTTCGTCTCCCAGTTCGTCCACCGTGAGGGCCGAAACGCGGCTGTATATTTCCCCGAATTTCTTTTTGGACAGAAGCAGCGCCGGCGTTTCCCCGGGTGCATAATCCTTCAAATCCATTTTCTCCACCAACTGGCCGCAGGCAGCCTCCACATCCCCGAGCTCATCAAGCTCATACAGGTTGCCGGTATCGGATTTTTGCACCTGCACGACCTTTTCGTTCGTTGCGTGCAAATACCCTTCAAAGGACTCCTCCTGCCGTTTGTATCTCAGCCAGCATGAACGCTCCGCCAAACTTGCGATCGCCACGCGCGAGAATACTTTCGGCGGCATGGCCAGCATGGCGCCGTCATCTTCCTCGATCAGGTAGCCTTTTTCCAGAAGCGAACGTTTGACCTCATCCCATTCATCGGCGATCTCCTGCGCCAAATATCCCTGGAACGGGTCCTCCACGCCCAGCAGGCGGTCGGAGCCCAGAATTCCGGCAAGGAAAAAGAACTCTCTATTATCAAGCGTAATCGTATCCTGTTTGGAAGCATGAATCGTCAACATTATGAGCCACCTCCCCTCAAACAACAACATGCCATCGGTCGCGAATTTTCTGAGCCCATCGGCTGGCTTCCCACTGGTCATCGAACGGAATCGCAGCCTTCACCCTCGTAAATTTCCGTTTAATGTAGTACCCCTGTCCCGGAGGCAATATTTTCAAGCCGCCAGGGGCATTACTCGATTCCGAAAATGGTATTCGGAAGAACGACAAATCATTAGGGTCTAAAGTCCCGAACAAAAATCCGCTTTGGCAGGATTTTACGTCGTTGAACCAATCCGCCCCAAACGTAGGGAAATCGGCCGGGACGCCCGAAAGCAATACGTGCACATTCCGGTCGCGTCCAAGACGTACAATGGCTCCCAGCTGATCTTTTATCGTAAAGTCGTTTAATTGTTTCGCCAAAATGTCCGCGTCGTCGATCGCCAGCAGGATCGCGGGACCTTCTTCTCCGCCGCTGCGGCGCTGCACCTGCTCGAATACTTGCCCGATCAGCGACGAAAGCTCTTCCTCCCTGGATGCGCATCCCTGCACATGCGGCAGTGCGCCGATTTGGGAAAGCCCTCTGCTGCCGTACCTGGCATCGACCGTATAGATCTGCAGCTGTTCCGGTGAATAATGGTACGCAAGCGACAGCATCCATGTCAACATGAAGGCCGTTTTTCCGCCCTCCATCGGGCTGGCGACGATGAAATGGGGCCCTTCCTGCAGATCCGCCTCGAAAGGCTCCAAATCATCGGTCAGCAAACCGACGGGCACCTTAAACGAGGCATTCGCAGCATGCCCGGGCTTGTAACTTGCAGCGTGCGGCATCAGCTCATGCAGCAGGATCCGCTCCGGCAGCTTTTCGATTTTCCGGACGTCCGCGTGCGGATACCGGTCGGCGATGCTTTGGATCTGCCGGCGCAGGACGGCCGAACGCCCGGCTTCGTCGTCGCCGCGTGCCGGCAGCGCGGTCTGGAACTCGAGCGGCGGGGTATTCCCCTTCGCAAGCCCTCTGCCCGGCGGCATGGAGCCCGGATTTCTCGCCGGCCTGCCGACGGCATAATAATAATCGGACGCATCCGCGAGCTCGAAAGTGACCGCGTTTGCTATATTGCTCCGCACCTTTTCGAAAATGTCCGAAATGCGGTTCGAAGTCATTAGAAACGTGATGCCGAGATTTCCGCCTTCCCGCAAAATGAACTCCAGCATCTCGTTTTCATCCGGGTAGGAATTCCGGAAATTTAAATAGCCGTCGATGACGACGATCACCTGCGGAAGGGACGGGTTCTGCGAGCGGCGGTAAGCGGCAGCCGTTTTTACGCCGGCTTCGGCGAACAGCTCCTTGCGTTCGGACACCGTTTTGACCAGGAAGCGGAACAGCCGCTTGATCCGGTCGTCCTCTTCGGCCATCATGACGCCTCCGATTTGCGGCAGCTTGCCGAAGTCCCGCAACATTCGTCCCATGTCCACGATATAACCGTGCCATAAGTCAGGCGAATAGTTTTGGGCAAGGGACATCAGCAGCGTCTGCACGAACGTCGTTTTGCCCAGGCCCGGCATGCCGTATACCGCCCAATGCCCCTGCTGCATCGGAATATGCAGCGGGCGCTGGTTTTGATTCGGCAGATCGTCGATCATGCCGACGACCCCTTCCAGTTCATCGCCTGCGGGCGGTTCCGCCATCGCCGCCAGTTCCTCGAGTTCGAGCCTTTCGGGAAGCGGCGGAAGCCAAGGCCCCTGAAGGCGCTCGATCCCTTCATCCCTTGCCGTTTCGGCCAGCTTGTCGATAAATACTTGCAGCTGCTTCGGAGGCTGCTCCATTTGCAAATTCGCCGCAGACATGCTCGTCGTCAGCAGGTTCTCGCGTTTTCCGTTAAGGGCGATTTCGGTCGGGACTGTGCGTCCCGGCGAATCGGTTTGCTCCACGTACGGCGCGCCGCTCCAGGCGAACTGCATCTCCTCGAACACCTCGTCGCTGCCTACCTGGAAATAACCTCTGCCGGGTTTATTGATCCAGGCGGCGTTCGGGATTTTGAGCATGTCGCGGCTGTCGCCTTCGTCCTGCACGCGCAGGCAGATCCGGAATCGCGCGTTGCTCCATATTTTATCGTCAACGACGCCTGCCGGTTTTTGCGTCGCAAGAATCAAATGGACGCCGAGCGTTCGGCCGATGGCCGCGATGCTGATCAGTTCGTCCATAAATTCCGGCTGATCCTTTTTCAGCTGGGCGAATTCGTCGATGATGATCACCAAATGCGGGAGCGGCTTGCCGCCCTCATGTTTGAGCAGCTTGTAATATTCGTCGATATGCTGCAGGTTCCCGGCGTCGTTTAATATCTTTTGCCGTCTGACAAGCTCCGCTTTCAGCGAAACCTTCGCTCTTTCCATTAAACTGCTGCTCAGGTTGGTGATCGTTCCAACGACATGGGGCAAATCGATAAACGTGTTGGACATGCCCCCGCCCTTGTAGTCGATCAGCATAAAGGCCAGGTCATGCGGATGGAACTCCGCGGCAAGCGAAGCGACGATCGACTGGATGACCTCGCTTTTGCCCGAACCCGTCGTTCCGGCGATCAGGCCGTGGGGTCCATGGCCCTGCCGTTCTATTTTATCATGAATATTCAAATTGATCTTTTTGCCGCCTGCACGAACGCCAAACGGGACGGGCAGGCTTTCCGGATAACGGTTGTTTCTCCAGCGCTGCTTCACGTCCAGCTCGGCCGCTTTCTTGATGCCCAGCATTTCAAATAACGTCAGCACGTCCGGGATGTCCGACGCAAGCGAGCGTTTAAGCCGGATCGGAGCCATGTAACGCGCTAAAGCATCCGCCCTTTCCAGCGTAAAAACGTCAGGGGCGAAGCTTACCTGATCAAACGCCCCGTCCTCGCGTTTCAACGAATATTGGCCTTCACGGCCGCCGACGTCCACGATCAGATGGCACTGCATCGGCAGCGCTTCTTTGCGGTCGGACAAAATGATGGTGCAGGCATCGATTTCGCCGGCATCCTCCAAAAGCAGCGGCAGCAGCGGCTCCTCTTCGATCAGCTGCCCGCTGGACAGCAAAACGACCTGAACCGGAAGCTGAGCGGTCTTTTTTTTCTGCTCATGCCGGGAGGTTTTGCGCCGGCCGAGCCGTTGAAACAGCTCATCGGCAAGCTGATGGGCGGTACTTCGCCGGTCCGACATGTACCGGTGGCTCCGGCTTTCGTCCCAGGTATGGGGCAGCCATCTCATCCAGTCCCAATCTTCGGCGTCTTTTTCCTCGTAAAACGCGGCCAGCTTCACCTCATCCGGGGAATGACGCACCGTCATTTGCGCAACGATTACCCGCAGCGCGTTCATGACCGCTTCCCGTTCGCCGACGATGCCGATGACTTTCGCCTGAAAGAGCGGCAGCGCGATCGGGGCGTCCGGCACCGTTTCAAATTCGCCGGCGAGTTCCTGCGCCGCTTCGATCAGCGGATCCTTGACGTACCCCTCGGCACGCGGCGCTTTGATGTTTATATAAAACGGAACGCTTCCGGTTCCAATCCGCGTATGCAAAAAGTCATCGTCGCCGAAGGAACGCTCCCAAAGCACGCTGCTCCGGTTTTTTACAATGTGAAAACAGACATCCGGATCCCCATGCACTTCAAAAAGCACATCCACCTGCTCCTTATGTCCTGCGGCCAGTTCTTCTTTATGTTTATCAAGCTCGGCATGATACAGCCGGACCCGCTCCTTTAGCTGCTCCTTATACTTTTTCTTATTGCCCAGGTAGACGAAAAACGGGATCGTGTAAGACGTCAGCATCATCGTCACCGAGACCATTTGGAACATCATATAATTGCTGCTGCCCATTTTTCCGGTCATGCTCATGTATATATAAAACCCGATGCTGAAGACGGTCATGACGGCGGGCAGCAGAATCGAGATGAGCGAAAACGAAGGTTTGCTCGGTTCGTTCTGCGGCCTCGGAATCTCGATCGTCTCCTCCTTCAGCGTCGGTTTGATTCGCGGCGAGCGTTGATACAACACATTCACGATGCGTCAGCTCCTCCTCTGCTTTCCAAAGCATGTCTATGTATTTTGATGTTTGCGG
This sequence comes from Paenibacillus sp. VCA1, assembly GCF_031583795.1. NCBI lineage: Bacteria > Bacillati > Bacillota > Bacilli > Caryophanales > Paenibacillaceae > Paenibacillus > Paenibacillus sp. VCA1. Next base: position 390,167 of record NZ_JAVLSX010000005.1, on the reverse strand, counting down.
ATTTCAACCCTTAATCCTCCATTACCCCGATCGAATCATGTTGAAACAGGCTTCTTTTCCCGAATACCGGAGCCTCTTCATCGGTCGTGGAAAATGCGCGCTGCAGGCGGATGCAGCATCCTTCCCTCAGCCCTGCGCCGGCAACGTCTTGCGCGTCGCGGATCGTAAACCACAGCCCGTCGGGAAATTTTCCTTCCAATATATATTGCTGTCCTATACGGGGCGGTTCGCCGTATACCCGCATGCCCAGCATTTCCTTCAATTGAATGACGGGATAGTCGTCCGGAACGTCGATATCGAACCAGTCCCGGTCCTGACGGCTTTTCATGACGGTTAGAATCATTATTTTACACCTCTTATTCCCTACAAATCTATGATTCGCAAGAAGCAATAACTTCTATGATAATGTATCACTCGCGCAAAAACATGTCAATTTGTGACAAATTAACTATTTTAAATCATTGAGTTCCGGAATTATATAGGTTGAAGGGATTATTTTCGTGATTCCGAGGTTTCGTTATAATGAAAATCATGTCTCTGCATGCCGGCTTGGATCCATTATCTCATACTTTTCCCGTTCTATAAATCTTTGAAAAATGTTTGAAAATGAAATGCAATTTAAGTATTTATAAGCTTTCTTTAAGGTTTTTTTAATAATCGGGGTTTACAATGCAATTGTGGAATAACACGAATGAGGTGATTTTCTATGAGAATGTTAATCAGTTTTCAAAACAAACTTATCCCTGTATATTTTACCACTGAAAACAAACAATCCGTTCAAAAAGTACTTAAGCTGCTCAGCGGCACCTTGGAAAATAAAATTCAAAACGGCAAAAGAGCGCTCAAAAAATGCTTGAACTCCTTGATCAGCATCGAAATCGAAGGCTCTGAAGCGATTCTTCACAGCAAAAGCGAAAACGACACGCTCGCATTGTCCCTCTATTAAGAGGGGCTCTTTTTTTGCGCAAAAAAAGAACCCCGGCAAAAAACTTTTTGCAAAGGGTCTCGGCGTATATCGGACGAGCCTGCACGGCATGCCCGCTTTTATCGGCGCAGCACATGCTCCGCCTCCTGGACAAGCAGCATCATCATCACGTGGGCGAAAAGGGAAGCGACCATCAGGACGATCGCCAAAAGGACGGCCAGCGGCGGAACGAGCGGGGCGATCAGCAGCACGATAAAGGTGGCGGCTACGACGCCGAAGTACCAGCCCCAGCGCTGCACGGCCTTGTTCTGGAACGCACGGTGCCCCCTTCGTCCGGCCCATTCGCTGATGCCGTAGCAGGTGTGGAATACCATGTACAGCTTCAGAACGACCAGGACGGCATTAAACAGGAAGATAAACAGCCATGAACGGGGCGGCGACAACGAAAGGAGCAACGTGACCACGGACAGGATCAGGAGGACGACGGACACGTTTTTGGCGCTCCGAAAATGACCCGACCTGTGTTCCAGCTTGACGAAACCGAGAAAGAAGAGCAAATACCCGATCACGTCCGGCAAAATGTCGAAATCGTTGATGCGGATATCAATCAGAAACAAAAATCCCCAAAACAAGTGCAAAAAGCCCACACTCTCCACCCCCCTGCAGCTTCCTTCATCTTTTATATATGGATCGGGCAAGCCTGATTATTACCGGTTCACAGCCCCTTTCGCGCAAAAAAATGCCGCGCTGCAGGACCTATCGTCATTCGTCCGTTAAACGGTGGTTCCAGTAGGAAGATTTTCGGCGTACCGGCTCCTTCGCGGAGCGGTCCATCCGGTTCAATTTGCGCTGGCCGCGCGCTTCCTTTTTCATCTGAAATTCGAGCTCGCGCTGGGTTTTCCGGTAATTTTGCAGCCGTTTGGCATCGATGTCCCCGGCTTCCACCGCCGCGCGCACCGCACAGCCCGCTTCCCGCTCATGGCTGCAATCGGCAAACCGGCACTCCTTGCCGATCGATTCGATGTCGGCGAACGCCTGCTCGAAACCTCCGCCGTTATCGTCGTACAGCTGCAGCTCCCGCATTCCTGGCGTATCTACCATTAAACCGCCCTGCGGCAAAAGAAACAGCTGCCGGTGCGTCGTCGTATGCCGTCCCCGGCTGTCGTCCTCGCGGATTCCTTGCGTCCGTTGGGCGCTTGTTTCGGCCAGCCAGTTGACGATCGTCGACTTGCCGCAGCCGGAGGAACCCGTGAGCGCAACCGTCACCCCTTCTTTCAAATAGCCGGTGACCGCTTCTTTCCCCCTGTTTTCAAGGGCGCTGACGACATGCACCGGCACGCCCGGCGCGATCAGTTCCATTTCCGCGGCCTTGATGTCCGCATCATCGCATAAGTCTGCCTTACTCAGCAAAATGACCGGATTTACCCCGCTGTTCCAGGCCATAATGAGATACCGCTCCATTCTTCGCGGATTGTAATCGTCATTCAGCGAGGTCACGAGAAAAAGGATGTCGACGTTGGCGGCGATCAACTGTTCCTGCGCCGATTTGGCCCCGGCCTTTTGCCGCGAAATGTTCGTTTTACGGTCAAGAACGCCGAGGATCACTCCCCGCTCTTCCCCCTCGAGCATTTGAAGCTCCACCCAGTCGCCGACGGCCGGAACCGGCCCACCGTGCTGAAGCTCGTGTTTCATTTTTCCGGACATTTCGCCCCATATTTCGCCTTCTTCCGTGTACACCTTGTACATTTGTCCGAAGTCGGCCGTGATCCGGCCCGGCTGATGGATTCCCCGGTCTTCTTTGCTCCATTCCATGTTCCAATATGCACTCCAACCGTATTGCGTTAATTTGGTCAAATCAAATCCCCCTAAAATGGTTTGTCGTTTGGGCCTTGGCTCATTCCGAGCCCGGACCTGTATATTCCGGGATACCGCATCATTTGGCCCGCCCCTTCCGGTTTTCACGCTGGAATCGGCGGCGGCGTTATGATAAGGGCATCCCGCAGAAAAACGCCCTATGGACGTGTTTTCGTCTGCAGTTATCTCCGCGTTTGGCGGCAAAAAAGGACACAAAAAACCCCGGAACACAATGCTCCGGGGTTTTTGTGCGCATGACAGCAAAAAAACGCGGAGACGCAAGGTCTCCGCGGCATATGAAAATCAATCCCTTATGTCATATCAGAACATGGGAACCTTCTTAGGCCGATGAAAGGAGACCGATATGCGATTCGAATGGATGGCGTTTGCCGCAATGTACGTTTTGTTTTTCATGATTTATCGTCTCCTTTCCTGTCATATGCTGCCATCATAACCATTTTATCGATTCATTGTCAAGCCCTTTTTATTTGACGTTCTCCCAGCGGGTCCACAGCTCGCGCGGATTCAGCTCGTACACGCCGTCTTCGCGGTACATGAACTGATGCATAATAAATTCCCTGCGGATGGTTGCGTAATCCTCGTGGAATTGTTTTATGAACTCGTTGATTTCCTTTTCGGCATACTTTCGACCCGGTTCAAGCCGCTCTACCAGATGCTCCAAAGCGATCAGCTTTTTTTTGTATTGGGCCGGAATGGAACGCAGGCGCCCGTCCTTGGCGAAGAAATTGCGAATCACCGCTTCCTTCATTTGTTCGTTGGCGGTTGTCGTCATGTCTTTTCCTCCTTCCTTGAAAATGAATTGGAGCGACGCCTCGGCATGCTGCTGGATAAAATACCGGTTTTGGGCAAAATAGACCGTGTTCTTGTCGCGTCGTTCCGTAATCAGCGCGGCTTCCCTCAGCTTCGCGGCATGGTGGGTGACCGTCGGCTGGGAAATGTTCAGCTTTTCCGCCAACGTCTGGCCGTTCATCTCGCCTTCGGACAGCAGCAGCAAAATCCGCAGACGCGTCGGATCGCCCAGCGCTTTGTGATAGTTCACGATTTTTTCGAGCTGCATTTCCTCACCCTTTCCTAAACACAAAATTATTAAATTAGATAAATATCTAATTTTATGTTTGGCTAATTATATGATTATCGAATCGAAAATGTCAATCTATTTTCGCCATTTAATCCCGGGTAAGCTGCTGGTTTTTGTCAGTCGATTACGTTACGATAAGTAGTGAATTGTTTATTGCCAGAGGAGGAACTTACGTCATGCAAGATGTCATAATTATCGGAGCCGGCCCCTGCGGACTATCGGCGGCTATTGAATGTCAACGAAAAGGGCTGTCCACGCGGATCATTGAAAAGCACTGCATAGTGCATTCCATATTTTTATATCCGACCCATATGCAATTTTTCAGTACGGCCGAGCTGCTGGAGATCGGCGACATCCCGTTCCCATCTTCCAACGAGAAGCCGTTCCGTTACGAAGCCCTTGCATACTACCGCAAAGTAGCTTCCCATTACGGACTGGAAATTTCGCAATATGAAGAAGCCCTCACCGTCGAGAAAAAGGCCGATCAGTCCTTTACCGTCAAAACGGTGGACCGTTCGGGCAAGCCGCATCAATACGAAGCGCGGAACGTCGTCATTTCGACCGGTTACTTCGACCATCCCAACTACATCGGCATTCCGGGCGAAGATCTCGACAAAGTTACGCATTATTTCCGCGAGGCTCATCCTTACAGCGGAATGAAAGTCGCCATCATCGGAGGCAGCAATTCAGCGGTTGATGCGGCAATGGAACTGATCCGCGTCGGCGCCGAAATCGACATGATCTACCGCGGCGAAACGGTGTCCGAGAATATCAAACCTTGGGTGCGCCCGGTATTCGAAGCGATGGTGCAAAAGGGCAAAATTACCGTCCACGTGGAATCGCATGTCTCAGAAATAACCGAAGATTCGGTGACCATCACCGGCAAAAACGGCGAAACGAGCAGGATCGACAACGATTTCGTTCTCGCCCTGACGGGCTTCCGCCCGGACCGGAAGCTGCTGACGTCCTGCGGCGTGGAGCTTGACGACGACATGGAAAAGCCGCGGTATAACACCGAAACGATGGAAAGCAACGTGCCCGGACTATACGTGGCCGGTGTCATCGCATCGGGACGAAACGCGAACGAAGTGTTTATCGAAACCGGCCGGAAACACGGCGCCCTGATCGCGGAACATATCATCCGGACAAGAGCATAAAAAAATCTATCGTCGTATCTTCACAGAAGACGGACCTCCCTTAGCGGAAATTTTCCTTGAGATATAAGGAAGCTTTCGCTTCGAAACTTATACTTTCTTATATCTTAAGAAAAACATCCGTTTTTGGCGCCCGCCTGATCAAGCGTTCGCCGAAAACGGATATTTTTTGCCAGCGGTAAGAATACTGCTGTATAGTAAGCGCCTTTTTCCTGATTGGGTGAGTTTGACATTTAAGTGATGAAATTAGCTTCGTGAATCTATGCTACAACGGAGGGAAGCGGATGGACTTTACGTCATTGATTTTACTGCTCCTGGCGGCTTTGGGCATCATCAGCAGCAACACGCCGATCACGATCGCGGTGATCGTGCTGCTGCTGATCCGGGTGCTGCATTTGCAGCAGCTGTTTCCTTGGCTTGAAAAATACGGCCTGACGGTCGGAATCGTTATATTGACCATCGGGGTGATGACGCCTTTGGCCAGCGGAAAAATAAGCCTGCAGGCGATAGGCGAATCGTTCCTGAACTGGAAATCGCTGCTCGCCATTGCCGTCGGGATGCTGGTCGCATACCTCGGGGGCCGAGGCGCAACCTTGATGTCGATGAACCCGACGATCGTGGCCGGGCTGCTTGTCGGAACGGTGCTTGGCGTGGCTTTGCTGCGCGGCGTGCCGGTCGGTCCGCTGATCGCGGCCGGGATTTTATCCCTGCTGATCGGCAAGTCATAGCCCGTAAGCTCGCAAAATAACCCCCTGGGGCCTTCGGCTGCGAAACCGATTCCGGCATTTTTGCGGGGCCCCCGGCATTTGCAAAATCATATAGACCAGAAAAGCCTCGGCCGATACCCGGCCGAGGCTTTTCTTTCGGATCAAACTTCGAGATGCTGAACGTTAAACAGTCTGGCGTAGCTGCCGACCAAAGCCATCAGCTCTTCATGCGTCCCCTGCTCGGTGATCATCCCATGCTCCATGACCACGATCTGGTCCGCATGGGTGATCGTCGATAGGCGGTGCGCGACGATGAGCGTCGTCCGGTTTGCGGACAGCGACTGCAGCGCCTGCTGGATAAGATGCTCGGACTCCAAATCAAGCGCCGACGTCGCCTCGTCCAGCACGAGGATGTCCGGATCTTTCAGGAAGACGCGGGCGATGGCGATCCGCTGCTTTTGGCCCCCCGACAGCTTGACGCCCCTTTCCCCGACCTCCGTATCGTAGCCTTCCGGCAGGTCCATGATGAAATCATGGGCGTTGGCGCGGATGGCCGCTTCGCGGACTTGATCATCTGTGGCGTCCGGATTGCCGATCAGGATATTGTCTTTGACCGAGCCGCTGAACAAAAAGTTATCCTGAAGCACCATGCCGATCGAACCGCGGACGCTTTCCATCGTCAGGTTCCGCACGTCCGATCCGTTGATCGACACGCTGCCCTTCTGAATGTCATAAAAACGCGGAATCAGCGAGATCAGGCTCGATTTGCCTCCGCCGCTCATGCCGACAAAAGCCACGGTTTGGCCGTGTCCGATTTCCAGGTTGACGTCTTTCAGCACCCAATCGGCCTGCTCGTTGTATTTGAACCACACCCCGTCAAACGTAATGGTGCGCGCCGGCGCATCCAGCTTTCTCGCGTCGGGGGAGTCGACGATGTCGTACGGCTCGTTCATCAGCTCCATCACCCGCTCCAGCGAAGCCGAAGCCTGCGTGAGCACGGTGGATGAATTGATCAGCCGTTTGAGCGGCGAATACAGCCTGTCCAAATAGCCGAAAAAGGCGACGAACGTGCCGATCGTCAAGCTGTGGTGGATGACGCGGTAACCGCCGTACCCGATGACAAGCAGCGGCGCGATGTCGGTCAGCGTATTGATGATCGAAAACGTCAGCGCGTTCCAGCGGGTTTGGGCCATCGCCTTGTTCAGGAAATTTTGGTTGATCCCGGTAAACTGGCGATGGTCGTGGCGCTCGAGCGTAAAGCTGCGGATGACCGAGATTCCCTGAACCCGTTCATGCAAGTAGGCCTGGATGCCGGCGAGCGCTTGCGAGCGGTCTTTGGTCAGCTTTTTCAGCCGTTTGTAAAGGATGTTGACCGCAATGCCGTATAAAGGCAAAATCGCGATCGCTACCAGCGTTAGGACCGGGTTCAGGTAGAACATGGCCCCCAGGACAAACAGCAGCGTGAACATATCCAGCCATATATTCATCATGCCGACTTCGACGATGTTTTTCGTCTGTTCGACGTCGTTGATGAAACGCGAGATCGCTTCGCCGACCTTCGTGTTCTGGTAATATCTTAAAGACAGCCGTTGAAGGTGGGCGTACAGTTTGTTCCGCATGTCGAACAAAATCCGGCTCGTAATGAGCTGGGCGAAATACTGCCGCAAATATTCGACGGGTCCGCGGATGACGATAAACAAAATCAACGCGCCGCCCAAAATAAGAAACAGGCGGGATACCTGCTGCTGAAGCGTCATGGCGGAATTCAGAAGCAAGTCGTCGACGACGTATTTCAAAATCATCGGCAGGGTAAGCGGGATCCCGAATTTGACCATCCCGATGATCAATGTTATCAAAATCCATTTCGTATAAGGTTTAACGAACCGAAAATAGGCTTTCCAGTGATTCAATTGGATTTCTCCTCCCCTTTCAGGCTATGATGTGATGTCTTTTTGGCGAAATCTCTTGGAAACCTGCGAGGCAGGCGGTTCACCGGTTGACATTTCCCCTTTACAATGATTAGATATCCTTAAGTTGCAAGAGCTATCTTGAACCGAATCTACCGAATAATCACAGACCTTGCCGCTAGGGGCATGGACCTTCAGGAGGACCCAAATGTCAAGACAATTCGTTACGGAAGCTGTCATGCTGGCGATATACGGAGAACTGCTGCTGACTCCCGTGCCGGTTGAATATATGGTACCGTATACCAGTCTGCTCGAGCTGTACGAATTCATTTCCAGCGACGAGCCGCTCATGAGCAATAGCGACGACGACAAACATGTGAAAGAAAAAATCAAGGAACTGGTCGCTTATCTGGAAGAGCCTTTAAACAAGAAAAAAATCCAAAAAGGGCTGAACATGCCTTGGGCCAAAAGTTCATCTATCCTGATCGGCGAAACGGCGCGCATTACAGTCATCAACGCCATGGATACCGCGCCTTACGGGGAATTTTTCGATCCGGTCGAAACCGAGCTGCTGCTCGTTTCCCAGCGGGAGCAAGTACCGCTCCTGACCGATCAGCCCGAGCTGATTCACCGCATAATCGATGCCTCGGTGCCCGTGACGGTATACGACATTGACGATTTTCAGTTCGCGCTGGAATCGGACCCTTTTTCGCATCATCTGTAAACCTCGATCAAGCTCCCCGCAAGCAGCAAGAAACTCCTTTCCCGCAGGAAAGGAGTTTTTCGCATGTGGCGGCCCCGTCCGCCATGCCCGGCCGCGTTACTCGCGGCAGTGCTCGAGGAGGGTCCTCGTGATCGGATCCAACGCCGGCAGCGGCCCCCCGAAAAAACGAAGAGCCTCGTTCACTTCCGGCTTGAAATCCAGCTCGCTCTGCAGTCCCGAAGCTTCGTACAACGCGATGACCAAAAACTCTTCATCCCCGCTTTTCGCTACTTTTTTGAATTCCGGGCCCGAAAACATGCGCGCGAGGCTCACCTCCTTGGCCGTCAAGGACGTCTCCTCCCACAGTTCGCGTCGGGCCGCATCCTCCAGAGACTCTCCAGGTGTCATGGATCCGAGGGGAAGCCCCCATTCCTCAGCCCCCGCCCGCTGCTGCAGCAGCACTTCACCGGCTTTGTTTTTGACGAGGATCGCTACCTGTACGGTAATTTTGGACGTTTTTTTGATGTACTGGCGGAAATCACGGTCCAAATGAGACAAGCTTCTCCCTCCTTCCTTCCTGACTTTGTTTGCGGCTTATCCTGCGCTAGTCGTCGGCCGATCCGGATCCGCTTCATAGATATATTCGATATCGTCCAGGGATTCCAGGTACCGAACGACCAGATCATACCCTTCCAAATACCATCCGTCCTGCTCTTCTATAAAAAAGGTGATCCCTTCAAGTTCTTGCTTGAGCAGCGGACGCTCGGGCGGTTCGACCGAAATGCCCAGCGAAAAGCCGGGATGAAGTCCCCCTCCCGAACTGTAACGGGGAAAGAAGCGAAGCGCGCTGCCGGGCTGCAGCTCCAGTTCCTTGACGTACCATTTTGCCGCGTCATTGCTGATTCGAAGTTCCATCTGCTTCATTCCCTTCTTTGTTGTGGCCAGGCGATTGAGACTTCGCCTATCTCCAATATATCATAACTTAAATATGGCGACGTAGGAAAATATAAATTGACAGACGCTTGAAGACGGTGATAAAATTCTCTGCATACGAGGTTGGAAATTCAATTTATTACCAGAAGGGATGGCAGCCGTCCGGGGACCTCGCCTTGAAGCTGCCGAATCCTGACCGAAGAAAGGATGGGCGAACGTGTTCAATTTGACGGATCATCAACGGATTCAAGCAACAATTGAATATCGGTGCAGCCCAGCTGGTGGAACTGACTTTTGAGATTTGGAGACAGGTTTCAAGGAGCCAATGAATATTAGCCATTCCTTCATGTACGGCTGCGTCTACCGTCAACCGTACGCATGATGCATGTTTGGATTGCAAGGCATATCGTCCGTTTACGGGTGGTATGTCTTTTTTAATGTCTTTGCACTCCGCAGTTTGCTTACCGGCAATAAGACAAAAGCAAGAGAGGAAGTGAAAGTTTGTTCTCCGTATTAAAAAATTTGGGCTGGTTTTTCCGCCAAGAAAAGAAACGCTATTTGATCGGTCTGTTCATGCTGATCATTTGCGGCATCGGCGAGCTGTTTCCGCCGCGGCTGTTGGGAAGCGCCATCGACGAAATCGTTCGCGGCTCCATCACCTGGGCTTCGCTTGCGAAATACATCGTCCTTATGATCGTGACCTTGATCCTGATCTACATCTTCACCTACATTTGGATGCACAAGCTGTTTGGGGGCGCCAATCTGGTCGAACGCATTCTTCGCTCCCGTTACATGAACCAGCTGCTGCGCATGACGCCGCCCTTTTTCGAGCGGAACCGCACAGGCGACCTGATGGCCCGGGCGACCAATGACCTGCGCGCCGTCGCCAATACGGCCGGCTTCGGCATGCTCGTCATGACCGATTCGACGGCCTACCTCACCGTCATCCTGTTCGCGATGGGCTTTCTGATCAGCTGGAAGCTGACGCTTGCCGCCATTCTGCCGCTGCCGTTCATCGCCATTGCCATGAAAATATACGGCAAAGTCATCCATGAGCGCTACACGGACGCCCAGGACGCATTCGGCGACATGAACGACCAGGTGCTGGAATCGGTCGCCGGCGTGCGCGTCATTCGCGCCTATGTCCAGGAAAGATCGGATGAGCGCCGGTTCCAGGCCATCGCCGATGACGTGTACCGCAAAAATATGCGCGTCGCGAAGCTGGACGCCTTGTTCGAGCCGACCATCCGGCTTTGCGTCGGCCTCAGCTACGTCATCGGTCTCGCCTTCGGCATTTATCTCGTATTCAAAAACCAGATCACCCTGGGCGACCTCGTATCGTTTAATATGTACCTGGGGATGATGATTTGGCCGATGTTCGCCATCGGCGAGCTGATTAATATTATGCAGCGGGGCAGCGCGTCGCTCGACCGCGTGGAAGAAACGCTGTCGGTCGTTCCGGACGTGCAGGATGTTTCCCGCCCGACGCCCGTCGAGTCTCCGGATACGATTGTGCTTAAGGACGTGACGTTCCGTTATCCGACCTCTACGGTGGACAATTTGAAGGATATCAGCCTTTCGATCCGCCGCGGGCAGACGCTTGGCGTCGTCGGGCGCACGGGAAGCGGCAAATCGACGCTGCTTAAGCAGCTGCTTCACGAATACCCGACCGGAACCGGCGAGATTCTGATCTCGGATACGCCGATCGAGCAGATCGCCAAGGACCGGCTTCACGGCTGGATCGGGTATGTGCCGCAGGAGCAGATTCTCTTTTCCAAATCGGTGCGCGAAAACATCCAGTTCGGCAAACATCAGGCGGATGACGGCACCATCATGAACGCCATCGCCACGGCGGCCTTCGATAAAGATCTGCATACGCTCTCCGACGGTCTCGACACCTTGGTCGGCGAAAAAGGCGTGTCGTTGTCCGGCGGGCAAAAGCAGCGCGTGTCGCTGGCCCGGGCTTTCATATCCGATCCGGAGATCCTGATTCTCGACGATGCCCTCTCGGCCGTCGACGCCCGGACCGAAGCGCGGATCGTGGAAAACATCCGCGAGCAGCGCGCCGGCAAAACGACGCTGATCTCGACCCACCGCCTCTCTGCGATCGAGCATGCGGACTGGATCATCGTCCTGGACGAAGGACGCATCATCGAAGAAGGCACCCATGCCGAGCTGCTGAGCCAAGGCGGATGGTACCGCGAGCAATTCGAACGCCAGCAGGTCGAAAACAATCTGACAAACGAGGAGGAAGCGTCATATGACTCCTAAACCCGCGACGGGGAGGCGCTTGTTTCAATACGCGCTGACCGCCAAAGGCATTTTCATCGCGGCCTTCATCGCCCTCGCCATCGGCGTCGGGGCCGAGCTGGCCGGGCCTTTTATCGCCAAAACGATGATCGACGATCATATGCTTGGCATTGAACGCCCCTATTACGAAACGACGTCGGCCGATCAAGCCGCCGAATATAAAGGGCATTATTACAAGCGCGGCGACCGCTTCGCGCCGGATGAGCAAAAAGGCGCCGAGGTTCGTCTGCTGCAATCCGGGCACAGCTTCTATTTTATCGGCCAGCCCGTGGCTTCACCGGAAGGTACACGAACCTATGCCGACGGTCAAATGACCATCAAATACGGCGACAAGGTGGCGCAGTATCCGGCGGAAAAGCTGTCCGCCGCCGAGCTGTATTCTTTTTACAAACCGGAGATTCCCGGCATTATAAAGCTGGTCGGCTTGTACTGCGTTTTTCTCGTCGTCAGCATCTTTACGGAATTCGGCAAAACGTACTGGCTGCAATCCTCGGCCAACAAAGTGATCCAAAAGCTTAGAAACGACGTGTATGCGCATATGCAGCGTTTGCCGGTCTATTTTTTCGACACGCTGCCTGCCGGCAAAGTCGTCTCGCGGATCACGAACGACACCGAGGCGGTCAAGGACCTGTTTGTGGCCGTGCTAGCCAATTTCAGCTCCGGGGTGATTTACATCACCGGCGTCTATATCGCCCTCTTCCTGCTGGACGTGCGGCTCGGCCTGGTCTGCCTGTTCATCATCCCGCTCCTGATCGCCTGGATCGTGCTGTACCGCAAGCTTGCGACCAAATACAACACGATCATCCGGTCGCGCCTGAGCGAAATCAACGCCATCATCAACGAATCGATTCAAGGGATGTCCATCATCCGCGTGTTCCGCAGGCAGAAGCAAACCCGCGAAGAATTTGAAACATTGAACGAAGACTACATGAAGCACCAGAACAAAATGCTGAACCTGAACGCTTTTACGTCCCACAACCTGGTCAACGTGCTTCGGAGCTTTTCCTTCGCCGTCATCCTCGCCTACTTCGGATTCGGTTCCTTGTCGGGCGGAACGGCCGTTTCCCTCGGCGTGCTTTACGCCTTCGTGGACGTGCTCGGGCGCCTGTTCCAGCCGATTACCGGCATGGTGAACCAATTGGCTGCGCTCGACTCCTCGATGGTATCGGCCGGGCGCGTTTTTGAGCTGATGGATGAACCGGGGGAAGACGTGACGGACGGCACGATGCCGCGCTACAAAGGAAACGTCGAGTTCAAAAACGTGTCCTTTGCCTATAAAAAGGAAAACTACGTGCTGAAGAACATCAACTTCGAAGCGAAGCAGGGCCAGACGGTCGCGCTCGTGGGCCATACCGGCTCCGGCAAAAGCTCGATCATCAACCTGCTGTTCCGCTTTTACGACCCGCAAAAAGGAACGATCACGATCGACGGGCAGGACGTTAAGGCTTTGCCGAAGCAGTGGATCCGTCACCATATGGGGATCGTGCTTCAAGATCCGTACCTGTTTACGGGAACCATCGCTTCGAACGTCAGCCTCGGCGACGAAAAAATATCGCGCGAGCAGGTCGAAAAAGCGCTGCGCGACGTCGGCGCCGAGCGGATTCTCGCCCATCTGCCGCAAGGCTTCGACGAGCCGGTCATCGAAAAAGGCAGCACCTTGTCCGCAGGACAGCGGCAGCTGATTTCCTTCGCCCGCGCGCTTGCCTACGACCCGGCGATTCTGATTTTGGACGAAGCGACGGCCAACATCGATACCGAAACCGAAAGCCTGATCCAGTCGGCGCTTGAGGTGCTGAAAAAAGGCCGGACGACGTTTATCATCGCGCACCGCCTCTCGACGATCCGCAGCGCCGACCTCATTCTCGTGCTGCACCGCGGGGAAATCGTTGAACGCGGCACGCATGACGAGCTTATGCAGCTTGGCGGCCGGTATTATCAAATGTACCAGCTGCAGCAGGGCGCTTCCGGCAGCGGCAGCCTCGAGGCCCAGCCGGCCGCCGTGTCTCCGGCGTAACGATCCGTTGAAAGCTTTTGTGCAAAATTAGTTTGTGGCTCTCATAAAATAAATTGCAACCGCAAAAACCGGCCCTTGGATTCAAGAAGCCGGTTTTTGCGGTTTTTCAGAGCGGAAATCACCTTGATATCATTCCCAGTTTTTTTGTCCTAAAATGACGAATGATATTACCGGAGGCTGATTTCATTGCATAAGATGCACATATTCCTGCTGCTGCTTGTCATTTTAACGGGCGGAACCGAAAAAAAAGCCGATTATGCTTTCCACGCTCAAATCGAGAAGAAACTATCTGCGCCAAAAACGAATTTGTCCTCACGAGCCGACGCGGAGGCGATTCCTATTTTAATGTACCATTCCATTAGCCGGAACCGGCATGGAAAGCTTTTCGTGTCTCCGGAAGTATTTTATCAGCAAATGGAACACTTAAATCATGCCGGATACCATACCATAACGTTCAAAGATTTATTGCATTGGAAAACGGGGGAAGCACTCCCGGATAAACCGGTTTTGATTACTTTTGACGACGGTTATTTGGATAACTACAAGGTCGCCTACCCTATTTTAAAAGCTTTTCAAATGAAAGCTACGATATTCGTCACCAGCGATTTTATCGGCTCTCCCAATCACCTGAATTGGAGTCAAATCAGGGAAATGGAACAATCGGGTTTTATTGAAATCGGCGCGCATACCCGGCATCATGTAGAATTGACAAAAAGCAAAAAGTTACAACGTGTGGACGAAGTTTTAGGAGGCAAACGAAGGTTGGAAAAGGGTTTGGGGCACCCCGTCATCGCATTCGCTTATCCTTCGGGAAAATACAATCAGAACGTGGTTCAGGTGGTCAAGCGTGCCGGCTTTGAGTTTGCCGTAACGACAAAACCAGGTTACGCCGCGAAAAGGCAAGGATATTTAACCCTCCATCGCGTCCGGATCGGCGGCGAGCAGTCCGTGGCAGAGTTTATCCGAAAAATTCCTTGATCAATCCACTCCCCCGAATCCGTATTGTTTCGAGGGGAGATTTTTTTTTCCCCATCGACCTACCGATTTATATTGATGATGTTTTGCAAAATGACTACGCCATAATTTTCAAGACTGCACGCCATATAATCGGCGGTATGCCGTCGGGGTCATCCCCTCATGCTCCATAAACCGTTTGTTGAAGTAGCTGACGCTCGGGTAACCGGCGTCTTTGGCGATTTGCCCGATGGTCGTCTCCTTCCTTTCCAGCAGCCACTGTTTGGCCATCTGCAGCCGGCATCTCGTGACGAATTCCATCGGGGTCATCTCCGTAACGCTGCGGAACAGCTTGCAGAAATAATAACTGCTGATCCCGAGCCTCCCCGCCCATTCTTCCAGAATAAACGGCTGCGCCGCTTCCTGCTGCATGACGGGCAGCAGCTCCAGAATCCGCTTGCCCGACGTTTTCGAATTGCCCCGGGATAACGCGACCGCATGCTCGATAAATTCGGCCAAAAGCGCATACGTCAACGTGGACAGATGGGAAGAGTGCAGCATCCGGTACGTTTCGGCTTCGCTTAAAAGCGCTTCATGCGCCTGTTCGAACGCAACGCGGTTGCGAATCGTCCAAAGCGGGCTTTCATGGAATCCCCTGCCGATCAAAAAATCCTGCAGCCCCGTCCCGTAAAAGTGGAACCAGCGAACATCCCAAGGTTCCTCTTTGCTGCTGTAATACCGCTGCCGCTGCATCGGAAAATACAGCACGGCTTCGCCCGGTCCCAGTTCATGGATTTCCCCTTCGAATTCGACGTAACCTTTCCCTGCCGCAACGTAATGGATGTTAAAATTGTTCATCGCCCCGGCTTCCCGGAAAACGCTGTGCTCCGGTTCCTGCCGGTAAACGCCGACCGACTCCGGAAAACAAAAAAACGGCATGTCGGGAAGCGTCAGCAGGTGAATTTGCCTTTGCACGGCTTCACCTCCATGGATGACAATATAATTATAACGAATCGCAAAATCGTATTATATTAATTTTAAATACGCTAAATTATAATGGCAATATAATCTTATAATACCCCCAAATGAAAGGTTGTTCATCTCATTTGCGGGGTAAACGAGCCAAAGGAGTTGATTTCCGATGAGTCCGAAAAAATTGAAATGGGGCATTCTCGGCTGCGCCGGCATCGCCAAAGGTTCCGTCATTCCGGGCGTGCAAAATTCCAGCCTGAACGAAGTGTACGCCATTGCGAGCCGCGAGCTAGATAAAGCCAAAAAAACGGCGGAAGAACGGAATATCCCGGTCGCTTACGGCAGCTATAAGGAGCTTCTCCAAGATCCTTCCATCGATGTCGTTTACATACCGCTGCCCAATCACCTTCATAAAGAATGGACCATCCGCGCGGCGCAAGCAGGCAAACATATTTTATGCGAAAAGCCGCTTGCCCTGAACGAAGCGGAAGCGACGGAAATGGCGGAAGCCGCTGCGGAAGCGGGCGTGTACTTGTCCGAAGCGTTTATGTACCGCTACCACCCCCGTTACGATATGATCCGGGATTTGATCTCGTCGGGAGCCATCGGCGAAATCAGGGGGATCCGCGGCGCGTTTACGTTCAATAACGCGGGCGATATAAACAATGTCCGTTACAAAAAGGAATGGGGCGGCGGCTCGATTTATGACGTCGGCTGCTACCCGATCCATGCGGCCCGGATGCTGCTTGGCAAAGAGCCGGTTGCGGCGACGGTCAACGCCTTTTTCTCCGCGGAGCATGGCGACGTCGACATGATGGCTTCGGGCCTCATCGAATTTGATGGTTCGGTCGCTTTGACCTTCGATTGCGGCATGTGGGCGGCCTTCCGGAATCCGCTCGAGATTCTCGGAACCGACGGCATCATCGAACTCCCCTCCGCTTTTGTCGGAAGCGATAACTTTTATTTGATCGCAAACGGGGAACGCAAAGAAATCGAAGTTCCGAATGTAAACGCATACTCGCTGCAGGCGGATCATTTGGCGCATGCCATTATCCATCGCAGCCCGCTCCGCTTTGAACCTGCGGACGCCATTCATAATATGCGGGTCATCGATGCCTGCCTGCGGTCGGCAAGGGAACATATCCGGGTAGAACTATAACGGTTTGAAGGAGGTAAACACGCCATGGAATACATTTCGTTGCAAGGTTTGGAAAAAAAGGTTTCGCGGCTCATGAAAGGCTCCGACTATTTTTATCATCAAAATTATGAAAAAGCGGCGGCCAACATGGACGCTTTCTTTGCGGCAGGCGGCAATTCCGTAGACTCTGCGCATATTTATTGCGAGGGACAAAGCGAAGAAGTGATCGGACGGTATTTGAAGGAAAGAAATAACCGGGACGAGTGGGTCATTTTGACGAAAGGAGCGCATCACGACCAGCATGGACCGCGCGTCAGCAGAGAGGCGATCAAACATGACATCACGGCCAGCCTGTCGCGCCTGCAAACCGATTATATCGACATGTACGCCCTGCATCGGGACGACCCCAACGTACCGGCGGGCGAAGTCATCGAAATATTAAACGAATACGTCAAAAACGGAACCGTCCGCACGATCGGCGTGTCCAACTGGACATGGGAACGGATCCGGGACGCCAACGCTTATGCTGAGGAAAAAGGGTTGACGGGCTTCTCCTTCAGCAGCCCGAATCTGAGCCTTGCCAAAGCAAACGAACCGTTCTGGCCCGGCTGCGTTTCGGCGGATGAAGAAACCTGCAAATGGCATGAAGCCGAGCAATTCCCTTTATTCTCCTGGTCTTCCCAAGCCAGAGGTTTTTTTACCGGCAGATTTACTCCCGAAAACCGCGACAATGCCGATTTGGTCCGGGTGTTCTACAGCGACGCCAATTGGGAACGGCTCGAGCGCGCCAAACAGCTTGCCGCAGAGCGCAACGTCACCCCGATCCAAATTGCGCTCGCTTACGTGCTGAACCAGCCGTTTCCGACCTGCGCGCTGATCGGCGCCCAATCCGAAGAAGAGCTCCGTTCCTGCGACGAAGGCTCCCGCATTAAGCTGACCCGTGAGGAATTGGCCTGGCTGGATCTGTCTTCGGACGAAAGATAATCCGTACAGGAAAAGCCCTGCGTATGCCGTGGACCGAAGGCCTTGACGTCAGGGGCACCTTAACTCCATGTTCTAAAAACCCCGCCTGCCGAGATTTGTCCGGCAGTGCGGGGTCTTTTTATCCCGTCCATTTCGAATCCAGCGATTCGGGCGCCTGGGACGCCGCGCGCTCCATCGGAATGCGGATAAGTACGGTCGTGCCGACGCCCGGCGTGCTGTACAGCTGCACCCCGTAATCATTGCCGAAATACAGCTTGATCCGTTCGTTTACGTTGCGGATGCCGTAACCTCTTCCCCTCCCGCGGTTCGCGGGCGAATTTGGCGCATGCATCGCCGAAACGACCTGCTTTAGCCGTTCCCTTCCGATGCCGATGCCGTCGTCCATAATCTCGAACAAAATCGAGTTCGTTTCCTGCTCCACCCGCCCGCTGACGCGGATGTAAATATGGTCCCCGCGCCAGGCATGCTGCAGCGCGTTTTCCAAAAACGGCTGCAAAATGAGCTTGACCGTCACGTAATTAACGATCCTTGGTTCAATGTTAAACTCTGCGTCCATGCGGTCGCCGTATTTCACTTTCTGGATATCCAGGTAAGCTTGCGTTTGCTCCAATTCCTTATGGATGGCGATAATCGTCTGTCCGTCGTTTAACGACAACCGGTAAAATTTCGCCAAATTCATTACCATCTGATGCTGCTTGTCCACCTGGCCGAATTTGGCCAACCGGCTGATCGAGGAAAGCGTATTATACAAAAAATGCGGATTGATTTGCGCCTGCAGCGTTTCAAGCTCCGCTTGCTTTTTCTTCAGGTTCGTGAGGTAAACCTCCTCGATCAACCGCTCGGTTTGTTCGCCCAGCTTGTTCAGCGAAGCGGCGATCATGGCGAACTCGTCATTGCCTTTGTAATGGAACCGTTTATGAAAATCCCCCTGCTGGAACAGGTTTAATATCGAGACGACTTTGGACACCCTTCTGGAAAAAAAACGCGAGACGCCCAAAGCGAAGATCAGCACCACGATAAAGCTTGCCAGGCAGATCACGACCGTCAGCAAATTGATTTTTCGGGTTTCGTGCTGGATGATCGTATCCGGAACAAGTGCGGTCATTTTCCAGTTCAGCTTGGGCAGGTTTTCGCTCAGCGCCGTAAAACGCGACACGTCCATGAGCTTGTAGTCGGAATGCAGGTCGGGTACGTTTTCGCCCGAGCCGTAAATGATGCGGTCATTTTCATCGAGAACAAGCAGCATGCTGCCGCTGCCGAATTTGTCGACGTTGACGCTCTGGAAAATTTCAGACAGATACACGCTGATCCGCATGAAACCGATCGTCTCCAGATCAAGCGGATTACGAGTATCCACCAGCCGCCGCAGCAGACTGATCCTGCCGAATCGGCCGTCGTCTTCGACCTGCCGCCACACGACGGTTTTGCCGTAATCCTCCTTCGGAAAATCCGCGTACCAAGGTTTGTCCATAATCCGCCGCAAATGAAACAGCTCCCAATGTTTTCCCCTGGCAAGCGGGTCGGAGGCAGGAGGGTCACTGTTGTAGATTTCCGGCAGCGTTTCGTTTTTCAGGTATACGCTCATCCATATTTTGCGGTTGGTCGAATCCACGGTTTGCCGAAATTTCGGGATCAGCAGCTTGGTTGTCGTCTGGTAGCTGACCCAGCCCTCCTCGTACCGCATGATTTCCAGCGGCATGCTTTCGTCGAAATACAGCGTATCGGACAGGCGCTGCGTATCCTCCAGCTTGTAATTAATGTTGTCGCGGATTTGCGCCATCGTTCCGGTCAGATTGGTGTTCATCTGCTTGCCGTAAAGATCGACCAAGATCGTGTTGGCGATATACCCGAAAATAAAAATAGGGACGATGATTAAAAACAGATAGGAAATAAACAGCTTCATGCCGAAAGGCAACAACATGCGCCTCTTGGAATTCATTTCCATACCTACACCTTTCTCCTGAACTCGCCCGGCGTCATGCCAAACACTTCCTTGAACTGACGGCTGAAATACGGTATGTATCGGTATCCGACCCGGTCTGCAACCTCATATATTTTAATCCGCGGGTCCTTGAGCAGCTCACCGGCTTTTTCCATCCGCATCATAATGACGTATTCGCTGAAATTGGTGCCGGTAACCTCCTTGAACAGCGATCCCAAATAATTCGGCGAAAAGGACAAATAGTCCGCCACTTCTTTGAGCGTGACGTTGTCATGAAGATGCTCCCTCACGTAACGGATGATTTCTTCGACCAGCTTGGCGCTTTTTTTCTGCCTTTTGTTCTGGATGAACTCGGCGGCGCTGAACAACCTGTACCTTAACCAGGAACGAATGTCATCCATCGTTTCGTATTTCAGCATCATGTCGGGACTGGGCAGCCCGTCGTGCCGTAGGCTTTGGAACATGTTGTCGCTGAGCGATTTCAGCTGGCTTTCGAGCCTCATCCAAACGTTCATCACAAAATATTGGAGCTGCACTTTCGAGCGCATTCCCGCCGCCGCCGCGAACAACCGGTCCACTTCGTCGCTGATGCTGACCAGGTCGAAATGCAGCACCGCGTTCAGCAGCGTTTCAAGCGGCATGTCCGCAGCCTGGATATCCGCTTCACGTTCGGCTTCCAGCTTGTCATGACGGATCACTTTCCCTTTGCCAAGCAGCAGTTTGTAATCCAGCGCGGCAAGCGCCTCCCCGTACGACGTCCGGATTCGGGTGAGCCCATCCGCCAAACACCCTAAACCGATCGTGACGGAATGCGGCTGCAGCTCATGAAGCTGCCGAATGATCTGCTCCAGATCCGGCTCCTGTTTCCCGTATTCGATCAGCAAAAAAATCCGCTGCTTGGAGGTTCGGCCGATATGGCGTATGCCTCCCGCTTCAAAGATCGGCAGCGCCGATTCGTAAAACTTGTTGAACCATTCCTGCTTCAAATGCTCCGACAGCCCTTCCAGCTTCCAGCCGAGGTCGTCGATTTCGAGCGCGGCGGCCCGCGCGGGCCAGTTCGCGTGTTTTAAGCCGTATTGCTCAAGAAGCATCGACTCGGTCTCCGCCGTGACGCTTCCTTCAAGCAGCTGTAAAAGATATTCGTTTTTGGCCGTTTGCCGGTACGCCTGCTCCGTTTTTTCGCGCTGCCTCTCGGCGTCGAGCTCCTGCACGATTTTTTTGAGCGCTTCCGTCAATTCCATATCGTCCATGGGTTTCAGAACATAGTTATACGCATGCAGCGAAATCGCCTGCTTGACATAGTTAAAATCTTGGTATCCGCTTACAAAAATGACCTTGATGCGGCCGTAGCGCTCCTTCGCTTTTCTCACAAGGTCAAGACCCGACATGCCGGGCATATGTACGTCCGTGACGAGGACATCGATGTTTTCCTTCTCGATCACGCTCATGGCTTCAAAACCGTTATGGACGGCATCCACGACTTCCAAACCCAGCTCAGTCCAAGGTATGAAGGTCCTCATCCCTTCCAAATCGAGGATTTCATCATCGACGATTAAAGCTTTATACATGAAATCATCTCCTGACCGAAATGTTCGCCGCCGCTTGCGGCTGTACATGGAATTCGCCTCATAAACGCATGAGCCGCCCCGAGGGACGGCCTAGCGCATACGAACTTAGAGTCGTTTAATATTGATTATTATATAGATGATTCTATGGGTGTTTCTAAAGATGATTCTATATGACAACTATACCATTTTTTGCGACTATCCGCCGATTTTTTTCAAGTTTTCCTGCCATTTTTGCGTTTTGAACGCGAGCAGCTTGTCGTAACCTACGGCCATCGCGTCTTTTTCGGCTTTGTCCAAAATGGCCAGAACCTCTTCGTCGCTTTTCGCATACAGCGCTTTGGCTCTCGATTCGGAGAAAATTTCATCCACGCTTTGTTGAATGATGCCCTCCTCCGTGTCCGGCATTGGATTCAGGTTGACGAAGGCCGTAGCGTTGTATTGCGTTTTCCAAGTAATCGACGACTGATAGCGGCTTTCCCAGTTTTGTTTTTCAGGCGGCAGCGTTTTTTCGAATTTCATTTTGGATTTGTCGATGTACACCGTATTGCCGTTCCACTGCAGATTGACGGTCGCGTCCATCATTTTGCTGCGTTTCTCGACGTCGTTGAGGTACGTGTCGGTAAAGATCGGATATCCTTCTTCGTCCGTTCCTTTCCACAGGATACCCTCAGGTCCCCACATGATGACGCGGCTTCCTTCTTCGCCTGTCAGCCAGTCGAGGAATGCGAAAATTTTCTCCGGATCTTTGGCAGATTTGGTGATCAACGCCACGTTCCATCCCAGCTGGTTGTAGCTTCCCGTAAAAATTTTGTTTTTGTCGAGGCCTTCCTTATGAATCGGCCAAATCATCTCGTAACCGGCGGACGGATCTTTTTTCTTCAGCTCCACGTCGCCTTTGCTGCCGTATTCCGTCGGGCTGGCGCCGGCGGCGATGGCAAAACGTCCCGTGTATGCTTTTTCAAGCACCTGGTCTTTCGTTTGCGTCAAGGCATCCTGAGCCATCAGCTTTTCGCGGAACAGCTTCGAAGCGAATTGCATCGATTCGCGGTATACCGGGTCTTGGAAAATCGACGTCAGCTTGTCGCCGTTTGGCACCGCTCTTTCTCTCAGGTATACCGGGGAATGGTCTTCGCCGAAGGCGCTGTACAGAATGTCCAGCCCTTGCCCGTCTTTTGCGAGATCCGGCTCGAACGGCACGACGTTCGGATACTTCTCTTTCACGGCTTTCAGATAATTGTAGAAGTCGTCGGTCGTTTCGAGTTTAGGCGAACCGAGATCCTTGTAAATTTTGCTGTTCATCAAATATCCCGCGTTCCCCGCCGGCTGGGAGGTATACCAGTTCGGGAACTGGTACAGCTTGCCGTCGCTTGAGCGAAGCATGTTGAGCGTGGAATCGCCGGCCCATTTTTTCAGATTCGGATATTTGTCCAGATATTCGTCATAGGATACGAGCATTCCTGCCGCCCGCAAACGTTCCACGTCGGTTCCGCGGTCCGTCCAGATAACGTCCGGGAGCTCTTTGGAGGCAATCATCGTATTCAGTTTTTGAGCCGCGTTGCCGCCGGAATTGATCGCCGTCACCGTCACCTTTTTGTTGTCCTGGATCCATTTGCTGGCTTCGTCGGCGCCCCACGCCGGCATCGTATACCAGTCGTAATGTCCGTAGAAGCTGAACCCGAGCGGTTCGCTGCCAAGCTCGAATTTCCCGGATCCGGAGCCTTCCTTGTTTTCCGTCTTCTCTTCGGCTTTCGCATTATTGTTGCTCGTCCCCTCGGCCGTCTTGCCGTCGTTGCTGCCGCCTCCGCATCCCGCAAGGGCCGTGGCTGTCGTGCACAAAAAGACAAGCGTCACGATCAGCGATCTTTTCCAACTTTTCATACCCCATAACCCCTTTTCCAAAAGATCGATTTATGCCAGGATTTATGCCAAACCCTGATGGTCAAAGCGAAATGCTCTAAACCCTACTCTTTCAGCGATCCGACCAGCACGCCTTTGACGAAATATTTTTGGACGAACGGGTAGACCGCGATAATCGGCAGCGTCGCCACCATCATCGTCGCCATCGAGAGCGATTTGGTCGTCACGCTTTTCATCGCCGACATGCGGCTTTGGGCCGCCGAATCCAGCTTGGACATTTGCTCGGTCATAATGTTGGTGCTGAGAATTTGCTGCAGCATGGACTGGATCGGAAGCAGCTTTTCTTTCGTGATATAAATGCTGGGCAGAAACCACTCGTTCCAATGCGCAACCGCCGTAAACAGCCCCAATGTCGCAATGACCGGGCCGGACAAAGGCAGCACGATCCGGAAAAACGTGGACCAATTGCCGCAGCCGTCGATTTTGGCCGATTCCTGCAGCCCTTCGGGCAGCCCCATAAAGAAGGTGCGGAAAATGATCATGTTCCACACGCTGATCAAACCCGGGATGATAAACACCCAGAAGGAATCCATCAATCCGAGACCCCGCACCACCAGGAACGTAGGGATCAGTCCGCCGCCGAAATACATCGTGACGATGCACATCATCATGTAAAATTTGCGGCCGATCAGCTCCTTTTTGGTCATGCCGTAGGCGAAAACCGCGGTGCACAGGACGGAAAGGATGGTGCCCAGCACCGTCCTCATGACGCTGATCATAAAGGCGTTCAAAATCCGGTCATCCCGGAAAACGACGTAATAATTTTCGAGCGACCATTTGCGCGGCCAGAACGTCACGCCTCCGAGCGCCGTATCCATGCCGTCGTTCAGCGATATGACAAGCCCGTTCCAGAACGGATAAAAGGTGCTGAAGCCCAGCAGGATCAAAAAAACGTATACGAAACTAACGAATATCCTGTCGCCGATGCTTTTTTTGTACATTCGATTGCAGCCTCCCTGTCTTCTCCCAAGTCTATCAAACGACGCGTCTTACCACAGGCTGTTGCCGGATCTGCGCGCGAAGCCGTTGGCGAAAGCCAGCAGTCCGACGCTGATGGCGGCTTTGAACAGGCCGACCGCGGTCGCGTAGGAGAAGCGTTGATTCGTTATGCCCACCCTGTAAACGTAAGTGTCGATGACGTTGGCCACATCCCGCAGCACCGGATTCGATCCGAGCAGGAGGATGTCTTCAAAACCGGCGCTGAGCAGATTGCCGATCGCCAAAATCATGAAGATGGAGATGACGGGCATGATTGAAGGAAGGGTAATCATAAACAGTTGCTTGATTCGTCCCGCTCCGTCCATGGCAGCCGCCTCGTACAAACTCGGATTGATACCCGCGATGGCCGCCAAATAAACGATGGACCCGAAACCGATTTCCTTCCAGACGTTGGTTGTCACGAGAATGCTCCAAAAATACTCGGCTTTGCCGAGGAATCCGACCGGCTCTTTGATCAAATGCAGCTTTTGCAGCAAAATGTTCAAACTGCCGTTGTCCGTGGACAAGATCGACATGGCAAATCCGGCAACAATGACCCACGACAAAAAATGGGGCAGGTAGCTGACCGTTTGCACCACCCGTTTGAACACCATGTTCCTCACTTCATTCAGCATAAGCGCCAGAAAAATCGGCGCCGGAAAACCGATGCAAAATTTCAGCAGGCTGATAATGATCGTGTTGCGGATAATCGGCCAAAACTCGGGGGAGTGAAAAAACATGTTAAAATGCTTGAACCCTACCCAGGGGCTTGCCCAAAAACCGTCAAAAATGCTGTAATCCTGAAAAGCCATCAATACGCCGTACATCGGTATGTAGGAAAAAATGAAAATCAATATAAGCGCCGGCACGACCATCAGCTGGATGTCCCACTGCTTGGCCAGCCGGTAAGCGACTCCCCGCTTTTTCTTGACGTTCTCCACTTTTCTTAAGCTTGCGAGCTGCGCCATACGTTTCCCCCCTTGAAGTTATTGTAATCGCTTGCAGTAGGGGATTTCTATTTGCCTCGTCAACGAAATCTTATACATTTTACGGTTGATTCGACATTTTTTTGAGGGCGAGCCGCCGCGAACAAAAAAAGACCCTTTACACCGGGCCCGGCGAAAGGGTCTTGCCGATTTATTTTATCGTTTTGCCCGTACCGGGAGCGGAAATCGGTCCCCCGTCGTACCCAGGCGTTTTTTTGACGCTGATTTCGAATTTGCTGTCCAAATAAAACGATGCCGTGGCGGTGGATATGACCTGCGGATACATCTTTCCGGGCGCGGGCGTCGTAATATGGTAGTACGCTACGGCCTTCTGCCCCGAAAGAAATTCGATCCGGTCGACAGCGAGTCCGTACCCCGGATTCGGCATGTCCGGTTTGGATAAAACGATTTTGTTCACCTGGTCATTGACTTTCTCGATGCGGATCGACACATCGTCTTCGGCTTGACCGGGATCCTGGCTTTTATGGCTTTGAATGAACTGCAGCGCATTGTAGATCATTTCGGCTGCCTCCATGCGTGTAATATTTTGCTTCGGATGGAACCGGTTCTGTGCATCAAGTTCGGTGATGCCGGTCAACAGCAAAAATTGCAGTCCGGCCCGGTACTCCGGAGCCGTTTCGTCCTCATCCTTGACCAGCATGTACATTTCGGTCGTCGGATATTCTCCCGTCGCTTTTACCGCTTGGGTTAACATGCCGGCAAACCGCTCTCTTGTCAGGTTCATGTTCCAGTCGCGGATGTTGCTTACCGAGATGCCGTTGTCCGCTGCAATCGCGGCGGCTTGGGCAAACCAGGCTTTGGCCGGAACGTTCGCGGGCGGCGGCGGGCCGTCCACCTTCGCCTGCAGCTTCATCGCTTTGACGAGGAGCTGGACGCCTTGGGCTGCCGTCAAGGGCTGGGCCGGCGCAAACCGATCCGCGGACACGCCATGGATGATGCCTTGCGACTGCAGGGATGCTGCGATCTTTTCCTGTTTGGGGTCCTTAATATCCGAAAAAGCGTATGCGGATGATGCGGCTGCAAGGCAGCTGAATGCAATCAAGGCCGCAGCCGTTTTTTTAAATCTTTTCATCAAAGATCACCTCCACCCTTTCAGACGGGATGCCTGCCGCAAATGTTTCAAAATGTTGGCAATCCGCCGTTCGTCACGGATTCGCCCCGGATTTTTCCGATTCCTGGTCCAGTCCCAGCTTCGCATACAGCTCACCCGTATATTTTTGCAGCTTGCGTTCCAGCTCCTGGGCCTGGTCCTTGAACGCGGTCAATTCGCGAATCATTCTCGACCGCCCTGCCGGACTGAACGTTTCCTGGATGCGTTCTTTGAAATAATCGTGGACGATGTAATTCCGCTGTTTCCATACCTCTTTCAGCTGAACCGTCTCTTCCGCCGAAAACGGAAAATGATGCTGGATTTCGTGAACCAGCTGGCCCAGCGAATTGCTCAGCTTCTGGTGGTATAAATCGGCAAGATCCTCTTCGGTCGGCACCTTCCCTTGCGATACTTTCATCAGCATTAACAGGTTGACAAGCTGCTGCTCGAGCGCCTGCGAATAATAGACCGCGAGACCGAAGTAAGCAAATAATTCTTTGGAATGTTCGCTGTCCAAGAGCCGTGTTTGCTTCATCATACCCTCCTACCCATCAATACATGATGATTTCGTCATACCTCCATGTTAATGGATGTACCCTCATTCATCAACCGGCAAAGCGGGTGATCGGCTCAGGTACGGGCATCTCGCCGGACGGAAAGGAGCATGTAGACCAGTCCCAGCAGCAGCGTATAAGCCAAACCGTATCCCAATGTCAGCCATGTCTTATGGGGCGGCACCGCGCCGCCGTTCAGAAGGGCGTCCATCATCGGCGATGCGGGCGGAAAAATCCAGCGCAGCCACCGAAGCTGCTCCGGCAGCAAACCCGCGATCGATTTGGCCCCGATTGAGGCGATGACCAGAGCAAGCAGCAGCGCCACGGCCCTGGAGCCGTTCGGCATCCACGCCGACTGGAAAAACAACGCCAGCGAAGCGCCAAGCCCCCCCATAACCAGATGCCCGCAAACCGCGAGCAAAAATTCTCCGATCCGCACGGGCCTGTCGAACATTTGCGCCGCGATCGGATACAGCATGAAAATCGCCGTGCACATCGCCACCGGAACAAGCAAAGCCAGGATTTGGCTGAACAGATACCTTCTCATGCCGCCGATATGCGTGATATGCATCTGCTCCTGCTGCGGGCTTCCGTGGTTCAGGAAGGTCAAAGCGAGCCAGGCCGAGCCGACGAACAGAAACACGGAAGTGACGGCATAGCTGTCCATGACCGGATTAGGCTTGTAGGTATAAAGCAAAAACATGGCGATCAAGGTTGCCGCCAGCGGCGCGAAATAAGCATGTTTCCTCGTATAGCTTCTCAGCAAAAAACGGGATAACGCGAGCATCTTCCTCTCCCCCTCATCAGCGTGCAGCGGCTTGCAGCCGCTCTCCCATGCGGGCATCGATCCCTTCGGCCGGAATGACCGCCAGGACCGAACCGCCGCGATCCAGTATGATGCGCAAAACCTGGTCAATCGAATCTTCCTCTACTTGAAGCAGGTAAACATCCGAATCCGGCGCACAGTCGGCAACGCCGGGATGGGCGGCAATTTCCGCAAGCGCGTCGGTGCCTGGAATGCGGGCGGAAACCTGCGCAACCGCTCCCGGCTGCCGGCGTTCCTCCCGGGTTTCCTTCACGATCCGCCCTTCCTGGATGAGCAGCACCCGATCCGCCGCCCGTTCGATCAGCTTCGATTCATGAACCGACATGACGATGGCGGTGCCGTTCCTTTTTTGGGCGAGCAGCACGTGAAGCAGATTTTCCTGCGCCTTGACGTCCAGTCCCGACAGCGGCTCGTCCAACAGCAGCAAATCCGGTTGGCCGGCAATCGCCTGGATCAAATTGATTTTTTGCAGCATCCCTTTGGAAAATTGATTCATTTTGACATGCATGGCATGTTCCATATCCAGCTGGCGCAGCAAAACGTTTAACTCTTCCTCCGCCGCATGTTTATCCAATCCCCGGACGGCAGCCGCGCTCGACAGAAATTCCCATGGCGTAAAGACAAGCGGGGGAAACCGCTCCGGCACGTAGCCGATGCGGAGTGATCCGCCGGGCACCGCCCGCGTTCCCGACGTCGGACGGGAAAGTCCTGCCAGCAACCGCAACAGCGTGCTTTTGCCGGATCCGTTTTTGCCGATAAGCGCGATGCATTCCCCTTGCCTTACTTTCAGCGATATATTGTGCAGCACTTTGCGTCCGTTATACGTTTTGACGGTGTCCCGAAGGATCACCAAACCGTCGTCCCGACCTTCCGCTTCCCTTTTATCGGCCACAGCCGAAGCCACCTTCTTCCGGTTCATTTATTCGGAGGTCACATCCGTTCCGGCGTCTGGATGCCCAAAAGCCCCAGCGTCCGCGCGATCGTGCGTCCGGCCAGCTGTGTCAGCCGCAGTCTCGCTTTCCGAACCGACGTTTCATCCGTGACAATTCTTTCCTTATTATAAAATTGATTGAAGGATTGCGCCACATCGAGAGCATAACGCGCCAAAACGGACGGCTCCCCGCTGCGCACGCCCCGCTCCAATTGGTCCGGAAAACGGGTCAGCAGCTTCAGGAGTTCCCAGCCGGAATCGCCGAGATGGGCTGCGGCAGCGGTATATTCGCCTGTTCCGGCATCATCCGCCGGCCCGTCTTTTACGGCCGCCCCCTTCGCCAGTACGCTTTGTGTTCTCGCATAGGTGTACTGCACGTACGGACCCGTTTCCCCGTCGAAATTCAACGCGTCTTCCAGCGAAAAGTCCACTTCGTTCAGTCGATGGTTTTTCAGGTCGCCGAAAATGATCGCGCCGATGCCGACCGCCTCCGCAACCCGTTCCTTTTGCTCCAGCCCGGGATTTTTTTCGTTGATGATCGCCAGTGCCCGTTCGACCGCCTCATCCAGCACGTCCTCCAGCTTGACGATTTTGCCGCGGCGGGTGGACATTTTTTTGCCCTCGAATTTCATGAGCCCGAACGGCAGGTGGGTACAGCGATCCGCCCAATCCATGCCCATTTTGCCAAGGACGGCAAACACCTGCTGAAAATGCAGCCTTTGTTCGTTTCCGACGACGTACAAAATCCGGTCCGCTTTCATGACGTCATGCCTGTAGATGGCGGTCGCCAAATCCCTCGTCGGGTAGATGGTCGTGCCGTCTTTTTTCAAAATGAGGCATGGCGGCATGCCTTCGTCATCCAGCCGGACCACCAGCGCCCCGTCGCTTTCGACGAGCAGCCCTTTATCCTTCAAGGCTTTGACGACGGCAGGCATTTTATCGTTGTAGAAGCTTTCCCCGAGCGTGTAATCAAACCGGACGTTCAACCGTCCATACATCCTGTCGAATTCCTTCATGCTTACGTTGACGAAATAGGTCCATAACGCGCGGGCTTCCTCGTCGCCTTCCTCCAGTTTCCGGAACCATTCCCTTGCCTCCGGCTCAAGGGTATCGTCATGCTCCGCCTCTTCATGAAAACGGACATATAATTTCAGCGATTCGCCGATCGGGTCCGCGGCCAGCAGATCATCGTTCCCCCATCTTTTATAGGCGGCGATCTGTTTGCCGAACTGCGTTCCCCAGTCGCCCAGGTGATTGACGCTGACGATGTCGTAGCCCGCAAGCTTGTGCATGTTGTATAAAGCCGCCCCGATCATGGTCGAACGAAGATGGCCGATGCCGAAAGGTTTCGCGATGTTGGGGGAAGACATGTCGATGACCGCTTTGATGCCCTTCCCGGTTTGCGGCACCTTCTCCTGCGCCAGTTCATCCATCATCATGCCGCCGTAAAACTCCCGGTCGAACGTCAGATTGACGTACGGCCCTGCGGCGGCAGCCGTCATATGCGGGTGGCTGAACGCTTCGGCGATCGATCGGGCGATTTCCTGCGGCGCCTTTCGGAATGATTTGGCAAGCACGAAGCAAGGCAGCGCTACATCCCCCATCTCCGGGGAAGGCGGTATTTCAAGCAGCCCCGATATGTCGTCCGCTTTCAGCGGTACGTAGTTGTTCAGCGCATTTGCAGCCCATTGGTATAACATCAACAATCAACCTTTCTCTCTTTTTGATAAAACAAAAAAGCTCCCGTCTCCATAATAGAGACGAGAGCTGTATATCCCGCGGTACCACTCTAAGTAAACGAAACTTCGGCCGTACCGCCGGAAGGTTCGTTTCCCTTCATAACTTGTAACGGAGTTACCCGGACGGATCTACTTGCCTAAAATAACCCTGCATAGTGGTGCAACGGCATGGAAGCCGATTCAGGTACTTTATCAGGGGCTCCGGAAAATAAAAATTCATTTAGTCGTTTCCGGAAATCAGGCTTTGGAACCGCCGTCTCACGGGTGCGCTTCACGAAGGGGCATGTGCCGGCTTTCACCAATTCCGGTTCGCTGTCCATGCTTGCGGCCTTCCTTACTCTCCCGATCCCAGACGTTCGATTTCAAACTATTATACATACGGTAAAACGCAGAATCAAGCCCAATATCTCTTTTGGGTGCTTTCGCCCAGAGGCTCCGCAACACCTCGTCGTAACTTGCAGGGGTTATCCCTGCTAACGTTCCAACGCCCGCATGCCTTCTTCGATCGCGGATTTGGAAAAATGCTCGCCGATAAACACGACCACGTCCGGCACTTCGCCTTGCGGCGTAATCCGCAAAAAATCAGGCTCACGGAATGCGTATTGG
The DNA here is from genome assembly GCF_031583795.1 of Paenibacillus sp. VCA1. NCBI lineage: Bacteria > Bacillati > Bacillota > Bacilli > Caryophanales > Paenibacillaceae > Paenibacillus > Paenibacillus sp. VCA1. Next base: position 359,355 of record NZ_JAVLSX010000005.1, on the reverse strand, counting down.
AACAGGAACCGGCTCGCCGTATCGCTGAACGTCAACACGCCTTTGGCACGGTATACCTCGCGCGGCAGCCCGGCGACAAACCGCTCGAACTCCCCGCTGTCGACCGGGCCGCGCAGATAGTGGGTATACACCATGACATGGTCATGATGCGTATGGTTATGAGCCCCTCCCCCATCGTGTTTCCGCTCCCCCACTGCTTCCGTTTCTCCGGTGCGATGCCCGGGCATTTCCGGCTGGCGGATCTTGCCCCCAAGCGAGGCGAGCATATCGCCGATGTTTACCTCGCAGCGCACGGCCGGGAGCACGGGTGCAAAGCTATTCCATCTCGCAATGATGCTCCTAAGTTCCTCCTGCCCGTCCGCGTCGATCCGGTCCGTTTTGTTCAAAACGAGACAGGACGCCGCCCGGATTTGCTCCTGCATGAGCCTGAAGGTTTTCCCTTTTTGCTCCCGGTGCAGCTCCAGCAAATGAGCCGAATCGACGACGGTGATGACCCCTTTCAGGTCGATTTTCATATATAAAGCCGCTTCGGTTACACCGTCCAAAATTTCCATCGGATTCGCGATGCCGGTCGCTTCGACAACGATCACGTCCGGATGTTCCCTTTCGATCAGGCCGGCCATCTCCATGCTCAGGTCGCCGCGGATCGAGCAGCAGATGCAGCCGCTGAGCAGCTCGGTCATCGGTACCCGCTTTTCTACCAGCAGTCCGTCCAAATTTACGTCGCCGATTTCGTTCATGATGACCGCCGGACGCAGGCCTTGCTCCTGCCAATCGTTCACAAGCCGCTGCAGCAAGGTCGTTTTTCCGCTTCCCAAGAAGCCTGACAATATGTAAATGGGTGTCGCCAATTGCTTTTCCATGATCGTTCTCCTCTTGATCCCTCGAATTTTCATTGTACGGAAAGTGTACTACACGGCCGGACAAGCCGCAACCGCCTGCAGATTTCATAGGCATCCTCTGATCGAGGCTGGACATTTGCATGTTCGCGCCCAACGAGCTATCCTATAAAGACACATCAAAGGGAGAGGAGACATAAAGATGAGATCAGTGGATGAACATCGAAGCCAGGCGCCCGATACGGTATCATGCATGATCGTGACCGTATCGGATACCCGCACGCCGGAAACGGATGCCGGAGGACGTTTGATGAAATCCCTTTTGGAAGGCGCGGGTTACCAAGTGGTGCGATATGAAATCGTCAAAGACGACTATGAAGGGATTCGGGAGCTGATTCACGAAGCGGCGGGAAACCCGGAGGTGGAGGCGGTCCTATTGACGGGAGGCACGGGCATCTCCCCGCGGGATACGACGTATGAAGCCGTTTCCTCGCTTCTTGACAAGCGGTTGCCCGGATTCGGGGAAATATTCAGGTATCTCAGCTTCACGGAAGATATCGGACCCGCCGCGATTTTAAGCCGTGCGATCGCCGGAACGGTTGGCGGCACCGCCGTGTTCTCCGTCCCGGGTTCGACGGGCGCCGTCAAATTGGCGTTGGAACGGATCATCGTGCCGGAGCTGCGGCATGTCATGCGCGAAATTTACAAGAAAAATTAAACCACTAACCGAAATGGGCATTCTGGAATGGTACAAGGCTGACCCTGCGTGTTACGATCGTATAACAGAATGAAAAACAGGCCGGATGCTGTATGCATGCCGGCTTGTTTCGGTTAGAAATGCATCCGTTGAATCAGCGAATTGAATATTTCATGAACCTCGGTTTCGTATTTTCCTTTGTTTTTTCCGGAAGAAGTATAAATCAAAGCGACCTTGTCATGACCGTAAATCAGCGTTCTGGAGGTCGGGGTTTCAACCCGTTTTTGGTCTCCGTACCAGTTTTCGATCCGTCTGATTCGTTCCTTCTCGTCGGTAAAGACATGAAGCTTGATATACTGCTGCGGGTTTCCCCCGATATAATACATGTAGCTGATGTTGCCGCGTCCGTCCTCTGCATACGTGTGATGGGTCAATGGAATATTTTTTTCGCCGAAAGCCAGCTGCAGGTTGTTCAACAGTTGGCCGTTTAAGCCGCTGCCCTGCGTTTGCGCCCGAATGTTTCCCTCGGAATAGGAATCGAAATTATACAGTTTGACTTCCTTTTTGATGACGGTATGCTTGTCGCAGCCGACCGTTGCGGCCAGCAGCACGCAAGCGAGCAGCCATGCTAACCGTTTGTTCATGTTGATTCATCCCTTCCCCTGATACCGCTTCAAGCGGAAGACAGCCTAATATGGGCTTAGAATGCCAACATTCCATTCGGTTTATGCAGCGCGCCTTTTGCAAAATCTTAACATGGCAAGCCGCCGTTCATTCACTCAGGCGAGCCGGATGATCGTCCTTCCCACCGCTTTTCCCTGTAAAATGGACTGCAAAACCTCAGGCAATTCATGGAGCGTTGCTTCCTTGAGCCCTTGGCTTAAAGCCGCGTCCGGCTTCCATTCCCGCCCAAGCTTCTTCCAAACGCCGGTTCTCCATTCCTTCGGGCAAAATACCGAATCGATGCCAAGCAGCTGCACTCCCCGCAAAATAAACGGATAGACGGCCCCGTTAAATGCCGTTCCGCCCGTCAAACCGGACAGCGCCACCGCGCCGCCGTAATGGATGCATTTTAATATCTCTTCCAGCTGCGCTCCTCCTACCGGATCTACGGCACCGGCCCAGCGCTGCTTGCCGAGAGGGCCCGCCCCGGACACGACGTCCTCCCGTCCTATGACGTCGGTTGCTCCCAGACGCTTCAACCATTCCTGCTGCTCGCCGGCTTTGCCCGTGCTGGCTGTCACTTGAAATCCCGCCTTCGATAAAATGTCGACCGCAAAGCTGCCGACGCCCCCCGTCGCGCCCGTTACCAGCACCGGCCCCGCTTCCGGCGTCACGCCGCAGTGGATCAGACGGTCTACCGATAATGCGGCGGTAAAACCCGCCGTCCCGATCCCCATTGCTTCGCGCAGGCTTAAGCCGGTTGGGAGCGGAAGCAGCCAGTCCGCAGGAATGCGGGCATATTCGCTGAATCCGCCGTAATGGGCGGTTCCGAGCCCGTATCCGGTGCATAGGACCGGGTCCCCTTCGCGAAAATCGGGGTGGCTTGAGCTGGCGACAACCCCGGCAAGGTCGATTCCCGGCACCATCGGGTAGTCTTTGACGACTTTTCCTTCAGGCACGCTGGCCAGTCCGTCCTTGTAGTTCACACCCGAGTAATGCACTTTGACGAGCACATCGCCGTCCGGAAGCTGTTCCAAACGCATGTCCTCGATTTTTCCCTTCAACCCCTCGCCGTCCCGGCGGACCACGTAAGCTTTAAACTTTTCCATCGCTGCTGCCTCCTTATCAATTTCGCTTCGTTTAAAAAAAGATTCGGCGCGGAACGGATACATTCCTTTGCCGAATCTTTGATTATCGATTTGCCGTCATTCTTCCGTCTGCATAAATTCGGCCATCAGCTTTTGCTTCAGATCCCATACTTTTTCGCTCAAATTGACGCGGTAAATTTCCGGATTCAGCTTGCGCAAATATTCCGGCCAAAACAGATCCATTTGCTCGCGGTGATAGAGGCGGATTTCCTCCAGGGAAGGCAGATCGTACACCAGCTTCCCGTTTTCGAAAATTTGCTGCAGCATCGGAATGGCATCGTAATTTTTGACGTATTTTTGCAAATAAGGATGCTGCGGGTTAAACAGCTTCAACCGCACGCTGTCCCGAGGTTTTTCCTCGTCGGGAAACACGATGTAATCCGCCGTCGCTTTCGCGGTGACCCGGTCCACGATGCGGTAGACGTCCTTTTTGCCCGGCGTGGACACCTTCTCGGGGTTCCCGGAAATTTTGATCGTCGGAACCATTTCCCCGTTCACTTCATGCTCCACCAGTTTGTAGACGCCGCCAAGCGCGGGCTGGTCCGCGGCGGTGATGAGCTGCGTGCCGACTCCCCATGTATCGATGCGCGCTCCCTGCGCCTTCAAGTTCAAAATCGTATTTTCGTCCAAATCATTGGATGCGACGATTTTGACATAGGACAATCCGGCGTCGTCCAGCATTTTGCGGGCTTTGATGGACAAATAGGCGAGGTCGCCGCTGTCGAGGCGGATCGCGGACATTTTTTTGCCGGCGGACTCCAGCTTTTTGGCCGTCTCGATGGCATGGGGCACGCCGCTTTTTAACGTGTCGAACGTATCGACGAGCAGCGTCACCCCATCCGGCATTACCTTCGCATACGTGTCAAACGCTTCCTGCTCGGAAGAAAAGCTCTGCACCCAAGAGTGGGCATGGGTCCCTTTGGTCGGAATGCCGAATTTTTGCCCGGCCAGCATATTGGAGGTGGCATCGAATCCGGCGATATAGGCGGCCCGTGCGCCCCACACCGCGGCATCCGCTTCCTGCGCGCGCCGCGTCCCGAATTCGAGGAGAATGTCGTCCCCCGCGACCTGCTTCACACGCGACGCCTTGGTGGCGATCAGCGTCTGGAAGTTCATGAAGTTGAGCAAGGCCGTTTCCACAAGCTGGGCTTCCATAATGGTTCCTTCAACCCGAATCAGCGGTTCGTTCGGAAATACGAGCGCCCCTTCTTTCATGGAATAAATATTTCCGCAAAAACGGAACTGCTTCAGCTCCTCCAAAAACGCCGAGTCGTAATTTTCTTCCTGTTCGGACAAATATTTGAGGTCCTCATCCGAAAAACGCAAATTCGCGATATAATGAACGATCCGCTCCAGTCCGGCGAACACGGCATAACCGTTGCCAAACGGCAGCTTGCGGAAATACGCCTCAAACACCGCCTTCTGCTGATGGGACCGGTTTACCCAATGCGCGTACATCATATTGATTTGATATTTGTCTGTATGTAATGCCAGTCCTGCTGTTTGCATGCAGGCTTCCTCCTTTGTATTCCAGCCCTGCGGGGTCCGTTCACTCGTTGAAGCCGTCCGTTCGTTTCCGGATCGAACCTCGGCTTTGTTCACGCCTTAAGCGCAGCTGTATTGTATTCGACGCTCCTGCGGCCGTTTATGTGTAAATGGACAGCAGCGGCGCGTAATCCGTAAACCGGTACAGCTGGGCGGGACGCTGCGAGTATTGGTTCGAACTGAGCGGTTTGCCGTTTTCGTCGCGTACCTCTTCCAATATGCCCTGCCTGCTGCGGGTTGAGGTGATTTTCCGGATGAAATTCGGTTCGCTGAATTCAGGCACGACGGTCTGTATAACCTGATACAGCTCGCTCAGCGTAAACTGCTCGGGCAGAAACTGGCGGGCGATCGTCGAATGCAGCATTTGCTTTTGGATGCGCATATATGCGTCGCGGATAATGTCCCGGTGGTCAAAAGCAAGCTCCAGATCGTTCAGCGCTTCTTCGATGCCGAACAACCCCACCTCGCCGGCGTCATCCGCTGCTTGTCTGCTTTCAAGCATCCATTCCTCCACCAGGGCAAAAAAAGCATGGCTGATAATCCAGCCGCGCGGATCCCGGCCTGGCGTGCTGTATACCCCGAGGTATTCCAAATGGCCTCCGTCCACCCCGGTTTCTTCTTTCAGCTCACGTTTGGCCGCGTCGTAAATCGATTCGCTTTCACGGCAAAATCCGCCCGGCAAAGCCCACATACCCGCACAAGGCCAAGATTTGCGCCGGATTAACATCACTTTCAGCTCACGGATCGGCAGCGTTTTGGTCACCGTTTTCCGTTCCTTTTTTGTGAGCGTGAACATGACGATATCCGCCGGAACGCCGTCGGGCGTCCGGTATTTCTTCGCCTTATAGGCCTTTGCTTCAGGTGAAGTGTCTACTTCTTTCCGATGTTCGTTCATATCATCACCATTTATAGAGTATCTTTTTGATACTTTCATTATGATTTATATATAATAAATGTCAAGTACTTTTGCATTAAATCCAAATATAACCTCAAGCCGATTACTTGCGATGAACGATTCTGAAGGTCGCCGTGGCCAAACATCCAAGCGTGCCTTCGCCGTTATGAATACGGGCCTCTGTTGTCAGCGACCTTCCCGCCTTGTGAATCACTTTTGCCGTTACGATCAGCCTTCCCGTCGTCATGGCGGACATAAAATGCACGTTGATATTGGTCGTTACGCAGCTGTCCTGTTCGGCCGCCGCCGTTGCCGCCATGCCCATCGCCTGATCCATCAGCGACGTCAACACGCCGCCGTGAACGATCCCCATCGAATTGGTATGATGCTCTTTTGCGTCGAGGGCGATGACGATGTTTTCTTCGTCAGCCGATACGAATTCGCAGCCCAGAAAACCCCAAAACGTATTTTCGCCGCGGGCGATCATTTCTTCCAATGCGTTCATTTGCCGTTTCCCCCCATGCTGTTTGCAAAGATGCTAAGTTATTCCTTCATTGCCATTTCCAAAACAATTTGGTCCCGGCATGGAATGCCGTTTTCAAAAATCGGCTCAGGATAGTTGTTCACAAAATAGTCGCGCTCTATCCGAACCATACGGAATCCGCATTTTTGATACAACCCCAGCTGGTTCAAACTGGAATTGCCTGTCCGTACGATTACCTTATCATAACCCTGGCTTCGAGCTTCATGTATAGCGAATTGAATCAACTGTTTGCCAAGCCCTTTTCCCTGCCATGCCGGATCAACCGCCACGTTCATGATTTCCGCCGACGCGCGGTCAAGCGCCATCAGCCCGCATACGCCGACGATCTCTCCGCTTTCTTCAGCCACCGTCCAGCTGGATGCGTCCAAATATTTCTTCACTTGCGCCCAATCCGGGTCCGCCAGCAGCAGCAGCGACGCCGGCAGTTCCTCCTGCGGCAGCCTTGGTCTGATGGTCATCTGTCGTTCACTCCCATTTTATCAAAGGTTAGAATGCCATGTTACACACCCACGTCGTGGGGCTGTTTGCTGTGGTGCTTATTCAAAAACATTCCCGCCGACCGGAATCTTGGCTGCAAAAAAAGGCGCGGATACGCGATCCGCCGCCTTTCTGATCTCCTCTTATCCGCAGCTTGCAGGAGGTTCGTCCGCTCCCGCTTCCACATTGATTTTCTCCGAGACGGTATCCCGGATGACCGACATCACCAGCTGCAGCAAATAGTTGATGTCGCTTTGGCTTTGCTGAAATTCGGCTACGAGCGGAATAGCGTCGATCTCATCCTGAAGCTCTTCCATTTCCTTTTCGATTTTCGCTACCATTTGCGGGTTTTGGAACGATTCGAACGCCACGATTTCCTTCTGCCGTTTTTTGAGCGTTGCAATCAGCTGTTGAACATGCTCATGATTGCGGATTTTCTCCTCCGCTTTCTGGTACTGCTTTACTTCTTCGCTGCCCGAGATCAGCTCCGCGAGTTCCTTGGCTTTGGCCATAATATCATCGCGGATGATCAAATCCCTGGTATCATATGACATCATGCCCAAACTATTGATATGACCCTTTTCTCTCACCTTTCATTACCCCTATTCCGTTAATTTGGCTCTTAATGAGTTAATGCAGGAGCTTCGCTTGATTCGTTTACGATCTCGCCCTTGATGTACCAGGTCATCGCATCGGTGATTTTGACATGGACGAAGCTGCCGATGAGCGTCTGATCGCCTTCAAAATGAACCAGCTTGTTGGTGCGCGTCCGTCCCGACAACACGGAGGCATTCGTTTTGCTTTCGCCTTCGACGAGAACCTCCACGATTTGTCCGCGCAGACTTTCATGGCTCTTCCGGCTGAACTCCTCGACCGCGCGGTTCAGGCGCTGCAGACGCTCGCTTTTAACCTCCATCGGAATGTTGTCTTCCATGACGGCAGCCGGCGTTCCCTCGCGCGGCGAATATATAAAGGTATACGCGGAATCGAATCCGACCTCTTTTACGAGCGACAGCGTCTCTTCAAACTGCTCTTCGGTTTCGCCCGGGAAACCTACGATGATGTCCGTGGTCAACACGACGTTCGGAACGGCTTCTTTAATTTTGCGGACCAGCTCCAGATAAATTTCCCGGGTGTACTTCCGTCCCATGATTTTCAAAATTTCACTGCTGCCCGATTGAACCGGCAGATGGATATGCTCCACCAAATTGCCGCCTTTACCGAGAACCTCGACAAGGTGGTCGTCAAAATCGCGCGGATGGGACGTCGTAAAACGCACCCGCGGAATATCGATCTTCCGCATATCGTCCATCAGATCGGCAAAGGTGTATTTGATGTCGGTAAAATCCTTGCCGTATGCGTTTACGTTTTGGCCGAGCAGCGTAATTTCCTTAAAGCCTTGGCGGGCCAAATCGCGAACTTCGGCGATGACGTCCTCCGGACGGCGGCTGCGTTCCTTGCCGCGGGTCATCGGAACGATGCAGTACGTGCAAAACTTGTCGCAGCCGTACATGATGTTTACCCAAGCGCGGAGGCTTTCCCGCTTTTTCGGCAGATTTTCGATGATGTCGCCTTCCTTGGACCATACCTCGACGACCATTTCTTTGCTGAACAGCGCTTCCTTCACCAAGTGGGGCAGTCTGTGCAGGTTGTGCGTGCCGAAGATGATATCGACGAACCCGTGCTTTTGCATGATGCGGTTGACGACGTTTTCCTCCTGGGACATACAGCCGCATACGCCGAGCAACAGCTCAGGGTTTTCCTTTTTCAAATGCTTCAAATGGCCGAGCTCGCCGAAAACTTTGTCCTCCGCATTTTCGCGGATCGCGCAGGTGTTCAGCAAAATGATGGAGGCTTCCTTCCGGTCCTCGGTCGGCGTATACCCCATCTCCTCCAGCATGCCTTTGATCGTTTCTGAATCATGTTCGTTCATCTGGCAGCCGTACGTATATACGATGTAATGCTTGCCGTTTCCGATCCCGCGAAGCTCTTCCGGCACGGCGGTATCGTACAATACCTGAACATCCTCACGGCGGCGCTTCTTGCTTTGTCTATGGTTAGGCTCCGAAATAATATGAATTTCCCGACCTTTGATGCGGATGGTTTTGCCGTTTTCATCCTCTGACAGAACTTTGGCGTCGGAAAAATCAAAATATTTGGAGTAATCCTTCGTTTCCTTGGCCATGCTTTGATCACTCCTTCAATTCCCTTGGGGACAAACCTTGTCGCCTAAAATGGCATTCCAATAAATTATAGCATGAACGTCCATCGTTAGCCACTTTCCTTGCGGCTTAAAATTGCTATGAAACAAAGCTTTGCCCGTTGAATGACGATGCCTCCGTACCTTCTTTAGCCCTTGTTCAGCCTATGTAAAGTTAAAAATAAAAAACGGGAGATTTCTCTCCCGTTTCATGTCATCTTGCCGATCCGAAGCCGAATTAGTCAATGATTTCAGCGGTATCCCCGGTTTTGACGCCGGCCGCGTTTCCTTCATCGGTATCGATGTGCATGTCCAGCGCAAAGGAATCGGATACGCGGGCAATGACGTTTTCGAAAACGAGGCCGCGTTCGCCGCCGACACGAACTTTCAGCATCTGCTTGTCCGCGATTCCCCATTTTTCCGCGTCGGATGTATGGAAATGGATGTGGCGCGCTGCGACGATGACGCCCCGATCCAGCTCGATTTCGCCTTTAGGGCCTTTGACTTTAATTCCGGGCGTTCCTTCGATGTTGCCGGATTCGCGCACCGGCGCCTTCACTCCGATCGCAAACGAATCGGTGCGGGAAATTTCGAGCTGGCTTGCTTTGCGCGCAGGACCCAAAATTCTCACTTTCTCGAAGCCGCCCTTCGGTCCCATCACGGCAACCGTTTCATTGGCCGCGAATTGGCCCGGTTGGGACAACGGTTTAAATTCGGTCAATTGGTAGCCTTCCCCGAACAACACCTCGATGTGTTCTTGGGTCAGGTGAATATGTCTGGCGGATACGCCTACAGGTACAGTTTTACTCACGTGGATCACTCCTTATTTTTTCTCTATGATCTGTACGCCAAACCATTATACCTCCAATTACCCAAAAATAAAAAGGCGCTGCCGCTTAAGCAGGCGCCTTCATTCCAGTTTATTGCCGTTTCGCTACAAGATTGTCAATATTGCCGGGCGTTTGCCGCCTAACATTTGGCAGAAAAAGCGAGCATTGGAGGCATACCGTTTATACATCTACAGGATTTTGCAAAAATTTGATTCAAGCCGCTCCCGGGTACAATATATAGGCGAATTAATCCGTTCCGCTTTATATATTGCTGATCGAAAGTCGCTCCTTGGAGTTTTGCAAAATCCTCATTTAAAGCGCTTTTTTCGGAAGATATGCCGTCAAATACGAGAGGGCGTTGCCCGAAAACCATTTGCGGACCGTGCCTTCAGGATAATGCCGGCACAGCAGCTCGGCGAAATCCGGGTATTTACCGGAATGTTCGAGACCTTCGATCCAGGAATCGATGCCGTCAAAATCGGATCCGATCATCAGGCTGTTTTCGCCTCCAAGCGAGCAAATATGCTCGATGTGGGGAAGCAGCTCCTCGGGCCGCACGGGTACGGCTCCTTCTCCCTTTGCGCGCACGAACCACGGCACAAAGGTCATGCCGATCCGCCCGTTCATGGCGACAATCGCCCGAATCTGGTCATCGGTCAAATTCCGCGGGTGGTTGCAGACGGCTTTGGCATTGGAATGGGAGGCGATAAACGGACGCACGGTCCGTTCGGTCAGCTCCCAAAACCCGGCTTCGGACAAATGCGACACGTCCAGCAGCAGCCCCGTTTCGTTGGCCAATTCGATCAGCTTTTTGCCTTTTTCGGTAAATCCGCCGTTTCTTTGCTCAAGCACCCCGTCGGCCGCCCAATTGGCGTAATTCCACGTTATGCCAAGAAAGCGGACCCCCAGTTCATAACACATCCGCACGTAATATAAGTTGCCTTCGAACCCATCCGCACCTTCCACCGACAACATCCCCCACGGAAGGCGGCGCGGGCCGTTCTCGGCTTTTGACAAGGCCGCCTTTTCGAGCTCCTCCGCGTCTTCCTTCCATTTCAGCCATCGCATCCCTTCTCCGGCAGGCATGACTCTCGTTCTAAAGGCATCGATCTGGTCCAAAATGAATTCATAGCGGGGAATCCCCCAGCTTTCGGGCAAATACATCGCAAAACATTGCAGCATCACGTTCCCTTGCCGCATCCGTTCATAGGTCACATCAAGCTCGGCTCCGTCTTCAAACGCGATATTCGAATCCTCGCGCATTTTGCTCAGCACGTCGCAATGAAAATCAATCACAGGAAAACTCACGTCTATATACTCCTTTCCTCTGTCATCATCGAGGCTCATTTTATATATGGATTGCGCAAGATGCAAAAAAACCTGTCTATCCCATATAAACTGAATGCGAGTCACAGGACGCGGGTCCCGAATATCCGACTTGATTCAGCTTATATCAATAAACAGGTTTCAGCTGCGGATTGGCGATCGATCATCTTATCTAGGTTCCACGATCAGCTTAATCGCCGTCCGGTCTTCCCCATCTATAACGATATCCGTAAAAGCAGGAATGCAGATCAAATCAACTCCGCTGGGCGCCACAAATCCCCGGGCGATGGCAACCGCTTTAATGGCTTGGTTTAGCGCCCCCGCTCCGATTGCCTGCAGTTCAGCAGCACCACGTTCACGAAGCACGCCAGCTAATGCACCGGCAACAGAATTTGGATTGGACTTTGCTGAAACTTTTAATACTTCCATGGTAAGTACCTCCCCTGGGATTGTTGATGGTTAGCTTCCACATAATAGATGTTATTCGGGAGTGGTAAAATAATTCCTTCTTTTTGTCAATTTTACCGCTAAAATCACATCGATAGTCTTAGGCTTCCCACAACTCATTTCCTAGAGGTCGTTGCAAGGTCGTTGCATCTTAGCTCATGATCCAATCGTCTTCTAGCAGTCGGATTTTTTCCATTTTTTTCGCTTTTCCGGTCGACTCGTCCAGTTGAACAAACAAGCCGTGGAACTGCCATTTCCCTTTATCCACCTGAAAACGGACCGGCAGCTGGGTCTTGAACTTGCGCAGCACGGCTTCCCGTTCCATGCCAAGAATTCCATCCTTGGGGCCCACCATGCCCGCATCGGTCAAATAAGCCGTTCCTCCGGGCAAAATCGTATCGTCATTGCTTTGCACATGCGTATGCGTGCCGACGACAATCGAAGCGCGTCCGTCCAAATGCCAGCCCATCGCGATTTTTTCCGAGGTCGCTTCGGCATGAAAATCAACCAGGATGCACTTATGCTTTTTCCGAAGCTGATCGATGATTTCGTCGCTTTTGCGGAACGGGCAATCGATCGCCGGCAAAAACGTTCGTCCCTGCAGGTTGACGATCGCCAGCTCTTTCCCGTTCGCCTTGATGATCGCAGCCCCGCGTCCCGGCGTTCCCGGCGGAAAATTCGCGGGACGGACCATCCGCGGCTCATCATCGATAAAGTCAAAAATTTCTTTGTTGTCCCAAGTGTGGTTGCCCATCGTAATACCGTGTACGCCCCATTCGAAAAAGTCCTTGGCGATCGATTCGGTAATTCCGCGTCCTGACGCGGCGTTTTCCCCATTCACGATAATGATATGCGGATTATATTTCGCTTTCAGCGAAGGCAGCGTATCCTTCAACGCTTTTCGGCCCACGCTTCCGACGATATCTCCAATAAACAAAACGTTAATAACGTTCTCCTCCTTTAACGGATCGATTTTAAGATACTTCTGAAAAGATGAAAAAGTGGCCCTGACGCGGCCACTTTTCATAAACATTATTTTGCGTATTCAACCGCCCGGGTCTCGCGAATAACGGTAACTTTAATATGCCCCGGATAGTCCAGTTCATTTTCGATCGTTTTCGTGATATCCCGTGCCAGACGGAATGCTTCCGCATCGTCGATCTTCTCAGGCTGCACCATGACGCGAACCTCGCGTCCGGCTTGAATCGCAAACGATTTTTCGACGCCTTCGAAGGATTCGGAGATCTCCTCCAGCTTTTCCAGACGTTTGATATACGTTTCAAGCGTTTCGCGACGCGCTCCAGGTCTCGCTGCGGAAAGTGCGTCCGCCGCTCCGACCAGCATCGCGATAACCGAAGTCGCTTCCACATCTCCGTGATGGGAGGCGATGCTGTTGATAACCACCGGATGTTCCTTATACTTCTTCGCCAGCTCCACGCCGATTTCAACGTGTGATCCTTCCACTTCATGATCCAGCGCTTTTCCGATGTCATGCAACAATCCGGCGCGTTTGGCAAGAACGATGTCTTCCCCAAGCTCTCCGGCCATCAGCCCCGTGAGATAAGCAACCTCCATGGAATGCTTCAGCACATTTTGACCATAGCTGGTACGGAATTTCAGACGGCCCAAAATCTTGATCAGGTCCGGATGCAATCCGTGAACTCCCACCTCGAAGGTCGCCTGTTCGCCGTATTCGCGAATCCGTTCGTCGACCTCTTTGCGTGATTTTTCCACCATTTCTTCAATCCGAGCCGGATGAATTCGGCCATCCGACACGAGTTTTTCCAAGGCAGTGCGCGCAATTTCCCTGCGGATCGGATCGAATCCGGAAAGAATGACGGCTTCGGGCGTATCATCAATAATGAGATCAATACCAGTAAGGGTTTCAAGTGCGCGGATATTCCGGCCCTCGCGGCCGATAATCCGACCTTTCATTTCCTCGTTCGGCAATGTCACGACAGACACCGTCGTTTCGGCGACATGGTCGGCAGCGCAGCGCTGGATGGCAAGAGTCACGATTTCGCGCGCTTTCTTGTCCGCTTCTTCCTTCGCCTGCTGTTCGATGTCTTTGATCATTTGTGCGGTTTCATGCCTTACTTCCTGTTCCACATTGTTCAGAATGATGCTTCTGGCATCTTCCATCGTAAGGTTGGAGATCCGCTCGAGCTCAGCGACCTGGGTTTTATAAATCAAATCGATCTGCTGCTGAGTTTCTTCGATGCGCTTCTCTTTGTTAGCCACTTGTTCTTCTTTGCGTTCCAGCGATTCAATCTTTTTATCCAGCGACTCTTCTTTCTGCAACAATCGTCTTTCTTGCCGTTGAATTTCATTTCGACGCTCACGAGTGTCTTTTTCAGCTTCGGTACGGATTTTATGGACTTCGTCCTTGGCCTCCAATACCTTTTCTTTTTTCAGTGCTTCAGCTTCCTTCTTCGCATTATCAACAATTTGCAATGCAGCATGCTCAGCACTGGAAATTTTAGCTTCTGCAAGAGATTTGCGAATAAAATATCCAATCACGAACCCCAAGAACAATCCGGCAACAACGAGAATGATCCAAAGCAATGGATTAGGCATAATTTCACCCCCTCGTTGGTTCCTCCAAGGTATTCCTTGGGATTTTCTGCAGTTGTCCATTCAACACGTTTCATCATTACACTAATCGCAAATCAACGATTCTAATTTCCCGTGAAAACGGGCATTATCCATATGAAATAGCGTTGCTGAATCTTACAGAAACGAGCCTTTTTTGGAAGGAAAAAGGGCTCTTTTCGGTACAAGATTCATATTCATTTTAGTATTTGTGAAAAGATATTGTCAAGAGAGAGGCTTTCATAATATGTTAACATTTGCCTTAATCGAACGCAAAAGGCTCCTCGTTCTCCCCGGCTTCGCCGTCTTCGCGAACCAACCGGTTAATCACTCTTCGAACCAGCTCCCCGGAATAACCTCTTCGCATTAAAAAGGCGCCCGTTTTCCGTTTTCGGTCCATGCAGTCGCCGCGGGTCTGTCTCCATTTTTTCCTTCCGATGACCAAGCAGCTTTCAAATTCCTGCTCTTCGCTCACTTCCGCCAACGCTTCGGTGATTAGAAGGCTGTCGATCCCCTTCTGGCGCAGTTCCTGCTTGACCCAGGCTCTCCCCTTCCGCTGGCTGGAAATCCGCTGCTCGGCCCACTGCTTCGCGTACAGCTCGTCATTGATCAATCCTTCACGCTCCAGCCTCTCGAGCGCTTGCTCCGTAACAGCTTGCCCGAATTCCTTCTGCCGCAACCGTTCCTCCAATTCCTTTTTCGTCCGCTGCTTGCGCTCCAAAAATTTCAGCGCTTGAACGTATGCCCGCTGCTTCTCGTTGGCCAGCACGATCTCTTCAAGCTCCTGCTTTGTAAAAACGCTGCCCTTCAGCATCCGGAATTTGATCATCGTATCTTCATGGATAAGCAGCATGTATTCACCGAAAGAGATTTGGTATTGTCCCCTTTGCTTCGGATGCCGCTCTACAGCAGTGATGACCAAATCCTCGCCTTCCGGGAACCGGCTGATATCCGTTATTTCCGGCTGCATCCGCAACTTCTGTTCCTGCACGTTCGCATCCCTCCACCGTATCCGAAATGAAAGAAAAGGCGCTCTGACGGTTCGCCAGGGCGCCTTGGATTAAGGCTTAACTTTTATTCGAGCTCCAGCAATTCCTGTTCTTCCAGCTGCTCCGCTTCCAGCTCGCTGGCCGTCGGAGACGGAACAACAGTCGTAAGATTGCTTGCTTCGCGAATTTTCATCTCGATCGTATCGCAAATTTGCGTATTTTCTTTCAAAAATTGTTTCGCATTTTCGCGGCCTTGGCCCAAACGTTCGCCATCAAAGGAATACCAGGCACCGCTCTTGTTGACGATATCCAGCTCCGTACCGATATCGATAATGCTGCCTTCCTTGGAAATGCCTTCTCCGTACATAATGTCGATCTCCGCCTGTTTAAACGGAGGCGCGACCTTGTTTTTGACGACTTTGATCCGGGTCCGGTTGCCGACAACGTCATTGCCCATTTTGATGCTCTCGACGCGGCGCACATCAAGGCGCACCGAGGAGTAGAATTTCAAAGCGCGGCCGCCCGGGGTTGTTTCCGGGTTGCCGAACATAACGCCCACTTTCTCGCGCAGCTGGTTAATAAAGATGGCAATGGTCTTCGATTTGGCGATTGCACCGGACAGCTTGCGCAGCGCCTGCGACATGAGGCGTGCCTGCAAACCGACGTGGGAGTCGCCCATTTCGCCTTCGATTTCGGCCTTGGGAACAAGCGCCGCAACCGAGTCGACGACAATAATGTCGACCGCTCCGCTGCGAACGAGCGCTTCCGCGATTTCCAGCGCCTGCTCGCCCGTGTCCGGCTGGGATAACAGAAGTTCGTCAATATTAACGCCCAGCTTGCTCGCGTAAAGCGGATCCAAAGCGTGCTCCGCATCGATGAAAGCGGCTTGTCCGCCAACCTTCTGAACTTCCGCAATGGCATGGAGCGCCACTGTCGTTTTACCGGAGGATTCCGGTCCGTATATCTCAATGACACGGCCTCTAGGCAGGCCGCCGATGCCTAATGCTATATCCAAAGCAAGGGAACCGCTGGGAACGACTTCCACCTGCATATGTGTCGATTCACCCAGCTTCATAATAGAACCTTTACCGAATTGTTTCTCTATCTGACGAAGCGCGACTTCAAGCGCAGCACGACGATCTGACAATAAACTCACATCCTTCACCGTTTATATTGATATCATACCTTGTTTTGGAACGTTTGCCAAGCATTTTTTCGAACATACATTCGTTTTTTTATTCCGGTGCATTCTCCTTTCAGTAAGGGAGCTTGCGGTCCGGAAACGAAAAGAACCGCAGCAAATTCAATATTTGCACGGTTCTTCCGCATACCACTATTATACCTCTTTACCAGGTTCGAACACAACTTCCCATCAAGCCGAAAGCCGTTCTATTTGGAAATTAATTTCAGCCACAGTTGGTAAAGCAGCGCTTTGACCGAACGGAGCCGGACCGATTCCCGGTTGCCGCTGAACCGCAGCTCGAACACCTCGGTCTTCCGTCCCCGCTCCGCGAGCCCGACATAAACCAGGCCGGCCGGCTTGCCTTCGGAATCGCCAGGACCGGCGACGCCCGTTACCGAGAGCCCGAAATCGCTGTCCGTAACGGCTCTAACCTGCTCGGCAAGCACCTCCGCCACCTCGGGGCTGACCGCCCCCGGGGCCCCGTCGCCCTCGAGCAGCGAATGGGGCACATGAAGAAGCTTTTCCTTCATTTGGTTGGAATAACATACGATCCCGCCGAGAAACATCGCCGAGCTGCCGGGAATCGCCGTAATGCTCTCCATCAGCAGTCCGCCCGTGCAGCTTTCGGCCGCGCTCAGCGTCAGTCCGCGCTCGGTCATCAGCTCCACGATCGTCTGCTCGATCGGCACGTCCGTGTTGGCATACAAATGCTCCGGAAGACGTTCCCGGATTTTGGCTTCCATCGCCTCCAGCTTCTTCAGCGCCTCCGCCTCGGTGGAGGCTTTCGTCGAGATCCGCACCGAAACCTCGCCTTCCTTGGCATAAGGGGCAATGGTCGGATCGCTTTGAGCCTGGATCAGGTCGAGCAGCTTATCCTCAAGCAGCGATTCGCCTATACCCGCAAACTTCAGCATGGTGGAATAAATCGGCATTTCGTTCGTCAAAGCATGCTGACGGAGCCAAGGTTTCGCCTGATTGTCGAACATCGGCTTCATTTCCTTCGGCGGCCCCGGAAGAACGATATAAAATTTGCCGTTCTGTTCGATGGCGACCCCGACCGCCAACCCCGTTTCATTCGGAAGCGGGGTGCTGCCGTCGATGACCAGCGCTTGGCGGCGGTTGTTTTCCGTCATTTCCCTGCCGCGGCTGGTAAAAAAGCGCTCCACCTGCTCCATCGCCGGCGGATCGATATGCAGCGAACAGCCCAATGCGGCCGCAAGCGCATCTTTGGTAAGGTCATCCTGGGTAGGCCCGATCCCGCCCGTCAGAAGCAATATATCCGCCCGTTCCGCCGCAAGCTCGATCGCATGCCGAAGCCGGCCCATGTTGTCGCCGACAACCGTTTGAAAATAGACGTCGATGCCCATGGACGCAAGCTCACGGGATAAATACTGCGCGTTCGTATTCAAAATTTGTCCAAGCAGCAATTCGGTTCCAACCGCGATAATTTCCGCTTTCATGCTGTCACTCCTCCTAAAACGGCGCTTTTCTTAAGCTCCCGTCCGGTTTAGAACAAGCCGGCGGGATCAGCCCCTTGCGCCCCCAATAAAAATAAACATCCCTATAACATCTTGAAACCGCGACATTCTTTTCAAGGACGGAAAGAAAAAGCAATAGGAATGGACCTATTGCCTGTTTACGCATTGGTTAGCCGAAGCAGATGTTTGTTTTTGATGAAATAATCGATTCCTGAATAAATCGTGATCAATGCAGCCGCCCATGTTGCGATCGTATCGAGCGGAATACCGATCAACTCAAATGGGAAGTTGTTGATGAGCATCAGGATGATGGCAACGATTTGAACAACCGTTTTCGCTTTTCCCCACTTGCTTGCGGCCACGACCGACCCGTCCAAAAGGGCGATCTGGCGCAGTCCCGTCACGGCAAACTCGCGGCTGATAATAACGACGGCGATCCATGAATCGCATTTTCCCATTTCGACGAGGGAGATCAGCACCGCCGCCACCAGAAGTTTATCCGCCAAAGGGTCAAGCAGCTTACCCAGATTTGTAACCATGTTGTTCTTGCGCGCCAAATAACCGTCTATACCGTCTGTGCTGGCTGCCAATACAAAAATCAATGCCGCAATCAGCTGATTCAAAGGCAGCTCGTAAGAATTCCAGACCAAGGGTTCCGGATAGAAGCTGAAGTCCACCAAAAGGAAAACCATCATGATCGGAATCAAGCAAATTCTTGCAATGGTAATACGGTTGGGCAAATTCAATGTGCACCCTCCCCGGATCAAGCAAACTTGAAGTTAAAAATTTAAATGATCGGTACCCGTCGGCCGGAAATACCTATGTAAAAACATCCACATTCACTTCTCCACAAGTATAATATAACGTTTTATTCCCTGTCAAAAACCATCAGAACGCGGTTTCTGGGGGCCGACTCCCCGGAACTTGCCTGCTTTGCGGGTTACTTGAGGTTCGTGAACTGCAGATCGAGCGGAAGGTCGGCCTTGCGCAAAAGCTGCATGACGGCCTGCAGGTCATCCTTGCTTTTGCCGGTTACGCGGATTTGGTCGCCCTGGATTTGGCTTTTAACCTTCAGCTTGGAATCGCGGATGAGCACGTTGATTTTTTTGGCGTTTTCCTGGTCGATTCCCTGCTTCAAGCCGATACGCTGGCGCACGGTTCCCATCGAAGCCGGCTCAATTTTTCCGTAATCGACGTTTTTCAGGGAAAGCCCCCGCTTGATCATTTTAGACTGCAAAATGTCGATGACCGACTTCAGCTTGTATTCATCGTCCGAAACGATGATCAGCGCGTCTTTTTCCAGTTTCAGGCTGCTTTTGCTGCCCTTAAAGTCAAAGCGGGTTTCGATTTCCCGTTCCGCTTGGTTGATGGCGTTGTTCATTTCCTGCATGTCCAGCTTGGAAACGATATCGAATGAATTTTCAGAAGCCATTGCCACACGTCCTTTCATAAAACTTCATGACATATTATATGAAAATGTTGCGTACAAGTCTAATTTATTTATTGAAATATTGCCTCGCGGCGTCTAACCCCGCGCCAACAAACGCCAAAGAGACATTCCTAAGGGGAATATCCCCCGAATGGAATGTCTCTTTTAAGCTTGGCTTGACTTTTTTAGCGACGGTCCGGGACCGGTTGTCTGAACATGTTAAGAATCCCAAGCACGATCCACGCGAGCCCGAAGCCTAATATGCCGTACCCCCAAGCATTGGGTGTCAAGTAGTACCCCAGGAGGCTGACAATAACGCCGATGCCGGTTACGATCCAGCTGATTGCCATCATCCATACACCTCGCTTCACTGTGAGAGATAAGAACCGGATGGAAAATTTGAGTCTAGTCCTATTCTCCCCCTGCAAGCGCGCGATTATTCGTTCATAAAGCCCACCGATCAATCGTTGCCGGTCGTGGAATTAGAATCGCTGCCGTCCGTCGAATTGCCGTCTCCGGCATTGCTGTTGGAAGACTGGTCGCCGTTCGCGTTCAAACTGCCGGCATCTACCAGGTTCAGCAATATGCGGGATACCGATTTGCCATCGGTGACCGTCTGGCCGCCCACCGTGATCGTCGTTGCCGGCGAGTAACCGGATTTGATGTACAAGCCTGCGGAATCCAGGGTAAACGTTTTGGTATCGCCGCTTTGGGTTTTGCCGAAAGCCAGCTTCTCGCCATGGATATTTTGGCCTTTGTAAACCTCCAGCCAGCTTTCCCCCGTCGCTTTGATTTCAACGGTCACCGGCGTTCCTGCAGGAGCGGCGACTTTGAAAATGGTGTCCTTGCCTTTTTTCCGGTCTTTTTGTACGGTAACCGACGACTGATCTCCCGAAGGCGTGGTTGTCCCGTTATCCGTAGCGGCATTGCCGTTATCGGTTGTCGTGTTGCCATTATCGGTCGTCGTGTTTGTAGCGTTATCCGGTGGCGTTGCGGTTTGGTTGCCGCCTGCCGTTCCTCCGCCATTGTCGGTTTGCCCCTGCGCCGTGTTGTCCTTGTTGTCGGCTGCTTTGCCTTGGTCGGCCGGAGGCGTCGTCGTCGTATTGGCTTCGTTTTGCGAAGGATCCTGCTGATTTTGGGTTACCTTCGACGGGTCGACGCTGTTGGACTTCGGATGCGACACGCTGCTGGCATACCACCAAATCACGACGATGATCAGAATCGGGAAAATCCACATCAGTGTCGTGGAAAGCCATTTGACGTTGCGCTCCGAAGAACGGGTGCTGCTTCGTTTCTGAATGACCGGCTCCATAACCGGTTCGGGATCGGCCGGTGCCTCCTGCTTATGTCCTTCAAGCAGAAGATCCGGGTCGAGGCCCACCGTTTCAGCATATGTTTTAATGAAAGCCCTCACGTAAAAGCTCCCGGGCAATACCTTATAATCCCCTGCTTCGATGGCTTCCAGATATCTTTTTCTAATTTTCGTCATTTCCTGCACGTCGTCCAGACTCATGCCTTTCTGCAGTCTGGCCTCTCTCAATTGCTGTCCCAGTTCGGACATGCCATCACCTCCTCATCCATAATTATGTTTATATGTCGTCATTATAGGAACTGGTAAAAGTATCATATATGATTTCTTCGTTCGGATTGTTGCGCAGTTCGACGATGATGTCGAAATCGTCGTACGTATATTCGGATTCCTGGACAAATACGTCCGGATGCTCGATCACTTTGGTGCTCGGCATCCGCATAATGTTTTGCAGCAGATTGTAGTGGCGCTCGTTCGAACGGATCGTGCTGACGATGCCGTCGATGATAAACACGTTGGCCGGATTCATCTCGTCTTCGGAAAGCTGGCTTCTGACCGTCTGGCGAAGGAGCGTGGAAGACACGAAGGTCCAGCGTTTCATGGCGCATACGCTTCCCGCGATGATCGATTCGGTTTTGCCTACCCGCGGCATCCCGCGAAGCCCGATAACTTGGTTGCCGCTTCTTTTAAATAATTCACCCAAAAAATCGACGAGTAATCCGAGCTCGTCCCGGGTAAACCGGAACGTTTTCCGGTCGTCCGAGTCCCGGTCGATGTACCGTCCGTGCCGAACGGCCAAAATATCCACGAGTTTCGGTTCGCGCAGGGCGCAAACCGTAATATTGTCCACTTTTTTCAGCATCGCGCCCATTAGGCGGATCTTTTCGTCATCGTCGGTTTCAAGCAGCATGCCGCGCGTTTTGCCTTCCACCCCGTTGATCGTTAATATGTTAACCTCCAGCATGCCCAGCAGGGACGCGATATCCCCGAGCAGGCCCGGACGGTTTTTATGTATACGATACTCCATATACCACTGTTTCGGTTGTTTCGTTTGATTTGCTTCCACCATGACACCCCATCTGAGCTTTTCCCGCACATTTCGACAAATTCAGCCCAAGGCTGTTCGGAAGAAACTCCATAGAAACGCCGTAATGTCGGGTCACGTTAATGATATATAAAATGCTAGTGAAAAACAAGTTCAATACTGTAACCATTAGAGAAAAGCCCCCTGACGGGGGCTTTTCTCTAATGGTATGGAATCGGATAAGCGATGGTTTGTCGTGAAGCGCCCCAAACAAATCAAATGTTTTTCTTCGCCAGTTTAACCATTAAGCGCGCGATCGTGCGGCGCTCCTCTTTGTTGCCGACTTCCCATAACTCTTTCAAAGCGCGGTTCGAGGAGTTTTGGGGATCGACCTTCGCATCCAGGAAATCGCCGATTTCATACGCGAGATTGGCGATCGTTTCTTCGCTCATTCCCATCTTTTCGGCTTGGACGACGCGCTCTCCCAGAAATTTTTTCCAGGTATCAAAATTTTTGATTACGGTCATTGATAAGTCCTCCCTTGGCTGTAGCGCATGAGATTTAAAATCAACAATTGTAATATAACCTCAACAACGCTCGCCTATGCAGACAGACAGTCGCATGACCGTTAGCAGCTTCAGGTAATCCAGCCTCCGTTGGGACTGATCACCTGGCCGTTGATATAGCCGGATTCCGGCAGCGCCAGAAAATAGACCAGCGAAGAAATCTCGTCCGGGGTAGCCAGCCTGCCCGCCGGAATTTCATCCTCCAGCATCCGTTTTTCCTCCGCATCCAAATGCCCGAGCATCTCCGTATCCACCGCGCCCGGAGCGACGGCATTGACCGTTACTCCCGACGGCGCAAGCTCTTTCGCAAGCGCTTTGGTAAAAGCGTTGATGCCCCCTTTGGTCGTGGAATACAGCACTTCGCAGGAGGCGCCGGACATTCCCCACACCGAAGACATGTTGATGATGCGGCCGTATCGCTGCGTGACCATATGCGGCATAAAAGCCTGCGTGCACAAAAACAATCCTTTCAAGTTGACGGACATGACCTCGTCCCACTGATCTTCCGTCACGTCCGCCAGCATGCCGTAATGCGAAATGCCGGCGTTGTTAATTAAAATGTCCGGCATCAGCCCATGGCTTTCAAGCTTATCCTTCATGCGGGAAATCTGCTGCTTATCCCTCAGATCCGCGGAAACCGTCAATACCTTGGCCCCGTGCTGCATGCAGCGGCGGGCCACGTCGTTGGCCGCTTCGTGTGAAACGCCGTAATGGATGACGACGTTCATCCCGACCTGCGCGAAACGTTCAGCAATGGCAGCGCCTATCCCTCTGCTGGCCCCCGTCACGAGCACGGTGGTATCGCCGATCGCTTTCGCCAGGTTCTCCTCTCCCGTAAACGCCATTATGGATTCACCACGATCGATACCGCCATCTGATTCCAATCCACATGTTCCTTCAGGCGGTCGTTGACTTCCTGCAGCGTAATGGATTCATATACCTGAACGACGGAGAAGAAATCGCTGCCGCGGAACTGGTAACGGGTAAATTCGTGGGCGATATTTTCCGGTGAATTGAGCATGCGGAGGTACCCGCCGATTTTCTTTTTGCGCGCCCGCTCGAAATCGGATTCTTTGAAGCCGTTTTTCAAAACGCGGTCGACTTCCTCGCGGACTCTTGCAAGCAATTTGTCCGGATCCGGCGTGTCGCCGCCGATTGCCGAAAAGGCATACTGCGGCGAACTGCTGTATTCATGGGAAAAGCTGTCCGAAATAAGCTCTTCGTCATACAGCTTCTGATAAAGCTCGGTGCTTGAACCAAACAGCAAATCGAGCATCAGCTTCGTCGTCAAGTCGCGGCGGAGCAATTCGCTGCCGGTATATCCGACTTTCTTTTCCTTAAAGCCGAACAGGCATTTCGGCATCGAAACGGCCAATTTGGCTACGCGGCGTTTCTCGGCCACTTCCACCGTTTCCGGCTCGAATAGGCGTTCGATCGCACCTTGCGGCTTGTAATCTTTCGCCGCCTGGTTGGCGCGGACCAGCTCGAACACTTCCTCCGGATCGACCCCGCCCACTACAAACAGCAGCATGTTGCTCGGATGGTAAAAAGCGTTATAGCACGTATACAGCGTCTCCTTTGTAATCGTGCCGATCGACTCCACCGTGCCGGCGATGTCGATATGGACCGGATGGATTTTGTACATGGCTTCGATGAGGCCGAAGTAGACACGCCAATCGGCATTATCGAGGTACATGTTGATTTCTTGCCCGATGATTCCTTTTTCCTTCTCGACGTTTTGGTCCGTAAAATAAGGATGCTGAACGAAATTGATCAGCGTCTCGAGGTTTTTCTTGATGTTCTCCGTTGCCGAAAACAGGTATACGGTTTGGTCGAAGCTCGTAAACGCGTTGGCGGAGGCTCCGTTCGAAGCGAACGTGGCGAAAATGTCCCCTTCCGGCTCCTCGAACATTTTATGCTCCAGGAAATGGGCGATGCCGTCAGGCACGGAAACCTCTTCCTGCCCTTCGACGCGAAAATGGTTATCGACGGATCCGTATTTGGTCGCGAACGTGGCATATGTCTTTTGGAAGCCCGGCTTAGGCAAAACGTATACATGCAGCCCGTTGTCCATCACTTCCTTGTACAGCGTCTCCTGCAAGTTGTCGAACTGAAGTTTTTCCACCGTTATTCCTCCTTCTGGCCCTTCAGGAAATAGATCGTATCCAGCTCAAAGGTGTCTGCAGCCGCTTTTACGTCCTCGATCCGGATCGCTTCCACCTGCTGCAGCAGTTCGGCGCGCTGCCGGTCTTTGCCGGAAAACTGGCGGTTGAAATCGTAGGCGATCATTTCGAAGGCGGAATCGTCGATTTCCAGCAGAAGATTGCGGATCATCGCCTTGGTTTGGGACATTTCCAAATCGGTGATGTTGCCTGCGCGCATCTCTTCCAGCTGTTTTTTTATGATTTCCAGCGCCTTTTCGTAGTTTTGGATTTCGATGCCGGATTGGATGGTGCCGATTCCTTTATGCCCGTCGTAGCGCGAAGACGCGTAATAGGCGAGGCTCGCTTTTTCACGGACGTTCATAAACAGCTTGGAATGCGGGTATCCGCCCAAAATCCCGTTGTACATAAGCGCAGCGGCATATCGCTCGTCGGCGTATGTAATGGAAGTGCGAAGCCCCATGTTGAGCTTGCCTTGGCTTACGTTCATTTTTTCGACGACCGTGCGGACCTCGTCGGGCTTGCGGATGTCGGATTCATGCCTATAAGCCGCTTCCGCCGCATGATCGCTCAAATCAAAATGTTTGCCGACCAGCTTTTCGACTTCTTCAAGCGACGTGTCTCCTACCACGTACAGATCGAGGCTCGCATGATCCAGCCAATGGCGGTACGCTTCGTAAAGGCTTTGCGGGGTAATGCCCTCCAAATCTTTGCGTTGTCCGAGCGGATGAAGGCGGTACGGCTCGTTTCGGCACATTTCCTCGATGCAACGTTCCGACGCATACCGGATTTTATCGTTGACGATGGCTTCCATTTTTTTGCGGACGTTTTCTTTTTCCGCCTGCACGTAGCTGCTTCGGAAATGCCCCCCCTCCAGCGCGGGTCGCGTCACCACTTCGCCGAGAAAAGCGAAAGACGATTCCAACAGGCTCTCCTTGCTTTTCACAAACGAATCGTTGATCGTGTCCATGCGGAACTGAACGATCTGGTAATTCCCTCTTTTATATACGTCAAAACCGAAACCCGCCCCGTACATCTGCTCGAGCGCTTCGCGAAATTGTCTCGTTTCCGGGTAAGAAGCGGTTCCGCGTCTTAAGACAAACGGAGTCAAGGCCGTACCCGTTACCGTATCCTCCGCAAGCGGGATGCCCGCATAAAGCGATATGGCGAACGTTTTAAAGCGTTTCGATGGCAAAACGTGAATCCGCATTTTTCTTGCGTTTCCATGTTGAAATGCTGTTTTATTCAAGGTCCAAAACTCCTTTAGCCATTGAATTTGTCTGACGTTGCGAAGATGAATATGTTCCATTCTATACCATTCCAAAGTGAAGAAGCAACCGAAGACAAACCCTCCGGTTGCTGTTTTCTGTGGCGGCAGAACGGCCTACATGCAGAAGATATGCTGTCCGATGGTTTTTACCTGCGGACGGGACCAGATCCACTTCGAGGTCGCTGTCTTCGGGTTGAAATAATACAGGCATCCTCCGGTAGGATCCCATCCGTTTAACGCCTGCTGGACGGCTTTGCGCGCCACTTCGTTCGGCGTAAGCCAAATTTGGCCGTCGGCCACCGCCGTGAACGCGCCCGGTTGGAAGATGACGCCATGTACTGTATTCGGGAAGCTTGGGGATTTGACCCGGTTCAAAATGACCGCCGCGACGGCTACTTGTCCTTCGAACGGTTCGCCGCGGGATTCCCCGTACACGGCATTGGCCATAATCTTCAGGTCGTTTTCGGACAAGCCCATCGTGTTGGCGGAAGCGAGAGGTTCGCTTTTGTTGCCGTCGGTGTTGGTGTTGGCCGGTGCCTGCTGGTTGCCCGCAGCCGTTCCGGACGGCTGCCAGTTTTTCGTCGCGTTGTACAGCTTCAGCTTCGTTTTTGCGCCGACCGTGCCGTCGACCTTCATCCCGAATTCGGACTGGAACCATTTGACGGATTTTAACGTCGCCCAGCCGAATTGGCCGTCGATGTTGCCGTTATAGAAACCGAGAAATTTCAAGCGTCCCTGCAGCTCATAGATGTCCTGACCGGAGGAACCGTATTTCAGCACGGTCGTTCCGAACGTCGGAACCGCTTCTTTGGAAACCGGGCTCTGTTGATCGGACGCGGCCCGATCCTGAATCAGGGGCTGCACCCCTGCTATGACCGCCGCTGACAAAAGGACCAGGAGTCCTGACATGATCCACAATTTCTTTTTTCTCATTTGACAGCTCTACCTTTCTCTTGTGAGTTTGACTAGGATGGCTACGGTTATTATGACAAGACCCACCATGAACTATGCACATCGCAAAAGAAAGGTCGAAACCCGGAAAGGAAACATGGAAAAGACATCCGCGCCTAAAAATAACGGCCAGCGGTACAATCGCTTGTACGGCAGGCCGATGTTGGTTTTTTCTTCCGTTTTTTGTATGTTCTTAATGATATAAACCGCTTGTTACGTGACGGGCTCCCCCGGCCGGTTCAACACATTGTCCTCAAGCACCAAAAATTTATCGCCGTATTCGCGGATAATATGCTGCTCTCCCCAGTTGCATAAAGCGTCCAATATCGATTGAAGGCTCCATCCGTATTCCGTCAGCTCATATTCGACTTTCGGCGGAACTTGGTTATAAACGATGCGGTTCACGATCCCGTCTTCCTCCAGCTCCCTGAGCTGCTGCGTCAGCATTTTCTGGGTTATGCCGGGCATCAGCCGGCGCAAATCGCTCGTTCGTTTTTTGCCTTGGGTCAAATGGCACAAAATGACGCATTTCCATTTCCCCCCGATCACTTCAAGCGTTGCTTCAACGGATATATTGTATTTTTTCATGAGGTTTCCCCCTCCATTTCGTCTAAGGAACTTTTTAGTGCCTATAGCACCTTAAAGTACGTACTATTCAAATTGTTTCTTTGGATTCATAATAGCACATACCGGCCGGGATGACTAGAACAGGAGTGAAAAGAATGCCTCAAGATAACAAAAAAAGCAGATTTGCGCTTCTGGCTTTAGCCATCAGCGCATTTGCCATCGGAACGACCGAATTTATCAGCGTTGGCTTGCTGCCCCTGATTGCGGAGGATCTGCATATTTCGCTTACGCTGGCTGGTTTGACCGTAACTTTGTATGCCCTCGGAGTCACCTTCGGCGCGCCGGTGCTGACTTCGATGACGATAAAGATGTCGCGTAAAAAGCTTCTGATAGGAATCATGCTCGTGTTTATCGCGGGCAACAGCACGGCCGCATTGGCAAACGGAATCGTCATGCTGCTGGTGGGACGGATCATCTCCGCGCTTGCCCATGGCGTGTTCATGTCCATCGGTACGACGATCGCCGCCGACATCGTTCCGGAAAATCGCCGCGCCAGCGCGATTGCCATCCTTTTTTCGGGCTTGACCATCGCCACCGTCACCGGCGTGCCGATCGGAACGTTTCTCGGACAGCAGCTGGGATGGCGGGCCGCGTTCATCTCCATCGCCGCAGTCGGCTTGGTCGCTTTGTTCGCTAACCTTGCGCTGGTCCCTTCCCATCTTCGTAAGGGCGCCAAAACGCCGGTTCGCGAGCAGCTTAAGCTTTTTGCCAACGGAAGATTGCTGCTTGCTTTTCTGATTACGGCCCTGGGATACGGGGGGACTTTTGCGGTCTTCACTTATTTATCCCCATTGCTTCACCAAATAACAGGGTTCGCCGAATCCACGACGGCGCTTATTCTGCTTCTATACGGGATCGCCATCGCCATCGGCAACATGATCGGCGGCAAAGCGGCCAACCGCAAGCCGTTATCGGCGCTGCTCGTCATGTTTATCCTGCAGGCGGCGGTTCTGCTGCTGCTTACGTTTACGGCGCCGTTCAAAATCGCGGCTTTGATCACCGTCTTCCTGATGGGTTTGCTTGCATTCATGAACGTACCCGGCTTGCAGTCGTATGTTTTGACGCTTGCCGAACGGTATGTGCCGAAAGCGGTGGATGTCGCCTCGGCGATCAACATCGCCGCGTTTAACGCCGGAATCGCCCTTGGCGCTTATTTGGGCGGACGGGTGACGGATTCGCTCGGTCTTGTTCATACGGGGTGGGTCGGTGCCGTGATGGTTGCGGCTGCCGTTATTCTTACCGGATGGAGTTATATTTTGCAAAGAAAAGAAACAAACGTTTCAACACAAAATAGAGAAGGATTAACTCGAGGAGGAACACATGATGAAATTGCATCTGCAAAGCACAACAAAGCTTGCTAACGGAGTAGAAATGCCTTGGTTCGGACTGGGCGTATTCAAGGTAGAGGAAGGCGAGGATCTTTCCGCGGCTATAAAAGCTGCCATCAAGCACGGATACCGCAGCATCGATACGGCGGCGATTTATGGAAACGAAAGCGGCGTGGGTCAAGCCATCCACGAAGCGCTGGAAGAAAACGGCCTTGCCAGAGAAGAACTGTTCGTAACCTCCAAGGTATGGAACGAGGACCAAGGATACGAGGAAACGTTGGCAGCCTTTGACACAAGCTTGTCCAAACTCGGTCTGGACGTACTTGACCTGTATCTTATTCACTGGCCGGTTGCAGGCAAATATAAAGACACGTGGAGAGCCCTGGAAAAGCTGTATAAGGACGGGCGCGTACGGGCGATCGGCGTCAGCAACTTCCATGTTCACCACTTGCAGGATATGCTGGCAACGGCTGAAATCAAGCCGATGGTAGATCAGGTGGAGTTCCACCCCTACCTTGCCCAAAACGATCTTCTTGCTTTTACGAAAGAGCATGGCATTCAGCTTGAAGCCTGGTCCCCATTAATGCAGGGCGAGCTGTTGAATCAGCCGGTGCTTCAGGAAATCGCCGCGAACCACGGCAAATCGGTGGCCCAAGTGATTTTGAGATGGGACCTTCAAAAGGGAGTCGTCACCATTCCAAAATCGATCAAGGAGCATCGCATCATCGAAAACGCGTCGATTTTCGACTTCGAGCTTTCACGCGAGGATATGGAGCGCATCGATGCGCTGAACCAAGACCGCCGCGTCGGTCCGGATCCCGACAACTTCGATTTCTAAACGGAGCGGCGAGAGAGTAAATAGGTAAACAATTTTCAAAAAGCAAAAAACGTGCAGCACGGTTTGGCAAACCGCGGCTGCACGTTTTTTTGTTATACGGGTCGTTCCTTACCGTTTGATTATGAGCTGATCCGGTTCTGCTGCTGATACTGTTCAAGGGATACCAGAACCTCGCGGGGTTTGCTTCCTTCATAAGGACCGATGATGCCCCGGGCTTCCATCGAGTCGATCAATCGCGCCGCGCGCGTATAACCGACCCTCATTCTCCGCTGCAGCAGCGATACGGATGCCTGCTTGGCTTCAAGCACGATTTGAACCGCTTGATCGTACAGTTCATCCAGTTCTTCATCGCCTTCCGGCTGCGTTTCATCCACTTCGGGAACGATCGACTCGTCATATTGGGCTTCGCCCTGTTCACGCACGTAATTGACGATCGTTTCCACTTCCTGGTCGGTCATAAATGCGCCCTGAACGCGAATCGGCTTCGAAGAGCCCATCGGCATAAAGAGCATGTCGCCGCGTCCAAGCAGCTTTTCCGCCCCGGCCATGTCCAGAATCGTCCTCGAATCCACCTGGGACGATACGCCGAAGGCGATCCGTGAAGGAATATTGGCCTTGATAACCCCCGTAATGACGTCCACCGAAGGACGCTGGGTCGCGATGATCAGATGGATGCCGGCGGCACGCGCCATTTGCGCCAGCCTTGTGATGGCTTCCTCGACGTCATGCGCCGCTACCATCATCAGGTCGGCAAGCTCGTCGACGATGACGACGATGTAAGGCAGCACGGCCGGCAAATTGTCCTTCATCAGGTTGTTGTAGCCCTCGATGTTCCGGGTGCCCGACTTGGAAAACAGCTCGTACCTCTTTTCCATCTCGACGACGATTTTCTTCAAGGCAAGCGACGCCCGTTTCGGGTCCGTTACCACCGGAGCCATCAAATGCGGAATGCCGTTGTATACGTTCAGCTCGACCATCTTCGGATCGACCATCAAAAATTTGACTTCGTCCGGTTTCGCTTTATACAAAATGCTCGTAATGATGCCGTTGATGCAGACGGATTTCCCCGAACCGGTTGCCCCGGCGACCAGCAAGTGAGGCATTTTTGCCAGGTTGCCGACGATCGTTTGGCCCGAAATGTCCCTGCCGAACGCAATGGACAATTTCGACTGGGCGTCCTGGAACACCGGCGTTTCCATGACCTCGCGCATCGTAACCAACGACACCTCGTTGTTCGGAACTTCGATGCCGATCGCCGATTTGCCCGGAATCGGCGCTTCCATCCGGATGTCTTTTGCAGCCAAGGCCAGCGCGATGTCGTCGGTGAGGCTAACGATCCGGCTGACCTTCACCCCGATATCCGGCTGGATTTCATAACGCGTAACCGCCGGGCCGCGCACGACCTCCAGCACCTTGGCCCGCACGCCGAAGCTCTCGAGCGTGGCCTCCAGCTTGCGCGCCGTTTGCATGTAGTCGTTCTGATCCCCGGCTTTGCCGCCGTTTTGCGGTTTGGCCAGCAGGCGGAACGGAGGCAGCTTGTACGGTTTGGGAGGCGGAGCGGGAGGTTTCGTTTCGGGCGCACCGGCAGCTTCTTCCCCGGCTTCTGCCGTTCCCTCCGCGGATAAGCCGTTTGCCGTCTGTTCCTGCTCGATAGGAAGCGGGTCGTGCCCTTCTTGTCCGGTTTCACGCAAAGCCGAAGAAGACGCTGCCGCGACGGGTTCTTGATCGTCCCACTCCTCTTCCTCCAAGCCGTTTTCGGATTTCACCTGCTCGAAGAAATCGCGAATGATCGGCGACGAAGGTTCCGGCTCCACGCGATCCCATGGGCTTTCATGATCCGCCGTTTCTACCGGCTGCGGTTCGTAGCTGTAAACCTGCTTCGACCCGGTATCCGCATGCTTGCCGACAGGCTCCAAAATGTCGCTTCCGTCCAGATCGTCATCGGCATCCGCGGCCGGATCCGGTGCCGGCTTGGCGATCTTGTTGCCAAACAGCTGAAAAAACACCGGCGCGGCGCGTTTATCCTTCGGCGGCACAAAGTCGTCGAGCTCGTCCTCCTCATCCTCATCCGGCAGCAGCGCATGCCCCCGCTTGCGCGGCGTTTTTGCGGAGGAAGCGACGGTTTGCGGTTTTTGGGCCGCGATCCGTTTTTGCATATTGGTTCCGGCCTGAACCATCCGTTTGCGCACAATCCGCATCAAATCGACGTAAGAAAGGTTCGTAATCAGCATAAAGCTGATAATAAACATGACGATGAGCATCAGCTTCGTTCCCGTGTTGCCGAACAGCCAAAACAAAACGGCGTATTGCAGCGCTCCGGCATATCCGCCGCTAATGTCCTTGTTCATCATGGAATGGTCTTTGGCGGCCGCGGAAGACAGCAGCGAACCTTCCAAATCGTTATGTATTTGGGTGATGATATGCCCGGCGCTCACGCCGGGAACGTGGGACAGCTTCCTTTCCAGCGATGCGACGCTGCTCATGAGCGTAAGCGCCAGCACGAGCAAAACGATCCCGCTTTTGCGGGTGCTCCACCGGTTGGGCCACTTGCGCTGAATCATGACGCTTAATCCCAAATAAATGCCGATTAACGGAATGACAAAATAAAACCGTCCAAGCACAAGCCCAAACATTTTAGATAACGACCACCCCACCGCCGCTTCGCCGGATAGGGCGATGACGGACAGGGTGATCAGGATGATCCCGTATATTTCGTATTTCAGAACATTGGTCAGCAAAGCCTTTTTCCTTTTTTTCCGTTTAGCCAAGAAATGTCACCCCCGGAACCTCATTATACCATATAATACCGTGGGCACCTATGTTCTGTTTTTCGAAATCGCTTTACGTTACAGGAGCATATTGAATGATGCTGCCGGGAGCATACGACGGGTCCAGGTAGGAGTCAAGAGGACCGTCCAGCAAACGGACAACTTGTACACGGTTATAATCCATCGGCTTCACTTCCATCAATATGCCCCGAATCCGCACCTCCGTCGTCGGCGCATCCTCGCCTTGTTTTTCCCAAACCGCCTCCAGAGGCATGACCGTATGCAGCGTCATTGCTTGATTCCCTCCGTTTCCCCGGTTCGTTTGCGTTCGTCGATGAGTTGATTGAGCTTGGTGATGGCCTGCCCGATGCCGCCGACTTCATCCATCAAGCCGTATTTCACCGCGTCGATTCCGCCGACCGGCGTTCCGACGTCCCGGTTGAGTTCCCCCGTTCGGAACATCAACTCCTTGAATTGGGATTCCGTGATTCGTGAATGGGACGTAACGAAACGGACGACGCGTTCCTGCATTTTTTCCATGTATTCAAAGGTTTGCGGAACGCCGATGACCAGCCCGTTCAGCCGGATCGGATGAATCGTCATCGTCGCGCTTTCCGCAATGATCGAATACGTGGACGACACGGCGATCGGAACGCCGATGCTGTGTCCCCCGCCGACAACGACCGTCACCGTCGGTTTGGTCAGCGAGGAGATCATTTCGGCGATGGCCAGTCCGGCCTCGACGTCGCCGCCGACGGTGTTCAAAATAATGAGCAGCCCGTCGATATTTTTGTTTTGTTCGGCTGCAACGAGCGTCGGGATGATATGTTCGTATTTCGTCGTTTTATTTTGCGGCGGCAAAACGATATGGCCTTCAATTTGCCCGACGATGGTCAAACAAAAGATGTTGGTCTCGTTTGCGGCCGGAACATTCATTTGACCGAGCTGCTGAATCGCCTCTACCGCGGCCTTCGTTTGATTTTCCGGCTGCTGTTCCGGCGGTGCCGGTTCCTCCATCCGGAAATGCCCTGTTTCATTTGCCATGTTTGTCTTCCCCATCCTTTCAAATCAAAGGTTGTTCATTCTGTTTAGTATGGGGGTCATCGGCGTGGTATTATTCCTTGTCGTACCTTGAAATTGCATGGATGAAAAAAAGCACCCGCTTCGGGTGCTTTTGTAATGAAAACCTAATGGAGCTGCTGTTGTTCGGAAATTTCGCTGAGCGCTTCCCCTGCTTCATTGATATGGATGTTGATCGTCGCAAGGTCGCCGATGGCGCAAATGCCGACGATTTCTCCGTTTTCCACAACCGGAATGCGGCGGATTTGATGGTCGGCCATCAAACGGGCGCATTCATGGGCATCGGTGTCGGGCGAGCAGGTGATAACGTCTTTTGTCATGCAATCATGGCAGTGCACGCTGTCCGGATCCTTGCCGGCGGCCACGCATTTCAGCACGATATCGCGGTCGGTGATCATGCCCATAATTTTTTTGCCTTCGCAAACCGGAAGCGATCCGCAGTTGATGTCGCGCATCATTTTTGCGGCCGACGTTGCCGTGTCGTGCGGTGCGC
This sequence comes from Paenibacillus sp. VCA1, assembly GCF_031583795.1. Taxonomy (NCBI): domain Bacteria; kingdom Bacillati; phylum Bacillota; class Bacilli; order Caryophanales; family Paenibacillaceae; genus Paenibacillus; species Paenibacillus sp. VCA1. Next base: position 325,657 of record NZ_JAVLSX010000005.1, on the reverse strand, counting down.
ATACCTGAACGTCTTTTGTCATGCAGTCGCGAACTAAAGTCATGTTTGATTGATCCTCCTCATGGGAAATTCCCCCGTATTGTTCCCCATATGGATTCCCGGTTATTCAGAAGGAGGCAAAAAAGCGCAGCCCCGAAAACAATCGGAATGCTGCGCTCTGTCATTTTTTGATGTTGTTTTCCCATCAGGATGCAGGAAAGCCTCGTCCATAACTTTGACCTGCACGGAAGGGAGGGTAGATGAGTGAATGTGGCCAAATCCGGTCAAGTGACGAACACGGTAAAAGAAAGTGCTGGTATATAAAGCATTTGCCACTTCATGTCAACAACGTTACACTTCCATAATGATCGGTAAAATCATAGGTCTGCGGCGGGTTTGCTCATAGAGGAAACGTCCTAGCGCATCCTTGACTCCCGTTTTGAGGGAAGCCCATTCGTTCACATTCTCGCTCATCAGCTTCTGCAGCGTGCTCGAAACGATGCGGTTCGCTTCGTCAAGCAAACCTTCGGATTCGCGCACATATACGAAACCTCTCGAAATAATGTCCGGACCGGACATAATCGTGCCGTCCTGTTTGCTCAGGGTAACAACGACAACCAAAATGCCGTCCTGGGACAAAAGCTTGCGGTCGCGCAGCACGATATTGCCTACATCGCCCACGCCCAGGCCGTCGATAAGCACGTTCCCGGCCGTAACTTTACCGGCTTTCCGCGCCATTCCGTTCTGGATCTCGACCACTTCGCCGATATCGGTAATAAAAATGTTGTCCGGGTCGACTCCCACCGATTCCGCCAGGAGCGCATGTCTGCGCTGCATTCTGTACTCCCCGTGGATCGGAAGGAAAAATTTCGGTTTCATCAGGTTGAGCATGAGCTTCAGTTCTTCCTGGCTGCCGTGGCCGGAAACGTGAACGCCGGAGTTTGAGCCGCTGTAAATAACTTCGGCACCCAAACGGAACAGCTCGTCGATCGTCCGGCCGACGTATTTCTCGTTACCCGGTACCGGGGTTGCCGCGATGATAACGGTATCACCAGGCAAAATATCGACCTTGCGATGGGTAGAGCGGGCCATGCGGGTCAGCGCCGACATCGGTTCGCCTTGGCTTCCTGTGCACAATACGACGACCCGATCGGCAGCCATCTTGTTCACTTCTTCCGGCTCGATCAGCATGCCGTCCGGCACATGCAGATAGCCGAGCTCGGCGGCGATGGACACGACATTGACCATGCTTCGGCCGATGACCGTAATTTTGCGTCCAGTCGATTCCGCAGCGTTGACGACCTGCTGAATCCGATGAACGTTGGAAGCAAACGTGGCGATTACGACGCGCTGCGACGCTTTCCGGAAAATATCCTCAAGGACGATGCCCACGTTTTTCTCCGATGGGGTGAATCCAGGTTTCTCCGCGTTGGTGCTGTCGGATAACAGCGCTAAAACGCCTTCTTCGCCGATGGCAGCCATCCGCTGCAAGTTCGCGTATTGCCCGTTCACCGGCGTATGATCGAACTTGAAGTCGCCCGTATGAACGACATTGCCTTCCGGCGTCGCGATGCAAATGCCGACCGAATCCGGAATGCTGTGGTTCGTTCTGAAGAACGTCGCCTTGAGCGTCGCGCCCAGTTGAACCACCGAGTCCTCGTGAATCAGGATCCGCTTCGTTTCGCCAAGCAGATTCGCTTCCTTCAGCTTGTTCTCGACGAGGCCCAGCGTCAGCTTCGTTCCGTATACGGGAACGTTCAGATGTTTCAGGACGTAAGGCAATCCGCCGATGTGATCCTCGTGTCCGTGTGTCAGCAAGATGCCTCTCACTTTGTCGCGGTTCTCCGTCAAGTAGCTGATGTCGGGGATGACAATGTCGATGCCCAGCATGTCCTCTTCAGGGAACTTCAAGCCGGCATCCACGACAACGATATCATTCGCGTATTGAATGACATACATGTTTTTTCCGATTTCACCGACGCCGCCCAATGCAAATATCGTCAATTTATCGTTATTATTTTTTTTAGACAAATGAATCTAAACCTCCTATGGTGTTGGACGTCGTACCATTTTATAGTATTTGAATTTCAAAAATATACCGCACCCAGTCACTTGACCCCATTATACATGATCAAAAACGTAAAACACAAGTCACCCTTCACGTAAGTGTTAACGTTCCCCGAAAGCGCAGGCTCTATTTGTACAAAAAACAGCGCCCTGACGGGCGCTGTCATTTTTTTCGGTTACGGTTATCAATAAAACACTATGCTTTCAGGGAAGCGACAAGATCTCGGATAAACGCCGCTTCGGATTCGTTCGGATCGATCAGCGGCAAACGCACGCCGCCTACGAAGCTGCCCCGCAGATTCAGCGCGTATTTCAAAGCAGAAGGATTCGGCAAAGGATGAGGGCATTCGAACAATCCCTTGAATACCGGGAACAGCTTCTGATGCAGCTTCGCCGCTTCGGCAACCTCTCCGTTCAAATACGCTTGAATCATGTCCTTCATTGAAGAACCGATCAAATGGCTGGCCACGCTGACAATACCGTATGCCCCGACGGCAATGGCCGGCAGCGTGACGGAATCGTCCCCTGAATAAACCTTGAAATGTTCGGGTGCTCCGGAAGCGATTAGCGTCACTTGTTCCAAGGACGCGCATTCCTTCGTCGCGACGACGTTCGGAATCCGGGCCAGGCGAAGCGTCGTTTCGGCCGAAAGGCTTGCAGCGGTGCGTCCCGGCACGTTGTAAAGAATGACCGGCAGGCTCGTGCTGCGCGCGATCGCCTCAAAATGGCGGTACATCCCTTCCTGGCTCGGCTTGTTGTAATAAGGCACAACGAGCAAAACGCCATCGACGCCCAGCTTTTCGGCTTCCCGGGTCAGATGGATGGAATGCTCCGTATTGTTGCTGCCGGTACCGGCAATGATTTTGCAGCGGCCTTTCGCATGCTCCACCGCAAACGAAAACAGCTCCAGCTTCTCTTCATCGCTTAACGTCGGAGACTCGCCCGTCGTTCCGCAAACGACAAGAGAATCCGATTTTTGCTCTTCGATCAAATCATCGATCAGATTCGACGTTTCCTGCCAGTTGATTTTTCCCTGTTCGTCGAATGGCGTGACCATGGCCGTTATCAATCTTCCGAAATCCACTTGTATTACCTCCTCAAAACGATGGGACGTGCTCTTGCAAGCAGCGGTTTTTTATATCATTGCCCGGGCATGCCTTCGGCGCCGGAAAAAGCGGAGCCTTTTCCCGCCCGGCTGCTCGGCGTTTTCGTTTTATCTATGAAGTTCGAATTTGGTATGAAGAGCACGCAGAGCCTGCACCATATCTTCTTTTTTCACGAGCACCCAGATCGTCGTGTTCGAATCCGCGGATTGCAAAATTTGTATGTTCTGCTCGCTGAGCGATTCGACGATTTTGGCCATGATTCCCGGCACCCCGTTGATGCCTCCGCCGATCACCGAAACCTTGGCGCAGCCCGACAGGGCCTTGGGCTCAAAGCCGAGTTCCCGCAGGACCGTTAACGCCCGGTCCGAATCGAAGTCAAATACCGTATAGACCGCCCCGGTTGGGGTAACATTAATAAAGTCGACGCTTATGGAATTTTCGGCCATCGCTTTAAATACTTGGAGCTGAAGATTATGGCTTCCATCTTCGCAGTCGACCGTAATTTGCGTAACGTTGCTTACGTAAGCGATACCCGTCACGTAGCGGTCCATGATGCCAAGCTGAACATCCTTAAAGCCTTCCGGCTGAGTCACCAGCGTCCCCTCATCCTCGGAAAACGTTGAACGCACCCGCACGGGGATTTGGGCCTGCATGGCGATTTCGACGGCACGCGGGTGGATCACTTTGGCTCCGTACTGCGCCATGTTGCATATTTCCGCATAACTGACGACAGGCAAAGGTTTGGCGTCCTCGACAATTCTTGGATCGGCGGTCAAAATGCCGTTGACGTCCGTATAGATATCAACCATTTCCGCATGAAGCGCCGCGCCGAGCGCCGTAGCGGAGGTGTCGCTTCCTCCCCTTCCCAGCGTCGTGAAGTCGCCCGATTCCGCCTGGCCTTGAAAGCCCGTTACGATGACGACTTGATGGGTCTCCAGCTCGGTACGCACCCGCTCCGGACGAACATCCTTGATGCGGGCGTTGCCGAAGTGGTCGTCGGTCACGAAACCGGCCTGCGCTCCCGTCAACACGGTTGAACGGATCCCTTCGCGCTCAAGCAGGCTGCACAAGGTGGCTGCGGATATGATTTCACCGCAGCACAGCAATAAATCCCTTTCGCGTGCAGGGAGAGCATCGCCGTTTTGGGCCGCCCAGTCCAAGAGCGTGTCTGTAGCATACGGTTCGCCTTTGCGCCCCATTGCCGACACAACGACGACCAGCTGATATCCGGCGGACAGTTCGCGTTTGATGTGGCCTATAACAAACTCTCTTGCCTCCGGCGTTGACAACGATGTACCACCGAATTTTTGTACTAAAATACTCATTTCCATTCCTCCATACGACTAAGAACGCGCGGAACGTTTGGCTGCAGTTCTCGGCTACCCCGGACAGCATTGAAGCGCCTGCACCCTGCTACGGAAATATCGATAAACATAGGATATTTCGGGCTGGTTGTCGCCGGGATTACGGCGCAATCGCCCTACGTACAACGTCCGGTTTCCTGCGGCATCTGTCGCAAGCGGATAGGTGCGGGAAGCGGGGCAGCCGAGCGGGCAAACTCCGGCGCTTCCTCCAACAATTTCACGTCTTCAAGTTCATAGTCTTTCTCTAGTTCGTCAAAAACAGTTTCAAAGTGACCGCAAACGACAGGGTTACGGCCGCATGCTGCCGTCGCATGGACGGTACGCACCGAAATGACCGGCCGCGGACCGTTCATGCGGCTGCCTTCAGGATGGTGAAGCAGCGGAGGGATATAGACCGCTTAAGCCGAAAACACCCGTTGCAGGATCATGGGCTGAAGCTGTCTTCCTTCCAGTGCTGCGTAGCAGGCCTCAGGGATCAAATCCATTTGGGCCACAAGCGAATTCGGCTTCTGATAAGGGTTATCTTGACCGAACGGAACAAAATAAATATTTTTCGTAATTAAAAGCCTAGCGATGTTGGAAGCATTGAGCCCAAGCCCGTCATTCGTGGAAATCGCCAGCACAAGCGGGCGCTGGTTCCTCATTTGGGCTTTGGCGGCCATAAGAACCGGGCTGTCGGTCATCGCGTTGGCCAGCTTGCTTGTCGTATTTCCGGTGCATGGGGCAATGACCAGCACATCGAGCAATTTGGACGGTCCCAGCGGCTCCGCTTCGACAATCGAGGAAATAAGGTCGTTTCCCGTCATTTCTTTAAGCTGCTGAAGCCAATTCTGAGCCGTACCAAAACGTGTATCCGTCGTTTGCACCGAGCCGGATACGATCGGCACCACGTTGGCGCCGCCGTCCACAAACCGCTTCACCTGCGGCATGATTTCTTCAAGCGTGCAGTGCGATCCTGTAACTGCATAACCTACCGTTTTACCCTGCCAATTCATACTCCATCCCCCCGAGTTTTGGACTCATCCGAAATCAACTGTACCAACGTGTTCGCGATGATCGAACCAGCCGTTTTGGGAGCCACGATTCCGGGAAGGCCTGGGGCAAGCAGCGCCTTGATTCCCCGCTTCTCCGCATACCGGAAATCGCATCCCCCGGGAGCGGAAGCGAGGTCAATAATGACGGCGCTTTGAGGCATTCTAGACAGGATTTGTGCTGTGACTATCATAGTCGGAATCGTATTAAAAATCAAGTCGATATTGCGCACATGATCCGCCAAATCCCTTGTCAGGAAAGGCTCCCAGCCCATCACCTCCGCTCGGGCGACGTCCTTTTCGCTGCGGACTCCCACTTTGACATTCGCTCCCAGACCCTGCAGGCTTTTGGCCATCGTGAATCCCGTCCTGCCCAGTCCCAGCACCATGCAACTGGATCCATGTATCGTAAAATCCGTATTCTGAATCGCCATCACCAGAGCGCCTTCGGACGTCGGAATGGAGTTGCTGATCGCCACCTCATCCCGGTCCAGCAGCTCGACCAACTTGATCTCGTGATGCGCGCACAAACTTCGCAAATAAGGCTTTGCCATGCCGGTATATATTTTGCACCCTCTGCGCAGCGCAGCCATATGCTCATCCTGCAGTTTGAGCGACTCATTCGAGAATTGCGTATGGATGATGCCGTTATCATCACAGCCCACGACAGGAAGGACCAGTACATCCGCGCCAGCGAGCAGCTCAGCCGTCAGATGATCCCTGGTCACTCCCTGGAGTTTTTCCTTCAGATTGTCAAAACCGACGACGCTGACGGTGGCATCCATCTCCGAACATTTGCGGATCACCTCGATCTGCCGCGCATCCCCGCCTAGGAATACGATTTGGACTCCTGTCAGCATAAGGATGTCACTCCTTTCAAAAAACACGGTTATGGAGCATCTTATGCGGCAGCCTACCATTCGGTGAAAATGCGGATAAAATAACCTTCGACAGCGGTCTTGGCTTGGATGCTTCCCGTTAAAAATAAAAGATCCGCCGTCACTTTCGCGGCAGGCGAAAATGCGGCGGACCTTGGTCCGTTATTTGCCGGTATGTCCGAATCCTCCGGCTCCGCGGACGGTTTCGGACAAAGTTTCCACTTGTTCGATCCGGATTTGCGGAACCTCCTGGAACACCATTTGGGCAATCCGTTCATTCCGGGCGATCGCAAAAGGCTCCTGTCCCAAATTAATGAGCAGCACCTTCACTTCTCCGCGGTAATCCGCGTCGATCGTTCCCGGCGTATTGAGGCATGTAATGCCATGCTTCAAAGCAAGCCCGCTGCGCGGACGAACCTGCGCTTCAAGGCCTTCCGGCATCGCCAGGGCGAACCCCGTCGGAATCAGCTTGCGTTCCCCCGGTTGAAGCACGACGGGCTCCTCGACGGCGGCGTACAGGTCGTAACCCGATGCGCCCGCGGACATTTTTTCCGGAAGTTTCACGTCGTCATGACCCGGAAGCTTATGAATTTGAACGTAATACAACGAAATCATCCCTTCTTAATCCAGCAATTGCTTTGTCCGATGCTCCGACCATCGCCAGCGCAAAAGGTTCGCCGAACATTCTGTCCAAAACGTCGTCGATGTCCTTCATGCCGACATGCTCTATTTTATCAATCATTTCGTCCAAGGAATAGTGTTTTCCGAGCATCAGCTCGTTTTTCCCGAGCCGGTTCATCCGGCTGCCCGTGCCCTCAAGGCTCAAGATCAAACTTCCCTTCAGCTGTTCCTTCCCTTTGCGGAGCTCGTCTTCCGTGATGCCGTTACGGGCGATGTCCGCAAGCACCTCTTTGGTCAGGTCGAGCACGTCCTTGGTCTGTTTGGGCGCGGTGCCTGCATAAACCGTAAACAATCCGCTGTCCTCGTTGGAGCTGTGGTACGAATAAACGGAATAAGCCAGGCCCCGCTTTTCGCGGATTTCCTGGAACAGTCTCGAACTCATCCCGCCGCCGATCGTGTTGTTCAACAAAATCATGGCGTACTGCAGCGGATCATGAATGGAGCAGCCCGGCAGGGACAAGCAAATATGGTTTTGCTCCGTTTTCTTTTTATGGAACAAAATATCGCTGTGGAACCCCGGCGCGGCAATGCCCTTCACGTCGCGGTGGTTGCCGAAATGGCCGAAATGGCGCTCTAGCAGCTCCACGACGCCGTCATCGATGTTACCGGCCACGCTGATCACCGTATTTTCGACGGTGTAATGCTCCTTCATGTAAGCCCGGAGCTCCGCCGGCCCCATCGGGTCCAACTGCTGCTTCGTGCCCAAAATCGGATAAGCGAGCGGATGTCCCCCGTATACGGCTTTCGCCATCAAATCATGCACAAGATCGTCCGGCGTATCTTCGTACATGGCGATTTCCTCGAGGATGACGTTTTTCTCTTTGGCGAGTTCCCCTTCATCCAGAACGGACCGGAAAAACATATCCGACAACACGTCCACGGCGATCGGCAGATGCTCATCCAGCACCTTGGCGTAATAACAGGTATACTCCTTCGACGTAAACGCGTTGACGTTGCCGCCGATGGCGTCGAATTGTTCGGCGATGTCTTTGGCGTCGTAACGCTCGGTGCCTTTAAACAGCATATGCTCGATAAAATGCGAAACGCCGTTATTATCGGGTGTTTCATGACGCGAGCCCGTTTTCACCCAGATCCCAAAAGAAACCGACCGGCAAGTCGGAATTTTCTCCATGACCACCCTAAGGCCGTTCGTAAGCTTTATTTTTTTCACAAGGCTAGGCCCTCCTAAAATAATATCAATCACTGCCTTTAACGCATCCCCTATCCTACCAAAAAACGGAGTCCCGCTCAACCGCTTCGCGGAAGAACGCGTTCGGGCGAAAGCGTCTGGCTCACCGTTCCCGGCATCAGCCCTTTGTTTTTGATCACCCGGATCATGCCCCGGAGCGATTGGGACGACGAGGACGTCGGATGCATCAAAATGAGGGAGCCCGCCTCCACTTTCCTCGATATTTTGTTCACGATCGATTCGGGGGAAGGGTTCATCCAGTCTACCGTGTCGACCGTCCACAGCACCGTTTTCAGGCCGAGGCTGGCGGCAATCCGGACCGTTTGCTGGTTAAAATCCCCCGACGGCGGCGCAAACCATTTGTTGTCGACGCCAAGGCTTTCTTTAAGCAGCTTTTGCGTTTTGCTGATCTCCATCGTGGCCCGGTATTCGCTGAGCTGGCTCATGTTGGGATGGGTGTAAGCATGGTTTTCCAGCTCATGGCCCCGTTTTTGGATTTCCTTTGCGAGGTCAGGATTTTTTTTCAGCCAGCTTCCATCAAAAAAGAAGGTAGCCTTTACCTTCTCCTCATCCAAAATATCCAGCATCGGCACGATGAATTCGTTGCCCCAAGCCACGTTGATCATCAGCCCCACCATCGGCTTGTTCGGATTTCCCCGGTAGATCGGCTGCGCGCCCAGGTCGTCCAGGCTGACCTTCGGAGGGATTTGGCGGTACACGTATGCAATCGGCGCGGACGAACCGGCCGCTTTGGCTTGCTTATAGGTTGCGTCCACATCTATTTCCAATCCATTATACCCTGGAATCGCCTTCCATACACGGTCCACGACCGCGTCGACCGGCTGAATCCTCGTCTGCTCCCGTTTTTCCACGAGCTGTTTGTAAAGGGGATCCTGCGCCGGATCGTCTGTCCTGGCCTCTGCCGTCCTGGCCTCCGCCGCCTGATGTCTGGTTTCCCGGATGTATTCGCCGACGGCTCCGGTCTGGGCAATCCCCACGACGATCGCAAAACAGGCCATCAATACCGCGCCTCTTCTTCCATTCATAGCTCCGCTCATCTCCCTTACCCGCTTTGTCCCATTTTATGAGCAAGTCCACAGGAATATGAATGGAGGTAAAGGGAAGGCAAATGGAAAAAAAAGAGCCAGAAGTGGTTACGTTCTGCCTCTTTCGCAAGACCTTTGCAAGATCTTTTCGATTGTATTAAGCTTTTTGCGTTTTGGCTTCCGCCGTCAAAACCGCCTTGCGGGACAGGTTAATCCGGCCCTGCTGGTCGATCTCCGTTACTTTTACGGTAATGGAATCGCCGATGGCCACGACGTCTTCAACCTTCGCTACCCGTTCGGTGGACAGCTGGGAAATATGGACAAGGCCTTCCTTGTTCGGCAAAATTTCCACGAATGCCCCGAATTTCTCGATCCGTTTGACGGTGCCGACGTAAATTTCGCCGACCTGCACCTCGCGGACGATGCCTTCGATAATGGAGCGGGCTTTTTGGTTCATTTCGTCGTTCGAAGAAGCGATATATACACGTCCATCCTGCTCGATGTCGATTTTTACGCCGGTTTCCTCGATGATTTTGTTGATGATTTTGCCGCCTGCGCCGATGACATCACGGATTTTGTCCGGATTGATGTTCATGACGATAATTTTAGGCGCATAAGGAGACAACGTTTCCCGCGGCTTTTGGATGGCTTCCATCATCTTGCTCAGGATGAACATCCGTCCTTCTCTCGCCTGTTTTAATGCGTCCTGCAAAATCTGGCGGTCGATGCCGTCGATTTTGATGTCCATCTGAATGGCGGTTACGCCTTCCGAGGTGCCGGCCACTTTGAAGTCCATATCGCCGAGATGGTCTTCCATCCCTTGAATATCGGTCAAAATGGAGACATGCTCCCCGTCTTTGATCAGACCCATGGCTACCCCTGCAACCGGAGCCTTAATAGGCACGCCTGCGTCCATCATGGCCAGGGTACTTGCGCAAATGCTCGCCTGGGACGTGGAACCGTTGGATTCCAGCACCTCCGAAACGAGACGGATCGTGTACGGGAATTCCGTTTCCGAAGGAATAACCTTCGACAACGCTCTTTCGCCCAAGGCGCCATGGCCGATTTCGCGGCGTCCAGGAGCGCGGAGCGGACGTGCTTCGCCTACGCTGAACGGCGGGAAGTTGTAATGGTGCATGAAGCGTTTCGATTCCTGCAGGTCGATGCCGTCCAAAATTTGCACGTCGCCGAGTGCTCCAAGCGTACATACGCTGAGCGCCTGCGTTTGGCCCCGGGTAAACAGGCCCGTTCCGTGCGTGCGCGGCAAAATGCCGGTATCGCATTCGATCGGACGGATTTCATCCAGCTTGCGGCCGTCAGGGCGAACCTTATCATGCGTAATCAAACGTCTGACTTCTTCCTTAACGATATCATGCAGCACTTCTTTGACGTCGCTCAAGAGCTCTGGCGTCTCTATGTATTGCTGTTCAAAGTAAGCTACCGTTTCGTCGTTAATGGCGTCAATCGCATCTTGGCGGGCATGCTTTTCGGCAATGCGCACCGCTTCGACCAATCGGGCTGCGGCATACTCGCGCACCTGCTTGTTGACTTCCTCGTCCACCGCATGCAGCTTGACTTCCATTTTCGGCTTGCCGGCTTTGGCTACAAGCTCCTCGATGACTGCGACGATTTTTTTGATCTCTTCATGACCGTACATGATCGCTTCAAGCATGATTTCTTCAGGCACTTCGTTGGCTTCGGCCTCCACCATCATGATGGCGTCCTTCGTGCCCGACACGACAACGTAAATGTCGCTGATTTCCTGCTGCGCGATCGTAGGGTTGATGATAAACTGTCCGTCTACGCGTCCGACGACGACTCCGCCGATCGGTCCGTTAAACGGCACGTCGGAAATGCTCAGCGAAGCCGAGGTTCCGATCATCGCGGCGATTTCCGGAGAACAGTCTTGATCCACGCTCATGACAAGATTAAGGACTTGTACATCATTGCGGAATCCTTCAGGGAAAAGCGGGCGGATCGGACGGTCCGTCAGGCGGCTGGCGAGAATCGCTTTTTCGCTTGGACGTCCTTCGCGTTTAATGAAGCCTCCCGGAATTTTGCCGACCGCATACAATCTTTCTTCATAGTTGACGGTCAGCGGAAAAAAATCCAAATCTTTAGGTTCACTGGAAGCAGTCACAGTACAAAGTACGGCGGTTTCCCCATAACGGACCATTACTGCCGCGTTGGCCTGTTTGGCGAGTCGTCCGGTTTCAAGGATCAGGGGTCTTCCGCCCAACTGCATTTCGACACGACTTTCCATGAAATCCCTCCTTTTAATACACATTATTCCCAGCTTTGGGTCAATTCATATAAGGCCTGCATAAAAAGCAACCCGGTTGCTCCGCTGTCACTCCGAAAAGGACAAACGGCGAACAACCAGGCTGCTTTAAGTAGACCATACGGATATTAACGGCGCAATCCGAGTTTTTCAATCAGAGCGCTGTAGCGGTTAACATCTTTGTTTTTCAAGTATGCCAACAGCTTACGGCGTTGACCGACCATTTTCAGCAATCCGCGGCGGGAATGATGGTCTTTCTTGTGCGTACGCAAGTGATCAGTCAGGTTCGTAATGTTCTCCGTAAGGATAGCAATTTGCACCTCTGGGGATCCTGTGTCGGATTCATGAGTTTTGTGCTCTTCGATCAGTTGTTGTTTACGTTCTTGAGTCAATGCCATCCTGTTCACCTCCTTAAGTAGATAATCGCCATTAGCCTCGTTACCGTCGGTGAGATCGTGTAACCAAGCCAAGGTTACCGCCGCTGTTTCCAGCGACGCTTATCAGTATAGCATACTTGGGCAGCAAAAGTAAATGTTCGCCAAGTCCGATTATGGGGACGGGCTCAAAATCTTTTCCGCCGTTTCGGTATCGGCCTGAATTTGAGCGATCAGCTCCTGGATGGAAGGGAATTTCCGTTCCGCCCGGATGTAGGATATCAGATCCACGGTCATCTGTTTGCCATAGATGTCCCGGTCAAAATCCAGGAGATGAACCTCAAAGCTTGGAGCGGCGACGTTCTCCTGGAAGGTCGGCTTGACTCCCAAATTCATCACGCCGGGCACCCACTCGCCTTCAATAAACGAGCGGACCGCGTACACGCCTTTGGCGGGCACGACGTAACGGTCGAGCAAGCGCAGGTTAGCCGTCGGAAATCCGATCGATTTTCCCCGCTTGTCGCCGTCGACCACCACCCCCCGCAGCCGGTACGGCCTGCCGAGCAGCCGGTTCGCTTCATCCAGTTCCCCGCTCTGCAGCGCTTTGCGGATCGAAGAGCTGCTCACTTTTTCGCCTTCCCGCTCGAAAGGCGGGATGATTTCGACGTTCATGTTTCCGCCTCCCAGCTGGCGGAGCATGTTTGCATCCCCAGCCCCCTTATGGCCAAAGCGGAAGTCGAAACCGACGATCGCGGTCCGTACGCCAAGCTGCAGCAGCATGCCTTCGACGAAAGCCTGCGGGCTCAGCTTGGAAAAAGCCTCGCTGAACTCCACCACATACAAAATATCCACGCCCAGCTCGGCCAAAAGCTCCTGCTTCTCCAATAGCGGCGTTAAGTTTCCTTCGTAGTTGCCTTTTTTCATGACGTCCTTCGGATGAGGGTGAAAGGTCATGACTGCGCTCGGAACGCCCTGCTCCCCGGCTAGCCGGACGGCGGAACCGATCACGCTTGCATGCCCCTGATGCACGCCGTCGAATTGTCCGATCGCGGCGATTTGCGGACCCGCGTTTTCCCTGATGATGCCGGCGGACAAAGGATAGGTTAAATGTACAGTCTTCACAGCGTTCTCACCTGCATTTCGATTGAAATATCCGTTCGCGGCCGCTTATGTCCCCGGCAAAAATACTTTTACCGGCGCAATGGCCCCAGACTCTTCCTGTTTTTCAAAGATCCCGAGAAACGCGCCTGCGCTATCATACAGGCGGATGCAGCCAGGGGAGCGCACCTCCGGCGTTACCGCCCTTCCGGAGAGCCTCTGTCCCTGCAGCGCGGCCGCGGCTTTTTCGTCCGATACGGTATGCGCCGGTAAATGCCTGATGGCATGGTCAACCTTGATCAGATGCTCCTGCAGCCTGCCTTCGTCCATCAAACGTTCGATTTCCGCAAGCGTCAGGCATTCCGAGTCGGAAATCCCCGCGGACATCGTTCGCTTCAATTGGACCATCGTCGCCGGCAAGCCAAGCGCCTTGCCGATATCGACGCAAAGCGTACGGATGTAGGTGCCTTTGGAGCAAAGCGCCCTGAAGGAAATATCGAGAAACGGCCCATGCCATTCATGGCCTTTCATCTCAATTTCGTAAATGGTCACTTCGCGGCTCTTGCGCTCGACCGTTTTGCCTTCGCGCGCCAGCTCATAAAGCCGTTTTCCGTCGACTTTTACCGCCGAGTACATCGGCGGAACCTGGGAAATGGTGCCCAGGAATGTCTTCAGCGCCTTTTCCGCTTCCTCCGGGGTAACGTTCACCCGGTCGACCTGTGCGGTCACGTTGCCTGTCAAATCTTCGGTGTCGGTTGCCATCCCAAGCCTCAGCGTCGCTTCGTATTCTTTCGGCAGCTCCTGCATATATTCGACGACCCGCGTCGCCCTGCCCAGGCAAAGCGGAAGCACGCCCGTCACTTCAGGATCCAGCGTGCCGGTGTGCCCGATCCGCTTCATCTTTAAAATGCGGCGCGTTTTCGCCACGACATCATGCGAGGTCATCCCTGCCGGCTTATGAACGGCCAAAATTCCTTCCAGACTCATAACAGCGACTTCACCCGCTCTATTACCTGCTCGATGGAGCTTTCGAGGTTGGCTTCGAGTCTACAGCCCGCGGCCCGGACATGCCCTCCGCCTCCAAAGCTTTGGGCCAGCGCTGCAACGTCGACGTTGCCCGCCGAACGAAGACTGACCTTCACGGCATGATCATGGATGACTTTAAATAAAATGCCGACCTCGACGCCTTGAATGTTCCGGGGATAATTCACGATCCCTTCCAGATCTTCGTTCGAAGCTCCCGCTTCCTGCATATGTTCCGGGGTGACGTAAACCCAGCAAATTTTGCCGTCAGGCGTCATCTCCATCGTGCTGAGCGCCTTTACGAGCACTTTCATTTGCGGCAACGACATCGATTCCAGCAGAGTCTCACATAATTCGGGCCCGTTTACGCCGTATCCAAGAAGCTCCGAAGCAATGCTCATCACCTTCGGCGACGTGTTCGAATAGCGGAAACCCCCGGTATCCGTCAAAAGCCCGGTATAAATCGCTGTCGCGATGTCCGTCGTCCACTCGAGCCCGCAAGCGTCGATCAAGTCATGCAAAATTTCAGCCGTGGCGGCGGCATCCGGCTTAATCAGGGCGACGCTGCCGTAGCCGTTGTTGGTTGGATGATGATCGATATTCAGAATCATCGCATCTTCGGCAAAATACCGGGCGGTTTGTCCGACCCGGGCAAAATCGGCGCAATCCACGCAGATGACATGTCCGAACATGCGGTCAAGAGGCTGCTGCTCCATGTTCACGATCCGGTCCGCCATGAGCAGAAACCGCATCCTCTCCGGGATCGGCCCCTCATTGATCAGAGTGAATTTTTTGCCCAGACATGAGAGAAGCCAGCCCACGGCTACGGTGGAACTGACTGCATCTCCATCTGGCTGAATATGCGACACTACTAAATAATCATCATGCTTCAGCAGAAACTGCTTGGCCTGCTCAAGCGACTGTTCATAGGTCTGCATCGCCTTCTCCTTTAAACTTTAATTAGTTCGAATCGTTTTTGCTGATTTCGCCCAGAAGCTTTTCGATTTTGCTGCCGTAAGCAATGGATTCATCGAACTTGAAAATCAGCTCGGGTATGTGACGAAGGCGAATCCGCTTGCCAAGCTCGGAGCGGAGAAAACCGTTGGCTTTCTCCAGAGCTTTCAGCGAGTTCTCTTTCTGCTCTTCGTCTCCCAGCACGCTGAGGTAAACCTTCGCTTGGGATAAATCGTTAGTTACATCCACGCCGGTTACGGTCAGGAAACCGATGCGCGGGTCTTTTAATTCACTTTGGATGAGCTGGCTCAGTTCTTTTTTAATCTGTTCGCCGACCCGCCCAACACGTATTTTGGCCATGCATGTTCACCTCTTTAGTTACTTGCGCTCGACAGCCTCCATGATGAACGCCTCGATGACGTCGCCTTCCTTAAGGTCATTATATCCTTCTATGGTAATGCCGCATTCATAACCTTGGGCAACTTCTTTAGCATCATCCTTGAAGCGCTTGAGTGTATCGATTTTTCCTTCGTGAACAACAATGCCGCCGCGAATCAAACGGACTTCAGCGTTGCGCGTGATTTTGCCCTGAGTAACCATGCAGCCGGCAATGGTGCCCACTTTGCTGATTTTAAACAGGTTGCGGACTTCGGCATGGCCGATGACCACTTCTTTATATTCTGGATCCAGCATACCTTTCATAGCCTGCTCGATTTCCTCGATGACATTGTAAATGACGCGGTGCAGACGGATATCGACTTTCTCTTGTTCTGCCGTCGCTCCGGCTTGCGGATCCGGACGAACGTTAAAGCCGATGACGATCGCGTTCGATGCGGCAGCCAAAATGATGTCGGATTCCGTGATAGCACCGACACCGCTGTGGATGATTTTCACACGTACGCCTTCCACTTCGATTTTGGCCAAAGAACCTTTCAAAGCTTCGACCGAACCTTGCACGTCGCCTTTGATGATCACGTTCAGGTCTTTGATCTCGCCGTCTTTAATATGCTGGAACAAGTCGTCGAGAGTTACGCGCACGTTGCTGCCAAGATCGGATTGGCGCTGGGTGATCGCGCGTTTTTCGGCGATGGAGCGGGCTTTGCGCTCGTCTTCGAAAACCATGAACGGATCGCCGGCTTGCGGCACTTCCGTCAGACCGGTAATTTCAACCGGCGTGGATGGACCGGCTTCCTTCAGACGGCGGCCTTTGTCGTTCACCATGGCGCGAACGCGTCCGAAACAGTTGCCCGCAACGAAGGCGTCCCCGATTTTCAGCGTACCATGCTGCACCAGTACGCGTGCCACCGGGCCGCGGCCTTTGTCCAGCTCCGCCTCGATGACGGCGCCGCGCGCGCGTTTGTCCGGGTTCGCTTTATATTCGTTCACTTCGGCAACAAGCAGGATCATCTCAAGAAGTTCTTCGAGACCCATTTTTTGCTTTGCCGAAACATTGACGAAAATGGTGTCTCCGCCCCACTCTTCCGGCACAAGACCGTATTCGGTCAGTTCTTGTTTTACTTTGTCCGGATTTGCCGACGGCTTGTCGATTTTGTTTACGGCCACGATGATCGGCAGCTCGGCCGCTTTGGCGTGGTTGATGGCTTCCACGGTTTGCGGCATGACGCCGTCATCGGCCGCTACGACGATAATCGTAATATCCGTGATTTGCGCTCCGCGTGCACGCATCGCCGTGAAGGCTTCATGGCCCGGCGTATCCAGGAACGTAATTTTTTTGTTGTTGATTTCGACTTGGTAAGCGCCGATATGCTGCGTGATGCCGCCTGCTTCGCCGCCGGTAACGTTCGTAGAACGGATGGCGTCGAGCAAGGTCGTTTTACCATGGTCAACGTGCCCCATGATGGTAACGACCGGCGGACGGGCTTTCAGATCCGCTGGATCATCGTTCTCCTCAAGGGTCTCGAAGCGGTCGTCCTCAACAACAATCTTCACTTCGACCTCAACGCCGAACTCTCCGGCAAGAAGAAGAATGGTATCGATATCAAGCTCCTGGTTAATCGTAGCCATAACGCCCATCAGGATCAGCTTTTTGATAACCTCGGAAGCGTCTTTATGAAGCAATTTGGCTGTTTCGCCAACCGTCATATTACCGCGCACGATGATTTTCTTCGGCGTGTTATCGATTTTCTCGCGCGGCGGCTGGTTGTGTTGCTGTCTGCCTTTGTTGTTCTTGCCTCCACGATTATTCCGGTTGAACGAACCGGATTTGTTGTTTCCGTCTTCAAACCGTCTGGAACTTCCGTTTTTGCCACGGTTTTGGTTATTGCCTTGATTGCGATTGCCACCGCGGTTATCGTTTGGTCTGGAGAAGTTATCGCTCGAACCGCCTTCTTGGGAAGGACGGGGTCCGGACTGCTGCGGACGACCTCCGGATTGCTGTGGACGGCCGTTGTTCGACCGCTGCCCACCGGATTGCTGTCCGCCGGGACCGCGGTTTGCGCCTCCCTGATTCGAACCTTGAGGCCGATTTCCTTGGGAAGATCCTTGATTGCGGTTGCCTGCACCTGCGCCCTGGCTGCGGTTGCCTGCACCGTTATTTTGGCCTCCCTGGTTCGAGTGGCCTCTGCGGGAATCCTGCCCGCCCTGGGTTCGCTGGGAACCGTTTGCTGTGTTTTGATTCGATTTATTATTCATACTTACCTGCTTTTCCTGTTGTTTTTGGGATTGGCTTTGGCCTGCCGGCCGGCTGCCCTGGTTTCGATCTGTCCGGTTGTTGTCATTTTTTATGGAAGAAGTATTAGCTGTCGTAAGAGTTTCCCCGCTTTCTCTTTTCGCAGCGGCATTCGATTTGATATCTCGAAAAAATTGTTCCACTTTTGCGACCGAATCATTCTCCATCACGCTCATATGATTGTTGACGGGAATATTCAGCCGTTTCAAGATGGTAATAATTTCTTTGCTGCTCATATTTAATGATTTTGCATATTCGTATACACGCAGTTTATCTTTACTGTCTTGTTTACTCAATATACTCCACCTCCGACATTATCTCCAAGCTTTTGGAGATCATTTCTGCGAATCCTTGATCCGTAATTGCGAGCACAACTCTTTCGGGTTTACCGATGCTTGCGCCCAAACTTTCGCGGTCAAATCCGATCACCAGAGGGATGTTGTACGTTCCGCATTTGTCGCGGAACTTTTTCTGTGTATTTGCTGAGGCGTCTCCCGCAAGGATGACTAGCTTGGCTTCCGAAGACCGTATCGATTTCAGCACAATCTCGTCGCCGGTCAGCAGCTTTCCCGCGCGCATGGCAAGACCGAGGCGGGAGAAAAATTTATTCATCGGCCGCGCTTTCCTTTACCGCCAAAAATTCATCCTCCACCGATATGAAGTCCTCGGCAAGCTGCTCGTAAATTTCCGGCTTGACGTGATGTTTCAGGGCACGGTCCAGCGACTTGTTTTTTTGCGCGAGCTTAAAACAGGAGACTTTCCCGCAAAGGTAAGCTCCTCGCCCCGACTTCTTGCCGGTCAGATCGATGAGCACCTCGTCTTCGGGCGTCTTCACGATGCGGATCAGTTCTTTTTTCGGCATCATTTCCTGGCACGCCACACATTTGCGCAGCGGCACTTTTTTTTGCTTGATCATGGCGCAGCCCTCCCGTCCTTGTTAAGGTTCAGGATGTTCCGAAT
This sequence comes from Paenibacillus sp. VCA1, assembly GCF_031583795.1. NCBI lineage: Bacteria > Bacillati > Bacillota > Bacilli > Caryophanales > Paenibacillaceae > Paenibacillus > Paenibacillus sp. VCA1. The sequence goes on along the minus strand of NZ_JAVLSX010000005.1, from coordinate 306,937 downwards.
CCTGCTGTCAATCGACGGAGACGGAATCCTGATGCATTTCGACCGAGGATGTTTTCGGTCTGCCGAATTCCTGTTCCGCCTGACTTTCGCTCTTGATGTCGATTTTCCAGCCGGTCAGCTTCGCTGCCAGCCGGGCGTTTTGGCCCTTGATCCCGATTGCGAGGGAAAGCTGGTAGTCAGGCACGATGACGCGGGCCATTTTCTCCTCTTCGAACACGATCACTTCCAGCACTTTCGACGGGCTGAGGGCGTTGGCGACGTATTCCTCCACCTGTTCCGAATAGCGAACGATATCGATTTTTTCTCCGCGCAGCTCATTGACAATGGTCTGCACGCGGAGGCCTTTCGGCCCGACGCAGGATCCGACCGGATCCACTTCCGGATTGCGGGAGTAAACCGCGATTTTGGAACGGAAGCCCGCTTCCCGGGCTACGGAACGGATTTCCACCACGCCGTCGAAAATTTCGGGCACTTCAAGCTCGAACAACCGCTTGAGGAGACCCGGATGCGTGCGGGACAACATGATTTGCGGTCCCTTCGTCGTGTTTTCAACCTTGGTGATATAAGCCTTGATCCGGTCGCCGTGCTTGAATTTTTCATTCGGCATCAGCTCGCTGAGCGGAAGCACGGCTTCGATTTTACCGAGATCCACGTAAAAGTTGCGCAGATCCTGGCGCTGCACCGTGCCGGTCACGATATCCTCTTCTTTATCCACAAACGCGTTGTAGATCAAGCCGCGCTCCGCTTCGCGGATGCGCTGGGTGACGACCTGCTTCGCCGTCTGGGCGGCGATGCGGCCGAAGTCGCGAGGCGTAACCTCGATTTCGGCGATATCGTCGATTTGGAAATGCGGGTTGATCTCCCTTGCCGCGGGCAGGGAAATTTCGGTGCGAGGATCAAGCACCTCTTCCACAACCAGCTTGCGGGCATACACCTTGATGACGCCCGAGTTGCGGTTCATGTCGACGCGCACGTTCTGCGCCGTGTTAAAGTTGCGTTTGTAGCTGGAGATCAGCGCGGCTTCAATCGCTTCGAACAGAATATCCTTGCTGATTCCCTTTTCTCTTTCCAGTTCATTCATCGCTTCAATAAAATCCATACTCATTGGAAATCAGTTCCCCCTTTCATTACATGCACCCAAGCGTAAACGCCTTCGCCGTCTTTGACAGGTGAAGCTTGCGTTTCGCGACGTAAAATCCGGGAATTACGAGCGGCGCTTTGTCCTAACAAATTCCTGGATTTTTAAAAAATAATGGCCAGTCTGGCACTGGCAACTTTAGCGTACGGGATGGTGTGCTGCTTCTTTCCTACGGAGATGACAAGTTCGTCGTTTTCGAACGAAAGAAGCCGGCCTTCGAATTCTTTCTGGCCGTCAACCGCCTCGTACACGGTCACAAACACATCTTTGCCGACGGCTTTGGCCACGTCTTCGCTTTTCTTCAGCGGACGCTCGGCGCCAGGGGAGGATACCTCCAGAAAATATGCGGTGGGAATCGGATCGTTCTCATCCAGCTTCTGGCTCAGATATTCGCTGATCATGCCGCAATCATCGATGTCAATGCCGCCTTCCTTGTCGACATAGACGCGCAAAAAGTAGTTGCTGCCTTCTTTGACGTATTCGACGTCGACAAGCTCAAAGTTATGCTCATCCAGAAAGGAGCGGACCATTTCCTCTACAATTCCTTTGATCTTCGGTGTGCTCAAAGATTATTACCTCCAAGACTTTCAATATCCTATATACCAAAGAGTAAAGAGTGGGTCGCCCCACTCTTTAAACAACGGTTTTATCTCCATGATTGCCAAAAAAATTATAACATAGTCTGGCAGCACTGACAAGTATCACTCCTTGACTGCCGCCAGTCGCAGCAAGGGCTGCACGGCATCGCCCCATTGTCAAGAGAGGATATAAATGGGTATTGATCCGTCCGTAGTATTAAAACAACGAGAGCTGGTTGCTTTCCGGCAGGCCGCGGAAGCAGCCCATTTGCGTCAGCAGCTCGATGATCGACTTACTTGCCTTCGACTTTTGCTGGAAGTCTTCGATCGAGAGGAACTCGCCTTGTTCGCGCGCGGCAGCGATGTTGCGCGCCGCGTTTTCGCCGATGCCCTGCATGGCCGAAAACGGCGGGATCAGGGATTCACCATCTACGATGAAGCGCGTCGCTTCCGAGCGGTACAAATCCAGACTCTTGAAGGTGAAGCCTCGTGCGGTCATCTCAAGCGCCATTTCAAGCACCGGAAGCATGCTTTTTTCTTTCGTGGTGGCCTGGAAGCCTTTCTGCTCGATTTCCTCGATCTGGCGGTAAATCGCGTCGTAGCCTTGGCAGCAAAGCTCGATGTCGAAATCTTCGGCACGAACCGAAAAGTAGGTCGCGTAATATTCGATTGGATAGTAGAGCTTGAAATATGCCGTTCTCACCGCTGAAATAACATATGCCGCGGCGTGCGCTTTCGGGAACATGTACTGGATTTTCAGGCATGAATCGATGTACCACTGCGGCACTTTGCATCGTTTCATTTCCTCGATCCATTCCGGCGTCAGCCCCTTGCCTTTACGGACGCTTTCCGTAATTTTGAAGGCGAGGCTGGCATCCATGCCGGCTTTATAAATCAAGTAGAGCATGATATCGTCACGGCAACCGATCACCGTTTTGATGTTGCAGGTGCCGTTTTTGATCAGTTCCTGGGCGTTTCCGAGCCAAACTCCCGTTCCGTGGGACAGGCCCGAAATTTGCAGCAAGTCCGCAAAGGACGAAGGCTTCGATTCGATCAGCATCTGGCGGACGAACTTCGTTCCCATTTCCGGCACGCCGTACGTGGCGACCGGGGTCCGGATCTGCTCGGGCGTGACGCCAAGCGCCTCGGTCGAGTTGAACATGCTCATGACCTTCGGATCGTTCATCGGAATGGTGGTCGGATCGACCCCCGTCAAATCCTGCAGCATCCGCATCATCGTCGGATCATCGTGCCCCAGAATATCGAGCTTCAGCAAGTTCGCGTCAAAGGCGTGGTAATCGAAATGGGTCGTTTTCCATTCCGCGCTTGTGTCGTCCGCCGGGTATTGGACCGGAGTGATGTCTTCCACTTCCATGTAATCCGGCACGACGACGATCCCGCCGGGATGCTGGCCGGTGCTGCGTTTAACGCCGGTACAGCCGGCCGCAAGGCGGCTCAGCTCGGCGCCGCGCCAGCTTTTATGATGGTCTTCCTCGTATTTTTTCGCGTAGCCGAACGCCGTTTTCTCCGCGACGGTACCGATCGTTCCCGCCCGGAACACGCATTTTTCGCCGAAAATTTCCTTCGTGTAGTTATGCGCATGCGGCTGGTATTCGCCGGAAAAGTTCAAGTCGATATCGGGAACCTTGTCGCCTTTGAAGCCAAGGAAGGTTTCGAACGGAATGTCCTGCCCTTCGCCCTTCAGCATCTGGCCGCATTTCGGGCATTCCTTGTCCGGAAGGTCGAATCCGCTCGGCACGCTGCCGTCGAGGAACCACTCGCTGTATTTGCAGGCTTCGTTCCGGCAAATGTAATGCGCAGGGAGCGGGTTAACCTCCGAAATGCCCAGGAACGTGGCGACGACGGAAGAACCGACGGAACCCCGGGAGCCGACAAGATAACCGTCCCGATTGGATTTTTTAACGAGTCTTTCGGAAATCAGATAGTTGGCGGAAAAGCCGTATTTAATGATCGGCTCCAGCTCTTTCTCCAGCCGGGCGACGACGACTTCCGGCAGGTCTTCCCCATAAATCGACCTCGCCGTTTCATAGCAGGTGTTCCGGATCTCCTCGTCCGCGCCTTCGATGATCGGCGTAAAGAGTTTATCCGGAAACAGTTCGAGCTCTTCGAAACGGTCCGCCAATTCGTTGGTGTTTTTCACCACAACCTCAAAGGCCTTGTCCTTGCCCAAAAATTCGAATTCTTCCAGCATTTCGTCCGTCGTGCGCAGATGCGCGTCCGGCTTGCGGATATCCTTCAGCGGGCTGAAACCGGTGATGCCGTGGATCGTAATGTCGCGGAACAGCTTGTCGCGCGGATCGAGATAATGGACGTTGCCCGTGGCGATAACCGGCTTGTTCAGTTTTTCGCCGATATCGCAAATCGTCTTGATCGCCGCCTTCAGCTCGGCCGGGCTTCCGACCAGCCCTTTGTCGACCAGGTGCATGTACATCGTCAGCGGCTGAATTTCCAGCACGTCGTAAAATTCCGCCACTTCCATCGCTTCTTCGACCGTCTTGTTCAGCACCGTCTCGAAAAATTCGCCTTTTTCGCAGCCGGAGATGACAAGCAGCCCTTCCCTCAGCTCGACAAGCTTGGATCTCGGTATGCATGGAACCCGCATGAAATATTCGGTATGCGACAACGAAATCAGCTTGAACAGATTTTTTTTGCCTATCGGGTTCAGCGCATAAATGCCGCAATGGAACGGACGGGTATTGGACAGATCCTTGCCGACGTAATCGTTCAGCCGGTCGAGCATCGTCAGCCCCTTGATTTTTTCCGCATCGGCCAACAATCCGTTCAAAATGCCGGCCAGCGCCACCGTATCGTCGATCGCCCGGTGATGGCTTTCAAGCAGCACCTTGTATTTATCCGCCAGCGTGTTCAGCCGGTGGTTTTTCATCCCTGGATGCAGCAAGCGGGCTAGCTCAAGCGTATCGAGCGCCGGGTTGTCCAGCTGCGGCATGCCGTATTGTTTCAAGGAAGCCTGGATGAAACCCACGTCGAATCTTGCGTTGTGGGCCACGAGCACGCCGTCGCCGATAAATTCGACGAATTCCTTCAGAACGGGCTCCAGGTCCGGCGCATCTTTCACCATTTCATCCGTAATGTTCGTGAGCTGCTGAATATGGTAAGGGATTTTTTCGTGCGGGTTGACGAACGTTGCGTACCGTCCGATCTCTTTGCCCTCGTGCATTTTGACCGCGGCAAGCTCGGTAATTTTGCTGTTCGTGATCGACAGGCCGGTGGTCTCGATATCGAATACGACGTATGTCGCCGATTTCAGCTCGATCGGTTTCGGCTGCATGACGACCGGAACCGAGTCGTTGACCACGTTGGCCTCCACGCCATAGATCATTTTAATGCCGTTTTTCTTCGCCGCCTTGGCCGCGTCCGGAAAGCTCTGCACGCCGCCATGATCGGTAATCGCGATCGCCTTATGGCCCCATTTGGCCGCCGTTTTGATATATTGGTCGACGGGCGTCACCGCATCCATCGTGCTCATGGTCGAATGCAGGTGAAACTCCACGCGTTTCTCGGGAGCGGCATCCTTTCGGGCGGGAGGGGATTGAACCTCGACCAAATCGGATGGAATCATCACCAGCTCGGGAACCTGCATGAACCGGTCATACTCCACCCGTCCGCGCGCTCTCACCCATTTGCCGTTGGCCAGCAAGCCTAAAATCTTCAAATCCTCTTTCGTCTTCGCAAACATTTTCATCTGCAGCGAATCGGTGAAGTCCGTCAGGTTGAACATAAACAGCGTGCTGCCGTTGCGGAGCTCCTTGCTGTCCAGTCCAAAGATGGTTCCCTGAACCGTAATCTTTTTCTCCTCGTCCTGAATCTCCTGGATCGGCACCGGCTGGTCCTTGATGTCGTAACCGACCTGCAGCCGTACCTCTTCCCCGTCATCCTCGGCCTCGCGCGCTTCGGCTTCTATGCTCGTCATCATCTGCTGGATCACTTCAAGCTCTTCCGCGCGTTTTTTCTGCTCAAATTCTTCGTAGGCTTCCCGGTTGATTTCCCCGACTTGAACTTTTACCCTGAGCGGAAGCGCAAAATATTGCTGATAAAAACGGATGATCGCCTGATCGATCTGCTTTTTGCGCGCAAGCTCGAGCGAGGTGGGATCCGTCATGTTTACAAGCAGCAAGTCCCCGTCCAGCTCATGTCCCGCTCTGGCCATCCAGCCGTTGACCGACGGAATTTCCCTGTGAACCCATTCCAAGAACAAATTCCAGTACGTATTGACGATTTCGCCAGCATCTACCGCAGAACCATATTTGAAAATAAACGTGATTTTAGCGATATGCTGCATTTTCTCCCTAAGCTTCAGGCAAAAATTCCGGTATACCTCTGCAGGCACGAGCGTCTCTTTGCCGATCGTAATGATCCACTCTTTATTGCTCCGGCTCGTCTCCACCTGCTCGATGTAACCGTCCAAAAAATAAGGGTCGACCAATCCGGGGGGGATTTCGCCCTGCTTCATCAGAAGCTCAAACCGTTTTCTTTTCTCGCCAGTCATGTCCAATGCTCTCTTCCCCCTTGCTCCCACTGCTAAAAATGAAAAGCTTCTGAATCCAGTCATATATACCGGGTTCACAGCACACCGGGCCTACTTCTGGCAGAAGCTCCTCATTGGTTTATTGTTGAATCGGTACAAAACCTATCCCATACAACAGTTCAAAATAAAGTTCCTGATATTTTGCAAATTGGTCCCGGCGGATACGGATTGCTTCTTCTTAATAAGCTCTAGCAAACACAACCGTATGTTTGGCCGGTTGTCCGCAAACGAGGCAAGTATGCTTTTCCTCGGCAGGGTTGAACGGAATGTTGCGGCTTGTTGCGCCGGTCTCTTCCTTGACCTTGCTTTCGCAGGCTTCCGACCCGCACCAGCCGGCCAGCGTAAACCCGCGTTTTTCCTCCATGCTCGCCTTCATTTCTTCCAGCGTATCCACGGAGTAGAAATGGTCGTTCATGAACTGCTTCGCACGGTCGAACATTTCCCGCTGCACCTGGTCCAGCATCGCTTGAACCTCTTCCACGAGGTTGGCCTGCTGAACGACCTTTTTCTCGCCGCTAATCCGCGATACCAGCACGCAAACGCCGTTTTCCATATCGCGCGGACCGATTTCGAGACGTACAGGCACCCCGCGCATCTCGTATTCGTTGAACTTCCAGCCAGGACGCAGGTCGTTCCGGTCATCGACGCGAACGCGGATGCCCTCCTTTTTCAGTTCGGCGAACAGCTCGTCCGTGCGTCCCACGACCGCGTCCCACGTTTTCGGCGGACCGATCGGAATCATGATGACTTGGGTCGGCGCCACTTTCGGCGGCAGCGCAAGCCCGCGGTCATCCCCGTGCACCATGATCATCGAACCGATCAGACGCGTGCTTGTCCCCCAAGAAGTGGTATGCACGTATTCCTGCTTGTTTTCGCGGCTCAAATATTGAATGTCAAACGCAACCGCGAAATTCGTTCCGAGGTAATGCGACGTTCCCGCCTGCACGGCACGTCCGTCCTTCATCATCGCTTCGATGGAGAACGTGTCGACCGCACCCGCAAATTTCTCGGACGGCGTTTTTTGGCCGGTAATGACCGGGATCGCCAAATATTCTTCCACGAAGCTGCGGTAAACTTCAAGCATTTTCATCGTTTCTTCGCGCGCTTCCTCTTCCGTCTCGTGGGCGGTATGGCCTTCCTGCCACAAAAACTCGCTCGTGCGCAGGAATGGCAGCGTCCGTTTTTCCCATCTCACGACGTTGGCCCACTGGTTGATCAGGACGGGCAGGTCGCGATAGGATTGAATCCATTTCGAATACATGTGGCCAAACATCGTTTCGGAGGTCGGACGGATCGCCAGACGCTCCTCGAGCTTGTCGCCGCCCGCCTCGGTTACCCAAGGCAGCTCCGGATTAAATCCTTCGACATGCTCTTTTTCCTTTTGGAAAAAGCTCTCCGGAATGAAAAGCGGGAAGTAGGCGTTGCGGTGGCCCGTTTCTTTGAAACGGCGGTCCATCTCTTGTTGGATATGCTCCCAAATTTCATAGCCGTCCGGGCGGAAAACGATGCATCCGCGCACAGGCGAATAATCCATAAGATCCGCTTTTTTAATCACGTCGATGTACCAGCGCGAGAAGTCTTCCCCCTGCGGCGTTATCTCGGTCACAAATTGTTTATCGTTTGACATAAAAATGGACTTCCTCCCAATGTATCGTCAATTATCCGTTGATTAAACGCAATATGTCGTTATAAGTTACTACAATCATTAACAGGAACAGCATCGCAAACCCGACGAAATGCACCATACCTTCCCGGCTCGGATCGATCGGCTTCCCGCGGACGGCTTCAACGCCAAGAAACACGAGCCGGCTTCCGTCCATGGCCGGAATCGGCAGCAGGTTGAAAATGCCCAGATACAAACTCAATATCGCAGCCCATTGCGTGAGCTGGGCAATTCCTTGCTTGGCAATCTGGCCCGTAATCTCAAAGGTCCCTACCGGTCCGCTGATATCGTTCATATTGAACTGCTTGATCAACTTGCCGAAACCCTGGAAAATGATTTTGGTCCAATCAACCATGGCGGTACCTGCCCCGGTAAAGGTCTCACCAATGCCGGCCTTGCGCGTAGGGAATGCGGGTGAGATGCCGATTTTCCCTCCCTCTTGCCCTTCCATCGACCGAGGGGTCAGCGTCACGTTGAACACCTCGTCGCCGCGGCGGATTGTCCACTTCATCGGCTTGCCTTCGGACTTGGCCGTCATATCGATCATCTTCTCATAATCCGTGCCGATGCTGACGCCGTCGATCGTTTCGACGATGTCGCCTTTTTTCAAATGGGCTTCATCCGCCGGCATTCCTTTCGAAACGTCCCCGATCACGATGTACGTCGGATTTTCGACCGGAATGCCGGCCATTTGAAGATGGATTCCGAACAAGATAAAAGCCAGGATAAAGTTCATCAGCGGGCCGGCAAAAATCGACATCGCCCGCTGCCCGACCGTCTTGCTGGCGAACTGCCGGTCCCTCGGCGCGATTTGCGTCTCCTGGGACTTGGCGACCAGCATCGCCTGCGGATGGATCGGGAACTGCTGAACTTCGCCGTCCACATCCAGACGGATTTTCAGGCTGTCGGTCAAATCGATGAATTCGACCTCGCCGCGGATGACGTTTTTACGGTTGTCCAACTGATCCAAATAAATCTTTTTTACTTCGCCGTCTTTGACCCGGACGGCCACCGTTTGCCCGGGATGGATTTCCACCAGCTCCGGATCTTCACCCGCCATGCGGGCATAACCGCCAAACGGCAGCAAACGAAGCGTAAATTGGGTTTCCCCCCGTTTATAAGAAAACAGTTTCGGACCGAAACCGATCGCAAACTCCCGAACCAGTATGCCTGCGCGTTTGGCGAAATAATAATGTCCCCATTCATGCACGGTTACGATGACGAAAAACATGAGCACCGTCAAAAAAACTACCTGCACCATTTCCAATTCGACGCATCCCCCTTTATTGTCTGAGGCCGAAGCTTCATAATCCACGATCGGCGGCGGCCGCCGATCCCATAGAATGAATTATTCTCCGTTATGGGCTGTTTCAGCCTTGCCGTGCGGGCTGGCGCCCGTATAAGGCTCGTCTCTCGATTCAGTCTATATAGATTATCATTATTCTCCGGACCCGCACAAGAGAATCACTTTTGAGTCATTTTTTAGATAAGGGAGAAGAGTGGATGTTTGCGGTGTTTTGCGCCGTTCGAAAGGTCAAAGCTTGGCTGCGGCCTCCCGGGTGCGCTTGTCGCAATCTTCAATTTCCGCAAGTTCCGGTTCTGGAATGTTGTGATGCCGTTCGAGCACTCTTTCGATGATATCCTCAATTTGCAAAAATGAAATCTCTTTGCGCAGAAACCGCGCAACCGCCACCTCGTTGGCGGCATTAAATGCGGTCGTGGCTGTACCACCCATTTTACCACATTCATAGGCCAGTCTTAAACAAGGGAAGCGTTCGAAATCCATTTCGCGGAATTGAAGCTTGCCTGCCTCGGCCAGCGAAAGCCTCTGCGCCGGCGAATCCCATCGTTCCGGATACGTCAGGGCGTATTGGATCGGAACCCGCATGTCCGGATTGCCCAGCTGGGCGATGATGCTCGTATCCCGGAACTCCACGAAAGAATGGATGATGCTTTCGGGATGCAGCAGCACGTTGATTTGCTCATAGGGCAGGTCGAACAGCCAGTGCGCTTCGATCACTTCCAGCCCTTTGTTCACCATCGTCGCCGAATCGATCGTAATTTTCGCCCCCATGGACCAATTCGGATGCTTGAGCGCATCCTCCACCGTCACGCGCTTCAATTCCTCACGCGTCCGGTCGCGGAAGGAGCCGCCGGATGCCGTCAACGTAATGGAGGCCAAGTCCTTGCGACTTTCTCCGTTCAGGCATTGAAAAATCGCCGAATGCTCGCTGTCGATCGGGAGCAGCTTGACGCCTTTTTCCCGCGCGAGCGCCGTCACGATATGGCCGGCCGTCACAAGCGTTTCCTTATTGGCCAGGCCGATGGTTTTTCCGGCTTCGATCGCGGCCAGCGTCGAAGGGAGCCCGAGGCTCCCCATGACGGCCGTGACGACCATGTCGGCGTCCGTTCCGGCCGCGATTTCGATTAAGCCTTGATCCCCGTAGAACACTTCCGTGCCTGCCGGGACCTCGGATTGGATCCGTTCAGCCAGCTCGCGCGTGGCCACCGAGACTTTGCGCGGTTTGAACCGCCTTACCTGTTCAAGCAGCAAGTCCGTGTTGCCGCCCGCAGCAAGTCCTTCGATTTGAAAATGTTCAGAATGCTTCGCCGCCACATCCAGTGTCTGCGTTCCAATCGAGCCCGTGGAGCCGAGCACGCTAATTTTCTTCATATCGAAACCTTCTCTCGTTTTAATAAGGCATCAGCATCACGATATGTACGAACGGAAAGACGATGATCCAGCTGTCGCAGCGGTCCAAAATGCCTCCGTGCCCCGGCAGCAGCGTGCCGGAATCCTTGATGCCGTATACGCGCTTATAGGCGGATTGGATCAAATCCCCGAGCTGTCCCGCCACGGCGCAGGCCAATCCGATCGCAAGGGCCCGTCCGAACGACAGGATCCCTCCGGACAGGAGGGAAAACACGACGGCGGCCACCATTGCAATAACGACGCCTCCCAGGGCGCCTTCGATGGTTTTGTTCGGGCTGATGGCGGGCCACAACTTGTTTTGGCCGATCCATTTTCCTACAAAATAAGCTCCCGCATCGCTGGACCAAATCGACACGAGCAAAAGGAACGTCCAGAACAGCCCGTGCCCGTCCGGCGCATTCCGGGTACCGGCGATATAGGCAAAGCCGACCCCGATGTAAACCGCGCCCAAAAACAGCATGGCCGCCTGCTGTATTCCGATTTTATTTTTCGTCACAACCGTTACCAGCATGAACAGGAACATCAGCAGCCAGATGGCATGATCCCATGTCAGCGGAAAAGCGATGTCCAGCAGCTTCCATGGAAACACGAACGTAAGCACGCCCAAATATCCCAGCCATGCCGTACCGCTAAAAGGAGAAACCTTCGTCATGCGCACGAATTCGAAATAGCCGATCAGCGCCATCGCCAGCACGATCAGATGGTACGGCAGCCTTCCAAGCAGGCATAATCCCAAAAAAACAACTCCAGCAATGATACCGGTAATCAGTCGTTGTTTCAACGATAATCCATCCTCCATATGGCTTAAGTCAAGCCGCCGTATCTCCGCGTTCTGCGCGAATATTCGGCAACCGCTTCGTATAAATAATGTTCATTGAAATCAGGCCAATAGATATCGGTGAACCACATTTCGCTATATGCCATTTGCCAGAGCATAAAGTTGCTGACCCGCATCTCTCCGCTGGTACGTATGATTAAATCCGGATCGGGGAGACCGCCGGAAAGCATATGGCGATCCAGCATTTCAGGCGTAATGTCTTCCGGGTTCAGCGCGCCCGCTTCAATTTTCCGCCCCAATTCGCGCATGCAGTCGGTAATTTCCTTCCTGCTGCCGTAGTTGAGGGCAAAATTCAGCACCAATCCATCATTGGTTTCGGTACGGCGGACGGCTTCTTCCATGGCTTTGACCGTATGGGAAGGCAGCCCTTCCCGATCGCCCATCATCCGAACCTGTACGTTTTTCTCTACCAGCTCATCCAATTCGATGGCGAGAAATTCCTGCGGCAGACGCATCAAAAAATCGACCTCGTCCTTCGGACGTTTCCAATTTTCCGTCGAAAAGGCATACAGCGTCAAATATTTGATTCCCAGCTTATCCGCTGCAATCGTCGTCCGCTTGACGGCTTTCATTCCGTTCTGATGCCCGATGATGCGCGGAAGCCCTTGGCGTTTCGCCCAGCGTCCGTTACCGTCCATAATGATGGCGACATGCTCAGGAACATTGTCTATTGATCGCTCCGGCGGCTCTATTTTCTCTTCCCGTTTCCACCACGATCGAACTCGTTTGATCATTCTAGTTCCTCCATGCGGGTTTCTGCAAAAAAGACATAAACCCCACCATAAAAGGAGGGGCCGCAAGTCTCTTATACTTCCATGATCTCTTTTTCTTTGGCTGCGAGCACTTTGTCGACTTCCGCGATGAATTTATCCGTCGTTTTCTGAATGTCGTCCTGATGGCGACGGGATTCATCTTCAGATATATCGGTTTTTTCCATTTTTTTAATGTCGTCATTCGCATCGCGGCGGATGTTGCGGATGGCCACCTTGGCTTCCTCGCCGAATTTCTTGGTCATTTTCACCAGTTCCATGCGGCGTTCTTCGGTCAGCGGCGGAATGACAAGGCGGATGGTGTTTCCGTCATTCGCAGGCGTCAATCCGAGATCGGATTTCAGAATGGCTTTTTCAATGTCCGACAACGAGGATTTATCCCAAGGCTGGATCATCAGCGTCCGGGAATCCGGCGTGTTGATGTTGGCCAACTGGTTCAGCGGTGTCATCGCACCGTAATATTCGACCTGTACCCGATCCAAAAGGGCTGGGGTAGCGCGGCCCGCGCGCAAAGTCGCCAAATCTCTTTTCAAAGCGGAGATCGCCTTTTCCATGCGCTCTTCCGCGTTCTTTTTCACTGTTTGAGGCATTAATCTACACTCCCTTTAACGATCGTTCCGATTTTTTCGCCTTGAACGACCCGTTTAATGTTTCCTTGCTCGGTAATCGCAAATACGATAAGCGGAATGTTGTTATCCATGCAGAGGGAAGATGCCGTGGAATCCATCACGCCCAGGTTTTTGTTCAGTACGTCCAGATACGTCAGCTGCTCATACTTTTCTGCCGTGCTGTCTTTGAAAGGATCGGCGGAATATACGCCGTCCACTTTGTTTTTGGCCATCAGGATGACTTCGGCTTCAATTTCGGCTGCGCGCAGCGCGGCCGTCGTATCCGTCGAGAAGAACGGGTTGCCTGTTCCTGCGGCAAAAATGACGACGCGCCCTTTTTCCAGGTGGCGGATCGCTCTGCGACGGATGTAGGGCTCGGCGATTTGCTGCATCGCAATCGAGGTTTGCACACGCGTCGGTACGTCGATCTGCTCCAATGCGTCCTGCAGCGCCAGCGAGTTCATCACCGTGGCCAGCATGCCCATATAGTCCGCCGTCGCGCGGTCGATGCCGCTGGAGCTTCCGGCGATTCCGCGCCAGATGTTCCCGCCGCCGCAAACGATCGCGACTTGAACGCCCAGCTCCACAACTTCCTTCACTTGTTCAGCGATGGATGCGATCGTCGCCGCATCGATGCCGTATCCGTTTTGGCCCGCGAGGGATTCCCCGCTGACTTTCAAGACAACTCGTTTAAAAATTGGCTCTTTCAAAATGTTTACCCTCCACTTTAAGACAGCACCTGTCTGGTGCCCGTTTAGAAAACGTCTTTGCTTCCCGCTCCGCGGGGCGGAGCTACCAGAACTGATGTCATGCTCATACTCAAAAGAAAAACTTCCGATGCCGGCTGTAGCGGCCTTGCAGCGGATGTTTTTCTTACGAGATCAGGCGGCATTCCACGCAAAGCTGTTATTTTACTGATCTCTGAAAAAAGAGGGAACACTGGCGTGTTCCGCTCTTCATCATTCCATATTCATCCGAGGGCGCATAAAACGCGCATGCTTCCCGCTTAGTTTTTAACCTGCGCCATAACTTCTTCAACGAAGTTATCCACTTTTTTCTCCATGCCTTCGCCCAGTTCGTAACGAACGAAGCGGCGGATCGAGATGTTTTCGCCGATCGTGCTGATTTTTTCTTTCAGCAACGTAGCGACGGTTTTGTCCGGATCTTTAATGAACGGCTGCTCCAGCAAGCAGAACTCTTCGAAGTATTTGCCGATGCGGCCTTCAACCATTTTTTCAACGATTTTTTCAGGCTTGCCTTCGTTCAAAGCTTGAGCCTTCAAAATTTCTTTTTCTTTTTCGATTTCTTCCGCAGGCACCTCTTCACGCGCTACGTAGCGAGGGCTGGAAGCGGCGATGTGCATTGCGATGTCGCGAGCAAACTCTTTGAATTGATCCGTTTTGCCCACGAAGTCGGTTTCGCAGTTGATTTCGACGAGGACGCCGATGCGGCCGCCGCCGTGGATGTAAGATTCGACAACACCTTCGGTCGCTACGCGTCCGGCTTTGTTTGCTGCCGCTGCCAGACCTTTTTCGCGAAGAAGTTCGACCGCTTTTGTGATGTCACCGTTTGCTTCTTCCAGCGCTTTTTTGCAATCCAGCATACCTGCGCCTGTTTTTTCACGAAGCTCTTTTACCGCACTAGCACTTACTGCCATAGGATTTTCCCTCCAAAAGTTAATTCATTGATTTTTGGCGATATAAGGAGAGTATTCTCCGAAGCCTTCTCCCTTATATCTTAAAAAAAGGGCAGTGAGAGGTTATGCACCTACCAACCACCCTTTTCATTTAATTCATGTCTATAGCTTGCCTGCTGATCTTAGGCAGTGGTTTCTTCGCCTTGATGAGCTTCCACCACAGCGTCGGCCATTTTGCCGGTCAACAGTTTAACGGCACGAATCGCGTCGTCGTTACCAGGGATAACGTAGTCGATTTCGTCCGGATCGCAGTTCGTGTCGACGATGCCCACGATTGGGATACCCAATTTGCGAGCTTCGGCAACCGCAATGCGCTCTTTGCGAGGATCGATGATGAACAGGGCGCTAGGAAGACCCTTCATGTTTTTGATCCCGCCCAGGAATTTTTCAAGACGTTCTTTCTCTTTGCGGAGAATGATGACTTCTTTTTTAGGCAGAACGGCGAATGTGCCGTCTTCTTCCCACTTCTCGAGTTCTTTCAAACGGTTGATACGTTTTTGGATCGTTTCGAAGTTTGTCAAAGTTCCGCCGAGCCAGCGTTGGTTGATGTAGTACATGCCGCAACGTTCAGCTTCTTCTTTCACGGAGTCTTGAGCTTGTTTTTTTGTGCCGACGAACAGAATTGTTCCGTTCTCTTCAGCTACGCTCTTAACGAAGTTAAAAGCTTCTTCGACCTTTTTCACTGTTTTTTGCAGGTCGATAATGTAAATACCGTTTCTTTCGGTGAAGATATATTTATCCATTTTCGGGTTCCAACGACGAGTTTGGTGACCGAAGTGAACGCCAGCTTCAAGAAGCTGTTTCATGGAAATAACTGCCATCTTCACACACCTCCTAAATTTGGTTTTTTTGTGTCCTCCGCTGTTTTCATTTCCCGTCAAGACTTTCCATCAGGAAAGCACCCTTTACGAAATCCGACAGCGTGTGTTTTAACACCGTCAATTAATATACCATAAGTGAATGCCCGATGCAACGCCTATTCACGGGATTTTCGCCGCCGCCCGGAACGCCTTCCAAAACGACCATTTTCGCAAGTCGCAAACCCGGGCGGCCGCTATAATCCCGACGGGTTATCCATCCCCTTCAACGCCTGCCGGGACGCACCAAAAAACCGCAACGGCTGCGTTCGCGTCAGCGCGGCGGTTTTGTCGTGATTTTGGCAATGATGCTGGTGAAATCTTCGCCTGGAGCAAATTCGTAAGTTCCGGAGCGGATTTTCGTGCTCATTTTTTGCCCTCTCCCTTTTTCCACGAAAGCGGCTGCGTCGGAGATGACCCCGGATTTTTTCAGCTTGTCGGCGACATCCGTCAGGTTGCTGCCGCTTGCGATCTTAACCGTGATCGGCGGAGCCTCCGGCGCTTTCGGCTTGTTAACGCCTGAACCGGTTTCTTTCCCCGCGCTCGCGGTTTGGCCGGCGGCCTTGGAATCCGGGACAGCGGGTTTTTCGGGCGTTTTCGGCGCTTCGGCCTTTTGCCCCGCTGCCGGTGCCTTGACGCCGCTTCCTTGCGGTTTCGCGCTTTTGTCGATCATCCGCTGCTTCCATTCCTCTTCGGTCATCCGATCGTCATCGGCGTCGATGATTTGCAGGCCCAAGGCTTCGGCCTGTTCCTGCAGCTGGTCTTTCGTCAGCTTCACGGCCTCCGGGGGCCGGGACGAAACCTGCTGCTCCGCTCCCGCGTTCATCAGCTGCAAAAGGAGCGCTCCGGCGAGCAGCCCGCTGCCGAGGCCGATCATAAAGGAACGATTTTTGATCACAGCGATCCCTCCCGTTTCGCCAGCTGCAGGATCAGCTGCACTTCTCCCTTTTGCAGCCCCGTGAATTTTGCGATGGCTTCCATCGATTTCCCTTGGGCGTGAAGCTCGAACAGCTCCGGATACCGGTCCCGGATGGATGGCTGTTTCGCCTCCTCTTGATCCGTTTCGGTATCGTTAGCCGCCGATTGGCCGGATTCCTGAGCCGCTGCGGCCGTTTCCTGCTGCGTACCAAGGGCGGAAGCGGAAGCCGCAAGCCGGTTTCCTTGTTCTACCTCGGAAAGGCGAGTTTCAGCCTGCGTATGCTGCTGCTCAAGCTGAACCAGCCGCTGCCTCATCTCGGCAAGCTGCTCCTGCTGGGCAAGCTGCCTGGAGGTCATGTCCTGCTTCATTTGGCCGATCAGCTCGACCAGCTCTTCGTTTTCTCTTTCGATATCCGCCATGTACTGCTCCAGCGTCGCTTCCACTTCCCGGACCATTTGCTCCTTGTCCGCCGTTTTGTTGACTTGCCGTTTAGGCAGCATGAGGGCGTACACAATGGCGGCGGCGCCTAAAATAACGACAATCATCCACGGTTCCAAAACTTTTGTTCTCCTTTAAATGCGAATAAATACGAATAGATGCGAATTTCTAAACATGCCGACAACATGACGAGACTCAGAGAGACACATCGAGACGGCGTCCTTTATAAGGATGCTCCGCATCCTGATGTTCTCCCGGCTCCTGCTTGGACGGCTGGCGGGAAGAACCCTTCTTCGGCGAAGATTGCTGTTTGCCTTCGTCCCGCACCGCGGCATTGGCCGTTTCGTCGACCCCCGTGCTCCGCTGGCGGAGCTCCCTGCTTTCCTTAAGCTGCTGCCCCGCCAAAAATTGCTGCTCCTGCGAGGTTCGGTGATGAATATCGTTTTGTATTTTGCTTGCTTCCGTTGTACGGGGAATGGCGATTTGCATCTCTACCGGTTTCATACTCACGAACATTCACCTGCCTGCAAAAAAAATGACTTACGACGTCATACACCCCGCGTGTCTGAATTAAATGTAGGGAATCATCGTGATGTCGCCTTCGTGAAAATAAAAGGACACCCTTTCCGCCGGATCCTTGATGAACCTCGTGTACCTGCCGATCACGATTTTGGAGCCGCCATAAATCTTTTTGATGATGTCGACCCGGGCTTTGACGGTTTCCTCCAGCGTTTTTTCGATCTCGAAAATTCGCTCCCTGACCTCGTCCTGCTCGCGCTGCGTGGATTTTTTAGTCGCATTCAGCTTCAGCCGGAGCGCGATTTTGTCCGAGGACAGCTGCCCCGTCGATGCCAGCTGATTTAGCAGGTTCAACGCCTTGTCCGCTTTGTCAAGCGCTTCCATCAACTGTTTCGAGCGCAGGCGAAGTTCCGTTAGTTCGTTTCTGAGCTCGGGCTGGACGCCCACTTCGATGGAGGTCGTCGTTGACATGGTGTTGCCGATCGTACGGGCCGTTACCCTTTCCCCCGCCTGGATGCTGCCTCCGACGATCAAACCTTTCGTTCCGTTGCAGATGATGTTTTTGCCCGCGCGGATATTCGAATGCATGATGCTTTGCGATACGATGACGTCTTCGCCCGCTACGACGTTTCCGTCCTGGATGAACGAGCTTTTGACGTTTTTCCCTGCCCGCACGCTGCCTTTGTTATAGCCGATGATGCCGCTTGTAATTTCGATCGAACCTTCGGCTTCCAGCTCGGCGCCTTCGACGCCGCCCACGACGCGGATATCCCCCGCGGCTTTCACCCGGAAGCCCGTCAACACGTTGCCGCGAATCACGACCGTGCCCACGAAATCGATGTTTCCTACGCTGTAATCCACGTCGCCGTTTACTTCATAAACCGGGAACACGTTGATTTTGCCTTTTTCCGTCGTCGTCACAAGCCCGTCGATGGCCGCGTACATGGCCGTTTGCTCCGGATCGAGAACCACATTTTTTCCTACCTTGAAATAAGCCTCTTTTCCGGGTTTGAACGGGATCGGCTCACCGGTGACCGCGGTGCCGGGTTTGCCGGGTTCGGGCGGGATCCTCTTCGCGATCAGCTGCCCTTTGATGACGTTGTTCAGGCTCAGCAGCTCCTTGAAATTCACTTTGCCGTCTTCGGTCTCCTGGGGGCGGTGATCATGCTCTTCCCGAAGCTTGAATGCATATTCGATGTATCCGTCCTTGCCGCTGACGGGTTGTTCCCCCATGGCCACCGGCGTCCGGCTGAACATGTATTCTTCGGGATGGCTTGCGATCCGGCTGATCACCCCTTTTTCGATCCCGTGCTGAATCTGGTGGCTGCGCAAAAATAGCATCAGCTCGTCTTCGGTGCATTTGAAGCTTTCATCACGTTTCGAGAATTGAATATAAGCGACGCTTTTGTCATCCGAAAACGTGACGTTTAAATAGCTGTCCAACCCTAATTGAGCTGTCAATCCTTTTCCTCCCTTCCATTTCTACAGCGGTCAATCGTTTTGCATTAGCAATTCCCGGTGTTTTTCCAGCGTTCCGCGCAGCCTCAAAATGGCTTTGGAATGCAGTTGAGAAATTCTTGAAGGCGAAAGTGACATCACTTCGGCAATCTCGCTAAGGGATAAATCCTCGTAATATAATAATGATACAACAGTTCGCTCTTTTTCGGTAAGCTTTTCCAACCCTTTCACAAGCGCTTCCTTCAAAAAAAACTCATTAACCTTGTAATCAGGGTTTTTGGCTTTGTCATCGACCATGACGGATAATCGGGTTTCGGATTCTTCCTCCCTGATCGGATCCTCAAGTGAGCAAAGTGACATGACCGCCACTTCCTGAAGCATATGTTGGAATTCCTTTTCCGAAACGTTCAGATATTCGCTCATTTCAGCATCCGTTACCGACCGAAGATGCTTTTGTTCCAGCTGCTGGTAGGCATCTTCGATTTTTTTCGCTTTCTCGCGAACGGAACGCGGCACCCAGTCGCCCTGGCGGAGCGAATCCAGAATGGCCCCCCGCACCCGGAAGGAAGCGTACGTCTCAAACTGAAGACCGCGCTTGTAATCGAACTTGTCCACGGCGTCGATCAGGCCCATCACGCCGTTGCTGGCCAAATCGTCCTTTGAGACGTTTTTTGGAAGTCCGATCGCGAGCCGGCTCGACACGTAGTCCACGATGTGCAGATAGTTTTCGATCAACCTCTTTTTGGCTTCAAGGTTCCCTCTTTCTTTCCACTCTTCCCAAAGTCCGGCATGGTTCAGATGTGAAATTTTTCGCTCGCCCACTACCCTCACCCTCCTTAATTTTCTGTCAGGTGACGAACTGCTTTGGCCAATTCTTCAGGATCCTTCTTCGAGACCAGTTTTGGCGGATTGAGCGGAGTAAAACCAGCACCCTTTTCAAGAGGCAGGTCAGATTTCGGCTTCAACAGCTCATTTAGCTCGTCACTCTCGTCGGGAGTCGTCAAGTCCAAACGGGTACCGGTCTCTTGATCCCCCCGTTTTCCGTCGTGAAGCTCCGCTTCGGCAGGCGGAGTGCTGACGACCGTCCATGCCCACCGGAGCAGAAAAGCAAGCGCAAACCAGATCGCAAACGACACCAGACCGCGGATTACGCTCGTCATGAACAGATTGTTCGTCAAGGAAAACAGCAGGGTCAAAACAAATCCAAAAACGCCGAATACCAGATTAAATCGCAGATTTCCTTTCATGGCTACATTTCCTTTACACCTGTTTGTACACTGCGGATATACAATTTGCCCGTGCCCGCGTCCAATTCGATGGTACGGCCGTAATTCCCCCCAGTGTCTTCTGCAATAAGCGGAATTTGAAGTTCTTCCAGCTTGGCTTTGCAGGACTCCACGTTCCTAGGCCCGATCCGCATCGTATCCCCGGTGCCGGCAAAAGCGAACATTTGCGCTCCCCCCGCCATTTTGGCGACGATGCGGGAAGGGGAAGCGCCCAGCTGCAGCAGTTTGTCCAAAAGAGCCGGTAGCGCCGTGTCCGCATATTTCGCAACATTCAGCTGCCCCTCGCGGGCAATGTCCGAGGATGGCAGCATCACATGCGCCATACCGGCGATTTTGAGCTGGGGATCATACATCGTAAGGCCGATGCACGACCCCAGACCGACCGTCCTGATGATTCCCGATTGTTGTACCACGTTCAGGTCGGCCATACCTACTTTCACAACGCTTTGCTCTTCAATCATGGTCTATCGGTACTCCCAGGGATTTAAATATCTTGGCGAATGAGTCCGGATCGGGAATCAGGAAAAACTGGCCTTCCACCTCGTGGTCGCCTTCAAGAAACGTCGTATCGATCAGCAGGGCATCGTCGCCCATTTGTCCGAACTGCAGCAAGCCGTAGCTGAGTATGGCGCCCGCCATATCCATCGCCAGCGCCGGAACGGTGGGGGACATGCCGAGTTTCGTGAAGTCGGCCAGCGACGACAAATAGGAGCCTGCCAAAATGTTGCCGATTTCGCAAAGCGCGGACTGCTCCAATTCATTAAACATGCCGTCCGTATCGCGCCGGATGCCCACCAGTCTATTCAGCAGGCTTTTGGCCGCTTCCGGGCTCATGATAAAAAACAAATTCCCCGGGGCTTCGCCTTCGACGCGGAGGAACACGGCGATGACGACCTGTTCGGCCCCGCCGACCTTTTCCGAAATTTCTTCGAATGGCAGCAGCTGCACTTTGGGCACGGCCATGTCCACAGGTTTGTTCAGAAGGCGGGACAATGCGGTGGCGGCGTTGCCGGCGCCGATGTTCCCGACCTCCCGCAGAACGTCCATTTTAAATTCCTTGAAATGTTTAAAGACCTCCACGGGGCTATTCCTCTAAACTTTCCAATTGGATGATTTCGTTTTTGTTGAGCACTTCGGACAGATTCAGCATGATGAGCAGTCGGTCGTCGCCGATTTTCGCCACGCCGTCCAAATATTTCGCCTTGATGCCTCCGACGACTTCCGGCGGAGTTTCGATCCGGTCCGTGTGCAGGTCGATGACGTCGTTTGCGGAATCGACGATAAAGCCGACTTCCATGTCATTCACCGCGACGATGATGATCCGGGTCTGATCGGTATATTCGGTTTCTTCCAATCCGAACCGGCCGCGAAGATCGATAACCGGGATCACCACGCCGCGAAGATTGATCACGCCTCTGACGAACGCATAGGTTTTCGGAACTCTGGTGATGGGAAGCATGCGCTCGATGGTTTGCACCTTGTCCACTTCGATGCCGTATTCTTCGCTGCCCAGTTTAAATACGATGACTTTGATTTCTTCTCCCATGAATATAACCTCCTTTAATGAATGCCGGGATTACTTGATGAATACGTTCGGATCGAGAATAAGCGCTACCTGGCCGTCGCCAAGGATGGTGGCCCCCGAAATGCCCTTGATTTGCGGCAAATATTTGCCGAGGCTCTTCAGGACGATTTCGTTCTGCCCGATAAATTGGTCGATGGCCAATGCGGCGAGCCGTTCGCCTTTATGGATGACGATAATTTCCGTTTCGGCTTCTTCGTTTTCGTCGAAATCCTTGATGTTAAAAATGCTGCTGAGCGAAATCAAAGGAATGAGCGATCCGCGGAATTCCACCATTTTGTTGCCGTGAACGGTGCGGATTTGCCCTTTTTTGACGATGCCGGTCTCCACGATGGACGACAGCGGAATCGCATATTTCTCCGAACCCATTTTGACCAGCATCGCCGCGATGATCGACAGGGTCAGCGGGAGTTGAACCGAAAAGTTCGTTCCTTTGCCGGGCGTGGAATAGATGGTCACTTGTCCGCCGAGCGACGTGATTTTTGCTTTCACGACGTCCAGCCCGACCCCGCGTCCGGATACGTCGGAAATTTTCTCCGCCGTGCTGAAGCCCGGGGCGAACAGAAGCTGATGCACCTCTTCGTCCGACATGGCCGAGGCCTGCTCCTCCGTCACGACGCCTTTTTTCAGGGCCGTCTTCAAAACCTTGTCGCGGTAAATGCCGCGTCCGTCTTCTTCGATTTCGATAAATACATGGTTGCCGCTGTGAAAAGCGCGCAGGTTAACGGTGCCCGTCTCCGATTTGCCTGCGCGGATCCGTTCGTCCACCGACTCAACGCCGTGGTCGACCGCATTGCGCAGCAAATGCACCAGCGGATCGCCGATTTCATCGATCACGGTCCGGTCCAGCTCCGTGTCGGCGCCGGTAATGATCAGATCGACTTTTTTGTCCAACGATTTGGCCAAATCGCGAACCATGCGCGGGAAGCGGTTAAAGACCGTGTCGACAGGAACCATGCGGAGTTTCATGACGATATCCTGAAGGTCGGAGCTGACGCGGGTCATGTGTTCTACCGTCTCGGTCAGCGCATGATTCTGAACCTCGCTGGCAAGCTGTTCCAGACGAACGCGGTCTATCAATAATTCACTGAATAAGTTCATGAGCACGTCCAGCCGCTCGATGTCGACGCGGATGGTGCGGGTCGGAACGGCGCCGCCGGTTTTTGCCGGCGTTTTGGCTGCAGGGGCCTGCTTCTCGGATGCCTGCTCCTGTTTCGCCGGTGCGTCTTCGGCCTTGGCTTCGGCCACAGGCGCGGCAACGGCTGCGGCTGCTTCCTGCGACGCGGCGCCGATTTCGCCCATTTGTTTCAACGTTTCCTCGTCAAGCTCCGTAACGTCGGCTTTTTCGATCTCCGACACGTTCATGATTTGCCGCTGCAGTTCGGCAGGATCTTTTGTCGTTATGTAATAAAGGGAGAAGCTGCGTTCAAACTTTTCCTGTTCGATGTCCTGAACCGGCGGGAAGGATTTAACGACCTCGCCCGATCGCTCCAGCAGCTCGAACACCATATAGGCCCGCACCGCTTTCAACTGGCAGCTCTCGCGAATATGGACGTCGACGTACAGTACATGATGCCCGCTTTCGATCGATTGCTTCAGGACGGAGTACTGGAACTCGTCCAGCTGAATGGCCGTACTTGAGCTGGCGGCAGCGGCTGCTTGCGAATGATTCCCGGACGGCGCGGACGGGTTTTCCCCCCTGACGATCGCCTGCAGCGAGGACACGATCGCGGAGACGTCCGCCTTTCCTTCCCCGCCTTCGGTAATATCCTGGACCATCGATTCGAGCGCATCCAAACCTTTGAACAACGTATCGAAAATAAAATCCTGCATGGCCAGCTTTTCGTTGCGGACCAAGTCCAACACGTTTTCCATCTGGTGGGTAAGCGAGGCGAGATCCTCGAATCCCATTGTCGCAGCCATCCCTTTCAAGGTGTGCGCCGAACGGAAAATCACTTGTACAATCGAGAGATCACTCGGGCTGCTTTCGAGAAGCAGCATATTTTCGTTCAGTGATTGCAGATGATCATTGGACTCATCAATAAACATGGATAGGTATTGGTTCATGTCCATTGCGAGACACCTCCTTTATAAGTTCACTTTCCGTTGCTCACAGCGCGGACTACGCCGGCTGCGATTTGATGAAGGGGCAATAGATGGCTGACGCAATCGAGCTCCACCGCCGAACGCGGCATGCCATACACGACGCAGGTCTCTTCGCTTTCGGCGAAGGTGCTTTTTACGCCGCTGTCATATAAGCGCTTCATCATTTTCGCCCCATCGCTGCCCATTCCGGTCATCAGCACCGCGTGGCGGCGCAAGGAGGCAAGCGGCAGCAGCGATTCAAAAAGCGTGTCCACCGACGGCCTGTGGCCGTTTACCGGCTGGTCTTCCGACAAGGACAACGCAAGGCCTCCGTCCGCTTCCTTGACCACCCTCATATGCTTTCCTCCGGGAGCGACGTACGCGCAACCTGCCCGCAGTTTCATCCCGTCCTCGGCCTCCATGACCTCCAATGGACTGAAAGAGTTTAACCGCTGGGCAAGCGACCGGGTAAAATTCGGCGGCATATGCTGCACGATCACGACCGGAGCGGGAAGGTCGGCCGGAAGTTTTTCCAGCACCGCTTTCAGCGCCCGCGGGCCGCCGGTGGAACATCCGATGGCGACGAGATCGTCAAACGCAAGGCGCTTCTCCGGATGTTTGTCCGTCTCGGCTGTCCGGGCTTGCGCCGCAGCATATTCCCGGGCGACCGCGGTTTCCTCGACCGTGACGGCCGGAGGCGAGGAAGGATTGGTTTTTTTCGCTTTTATCCGCCGCTCGGGTCTTTCAAGCGGAACCTCCGGTTTGGGTGAAAACAGCTCCGGACGTTTAATGGGCTCATACTTGGTTTTTTTCGGTTCGGGAATGGCCGTTGCCGGAGAAACGAAAGGCCGGTCCGATCCCGCCTGCCGCTTTCTCTTTTTTTCTTCGGCCTGAAACGCCGCCCTTCTTTCCCTTGCCGCCATGGCAGCCTTAAGCTGCTCCAGCAGCGCATCCCTTACCTGATCGATATGCTGCGAATACGTCAAGGAAGGTTTGCGGATAAAATCAAACGCTCCGGATTCAAGCGCCATAATCGTTTCTTTCATGCCTTCCTCGTTGATCCCTGACAGCATGATCACGGGCATCGGATGCTTGGCCATGATCAGCTTTAAAGCCTCGAGGCCGTTCATTTCAGGCATTTCCACATCCATCGTGACGATGTCAGGCTTCAAGCCGAGGGCTTTTTCGACGGCTTCCCGCCCGTTTACGGCCGTGTCCACCACCTGGAACGAAGGATCCTTTTCGATCAGATCCGAAAAAATTTTACGCATAAATGCCGAGTCATCCACAACTAGGACCTTATAAGGCGCCATGCCATTTCCACCCCTGTTCCTTACTACAAAAGAATCATTTTGTACGACGAAGCCACTTCTGCATGAATCCTTTGATTCCCGTCAAGGCACCTGGTTCCGGGGAAGCCGGGACTAGCATGTACCGCCGCGCTATACGCCGTATTTCATGCGATGCCGCGCAGTTCGGAAAAGCCGTGGAAAAAGGAACTTGTTTTTTTACGGCCTGCACCACATGGCGGTCATCGGATATGTATCCAAGCAGCGGAATATCCACGTTCAAAAACTTCTGCGCGGCTACCCTGATTTTGTCCGCCGTCTGCATGGCTTCTTTTTCGTCGCCCGCCCGGTTGACGATCAGCTTGAACACAGAGCCGCTTTCCCTGGCCCTGACGACCTTGATCAGCGCATAGGCATCGGTGATCGACGTCGGTTCCGGCGTCGTCACGACAAGACATTCGTCCGCCGATTGAATGAAATTGAAGTTTTCCTGGGACAAACCGGCGCCGGTATCAAAAATGATGTAATCCATTTGAGCCGCGACCGTTTCGATTTCCTCCATAAAATAGTTCAGATCGTTTTGCGACAAGGAAAACAGATCGCTCATTCCCGAACCGCCGGCAATCAGCGACAGAGATCCGGGACCGCGTTCGATGATTTCGTCGATCCGTTTCTCGCGCCGCAGCAGGTGGTACAGATTGTATTTGGCCGAAATCCCCATCAGCACGTCGATGTTGGCCATTCCGATATCGGCGTCGAACACCAGCACCCGCTTCCCCATGGATTGCAGCGCAAGTGCGAAGTTGAGCGTGAAGTTGGATTTCCCCACACCGCCTTTGCCGCTTGTCACCGTAATGAGCCTGGCGCTCCGGGGCGGCGTCTGACCGCTTGTCCGGGCAGCGCGTTCGCGTTCGCGCATCATCACCAAATCCCTGAGCGTTTGCGCCTGATCGGTCATATGCCTTCTTCTCCCAGCAGCAGGCCTAGAAGCGTTTCTTCTCCGGGCAGAAGCAAATCGTCCGGAACGTTCTGGCCGTTTGTCATGTACGATAGGCGAAGCGGATACTCGTGAAGCAGGTTCAGGATCGGGCCGTAACTTCCCGTTTCATCCAATTTGGTGAAAATCACTTTGTCCAAACCGTATTTGCTGAAATGCTCCGCGATTTTATTCATGTCCTGGCTTTTGGACGTCAAGCTGAGGACTAAATAGGTTTCGCTGTTTTCGACCGGGGCGAACAGGCTCTGCAATTCGGAAACGAGCAGCTCGTTGCGATAGTTGCGTCCGGCCGTGTCCATCAGAATAAGGTCGCAATAATCGAGGCGCTGCATTGCCCGCTGCATGTCTCCGGGAGACTGGACCACCTCGAGCGGAACGTTCAAGATCGATGCGTAGGTTCTCAGTTGTTCCACCGCGGAAATCCGGTACGTATCGGACGTAATGAACCCGACCTTCCGCTGGTGTTTGAACAGCTGCTCCGCGGCCAATTTAGCGATCGTCGTCGTTTTGCCGACGCCTGTCGGACCGGCGACGTACACCATTTTGGTACGGGGGTCGATTCCCCCGCCGAAACGGCCCGCCAAAAACGATTGGATCCGGCCGCGGATCATCGTTTCCAGCTCCTCATCGCTTAACCCGCGTCCGTTTTCGTCCCAATGCTCATAAGCGGCGCCGATCCATTCCTGAATCAATTCGGAATCGATGTCCTGCCGGAACAATTGGTCCTGGACCGTTTGCAGCGCGTCCGGAAGCGTGCGCTGCATGGTGGACTGCCGGGAAATTTTCGCCATCCAGGCCTTCATCTCGCGCAGTTCCGCAAGCAGCTTGTCTTCCGCAACGGACCTGCTCTTTTCTCCCGCCGGAAGGTCCGTGCCTCCGGTCGGCTGCTTGCGGATTGGCACAGCGGTCTGCGCCTCCATGGGCAGCGGAGGCGGAGCGGCCTCCTCCGCCTCGGCCGATGCTCCTTGTGCTGCGGCTGCCGCCGTATGCAATGCTTCAGCGGAGACGGCGGCTTCGGCGAACGCCTCCGCAAAGACCGGAGCGGCTTCCCGTCCGGAATCCGGCTGCTCCTGAGGCGACCCTGCGCCCGATGTGATCTCAACCGTTTTTTTGTAAGCTTGCGGCACCGCTTTTTTCGGCACCGCCATGGCGGGTTTCGGCTGGGGAGCCCGGACTGCCGAAGGTTTTTCCTGCGTTTCCTCTTCCACCGCCGCAACCACTTCGATTTTCTTTTGTTTGAACATGCCGAGAAAACCGCCGATTTTCGTTTCCTTTGTGCTCAGGATCACGGCGTTTGCGCCGAGGTCTTTGCGAATCTGGAGCATCGCTTCGGGCATCGTATCGACCAGATAACGCTTCACTCTCATAAATTCACCACTCCGACACTTTGAATTTCAACATTTGGCTCAAGCTCGCTGTAAGATAGTACCGGAATATCCTGCATCGTCCGTTCGATTACTTGCCGCAAATACATGCGGATCGTGGGCGACGTCAGGAGGATGGGCTGCTGCCCGGACTGAAGCAGGCGGTTTACCTGCTCGCTGAGCTTTTGGAATACCGTCTGGGTCGATACCGGATCCAAGGCCAGATAGCTGCCTTGATCCGACTGCTGCACGCTTTCCGCGATTTTTTTCTCCAGCGTCGGACCGACCGTAATAACCTTCATCGTTTCCCCTTCCTGGGAAAACTGCTGGGTAATCTGTCTGGAGAGGGATTGCCTTACGTACTCCGTAAGCACGTCCGGATCTTTCGTATATTGTCCGTAATCCGCCAACGTTTCGAAAATGGTGACGAGGTCGCGGATGGATATTTTTTCGCGAAGCAGCTTCGCCAGCACTTTCTGCACGTCCCCGACCGCCAGCACGTTCGGAATCAACTCGTCGACAAGCACCGGATAATTTTCGCGCAAATTGTCGACCAGCATTTTTGTTTCCTGGCGCCCGAGCAGCTCATGCGCATGTTTCTTGATCAGTTCGGTCAAATGCGTGGCCACGACGGACGGCGGATCCACCACGGTATATCCGGACAATTCCGCCCTTTCCTTGGTCGCCTCGTCGATCCAGAGGGCCGGAAGTCCGAAGGCCGGTTCCTGCGTCTCAATACCCGATATGCTTTCGTCATCATACCCGGGACTCATCGCCAAATAGTGATTAAGTAATAATTCACCGCCGCCGACGCTATTCCCTTTAATTTTAATGACATATTCATTCGGTTTTAGTTGAATATTGTCGCGAATGCGAATGACGGGAACGACGAGTCCCAGCTCCAGCGCGCACTGCCTGCGGATCATGATGATCCGGTCCAGCAGGTCGCCGCCCTGCTGAACGTCCGCCAGCGGGATCAAGCCGTAGCCGAATTCGAATTCGATCGGGTCAACCTGCAGCAAATTGATGACACTTTCGGGGCTTCGAACCTCTTCGATTTGCTGCTCCTCCTCCTGCTGTTCCACTTCGATCTGTTTGCGTTCCATGTTTTTCTGCATCCGGTATGCCGCGAATAACAAAATAGCGGCAAACGGCAAAGTCGTTATGATATGTATTGGCGTAAAAAATCCCAACAGCGCGACCGTGCCGCCGACGATGTACAGCAGCTTCGGATAAGACATCAGCTGCTGCGTCAAATCGCTGGCGAGATTGCCCTCCGAAGAGGAACGCGTCACGATCAGACCGGATGCCGTCGAAATGAGCAGCGCCGGAATTTGGGAGACCAGCCCGTCGCCGATGGTCAATACCGAATATGTAGATAAAGCGTCCTGAAAATTCATTCCGTTCATCGACATCCCGATGATGAAACCGCCGACCAGGTTGATGATGAGGATGATGATGCTGGCGATCGCATCGCCTTTGACGAATTTGGTCGCACCGTCCATCGCTCCGTAGTAATCGGCTTCGCGTTCCACCTTTTGACGGCGCTCGCGCGCCTGCTGCTCGTTGATGAGGCCGGCGTTCAAGTCGGCGTCGATGCTCATCTGTTTACCCGGCATCGCATCGAGCGTAAACCGTGCGGCTACTTCCGCAACCCGTTCCGAACCTTTGGTGATTACGATGAATTGTACGACGACAAGAATTAGGAAGACGATGAAACCAACGGCGATTTGCCCATTGGCGATCCAGCTGCCGAAGGTGGATACCACGGTTCCGGCGAAACCTTTGGACAAAATCAGCTTCGTCGTCGAGATGTTCAGCGCCAGCCTGAACAACGTCGTAATCAGCAACAGCGAAGGGAAAATCGAAAACTGCAGCGCTTCCTTCGTGTTCATCGCTACCAGCAAAATGAGCAGAGCAAGCGAGATGTTGATGACGAGCAGAACGTCCAAAAGCCATGTCGGGATCGGAAGAATCATCATGAGAACGATGCCGATGACACCTAGTAATACCGTAATTTCTTTTGCTTTCAATGGCTTCACTGCCTCCGATCCCAAGGGGTTATTTAACCTTGCCTTTTAATTTGTATACATATGCCAAAACTTCAGCCACGGCCTGAAACAAATCGGCGGGAATGGAGTCCCCGATCTCCGCTCTGTGGTACAGGGCCCGGGCGAGAGGTTTGTTTTCCATAGTTATGACGCCGTGTTCTTTGGCCACTTCCTTCATGCGCAGCGCCACGAAATCCTGGCCTTTGGCGATGATTTGCGGAGCTTCCATTTTGGAGCCCTCGTATTTCAAGGCGACGGCGAAGTGCGTCGGGTTCGTAATGACGACATCCGCTTTGGGCACTTCCTGCATCATGCGCTGCATCGCCATTCTGCGCTGGCGCTCCCGGATCTTCCCTTTGACCAGCGGGTCGCCCTCCATTTTTTTGTATTCGTCCTTGATGTCCTGCTTGGACATCCGGATGCTTTTTTCGAATTCATAACGTTGATATAAATAATCCAGTATCGCCATCGCAAACAAGGCGGCGCCGATCTTCAGCCCCAGGTTCATCGTCAAGTCCGCCGCGAAATGAAAGGTCTTTTCGAGATTCATCTCCGACAGCTTGCCGATTTTCGGCAAGGCGCCCGACAATGTCTGGTAGACCAGCAGCCCGATAACGGTCACTTTAAAGATGGATTTCAAGCATTCCACCAGCGACCTGACCGAAAAAATGTTTTTAAATCCTTTGATCGGATTCAGTTTGCTGAATTTCGGCTTAAGCATTTCGCCGGTCAGCATGAATCCAACCTGCGCCACGTTGGCCACGAGCGCTAAGACGACCGTCGTGATAAACAGCGGCGCCATTAAGATTAAAATTTGGATCACGTACTCCATCGCCATATTCATCACGTTTCCGATCGAAACGCCGGAATTCAGACGGTTCAGAAACACGTCCTTAAACAGTCCCACCAACCGTTCCTTGATAAACCCGCCGAACATCAGCAGGCTTAAAAAGGAGGCCAGCAGCACCACGGAGCCGGAAAGCTCCTGGCTTTTGGCGACCTGACCCTTTTTGCGGGTATCCTGCCGTTTTTTCGGCGTCGCTTTTTCCGTTTTCTCGCCGGCAAACAACTGCAAATCGAGCCGATATCTGTAGGACACTCCAGTTTGCTCCTTTATTCCGGCTTAAGTCGGCCTATGCCCCAACAACCCCAGCAGATTTTGCATCGATTCGAACATGATGTGAAACAAATCGCCGAACAAGTACGAAAAGCTGGGTACGAGCAGCAGCAGCACAACCAAGCCGACAATCACTTTAAGCTGCATCCCGATCACGAAGACGTTAAACTGCGGAGCCGTACGGGCCAAGAAACCAAGTCCTACATCCGTCAGGAATAACGCGGTAACGATCGGCGCCGCCATCTGAAAGGCCAGCACAAACGATTGGCCGAAGGTTTTGACCAAAAAATCGGAGATGCTTCCGTTGTACAGCTTTATAAAAAAATCGTTGGATAACGGCACCCAGTCGTAGCTGCGTATGATGCCGTCGATCAAATAATGATGCCCGTTCATGGTAAGAAACAGCAACAGGGCAAACATATATTTGAAGTTTCCGAGAACCGGGGACGACGCGCCGGTCATCGGATCGATGACGTTGGCGATGCCGAATCCGATCTGTATATCGATCAAAGCGCCTGCAGTCTGAATGACCATAAACAGCAGATACGCGACAAACCCCAGCACCAAGCCGATAAGAACCTCGCGGATAATCAGCAGGATGTAAGTCAGGTCGGCCGGCAGCTCATGATGAACGCCGTACGTCAGAAATACGAGAACGGACAGAAAAAAGGACATGCCGATTTTAAAAATGTTAGGTACTCCTTTTGAGGACAGCACAGGTGCGACAACAAAAAAGGAGGTAATTCGACAAAAAATAAGCATGAACACCGGCAAGCTATCCAGCAGCATATTCATCGATCGCTACCGCCTACCCGATATATTTATATAGGTTATCTAATATGTTGTAGGTGAAATCCACGAGCGTCGTCAAAATCCAAGGCCCGAACAGCAGGAGCGCCAGCAGCACCGCCACGATTTTCGGTATGAACGCGAGGGTCTGCTCCTGAATTTGGGTCGTCGCCTGGAAAATGCTTACGATCAAGCCGACGATCAAACCAAGCAGCAGCATCGGCGCGCTCACCTTCAGCACGGTATACACCGCCTGTCCCGCTAGGCCGATAATAAAATCAGAGTTCATGGCCGGCCTCCTTCGCCTTTCTCATCCATCATGTGTTAAAACTCATCAGCAGCGATTTGACGACCAAATACCATCCGTCCACAAGCACGAACAGCAAAATTTTGAACGGCAGCGATATCATGACCGGCGGAAGCATCATCATCCCCATCGCCATCAAGGTGCTTGAAACGACGATATCGATAATCAAAAAAGGAATAAATATCATGAAGCCCATCTGAAACGCCGTTTTCAGCTCGCTGATCGCAAATGCCGGAACCATGACGGTGAGCGGGATATCCTTGTACGTTTTGGGCTTTTCCGTCTTGGTGTATTTCATGAACAGCAGCAGATCTTTTTCCCTCGTTTGCGAGAACATAAACTTTTTCATCGGCTCCGCCGCTTTGTCCAGCGCCTGCGTCTGGGTGATCTCGCCTTTCAGATACGGCTGCAGGGCCACGTCGTTGATCGATGAAAACGTTGGTGTCATCACAAACAGCGTCAAAAACAGCGCCAGACCGACCAGCACCTGGTTGGGCGGCATTTGCTGCGTGCCAAGCGACGTACGCACGAACCCCAGCACGACCACGATCCGGGTGAAGCTTGTCATCAGCACCAGCAGCGCCGGCGCGATGCTGATGACAGTAACCAGGAGAAGGATGGACAACGAGCTTGTGCTCGGTTTCCCCCCTGAATCGCCCACCTGTATATCGATGTTCGGTATGGGATCGGCGAATGCCGCCGTCAAGGCGAGCAAACTGATAACCGATAAAACGATGAAAGCAAGAAAAACCTTCTTTTTCATGGATCCCTCAACCGATCTGTAGTATTGTCTTCGCGAAGAAGCTCCTCCATTTTTTCCTTTCGGTTTGACATTTTTCGCAGCTTTTCGTCAAAGACTTCGTGAAACGAGGACGAATCCTCGAGCGTAATGTCTTCCGACAACGTTCCTTGCTTGCGGATTCTGGAGGCCAGCTTTTCCAGCATGGGGGAAATGGCGCCCGGACGGGCGCTTGCCTCCTGCTCGAAAGCCTCCATGATCAGCTTCACTTCCTCCGGATCCGTAATCTTGTCGACCAGGCGGATATCCTCGCCGACGCCGACCAGATACAGGCTGCTGCCGATTTCGATGATCTGAAGGGATTTGTTCGGACCGAGCCCGACTGCGCCCAAGGTCCGAACGGCACGACTGGTAAACCACGTTTTGTTTTTCCTGCCCAGGAAACGAATCAAAAGTATAATAAGTACGACGATGACCGCCAAAACAAAAATGACGTACATCAGATTCAGCGCATAATTTCCCGGGCTTTGGGGCGTATCTATATCAGCTGCGATCAGCATGGAGCTTATACGCCCAGCGTTTTGTTGATCGCTTCGATGACGCGGTCCGTTTGGAACGGCTTCACGATGAAGTCCTTGGCGCCGGCCTGGATCGCGTCGATAACCATCGCTTGTTGGCCCATGGCCGAGCACATGATGACCTTCGCGCTTGGATCCAGCTTCTTGATTTCCTTCAAAGCGGCGATGCCGTCCATTTCAGGCATGGTGATATCCATCGTGATCAGGTCCGGACGAAGTTCTTTAAATTTTTCGATCGCCTGCGCTCCATCCTGCGCTTCGCCTACGACCTCGAAACCATTTTTAGACAAAATATCACGGATCATCATTCTCATAAATGCTGCATCATCCACGATAAGAATACGGTTTGCCATTGATTAAAAATCCTCCCTAAATTTTGCTTATTGTAATTTTTGTATTCGGTCCCATTGGCTGAGAATGTCCGTCACGCGCACTCCAAAGTTCTCATCGATGACAACGACTTCGCCTTTGGCGATCAGTTTGTTGTTCACGAGAATATCCACCGGTTCGCCCGCAAGCTTGTCCAGTTCGATGATGGAACCTTGAGACATTTCCAAGATATCCTTAATTTGCTTCTGGGTCCTTCCTAATTCTACGGTGACTTTAAGAGGAATGTCCATCAATAAGTTCAAATTATTTTGATCGACCGACCCGTAGGCGGCGGATTGCAAATTCGAAAACTGAACCGGCTGCACATTGACGTTGCGGTTATATGGCGTGCCGTAATGCTGCGGCATGCCATACGGCGGCATCTGCGGGTTTTGCTCGTATCCCGGCATCGGCGAAGGAACGCCTTGCCCTCCCTGTGCATACCCTTCCGGATAAGCCGGAGGCTGCTGGCCGGGCGCAGGTTGCTGCGGCGGCATCGACTGCTGCGGCGGCTCTGCCGGCGCAGCCTGCGGGCTTGCAGCCGGCTTTTCGGGAGCCTGAGCCGCGGCGGCCGTTTCCTCGACCAGCTGCTCGACGGAATCGGTGCCGTGAATCAAAATGTTGACCATATCCTTGGCGAATTGTACCGGCAGAAGCTGCATAATGGTCGAATCGATCAGGTCCCCGATCGTCAGCCGGAACGAAATTTTGATGAGCGTTTCGTCTGCCGGAAGGCTGCTGACGCCGTCTCCACTCGCCACGTCCAATATATCGATGCCCGGCGGGGAGATGTTCACGAATCGATTGAAAATCGTGGACATCGAGGTGGCGGACGAGCCCATCATCTGGTTCATCGCTTCCTGAACCGCGCTGATATGTATTTCGTTTAACTCTTGATTCTCCGGATTTCCTTCCCCGCCAAGCATCAGATCGGCAATGACCTGGGCATCGCGCGTTTTGATGACAAGCGAGTTGATCCCTTCAAATCCGTCCACATAGGTGACATGGACGGCGACATGCGGTTTGGGGAATTCCGATTCAAACTGCCCGCGCGTAATAATGGATACTTTCGGCGTCGTGATGTCCACTTTTTTGCCCAGCAGCGTGGAGAGTGCCGTCGCGGCGCTGC
The DNA here is from genome assembly GCF_031583795.1 of Paenibacillus sp. VCA1. Classification (NCBI taxonomy): domain Bacteria; kingdom Bacillati; phylum Bacillota; class Bacilli; order Caryophanales; family Paenibacillaceae; genus Paenibacillus; species Paenibacillus sp. VCA1. The sequence continues at coordinate 272,493 of NZ_JAVLSX010000005.1, read as the reverse complement.
CGAACGTAATGTTGCCGATCTCGCCGAGCGCGTCCTGCTCCAGCGGCGTCAAATAATCGTCAACCGTCATCATGCCCGTGCCTTTGGAATAATCCGATTCGGATTGCTTCAGCAAGGCGTCTATTTCTTCTTGCGACAAATATTCGTTACTCGTCAAATTCCTCAACTCCTTCGCTGACAATTTCGTCGATTTGAACGGCTACCCGGTCCTTCAGCGTTCCCGGGCTTCCGATGAATTTGAGACGGTCACCCACCCTGATCGAAAGGCCGGTGCCCACCGATTTGTTGAGGCTGATAACGTCCCCTACGCTGAGGCCTAAAAACTCGGAAACCGATATATAGCTCGAGCCGAGCTCGGCGACGATGTTCAGCTTCGCTTGGCTGATCCGGTATTTCAGCGATTCCGCTTCCTCCGGCAAACTGGACTTCTTCTCCGATATAAACCATTCATGCGCCGAAAGCTTGGACATGATCGGCTCCAGCACGACATGCGGTATACAAAGGTTGATCATCCCCGTCGTATCCCCGATTTTTGTGCTCAGTGAAATGAGCGCAATCGTTTCGTTCGGGGACACGATTTGCATAAATTGCGGATTCGTCTCCATCGCTTCCATCCGCGGGGAAATATCCAACACGGTTTTCCAAGCTTCCGCAAGGCTGTCGAAGGCGCGGCTGAAAATCCTCTCCATGATGGTCGTTTCGATTTCCGTCAGGGTATTGATCTTCGTGGGCGCATTGCCTACGCCGCCAAGCAAGCGATCCAGCATCGCGTACGCAACGTTGGGATGAACCTCAAGCACCATTCTTCCTTTTAAAGGCTCGGCTTCGAAAATGTTCAATATCGTCATCTTAGGAATCGAGCGGATGAATTCGTCATAAGGAAGCTGCTCCACCTGGACTACGCTAATTTGTACGAAAGTACGCAGCTGTGCCGAGAAATACGTCGTCAGGAAGCGGGCAAAGTTTTCATGGATGCGGGTGAGGCTTCGGATATGGTCTTTCGAAAAGCGGACTGCCCGTTTAAAGTCATAGGAACGGACTTTTTTCTGCGTATCCTCTTTTTTCAGCTCCTCCGCATCCATTTCGCCGGACGAAAGCGCGGCAAGCAGGGCGTCGATCTCGTTTTGCGATAATACGTCAACCAATCATCTCACCCCCTTAAAGGATTGTCTTGGGTTCTCTTCGGCATGTTAGGAAGAATCCTTTCTTAGATCGGCGTTACCAGATATTCGGTGATTTCGATCTGGTTCAGCTTCCCATCAGTCAGAGTCTTATTGATCAGATTGATCAATTTTGCGCTTAATTGGTCCTTGCCGTTCGAGCCCTTCAATTCTTCCGGCTTGGTATCGGCTAGGGTTTTGATAATAATCGGCTTGATTTTGAACTCTTTGATCTTGTCGAATGCTTCCTTGGATTTCTTATCGTTCAATTGGAACGCAAAATTCATCAATACGATATAATCCTGATCTGCAAGATTGGTCTTGATATCTTTGATTTCAGACGTCATTTCCACAAGTTCATCCGCTGATAATTTTTTCCCCTCGACCGCATGAGCCCCAGTTTTCGAATTGTTGCCTTCTCCGAGCAGCTGTGGCTTGAGCAGAACTGCAGCAATCACGATCAGTGTAATAGCCAGAAGTATAGTAATCAGCCAGGGCAGCATTTTTTTCATGAGTTTTCCTCCGTTTGTTGCACTTTTATAGTGGCATTGTGAACGCCGATTTCCTGATTGTATTGTTTCACCAAGGAAATGACCTCAGCTGCTTTTTCCAAAACAATCATGCGTTTGCCTGTGACCAATGTAATATATGTGTCTGGCGTTTCTTCCACTGTTTCGATAAGCAAAGCGTTCAGCCATATTGGTGAGCCGTTTAACCGGGTAACAGAAATCATAGCAGCGCCTCCTATGGAAATTCGGGAGAGGCGGAGCCTCTCCCGCTACTCGCATCTACTAACGTTTCAGATTCACGACCTCTTGAAGCACCTCGTCGGACGTCGTAATGATCCGCGAGTTGGCTTGGAAGCCGCGCTGAGCCACGATCATTTCCGTGAACTCGCTCGTCAGGTCCACGTTGGACATCTCCAGCTGTCCGGCGATGATCGCGCCCGTGCCCTTCGTGGCGTCATTGGCGTCGGCCGGGAAGTCGACCAGTCCGTCCTCTTTGGCGTTGAGCGTCATCCGGAACAGGTTCCCGCCGATTTTCTCCAGGCCTTCCGGGTTTGGCACTTTGCCCACGCCGATCTTCGTTCCGTTATCCGTCGTTCCGTCATCGAGCTTCTGGATGATCGTTCCGTCCTGCGATATCGAAAAAGAGACCGTACTATCCTGCAATTTGATCGGCGCCCCGTCCGTATCGCATACGAACAAACCGTCCGAAGTTACGAGCTGCTTCAAAGCATCGATATGAAAATCCCCTGCTCGGGACAGGAACGGAGGATCCTGTGCGGGATCCAGCTTTACAAGAAAAAATCCGTCTCCGTCGATGCGCAGGTCGGTTGGATTATTCGTCATCATCGCACTGCCGCCCAGATGCATCGTATCGATGGAGCCGATGGATACGCCAAGGCCGATCTGCTTGGCGTTCACGCCGCCTTGTACGGAATCCTCCGGGGCCGTAACGCCTGCTACGGTCTGGCTTATGACATCCTTGAACATCACCCGGCCGGATTTGAAACCGATCGTATTCACGTTTGCGATGTTGTTGCCGATGACGTCAAGCTTGGTTTGGAAACCGCGCATGCCTGAAACGCCCGAATACATGGATCTCATCATAGTCTTTTTCCTCCCTTGTTATGGATGGACCGCTTCTGTCGGTCAGCGGCCCACTGGCTTTCCTGTCGGGCCAGCCAGGTCAAGATATCACTACTGCGCTGTCAATTTGGGTAAAAACATTATCCTTCATCGAATTGCCGTCCATCGCCGTTACGACCGTACGGTTCGCCACGTTGACGATCAGCGCCATGTCTTTCATCAGGATCAGCGATTCCTTGCTTCCCTTGGCTGCCGCTTTGTCGACGGCATTTTGGATTTTGGCCAACTGATCCCCTTTCAGTTCGATGCCTCTTTGTTCCAGGCGTTTGGCCGCATGGTTGCTGAATTTGAGCAGCTCATGCTGGAATATCTCGCCAAAAGAGGTGCGTGAAGCTTCCTGCTGCGAACTCCGCTGGGCCGCGTTCTGGGCTGCGGGATAAATCTTGGATGGATACAGCTGCCCGATCGTTATGCGTTCGCTCATAAGGATTCACCGCTTGCGGGACCGGTTGGATTCGACGCCCCGTTCGAAGCGCCTTCAGCCGGATCCGCTTGTTTCGAACCGTCGGATACGGGCGTTTGTTCCGGAGCCGGATTCGCTTCCCCGTTGGATTGCGGGTCCTTGATCTCGACGACTTTGTCTAACGGAATCGCCAGCGAACCAACGGAAGCGTATTGAACGCCGTCTTTGACGATAATGGAGTCCACGACGCCGGATTTCAGCTCGCTTTTGCTATCGCTCCCTTGATCCGATTTCGAATCGTCGATCCAGCTGATTTCTTTGCCGATCAGGCCGGACACGCTGCCCAGCGATTGGCTCATCGTTTTCAGCTGGTTGGATATGTTGATGAGCTGCTCCACCGAAGAAAACTGGGCCATCTGCGCGATAAACTCCTTGTCCTCCATCGGCTGCATCGGATCCTGGTTTTGCAGCTGTTTGATCAAAATGCTCAAGAACTGGTCTTTGCCTAGCTCCTGTTTTTTGCTGCTTGCTCTTGCGACGTTCGAAGCCGAGTAGTTAGGCCATATATTCGGCGTGGAAATGATATCCGAAGCCATTTTTTTCACCTCCGCCTAAGCTAAGCTTTTGCTGTAAACATGTTGCCGCCGTTTGCCTCTTCCTGGGCAGCCAGCCATTCGTTGAGCTCCTCGCCCATTTCCGCGATTTTCAGCGCGTCATCGGTCGGGGCTTCCTTTTCCTTGGAGCGGCGGTTGGACTGCTGCTGCCCCGCTCCCGGTTGGCGGCCGCCGTCCTGGTACATTTGCGATTGCGGCGATTGGTTTTGGGTGACGACCAGCTTTTCCACCTGCACGCCTTGCGTCTGGAGCGAAGAACGAAGCTGGCTCATCTGCTGCTCGAGCAAATCCTTCGTCGCCGCATGTTCGGTCGAAAACTGGGCGATCAACTGGCCGTTCTGCATCGTCAGCTTGACGTCGACCTGGCCCAAACGTTCCGGATAAAGCGTGATTCGGGCTTCCGTCATCCCTTGCTGCTTCACGAATTCCAGGTTTTTAACGACAAAGCCGCTCATTTCTTCCGAAAATTTCTCTACCGGTACCGGTGCCGCAGCCTTTGCCGAAGCGTTGATGCCGTGCCTTAATGCGAGCTGGCCTGCGGTAACCGTATGCTGGGCGGCAAATAGATCGTGAGGCTGCTCCTGATCCCCGGAACGCGTTGGCTCGTCGCCCGCAGATTGTCCGCTTTTAAGCCATGCACCGATGTTTGTTTCAGCGGTTGCATTTTTACGCAACTGCGTTAACGCTACTGCATCGGTCGGCTTCGGTTGTGCAGACGTCGCGTCTTTTACCAGCTCCTGGAACGATTGGAGAAGCTGAAGCGCTTGATGCTGCCCCTTTCCGACGTTTCCATCCGGCTTTTGGAGCAAAACCGCAAGCTGCGCAATGCCTTCTTGAACGACGAAGCGGATCGTGGCCGGGCTTTCGGACAGCGGTCCGGTCAATACGTCCGCCTGATCGGGCGTAGCCGTATTCCCTGCCGGGTTTGCCTGGTTCAGCAGATTTTGGACTTGCTGCAGCCAGCCTTGAAGCGCCGCCAAAAGCTCGGGATCGGCGGCAACCGCCTCGTCCAGCTTGTCCGCGTCGCCGATCAGGCTTTGCAGAAGATCTGCGGCGTTTTGCCCGCCGGTGCCCGATTCGTCGGAAGCGGCGCTTAAGCCGGCAAGCTTCAACAACCCTTCGAGCAGCGTGCCCGCATTCATGATGGCGGCGGCGTTTTGCTGCGCTCCTTCGCCCGTCATCATTTGCGCAAGCGATTGGTCGAACATGCCCGCGACGGCACCCGCTCCCGCCGCTTGCTTTCCGCCGGCCGCGGCCGTTTTCCCGCTTGCGGCGTTTCCGCCCGCAATATTTTGAAAAATGAGACTCATATTGTTTTCACCTCCTTTCATAAAAGGAACAAGGCTATAACTATTTGGTCATCAATTTGTTCAAAATGACGGCTGCCGTTTTCGGATCTTTTTCGTTCATCTTGTCGAGAATTCCGGACCGTGTCGAATCGGCGACCTCGTTCAAAATTTTCAGCACTTTTTCCGGCGAAATTTTATAGGTCGCAAGCAGCAGGTCCGCCGCGCTTTTGGCCGGCATGCTCGCAAACGTTTGGCTGATTTGCGTCTTGTCGAGACCGGCTGCCGCATTGGTTTTGTCCGCCGCCGTATCCTTGCCCATTCTGGACTGCAGCGCAGCGATCGCCAAATCGCTCGAAGACACGGCGTCCTTCAGCTTCATCGACACGTCCGCCGCAACTTTCGGATCCATCTTGGCCAAAATGGCCGTCCGGCTGTCGGACTTCATATTGCTGAGCAGCTGCACCATTTCTTCGGTTGTCATGTTCTGCATGATCGGAGCCGCTTTGCTTGGGCTCATGTCGGCGTACATTTTGGCCAGATCCTTGATTTGCTTTTCGTAGGGATCGGCATCTGCAGCTTCCGCGCCCTGCGTCCCCGCAGCCGATTGCTGGGCGGAATCCAGCTGGTCCTGCAAGCTTTTTACCTTTTCGTCCTGCTGCGTCTTCTCTTCCTTCGCCTTCTGCAGGTCCGCCTCTTTCGCCGCCAGCTTGTTTTTAAGCTCGTTTATCGTCGCGTTTGCGCTTTTGACCTGTTCCTTCGCGTCTTGCAGCTTCGTTTTTTCAGGATCCTTTACAGGGTCCGGCACCCAATTTTTGACGACGGGAATTTTGTTCGCAATGCCAAGCACGTTATTGCGGACATCCACGTTAAAGAGGGTCAACAGCACGCCGATCAGCACGACCGTAAAAATGATCGGAATCATGAAAAACAGAAATTTTTCGAATCCTCCCGCAGACTCCTTCTCTAAATCAAAATCTTTATCTGCCACAATCAATCCACCCCCGAGGCAACAGCTTCGTTTCGATTCGTTCCGTCTATCTCGCTTTCATGGCGAACCTGACTGTTGCCATTTCATCCAGTTCATTCTGTTCCCTCAGGAGCATGTTTTGCTGGAAGGAACTTTTCGCTTTATCCCTAGCTTTGAGCCAGACCTTTTCGTCCAGCATCTTATGGGACAGCTGCTTTTTCTTCATCTGCACATTGCTGTCCGCCTGCGCTACGTCGGAATATTTCCTTTCGATGCATTGCTGCAAATGATCGGCATACATTTGGAATTCGCGGATTTTCGATACCGGCGCCCGCCGCTCGGCGGCCTCCTGGAGCTGTTTCGCCATCTGTTCCCTGCTTTCAAGCAGCTCTTCAAGAGACTTTTTTTCTTCCTGCAACCTTCCGATTGCGCTGGAAAGCATCCATTCCGCCTGTGTTTTCTCATTGGTTTTCAAATCCACGATTTTCTGGAACGCATACTGAAATTTCATCCCTTAAGGTCAACTCCTCGAAAATTCGGAAATCAAACGCTCCTGCACCTGCTCGAGCGTTACTTTTTCGTCCACCTTTTGTTTCGTAAAATCCCAAATCTGCTGAATGTAGTCGATCGACTCGTCAATTTGTTCGTTGGAGCCCCTTTGGTAGGCGCCGATGTTGATCAAATCCTCGGAGTCCTTGTACACGGCCATCAGCCGTTTCAAATTGTCCGCCGCTTCGATCTGCTCCTTTGGCGCGATGTCCTTCATCACCCGGCTGATGCTCGCTAGCACGTCGATGGCCGGAAAATGCCCTTTGTTGGCGATGTTTCGGTTCAACACGATGTGCCCGTCCAAAATCCCCCGCACCGCATCGGCAATCGGTTCGTTCATGTCGTCGCCGTCGACCAAAACGGTGTAAAACGCGGTAATCGAACCGACCGGGCCGGTCCCGGCACGCTCCAGCAGTTTCGGCAAGCTGGCGAATACGGACGGCGTATAACCCCTCATGGCCGGCGGTTCGCCGACGGCAAGCCCTACTTCGCGCTGGGCCATCGCGTAGCGGGTCACCGAGTCCATCATGAGCATGACGTTCATGCCCCGGTCGCGGAAATATTCTGCAATCGTCGTGGCGATCAACGCTCCTTTGATTCGTACCAGCGCCGGCTGATCCGACGTAGCCACCACGACGACCGAACGCTGAAGCCCTTCAGGCCCCAGGTCCCTCTCGATAAAGTCCAGCACCTCGCGTCCCCGTTCGCCGATCAATGCGATCACGTTGACGTCGGCCGACGTGTTGCGGGCGATCATGCCCATCAAGGTGCTTTTGCCGACGCCGGAACCCGCAAAAATGCCGACCCTTTGTCCTTTGCCGATCGTCAGAAGGCCGTCGATGGCCCGGACTCCGATGCTGATCGGATCTTTGACCCTGGGACGGTTTAACGGATTCGACGGTTCATTGTAAGTGGAACTATACGGCATCCGCGTCGGGATCAGCGATCCATCGAGAGGCTGGCCAAGTCCGTCCAGCACTTTGCCAAGCAGCTCGGAGCCGACTTGAACGCTAAGCGGTTTGCCTGTCCCCACAACGTCGCAGCCCGGTCCGATGGAATGGAGCTCCCCGAGCGGCATCAGCAGCACCTTGTTGTCCCGGAAGCCGACGACTTCAGCTTGCAGCGGCTTGGCGCTTTTCGTCGGGTATATGTAGCAGACGTCCCCGACGCTTGCGTCCGGCCCTTCGGACTCTACCATCAGCCCGATCACTTGGGTGACTTTGCCGTTAATTCGCACGGGGTCGACGTTTCGCAGATGTTCCATGTATCGTTCGCTGTTAAGCATCTTCATCCCGGTTACTCCGCTCCTCATCATCCAACGCGATCCGGATCAGTTCTTTTTTGATTTCGGTAAGCTGCGTGTCGATTCTGGCGTCGATGCTGCCGAACGAGGAACGAATGACGCAGCCTTGGTCCCGGACCGTTGAATCCGGCAAAATTTGCAGCTCGGCCTGGGAGTCGATCGCGGCCGCCAGTTCTTCCCTCGCCGCCTGCACGAACGCAAAATGTTTCGGCGCCACGCAAAGCGTGATGATGCCTTGTTCCCGCTTGCGGGACAAGCTATTTTTGATCAGGTCGAGCACGTAATCCGGTTCAACCGTCAGCTGCTTGTCGATCACCTTCTCGGCAATGGCGCAGCTCAGTTCGACCAGAAACGGCTCGGCTTCCTGGATAATCTGCTCCTTCATTAAATAAGCCTGCTTTAATACCGTCTGGGCCTCCTCCATCATTCGGGCGATTTGGTCCCGCAAATCGGCGAGCGCCTTCTCCGAGCCTTCACGGTAACCCGTGTCATAACCTTCGGATTTCAACGCTTCGACCAAATGCTCGTCCTGAAGCCTCCGCTCCTGCCACCAGCCGTCGATTTGCTCGCCGGCTTCCGCCAGCATGCGTTCAGCCTCTTCGGAAGCTTCGCGCAGCTGCCGTTCCGCAAACTCGCGCGCATCCTCGAGCATCTCCTTGCTGAGGCGTTTCGCTTCTTCGTCCGCCTCGATTTTCCGGATTTCTTCCGGCGGCCTTTCTTCGGAGGCGGCGGCTTCCGCTTGCGGCACGTAGCGGTGGCCCAAATCCAATCTTTTCAGCTGCTCGACCGGCACGTATTGGGAAGATTTAATCAGATTAGACAATAATGTCATCCCCTCCGCCGCGAGCGATGATGATCTCTCCGGCTTCTTCCAGTCTGCGGATCGTGCCTACGATGCGCGTCTGCGCTTCTTCGACGTCACGCAGCCGCACCGGACCCATGTATTCCATTTCTTCCTTGAAGGTCTCGGCCATCCGTTTGGACATGTTGCGGAAAATGACGTCCCGCACTTCTTCGCTCGCCACTTTGAGGGCCAGCTGCAGGTCGGAATTTTCGACGTCGCGGATGATCCGCTGAATGGAGCGGTTGTCCACGTTGACGATATCCTCGAACACGAACATCCGTTTTTTGATCTCTTCGGCCAGCTCCGGATCCTGGATTTCGAGCGAATCGAGGATCGTCCGTTCCGTGCCGCGGTCGACGCCGTTCAGGATTTGAACGATCGACTCGATGCCGCCGGCATTCGTGTAATCCTGCGTGACCGTAGCGGAGAGCTTCTGCTCGAGAACCCGTTCGACCTGGGAAATGACTTCAGGCGACGTGCTGTCCATGACCGCGATCCGTCTCGCCACATCGGCTTGCTTTTCCTGCGGCAGCGAAGACAAGATGGAAGCCGCTTGCTCAAACTGCAAATACGACAGGACAAGGGCGATGGTTTGCGCGTTTTCGTTTTGAATGAAGTTCAAAATCTGGTTTGGATCCGCTTTGCGCGCAAAGTCGAAAGGTCTGACCTGCAGCGTCGCCGTCAGGCGGTTGATGACCTCGATCGCTTTTTGCGGTCCAAGCGCCTTCTCCAAAATTTCCTTGGCGTAGTTGATGCCGCCTTGGGATATATATTCCTGAGCGAGACAGATTTGGTGGAACTCCGACAGGATCATGTCTTTTTCCACGCTGTCCACTTTACGTACGTTCGCAATCTCTAAGGTTAACTGCTCGATTTCTTCATCCCGCAAATGCTTGAAGATTTGAGCGGAAACTTCCGGTCCCAGGGTGATGAGCAGGATCGCCGCTTTTTGCCTCCCGCTCAGCCCCTGGCTGTTTGGTTTTACCAATGGATTCACCTACCTCTATTCGTCAGCGAGCCATGTGCGCAGCAGATTGACAAATTCCTCCGGCTTTTTCTTGGCCAGCGTTTCAAGCTGCTTCCGCACTTGGCTTTCGTTCGTCACGCTCTCCAAACTGATGGACGGAAACTCTGTCGGAGCCGGCAGCGGAAGATCCTCTTCCAGTTCTTCGTTTTGTTTGCGGCGGCGGTAAATGAGGAACGCACCTCCCGCAAGCAAAGCAAGCGCGGCGAGACCGATGCCCCACAGAACTCCTTTGGAAAGCTGCAGCCCTTTCGTTTGGGTTTGTTCTTCTCCAAAAGGTTGCGAATAAACCGAAACTTTTTTGGCCAGATCTGCGTCTGTATATGTAGAGCCCGAATCCGCAAGGGATGCCCTTACGATGTTTACCAAAATGTTTTGAATGGCATCTTTCGTTTGCTGATCCACCGTTTTTTGTCCCGTAGGCGGTTCAACGGCCACATTAATGGTTAAATCTTTAACGGTATATGGGCTGGATACGATATCCCTCGTTATACGGTTCACTTCGTAGTTGATCGTTTTGGACAGATCCTCCGAAGTAACGTCGCCTGATGTCGAACCTCCCGGATAGGTCGGTACTTGCGTTTGTCCGGTACCTGCTACGCCACCTTCGGGATTGCTTTTGCCCGTATAGTTTTTCGATATTTCCTGCACGCTGATTTCAATGCCCTTCATGTTTTCGGCATCGACCGGCGTTACCAGGTTCTCTTTGCTCTGAACTTTGTCGAAGTTCAATTTCGATACAACCAGCACGTCGACTTTGTTAGGACCCATGAATTGGCCCAGGAATTGCTTGACGTTTTGGCGCACTTCGTTTTCGAATTTCTTTTGCAGCGCGAAGTTTTCTTCCACCGAACTGCTCAGCGTTCCTTGTCCGCCACGGGATGACGGGAGGAGCTCCGCATTGCCTTCGCCTTCCATCATCGTGATGTTTTCGATCGGAAGGTTCGGCACCGCCGTTTTGACGAGATTGAAGTATCCGTCGATCGTCGCCTGATTCGGATGGTATCCCGGCTTGAAGGTTAGTACGACGGATGCATTACCTTTTTCCTGTTCGTCCATTCCTGCAAAGACGCTTTCCTTCGGCAGAGTGACGAGCACCTTTGCCTGGGCGATTCCGTTCATTTGCTTGAGAAGCTGCTCAACCTCGCCGTTTAAGGCATTGTTGTACTTCACGTTAAATTCGCTGTCCGTCGTTCCGATCGAGGAAGAATTGTCGAATGCGCGGAATCCGATGGACCCGTTTTGGATAATTCCTTGGGACCCGACGTCCACTTTGATGCGGGCGGCTTGCGCGCTTGGGACCGAGATCGTTTTTCCGTCCGGACCGAGCTTGTACGGAATGTTGTTCGTGTCCAGATAATTCATGATGCCCGCGGAGTCGCTTGCGTTCAAATCCTTGAAGGCGACCTCGTATTCCGTTTTGGAAAGCTGAACGGTCAGCACCACGATCGCAATGATGATTAATGCGAGCGTTGAAATAAAAATGGTTTTCTGTTTCTTGCTGAACTGATTCCAATATTGGACGATTTTGTCCTTATATTGGGCGATTCTTTCATTCACAACGTCACCCACCCTACCCGAATCTTAGCAATTTACGATTAGATTTGCGTACGCATGATTTCCTGATAGGCCTCGATGACCTTGTTGCGGACTTGGGAAGCAAGCTGAAGGCTCAGCAGCGCTTTTTCCGAGGAAATCATGACTTGGTCCACATCCACTTGCCCGAGCATGAACTTCGTGCTCATTTCCTTGGACGTCTTTTCCTGGTCTGCGATTTGGCTTAAGGCATCCTCCAGGTATGTACCGAACTTGCTAAGAGATTCCGCTGGCGTATCCTTGCTGCTGGAACTGCTTTCCTGCAGTTTAAGCGGTTGTACGTTGAGTGCGTTAAACATGGTGTTCTGAATCATCAATGTCCCTCCCTTATGAATTTAGATCCGAATGAAACTATCGACCTATTTCCAAAGCCTTCATAACCATCGCTTTCGAGGCGTTTAACGCCGTCACGTTCGCATTGTACGCGTGCGATGCCGAAATCAGGTCCACCATTTCCTTGGTGAGGTCAACGTTAGGCATATAGACATACCCCTGCGCATCCGCATCCGGATGACTCGGGTTGTAGACAGGCTTAAAAGGGGTCTGGTCCTCTTGAATCGCGGCAACCTTCACGCCGCGCCCCGAACCCTCATCCCCATTCATTTGCGCTTGAAGCATATTCGCGAAATTCGACTCGTTCGGCGATAGAACGACCATTTTCCGGCGATAAGGCACGGCCTTGCCGTTGACCACGGATGCCCGGGTCGTCTCCGCATTGGCAATGTTGGAAGAAATGACATCCATCCTGAGGCGCTGGGCCGTCAGACCTGATGCGCTGATGCCAAAGCCGCTGTTCAAATTCATTTATTCCTATCTCCCTTCTACCGCTACGCGCATCATTTTGATTTGTTCATTGATTTGCTGGATGTAAGAATTGTACTGAATTTGGTTGGCTGCCATGTTCGCCATTTCGCTGTCGACATCGACGTTGTTCTGGTTGTTGTTCATCACGGTGGACTGGTCCATGGTGACGACCGGTTCGGGAATCGAATTTGCAGGTCCTATGACAAAATGCCGGGGATCCGTTACCCTTCCGCGCAACCGGGGCATCGCTTCGTTCATTTCCTGCTGCAGCAGATTTTCGAACGAGACGTCCGACCGCTTGAAATACGGCGTTTCTTGGTTCGCGATGTTGTTGGAAATAACGCCCTGCCTTAGGTTGGCCGCACGCAAGCCGGCCTCCATCAGCCGGAAGCTGCTGCTATTCAACAAATCCATTTTCTGTCCCCCTTTTTTTACAAATCTTGTATAACCATTTTCCACTTCGTCCTCCCTAAATTTTGTCTTTTTCGACAAAACCAATCAAAATAAAGAACATTTTTAGGACTTAAGTAGAAAAAATTACTAACTTGTCGTATATCCTAAGTTTCTTAGAGATTGGGATTTATTACAATAAGAAAAAAGCCCTATCTTTGGGACGAAAGAGGGGCTTTTTTCTTATTTTGCATCAAAATATTTCTAATTCTGCACCAGATAAGGGATTAGAGGTTCAGGACACCGTTGCGTATCGCCAGTTTTCGCCAAAACCACAGCGAAATAGTCCCGATTTTTCCGATTTGCGAAAGTTATAATTTTCGAAAAGTTTTCATTTTTTCGGATCTGCTACCAATAGACCTGTAAAACGCCAAATAACCCGATCAGAATATATGCCCTTTAGGCTTCCGATCGGGTTATTTAAGTCCAGAATCACAAAATATATTGGCTCAGATCGCGGTCCTGTGCAATTCCTGCGAGTTTCTCGCGCACATATTCCGGCGTGATCGTCATTTTCTCCAGCGTCAGCTCGGGCGCTTCAAAAGAGAGGTCCTCAAGCAGCTTCTCCAAAATGGTATGGAGTCTGCGCGCGCCGATGTTTTCCATGTTTTCGTTCACCGTCGCCGCAATCTTCGCGATCTCGCGGATCGCTTCGGGCGAGAAGTCGATTTCGAGGTTTTCCGTTTTCAGCAAATCCTTGTACTGTTTCGTGATCGCGTTTTTCGGCTCCGTCAAAATCGACACGAAATCGTCCAGCGACAAACTGTTCAATTCGACACGAATCGGGAAACGTCCCTGCAGTTCCGGGATCAAATCGGACGGCTTAGCGATGTGAAAAGCGCCGGCCGCGATAAACAGAATAAAATCGGTCTTTACGGGGCCGTATTTGGTCATGACGGTAGAACCTTCGACAATAGGAAGAATATCCCTCTGTACCCCTTCTCTGGACACGTCAGGGCCCGATCCTTTGCCTTGGCTGGCCACCTTGTCGATCTCGTCGATAAAAATGATGCCGGATTGCTCTGCGCGGTATACCGACTCGGAGATGACGTCGTCCATGTCGATCAGCTTGGTCGCCTCTTCCTGGATCAGCACCTTGCGCGCTTCCTTAATCGTAAGCTTGCGTTTTTTGGTCCGCTTCGGCAGCAGACTGCCGAACATTTCCTGAAGGTTCATTCCCATCTGGTCATTGCCCTGGCCTGCCAGCATATCCATCATCGTCGGCGTCGTGTCTTCCACGTCGATTTCGATCAGGTCGTCCTCCATGCTGCCGGAAAGCAGCTTGAATTTGACCTGGCGCCGGCGCTCCGCGATGGAGCCGTCCAGTTCCTTGTCTTCCTCCTGCTCCTGCGGATCCTGGCTTCCGTTTCCGAACAGCATTTCGAACGGATTGCGCTGGCTTTTGTTTTTGTTGATCCGTGGAACGAGAATTTTAACGATACGCTCGTTCGCAAGCTCCTCCGCGCGGTCCTTTACCTTTTCCGTCCGCTCGGCCTTCACCATCCGGATCGACGTTTCGATTAAATCGCGGACCATCGACTCCACGTCGCGGCCGACGTAACCGACCTCCGTAAACTTCGTCGCTTCGATTTTGACGAACGGCGCGTTGACCAGTTTGGCCAAACGTCTGGCGATTTCCGTTTTGCCTACGCCTGTAGGCCCGATCATCAAAATGTTCTTCGGCACGATCTCATCGCGGTCCTCATCGGGAAGAAGACTGCGGCGATACCGGTTGCGAAGGGCGACGGCTACGGATTTTTTGGCCTGTTTCTGGCCGACGATATATTTATCCAATTCGGCGACAATCTGTCTTGGCGTCATGTTCTGATTAACCATATTCATCCCCCTGTCCTTACAGCTCTTCCACGATGATATTTCCATTCGTATATACGCAAATTTCCGAAGCGATTTTCAGCGCCTCGCGCGCGATGTCCTTGGCTTCGAGATTCTGGGCATGGCGTTTCAACGCCCGGGCGGCCGACAAGGCAAAGCTGCCTCCCGACCCGATCGCGATCACGTCATCGTCGGGCTCAATGATTTCGCCGCCGCCGGAGATCAGCAGCATGCTGCTTTTGTCCATGACGATCATAAGCGCTTCGAGCTTGCGGAGCACGCGGTCCGATCTCCAGTCTTTGGCAAGTTCAACCGCTGCACGCTGCAGATTTCCATGGTGCTCTTCGAGTTTGCTTTCGAACTTTTCAAACAGCGTAATTGCGTCCGCCACGGAACCGGCAAAGCCGGCTACGACCTGCCCTCTGTAGAGCCGGCGTACCTTTTTGGCCGTTTGCTTCATGATCATGTTTTCGCCGAACGTCACTTGGCCGTCGCCCGCGATGGCGGCATTCCCGTTGTGGCGCACGGCGCAAATCGTCGTTGCGTGAAATGACATCTCCATATCCGTCAAGCCTCCTACTCTATACTTCCTGCCTCTGCTTTCGAAACGCCGTATTCTTTAACGAATTCGGCGATGCTGGCGAGCGCCCGATTGGCAAGCGCCTCGTTTTTTTCTTTTTTGTTGCGGATTTTTTTGTCCAGGGCGGGCAGCAAGCCGAAGTTCGCATTCATCGGCTGGAAATGTTTCGGATCGGCATTCGTGACATAATGGGCCATGCTGCCGATCGTACTGGTCTCGGGAAGGACGACGAGCTCTTCGCCTTTTGCCTTTCTCGCGGCGTTAATGCCCGCTATAAGCCCGGAAGCGGCCGATTCGACATATCCTTCCACCCCTGTCATTTGCCCGGCGAAAAACAGGTTTTCGTTCGTCTTAAGCTGATATGTAGGCTTAAGCAGGCGCGGGGAATTGATGAACGTGTTGCGGTGCATGACGCCGTACCGGACGAATTCGGCATTTTCGAGTCCCGGAATCATGGAAAACACGCGCTTCTGCTCGCCCCATTTCAAATGCGTCTGGAAGCCTACCAGGTTATAAAGCGTCCCTGCCGCATTATCCTGGCGCAGCTGCACCACCGCATACGGAAGTTCTCCCGTATGAGGGTTCACGAGGCCAACCGGCTTCATCGGGCCGAACAGCGCCGTCTGTTTGCCGCGTTTCATCATCACTTCGATCGGCATGCAGCCCTCGAAATAGATCTCTTTTTCGAATTCCTTCAGCTGCGCGACCTCGGCCGAAACCAGCGCGTCATAAAACGCGTTGAATTCCTCTTCGGTCATCGGGCAGTTCAAATAAGCGGCTTCGCCTTTGTCGTAACGGGAAGCCAGGTACACTTTGCTCATATCGATGGAATCTTTTTCGACGATCGGAGCTGCGGCATCGTAAAAATAAAAATACTCCTCGCCCATGAGCGCTTTGATCTCGGCTGAGAGAGAAGGCGACGTCAAAGGGCCTGTCGCAATGACAACGATCCCCTCTTCAGGTATATGCTGGATTTCTTCGTTTACGACCTCAATCAGCGGATGGTTGTGCAGAATGTCGGTAATGTCGCCGGAAAACCCGTCCCGGTCGACCGCTAAGGCGCCTCCGGCCGGAACCGCGTTTTTGTCCGCCGACTTCAAAATGATCGAGTCCAGCATCCGCATTTCTTCCTTAAGGACGCCGACAGCATTGGTTAAGCCGTTTGCTCTCAAAGAGTTGGTGCACACCAGTTCGGCAAACTTGTCCGTATGGTGGGCAGGCGTTTTTACGACCGGACGCATTTCGTATAATTTCACGGGAACGCCGCGGCTTGCGATCTGCCAGGCAGCTTCGCTGCCTGCCAGACCCGCGCCGATGACGGTTACCTGTTTGATTTCATTCAACTTTCATTACCTCCTACAGTTGCATACAACATGCTGTCAGACTGTTTCTTCTTCGTTTTCTTCGATCTCCTGGGTGTGATCGCAGGAGGTGCACTGCAGCTTGGCTCCCTGCTTGTTCCGTTTCTCCACCATCCACGAGCCGCATTTCGGGCACGGAACGCTGGAAGGGCGGTCCCAGGATACGAAATCGCATTCCGGATAACGATCGCACCCGTAAAAGATGCGTCCCTTTTTGCTTCGGCGTTCCACGACGTGTCCTTCCTTGCATTTGGGACAGGTCACGCCGATATCCTTGACGATCGGTTTCGTGTTTCGGCATTCCGGAAATCCCGAGCAGGCCAGAAACTTGCCGAACCGTCCCAGCTTGTATACCATCGGCCGGCCGCATTTGTCGCAAATTTCGTCGGAAACCTCGTCTTCGATTTCGATTTCCTTCATTTCTTCTTCGGCGACCTCGAGGCGTTTTTCGAAAGATTCGTAAAATTCCTTCAACACCTTTACCCAATCCTCGGAACCTTCCTCCACATGGTCAAGATCTTCCTCCATATGGGCGGTGAACTCGGCATCCAGAATTTCGGGAAAAAACTGCTCCATCTGTTCGATGACCAGCTCGCCAAGTTCGGTCGGTACGAACTTCTTGTCTTCGATCGCCACGTACCCGCGTTTCTGGATTGTTTCAAGCGTCGGCGCATACGTGCTCGGACGACCGATTCCAAGCTCTTCCATCGTGCGCACGAGACGCGCTTCGGTGTACCGCGGCGGAGGCTGTGTAAAATGCTGCTTCGGCTCGATTTCTTCCTTCTTCAGCTTATCGCCCGGCGCAAGCTCGGGCAAAAACTTCTCTTCCTCCGTGGTGCCGTCATCGTTTCCTTCGACATATACCTTCATGAAACCCGGAAAACGCACCTTGGAACCGGAAGCGCGGAATACCGCGGTACCGGCCGCAATGTCCACCGACAGCGTATCGAGCAGCGCGGAAGCCATCTGGCTGGCCACGAACCGCTCCCAGATCAGCTTGTAGAGGCGGAGTTGATCGCGGCTCATGTAAGCCTTGACGGACTCCGGATCGCGCAGCACCGATGTCGGGCGGATCGCTTCGTGCGCATCCTGCGCATTCGCCGCTTTTTTCGAATATTCGCGCGGGGATTCCGGAACGAAATCGCCGCCGAATTTTTCCTCGATGAAGGCTTTTGCTTCCTCCTGCGCGGATGCGGCGATTCTTGTCGAGTCGGTACGCATGTAGGTGATCAGACCGACGGTGCCTTCCTTGCCGAGTTCGACACCTTCATACAGCTGCTGGGCGACGGACATCGTCTTGGCTGCGCGGAAGTTCAGCTTGCGGGCAGCCTCCTGCTGAAGGGAGCTTGTCGTAAACGGCGGCGACGGATGCCGCTGGCGCTCCTTCTCCTTGACTTCCGCCACCTTGAAGGTGGCCCCTTTAATCGCCTTCAGAACTTCCTGAACGTCCTCTTCCTTCGAAAGCTCCTTCTTTTGCCCTTCAAGCTGATGAAACTTCGCTTCGAACACGGAGCTGCCCTTGGCAAGCTTGGCGGTGATGGACCAGTATTCTTCAGGGACGAAAGCGTTGATTTCGTTTTCGCGGTCGATGATGATTTTGACGGCAACCGATTGCACCCGTCCCGCCGACAAGCCCTTTTTGACTTTCTTCCATAATAATGGGCTGATCTTGTAACCAACCAAACGGTCCAAAATCCGCCTTGCCTGCTGGGCGTTCACCAGATCCATGTTGATTTTGCGCGGCGTTTTGAACGCGTCCTTGACGGCTTGCTTCGTAATTTCGTTGAATACGACCCGGCAGCTTTCCTTGCCGTCCAGCTCAAGCGCATGCGCCAAATGCCAGGCAATCGCTTCCCCTTCGCGATCGGGGTCGGCTGCGAGATAAACCTTTTTAACCTTTTTGCTGGCGTCTTTCAGCTCTTTGAGCACGGAACCTTTTCCGCGGATCGTAATATATTTCGGATTGAACTCGTTTTCTATTTCAACCCCGATTTGGCTCTTTGGCAAATCGCGAACATGGCCCATGGAAGCCTTTACGATAAATTTGTTGCCCAAGTATTTGCCGATCGTTTTCGCCTTGGCGGGCGACTCCACGATCACCAGTGAATCAGCCATCGGTTCATCCTCCTCTCCTACATTCAAAAGATTCGTTCGCTTTGATGCGATCCAAAATTTAAAAGTTGTCAGATCATCTTATATATAGCACCAGGCAATTGGGTAATCTGCTTTTTTATGATTAAAGATAACAGAACTGAATGCAAATGTCCAAAATCCCACCGGCTATGCTGCAGCAGTTCGTCCAGCGTGAACGGCCCCTGCTCCAGTATATGGTATAGTTCCAACTCATCCGTTGTCAAATGACCCGCTGCGCTTTCAGCCGCCTCTTTTGCCTGGCGTTCCCTATTGTATGTATTCTTATGCCCGTTTGGCAACCATGAATCGTATTCCTCCAAAACGTCGGCCGCGGAACAGGCCATTTTGGCTCCCTGGCGTATCAGATTGAGCGTTCCCCGGCATTTCGGCGAATTCGCCTGGCCGGGCACGGCAAACACGTCCCGTCCGGCATCCAGCGCCAGATCCGCCGTAATAAGCGACCCGCTCCATTCATCGGCTTCCACCACGATCGTACCCAGCGACAATCCCGCGATGATCCGGTTCCGCTGCGGAAACAATCCGGGATGGGGCCTTGTCCCCGGAGGATATTCCGTGACGACCAGGCCGTTTTCGGCAATTTTGGCAAAAAGCGATTTGTTTTCCGGGGGATATATGATATCCGCCCCTGTCGCCATGACGGCTATCGTTCCTCCTCCGCATAATAACGCAGCGTCGTGGCAAATGCTGTCGATTCCTCTGGCAAGTCCGCTTACGATCGCCAGCCCGCCGGCACATAACCCCTGCGCCAAATCCGCTCCCATTTTCCGCCCGTACGCGGTCGGCACCCTTGTCCCAACCATCGCCACCGACGGAACGTGCAGCAGACTGGCGTCCCCCATCGCATACAGCACCTGCGGAGGATCGGGGCTTTCCTTCAGCAACGCCGGAAAATGGTCGTCCAAAATGGTGATGATGCGGGTCCCCGATCGTTGCTCCTGTTGCTCCTGTTGTTCCTGTTGTTCCTGTTCCTCCTGTTTCCGCCGAACATAATCGACCGTTAATTCGTTCGCCAGCCGCTCCGACAATTCGACGGAAAAGCCGAAGTTTTCCCAATCCTTACTATTAAAATGGAACATCTCTTCCGTCAGCATGCCTTCCTTCATCAAACGGGCGATGCTCCTTCTGCCAAGCCCCTTAAACTCGTGCAAACCGATCAGCAGCCATCGCATATCCATCACGGATCACCCCAAACATCAAAATTTATAAACAAAAAAGCAACCTTTTATTCCCCTGGAGAGAAATAAAAGGTTGCTTACCTTTGAATCTATAATAACCCGATGCCGGATTAGTGTGTCAAGCATTTGTCCAGCAGGCCGCGTTCCTTCAAAACGTCGACCAGCGTGGAGCCCATTTCGGAAGGCGTTGGAGCGACCTTGATGCCGCACTCTTCCATCTTGGCGATTTTTTCTTTCGCCGTGCCTTTCCCGCCGGAAATGATGGCGCCTGCATGGCCCATGCGTTTTCCCGGAGGAGCGGTAACGCCGCCGATGAAGCCGACGACAGGTTTCGTCATGTTGTCGCGGATCCATTCCGCGGCCTCTTCTTCGGCCGTGCCGCCGATTTCGCCGATCATGATCACCGCGTAAGTATTCGGATCCTCGTTGAAGCGTTTCAGCACGTCGATAAATTCCGTCCCTTTGACAGGGTCGCCGCCGATGCCTACGGCCGTGGACTGCCCGATGCCGCGGGTCGTCAGCTGGTGAACGGCCTCGTACGTCAGCGTTCCGCTGCGGGATACGACGCCTACATGGCCAGGCGTATGGATATATCCCGGCATGATGCCGATTTTGCATTCGCCGGGCGTAATGACGCCAGGGCAGTTCGGTCCGATCAGGACGGTCTTTTTGCCTTCCATGTAACGGGAGACTTTAACCATGTCGAGCACCGGAATGCCTTCCGTAATGCAGATCACGAGATCCATTTCGGCTTCAACCGCTTCCATGATGGAGTCGGCGGCAAATGCCGGCGGTACGTAAATAACGCTCGCCGTTGCGCCCGTAGCCGCTTTGGCTTCGGCAACCGTATTAAACACGGGCAGGCTGACGGACGTTCCGTTTTCCAGCTCGATATCGACCGTTGTGCCGCCTTTGCCCGGCGAAGTGCCTCCAACCATTTGAGTTCCGTAATCAAGGGCTCCTTTTGCATGGAAAAGGGCGGTTTTCCCGGTGATGCCCTGGGTAATCACTTTTGTATTTTTATCGACCAAAATACTCACGATTCGTTCACATCCCCTAATCTTATTTAAAGGTCCTTATTTTACGAGCGAGACGATTTTTTGCGCGCCGTCGGCCATGGAATCGGCAGGAACGATGTTCAGGCCGGATTCGGCCAAAATTTTCTTGCCGAGATCCACGTTGGTGCCTTCCAGGCGCACAACCAGCGGACGGGTCAAGCCAAGCTGCTTCGCCGCTTCGACCACGCCTTCGGCGATGACGTCACAGCGCATGATGCCGCCGAAAATGTTGACGAAAATGCCTTTGACCTGCTCGTCGGAGAGAATGATTTTGAACGCTTCCGTTACCTTCTCCGTCGTTGCGCCGCCCCCAACGTCGAGGAAGTTGGCAGGGTCGCCGCCGTAGTATTTGATGATGTCCATCGTTGCCATGGCAAGCCCCGCGCCGTTAACCATGCAGCCGATGTTGCCGTCTAGGGCGATGTAGCTCAGGTCGTATTTGGACGCTTCGATTTCTTTTTCGTTTTCTTCATCCAGATCGCGAAGTTCTTGAATGTCCTTATGGCGGAACAATGCGTTGGAGTCAAAGTTAAGCTTGGCATCCAGCGCCATGACGTTGCCGTCGCCCGTTACCACCAGCGGGTTGATCTCTGCGATCGAGCAGTCTTTATCCACGAAAGCCGTATAAAGGGCCATCATAAATTGAACGGCTTTGTTTACCAGTTCTTTAGGGATGTTGATGGCATAGGCGAGTCTGCGCGCTTGGAATACCTGCAGTCCTACGGCCGGATCAACCACTTCTTTGAAAATTTTCTCCGGAGTTTTTGCAGCCACTTCTTCGATCTCCGTACCGCCTTCTTCCGAACCCATCATAACGACGCGGCCAGTCGCACGGTCAACGACGACGCCCACGTAATATTCCTTTCGGATATCGCAGCCTTCTTCGATCAAAAGGCGTTTCACTTCCTTGCCTTCCGGGCCTGTCTGATGCGTAACGAGAACCTTGCCGAGAATTTCTTCGGCATAAGCGCGGACTTCGTCAAGGTTTTTCGCAACTTTGACGCCGCCTGCCTTACCGCGTCCGCCGGCATGGATTTGAGCTTTGACGACCGTGACCTGGCTGCCCAGCTCTTTTGCCGCTTCGACGGCTTCTTCCACCGTATAAGCGACCTTTCCGTTCGGAACGGCAACCCCATACTGCTTCAATACCTGTTTTCCTTGATATTCATGGATATTCATTTACGGAATCCTCCTATCAACATGACTGCTACAAGGCGGGTTTTTCTCTTGGAAAATAATATAAACCCAAGCTATTGTACCATGTTTTTAAAACGCTTACCTTAATAAACTGAAGGAATATCGACAGCTTTTTGATATCGGTTTAATCCGTTTCAGAGAATGTTTGGAATTTATTTACATTTAATTCGGTTTTGAATTCCTTTCTTCTGCCATTCAGCCCTGATCGGATAAATGAAAAACGCTTTCTGCCGCTTTGCTTCTGAAACCTCTGATGTCCCCGCCTGCCGCTTTCCTAGCATTGTTAACATCATCTCATGGATTCAGTATTACCGCATTTCAAGGGAACGCAAAATGGCCGTTGCATCCAAGAAAACATGACCACTGAAGCAAACATTTGTCGAATGACTCTCATGGTTTTCGGCAAACGTTATGTTATTAAAATGTGATCTTGAATCATTTCTTGAACTCCAACGGCCTCTACCGTTTACCTGTTAAAATGGTTCATAATCCAACCATGAATCCCCCATAACCTTCTTTCGGAAAAGGTTGTATCAATGAGAGCATAATGCAAGCCATTCTTAAAATGTCAAATTCAGAAGGCTTCCTTAAATCGCCGTCTTAATTCAAGTAGATCGCGTATTTAGCATCCATCAGAAAAATCCGTTCCGAATACCCGTTATCATCAAACGTAGCTGAAATAACGTAGGTATTGTGTGCCTCGTCTTCATTCTTAGGTAGATCATTGATCAGGAATTTTTCATCTTTCGCATTATAAACATAATCCAAATTCCTTCCCGATTCGCTCTTTGTATGTTGATCTCCATACAGTTTCTCAATTTTCTCTTTGAGCATTCCGGTTTCGGCGCCGCGCGCTGTCTTGTAAACGCCTTTCGAATCAGAAGTAAGTATGATTCCAGCTACGGTATCATTTCTGTAAAATAGGCTTACCCCCTGAGGATATTCAACCGCATTTAATATTTCGGATTTTGAACCGCTCCCCAATATTTCCTCGGCTTCCGCCCTACTCATTCCGTATTTCACCTTTTTACCACTGTCATCTTTAACGATTGCCATATCATCCTGAGAGAACTTATCCGAAAACTTCCCGGCGCTGCAGGCGCTAGTCATGATCATGAAAACCGCAAACAATATTGCAAGCTTTTTCATTCATATCCTCCTCGTGCCGTTGCCATTTTCCTAAGTTTACCATAGGTGTTATAGGCAGCCAATTCCAAGTTGAGGACCGCTGATAGAAGCGGCCGCCATTCATGACGATTTATTCCGCTTGGTCATTTCCTTCGTAGAGCTCTGAAATAACCTGTACGGGCGCCCTTCAGCGATAACGAAAAAATAATATTGATTTGTTGAGATTCTAGACTACCGTTTCGTTTTGGGGACGGTCCAAATTCCGGTATTGGATGGCTTCGGCGACGTGGGAGGACGATATGCGGTCCTTTCCGTCCAGGTCGGCGATGGTTCGGGAAAGCTTTAGTATCCGGTCGTAAGCGCGCATGCTCAAACCCAGTGCCTCGATCGTTTGATGAAGCATGTCGGCGGTATCCGAATCCAGCTTCGTAAACCGCCGCAGCGCGGTCCCGGCCAGCTCGCTGTTCCAGCTGATCTGGAGCTTTTCGTAACGTTGTATTTGTCTTTCATGCGCTTCCAGAACCTGGGCGCGCATTTCCGCCGAGGAAAGGCTGAACTTCTCCCTCGTCCACTCCCTTGGCCTCGGCACATCGACCTGAAGATCGATCCGATCCAGCAGCGGTCCGGAAATCTTCGAACGGTACTGCGCGATTCTTGACGGGCTGCATATGCAAGGATGGCCGGGATGTTCGCTGCCCAGGTAACCGCAAGGGCAGGGATTCATCGAGGCCGCCAGCATGAATCTCGCAGGGAAGGTATGTACCGCCCTCGCCCGGCTGATCGTTACGCATTTGTCTTCCAGCGGTTGGCGCAGCACCTCCAGCACTTGGCGATTAAATTCCGGCAGCTCGTCGAGAAACAGGATTCCGCGGTGGGCAAGGCTGACTTCCCCCGGCTTCGGAATCGTTCCCCCGCCGATCAAACCGCCGCTTGAAATGGTATGGTGCGGGGAGCGGAACGGCCGGGTTCGAAGCAGACCCGCCGCCGGTTCCTTCAGCTTCCCTGCCGCACTGAAAATTTTTGTCGTCTCCAGCGCCTCCTGCTCCGTCATGGGCGGCAGAATGGTCGGAAGGCGTTTGATCAGCATCGTTTTCCCGGTTCCCGGCGGACCGATCAGCATAATGTTATGCATGCCGGCGGCGGCGATTGTCAGCGCCCTCTTTACGTGATGCTGTCCGAGCACATCGGCATAATCTTCCGCCTGGTGCACTTGTTGGTCGGGGTGAAGGCCCCTTTTAAATCGCAAACCCTCCAAAGATATAATACGAAGCGGGCTGTTTTTATCCGAGGCTGCCAGACCGGCTTCCTTTTGCCCCAGAGCCAGCAGCTCATTCAAATGCCCGATTGCATAAATATTCATATTTTCGATTAGAGCGGCTTCCGCCGCATTATCCTTCGGAAGCAGGACGGCGGAAAACCCCTCCCTTTTGGCGCGGTCGACCATCGGCAACACGCCCGTTACCGGCCGCAGGCTCCCGTCCAGCGCCATTTCCCCGATCAGCAGCAGCTTTTCCTCCTGGGGCAGGATAAGCTGTCCGCTCGTGCACAGTATGCCGAGGGCGATGGCCAGATCAAAGGCGGAGCCTTCTTTGCGCAAATCGGCAGGTGCCAGGTTGATCGTCGTCCGCTGCAGAGGGAAGGTGAAACCGCAGTTTTTGATTCCTGCCCGGACGCGTTCCACCGCTTCCCTGATCGCCGAATCAGGCAAACCGATGATCGACGTTTGGGGCAGACCGTTCGAGATATCGACCTCAACCTGTATAAGAACCCCGTCGATTCCGTATAAACATGCACTGTACATTTTTCCGTACATACGACAAAAGCACCCTTTCTAACAGATCGTTTCGCTGCAATCGTATAGCAGCAACGTTCCTGTCGAAAAAAGGTGCTTCCTTATTTTCGAATATCGATATGATCAAATTGTAAAATTGCGGCAGAAAAAAGTCAAGGCATCGGATTCGCCTCGCAACCCGCATTCAAAAAGCCCCTTCGATATGCTGAAGCGACACGGCGTTCCAAGCCGCATCCAGTTCAATCGCGACCACGTCAAACCGAAGCTCCCGCTCCTCCAGCTGTTTATAATGCAAATAGGTCGACGCGATGCCGCGAACCCGGCGGATTTTGCGGTAATCGACCGATTCGGCCGCCGTGCCGTAGCGGCTGCCGCTCCGGCTCCGGACTTCGACGATGACCAGCAGACGGCCGAGCTCGGCGACAATATCCAGCTCCCCGCCGCGGCAGCGCCAATTGCGGTCTTTAATGGCATAACCCAGCCCAACCAAATAGTCGCAGGCAGCCTGTTCGGCTGCAGCTCCTTTATCCCGCCGGTTATCCTTTTCCCTCGTCATTCCTTCAGCCATTCCCTCTCCCTTTCCCGTGCCAAGCGGTCTGTCCGGTAAATATAGCTTAGCACCTCCGCAACAAGCTGATAAAGCTCGGGAGGAATCTGCTGGTCCAAATCCAGCTTGGACAGCACCTCCACCAGCGCCGCGTCCTCCTGAACGGGGACGCCGTGCTCTTTGGCTTTTTCCAGGATCGCCTCGGCGACCTTTCCCCGGCCTTTGGCGGCCACCACGGGCGCCGCGGCTTCTCCCGGGCTATATTTCAAGGCTACCGCCTTTTTCATCGAATAGGGCGGTTCCTGTCCATTTTCGTTCATACCCGAAAATCCACCCCTCTATAGCGTTGGGGAACATAATCGCTGACCGCTGCATTGGCCGCGAAACCGGACTCCGAATCGGTTTCTTTCACCGGCATCGGCTCCGCCTTTAGGGTCAGCAGCTGGTATCCGATCGACTCGATCGCTCCGGAGATGTCTTCCCTGTAGTTTTCCAGCAGCTCCCCGGCCCAATCGTGGGCGTTGTGCACTTTTAAGCTGACGATCCGGTCGACGACCTGCACATCCACAAGCGTCTGGCCCAGATGTTTCATTTGCAGGTCAAACCATAACCGGCAGTTGGAGGCATCCAGCTCGCCTTTGGCTCCCCGGCGGGACTGGATTTGAACCGACGCCGTTTCTTGCCCGTCCGGACCGTTCAGCGGCAGCATCAGCGTCACCTGGGCAAAAGGCGCGGTCCGGTCCGTGTTCAGCAGCAGCTGCTGCCCGGTCAAATGGGAAACCAGCTGCTGCGCCGCTTCTTTCAGCTGCGGCGGCGTATCGTCATGGCTTAGCAGCTGCAGCAAAACGCCCTTCAGCGTGTCCTGCTGCGTACCTGCGCCCTGCAGGGCATGCTCGGCGCGGGTCCCGGCCGTCTCGAGGGCCGGGACCTGCGCGGCTGCCGGAAGATGTACACCGGCAGCCACCGGGCGGGCCTGCTGCCCTTGCACGGCCGGAGCCGAAGCGTCGGCCGCCGGCGGCTGCAGGCCCGCCCCGCCCGCGCTAGCGGACGCGGGCGGCTTCACGGCGGCGGCACCTGCCGCGCCGCCGCCCGTTGCGGGCCCCGGCCCAGCCGGGCCCGCTTCCGGCGCCGCACCCTGGCCGATGGCCGGTGCGGCGCCTCCCGGCCGCGCGCCTTGCGCCGCGGCCGCCGTTTGCGCGGGCGGCATCGCCCCGCGCACGCCCTGCTGCTCGTGCTCCGCACCGAGCAGCTTCAAAAGCCGCCCGACCCACGGCTCCGCGCCGTGGGTCTTTGGCTGCTCCGGCGCCGCTTGGCTGCCGGAGCCCATCGGCGCCGCCGACTCTTGCGGCGGCGCCATTCCCGCGGCCGGCGCTCCAGCGGAGCCGGCCGCGCCGCCGCCCTGGAGCGAAGCCAGGGCGGGCGCCGCGCGCAGCTGTCCAAGCACCTGCTGCAGCTTGGCCAGCAGCGGGGGCAGGCCTGGATCGCCTTCGGCCGCTCCCGCCTTCAACGCTGCCGTTCCGCCGTTCTCGAGGCCGGCCGCCGTGCCTTTTGCCTGAGAAGCAGGGTTTGTCCCTTCCTTTGCCTCCGCAGGCGTAAAAATGCCGTCAGATGCGGCAGCCGAAGCGGCCTGATGACCGCCACCCGCCGCCGGTCCCGCCGCGGGTTTGCCTTGCCCTGATGCGGCCAACGCCTCTTCCAGCCGCGTTTCGAGCGCGGCCAGCAGCTCGTGAACCTGGGGGCCAAACACCGCCTGCTGCAGCCCGCGGACGCTTTCCCCCGTCACGGGCAAACCCCGCTGCAGCGCAATCGCGGCGGCTTGAACCCATTCCGCGACCGGAACGGAGGCAGGCTTTTGCTGCAGCATCCGGCTGAACAGCTCGGCATTTTCCTTTGTCAGCGGCACGCCGCTTGCCTGCATCGCCTGAATCATGGCCCGGTTGTCGTCCGTATCCGCCAGCCCGAGCGCATTCAGCACGTCGGCAACCGATTTTGACGGCAGCGACGAATAAGGCGAATCGGACAACGGCTTCAAAACGGTCATCCCGCCGGCCGTAGGCGGCTGCACTTGCAAAAGCGTCGCCTGGCCTGCCTGCAGCGGCGTTTCGAGCACCGCCCTTACCTTGACTCCCTGAATCTGTACGACGGCTTCCTGGCCGTCTTCCGAGACGCTGAGCACCATGCCTCTGACCACCTGGCCGGTTTTCATCTCCAGCTGCCTGGCTTCCCCCGGTTTAGTGTCGCCAAGCAGGCCGCGAATCAACGAACCGATATTCACGCCGCTTCCTCCTTCAATCATGAGAACCCTTTTTTCTATATATCGGCGCCGGCCTCCCGGCTGTGAAGCATCGCCTTAAAACAAGGTTTCCTGCACGACCTCCAGATTTTTCAAAAAGCTGCGCCGGTGCATCGGCGTCGGACCCAAGGCAAGAATTTGCTCGCGGTGAAATTTGGTGGCGTAACCTTTATGTATCGCGATTCCGTATTCGGGATACCTTGCTTCCCATTCCCCTTTGCAAAGCCGGTCCCGCGTCACCTTGGCGATAATCGATGCCGCCGCAATGGACTGGCTGGTCGCGTCTCCTTTGATGATCGAAAGCTGCGGCAGGTCCACATCGACCTTTTCCGCATCGATGAACAGCATGTCCGGGGCCACGGCCAGCCCGAGAACCGCCCTTTTCATCGCCAGCCTGGCCGCCTGCTTGATGTTGATCCGGTCGATCGTCTCCGCGTCCGCATAACCGACCGATACGTCCACCGCCTGTTCCATAATTTGTTCAAACAGCGCTTCGCGTTTTTTCTCGCTCAATTTTTTCGAATCGTCTACGCCTTCCAATACCAGACCGGCGGGAAGGATGACGGCTGCGGCGACCACATCCCCAAACAAGCAGCCGCGCCCGACTTCGTCGATGCCCGCGATATATTGATAGGATTGTTCCCAATGCTCTTTTTCATGCTTCAACAAGTCCGTCATGTTGTTCCTCCTGCTCCCACGGACGGTTTCCCCGTCTCCCAAGCTTCCATTCTAAAATATTATACTTGATCCGCAGCCAGGGCGCATGACTTTTACGGCATTTTCCATTATTCTGCTGCGATTCGCATGCCGCCGGTTTTGGGCTTCGCCGTTATCGGCGGCTTTGCCGGGGACTTCGCCCCGGATCGTCCCGAGCCCGGTTTCGTTTGATTCGAAGCGGGTACCGCCCCCATTTTCATCAGCGCGATCAAACTTTCGGGATCGTTGTCCGCGCCGCCGGCATTAAGGCGATATCCGTTTAATCCGCCCGGCCGGTTGATGCCCGGCATCACCGTGAAGGTCACCTGCATATCGAGCTCCTTGCATATGCGCAGCAGCGAAGGCGAAAACACCCCGTAAGGGAAAGCGATCACTTGCATCGTGTTGCCTAGCTTTTCGCGCAAAACGGCATTGGCCTGTTCCAAATCCCGCCGCACGCGCGCGGCGTATTCCCCTTGCGTTTCCTTGCGGCCAAGCTGCGCGTTCCAGACCGGTCCCCTTAATACCGCCTTCGAACGCTTTCCGGCGGCATCCAAAGGCGCATACCTATGCGAATCGAAGGAATGGCTGTAAAAATCGACGCCGTTGGCATGCATCTCCCGCACCTGCTCCCAGTCCAGCTTCGGAATGCCGGCATGTTTCGGATTGCCGACCGTATTGACGATCAGAAAACTTGTCGCAGGCACATGGTACTTGAGAAGCAGCGGGTACGCGTATTCGTAAAACGACTCGTAGCCGTCGTCGAAGGTCATCAGCACCGCGTTGGGAGGCACCGGACTGCCATGCAACACAAACGCCGCGTATTGCTTCATCGTAATCCATTGAAATCCGCTTTCTTTCATCAAGCTCAACTGCCGCTCAAACTTGACGACATCGAGGCTCTGCCTGTCTTTCTGGCCGGGCGTCACCTCATGATACATCAGCGCGATGACCTTATCGCGGTAATAAATCCGGGCCGGGTGTTCCTGTTGAAATGACGTGTCCTGAAGCGTCATCGCGCTTTTTCCAGCAGCGGATTCCGCTCGGGCCGCAGCCGGTCCGGTTCCCGTTTGCCCTTCCGTCCCGTTCGTCGCCACGCGGGGTTCCGGCAGGGCGGCCGCAGTCGCTGCCCTTCCATGCGGCGCGGATGCATGATCTCCGGCTCCGAAGCTCCAGACCAGCATTCCGCTTACTCCCGCGAACATCACTGCCGCAACTATGGCACCCGCTCCTGCATAGATCCGCCGTTTCCGCTTCAAACGCCTCTCCCCTTATGCTTCAGACTCGCAATTCAGATGGCTATATCGCCAAATTTCCGCCATTCACCTTTCTTCCGGTTCCCGCAGATGGAATCGCCTTTGATTTTATATATTAAGAAAACCGTCTATCGATGCCCCCCTAAAAAACCAGACCGTATTTGCAATCCCCCCCACAACTCCCATGCCTGGCTTCGAAACGGATTCAGCTACTATGCAGAGCTCCCGGAACTTGGATTTCAAAAAAAAGAGCCAACCGTTTGGTTGACTCGCTTCAACGCAAAAAGCCGCCTTCCGGCGGCCTGCGTTATTTTCGTTTCAATATGGCGATTCGAGGGAAAAACGGCCCATTTTGCCTGCCCGCAGCTCCCGCAGCAGCGTTCTCGAAGCCTTTTCCAGATCGACCCGTCCCCCGCTGACCAGGCAGCCGCGCTTGCGGCCGACCGCTTCCATGATGGCCACGATTTCGTCGCTGTCATCCGGGTTATGCGGGGTGTTCTCGTCCAGCTCAAAGCGTTCCCGGAACGCATCCCAATAATAGCCGACCAAATATTTCACGGCGAAAAAAGCAATGTCCTCGGCGTTCAGGATCTCCTCTTTGATCGCCCCCGTGACCGCCAGCTTGTAGCCGACGTTCTGGTCTTCGAATTTCGGCCATAAAATGCCCGGCGTATCCAAAAGCTCGATTTCGCCGCCGACCTTGATCCACTGCTGGCCTTTGGTCACCCCCGGACGATCGCCCGTCGCGGCGATGCTGCGTCCGGCCAGCCGGTTGATGAGCGTCGATTTGCCGACGTTCGGAATGCCGACGATCAGCGCCCGGATCGCCCGCGGATTCATGCCTTTGGCGATTTGCTTGTCGATTTTTTCCTTCAGCAGCAGCTTCAGCTGGCCCGGGATATCCTTCACGCCGGTTCCGGTCGAGGCGTCGACCGGGAATGCTGTATGTCCCTGCTCCTTGAAATAATTTTGCCATTCCCTGGTGACCGCGGCATCCGCAAGATCCGCTTTGTTCATGATGATCAGCCGCGGTTTGCCCTGCAGTATTTCGTCAATCATCGGATTGCGGCTGGACAGCGGAAGACGCGCATCGATCAGCTCGATGACCACGTCGATCAGCTTCAGCTTTTCCTGTATTTGGCGGCGCGCTCGTGTCATATGACCTGGAAACCATTGAATCGTCACCGTCATCACCTCATTTTTGCCTACAACCAGCCGCTAGACCGGTGGATGGTTTAATGTTTGATCAATTGAACGTCTTTGATCGGCCAGAAAATCAAATCCGCGCGCCCGACGATATCGCTCAGCGGCACATATCCGATCATCCGGCTGTCCGTACTGTCGGAACGGTTGTCGCCCATCACGAAGACATGGCCCTCCGGCACCTTCCCGTCCGGGAACGCGCTGTTCGGAAAGTCCTTGTCATTATACAGTTTGCCCTCTTTATGGCTCTCGTCAATCGCACCCTGTATGTAGGTTTCATTGACCGGTTTCCCGTTGACCGTCACCGTATCGCCTTCGACCTTGACGGTGTCGCCCGCGACGGCGATGACCCGCTTGATGAAATCCTTGCCTTCGGAAGGCACATGGAACACAATGACTTCTCCGCGTTGCGGCTTCCGGATGTCGTATAGAATTTCGTTTACGATCAGCCGTTCACCCGTATGGAAGTTCGGCTGCATCGACGGCCCGTCCACGATAAACGGTTTAAAGAGAAGCCAGCGGATGAGAGCCACCAGAATAAGAGCAATCACGATTGCTTTTAGCCATTCCACAACTTCATTTTTCGCTTTTTTGGGCGGTTTCTGATCCTGCTCCTGCAACTCCGCCCCGTCATTCTGAATGTCCTGCTGCATACGTCACCGTCCTCTCCTCGCATCATCTTTTTCATGAGCTTGCGCGCATTTTCATTTTTTGCCGAAAAGAAAAGCTCCTATACGGAGCCGTAACATTTCTTATCCTAAAACGAAAAGGGCTTGAAATCAAGCCCTTTACGCTGCACCGCATATTAACGGCGAATTTCTTTAATTCTTGCTGCTTTACCGCGAAGTTCACGAAGATAATAAAGCTTCGCACGACGCACTTTACCACGGCGAGCCACTTCGATTTTCTCAATTTTTGGCGAGTTGATCGGGAACGTTCTTTCCACACCAACACCGTAAGAAATTTTACGAACCGTAAAAGTCTCACTGATTCCGCCACCGCGACGTTTAATAACAACACCTTCGAACAACTGGATACGTTCGCGAGATCCCTCGATTACCTTAACGTGCACTTTCAAAGTGTCGCCAGGACGAAAACTTGGGATATCTTTACGAAGCTGTTCTTGAGTGATCGCTTGTAGGATATTCATCTAGGACTCCCTCCTTCCGTACAGGTGTTCTTGCCTCTTCCGGAAAACCCTCTGTTCTCCTTCATCATCCGCAGCGGACCACCGTATTCCACACAACAGCGTTAATTGTATCATATCCGCATCGGCGTTTGCAACAATAAATTGAACAAGCCTTCCGGCGAAGTTTCGGCTCTTCGTTGCGAATCAAAAAGCCGCGGTTTCCGCTTCGCTTCATCTAATGCCTAAAATTGTTCCGCCCAGCGACTGAGACTGCCGCCAGAGCCGTTGTTCATCCAAGCTTCATCGTCGTCAAAAAAATTTTAACGTTTTGCCAAAAACCTCTTGAAATTTGCCGGATAATTCATAAAATAAATCTAACGTTAAAAATATTTTATCATTAATAAAAGTTGAATGGAGTTGTGAACATGGGGGAAACGGTTCTGGTTCAATCACAGCCGAGGCAGGGCATCCGGGCATTGCGCGCACACCCGTCTTATCTGATCATGATCGCCGCAAAAATCATTTCGCGTTTTGGGGATTCGGTCGATTCGATCGCGTACAGCTGGATGGTTTACATGCTGACCGGCTCGGAAGTGCTGATGGGGACGTTGTTTGCGGTCAATTTCATCCCGGGCATTGCCCTCAGCCCTTTTACCGGCGTACTGGTGGACCGTTGGTCCAAGAAAAAAGTCGTCATCGTCGCCGGGACCGGGAGGGGCGCCACCGTTACGTTAACCGCACTGCTTTATTTTACGGGCCATCTTGAGGCTTGGCATTTGTTCGTGTTTACTGTGCTGAACTCCACTTTTGAATGTTTTTCGACTCCGGCCGAGATGTCACTGGTTCCCAGGCTGCTGCCCAAGGAGCTGCTGCTGACGGGCAACTCGTTGACCTCCTCCGTCTCCCGGACCGCGGAGCTTGGCGGAATGGCCGCCGCAGGCGGACTCATCGCCTTTGTCGGCATTTCCGGCACGATGGTGATCGATGCCGCGACTTTTTTGATCGAAGCGCTGCTGTTTTTCTTCATTCGGCCCAATCCGGCGGAAAAGCCTGCGGATGAACCGCACGGAGATACCGAAGAGGACAGCCGAAGCTCGTATTGGAAACAATTTTTGTCCGGCCTGCGGTTCGTCGGAAAAAAACGGCTGATTCTGCTGACCATGCTGGCGGGCGCTTTCGTGAACCTTTGCCTTTGTCCGTGGAACGTGCTTCAGCCCGTCTATGTGAAGGAAGTGCTGCATGCCGGACCGTTCGGGCTCAGTTTGCTCGGCATTACGCTCGTGGTCGGCATGATTTTGAGCGGCCTTTGGATCAGCCAAAAGGGAAACCGCTACAAAAAAAGCACCCTGATCGTTTTTGGCTTCCTGCTGCTTGGGGTGACCTACAGCCTGCTTTATTTTCCGGCGTTTATCGCCAAATATCCGCTTTATGCAGCCTCCTTGTTCAGCTTCGGCATGGGCTTTGCCATCTCGTTCGTAAACACGCCGATATCGACGTATACGATGGAGGTTACGCCGCAGAACATGCTTGGGCGCATCGGGGCTTTGTCCGGCATGATCGCGACGTGCACCATCCCTCTCGGCGGCGTCATCGCCGGTTTTGCCGGCAGCTGGATGAGCACAAACACGGTATTTCTCGTTTTCGGGTTGCTGATGATCTTGCCGGGACTGGCGCTTCTGACGCAAAAAAGTTTTATGAGCCTGTAAATCGCCGGCGCCCGCACCTCCATCCTGCCTCAAGCGGAAACATCGGCCCCGGAATATGCGCCGTTTTGAACAAACATGCTTTGTGCTTTATCCATTCGGGCTATATAATAGTCTTATTGGCAAAATACGCTGAACGTAAATGCATGAAATAATGAGGTGCGATTGTATTGGAAACGAAGGAACTTAGCACGATTGAGGAAATCCGGATTTATTCCGACCCCTACCGGATGAAAATATTAAGCCATTTCCAGCGGATGGATCACCCCGCGACCATTAAGGAAATTGCCGACGACATGGGCGAGATTCCGGCCAAGGTATACTACCACGCCAAAAAGCTGGAAAGCATCGGACTGCTCCAATTGGTAAGCACCAAAGAAATCAACGGCATCAACGCCAAATATTACGAACCGTTCAAAGGGGCGGTGCGGATCAAACGCGACGACGGCGCGGACGAAGCCGCAAAAAAGATTTTTATATCGGAGACGCAAAAGCTCCTATCGGATTTGTACGAGGATAACAAGCAGCGATTTTTAAAAGCTCAAACGCTGGATAAACCCCACAGCAATTTGACCAATTCCGAGGTGTATTTGACCGAAGAGGAAGCGAAGGAATTTTTCGAAAAAATCAATCGGTTCTTGGAAGAGCATCATAAACGGAAACATCCGGACCAGGTCAAATACAGCATTTTTACGACGATTACCAAGTGGATGGAAGACTAAACCGGATATGCGGCGACAAAACGCAACCCCCTCGGCATGCTGCCAAGGGGGTTGTCCTATTATCCACGTTTTGATATCGTTCGGGGACCTTACTGCTTCAAGTCTTTTTTAGCCAGATCGTAGCCCTTCCATACGGTAAATCCGAGTTTTGCGTAAAAATCGATCAATCCGGTCCAGTCGATCACGAGGTTGTTTACGCCGCGGCCGGCCAGCTCTGCTACCCCGTCTTTCACGATCGCAAGGCCGTAGCCTTTTCCGCGGAAACGGTCGTCAACCCCCAGCGGGCCGATCCCGCCCAACGGGCCGTCAAACAGCGGCGCCCAGTACGTATTTTGGGCAATCAGCGGCGATTTGTCGTCATTCACCCTGCAGAAACCGATCATTTCTTCGCCCTTGAACAGCCCTACAAACTCCCTGCCTTCGCCTCCGCGCTCCCAATATGTTTCCGCCTCGTAAAGCCAGCGTCCGGGGAAGCAGCGTTTGAAAAAGCGCAGCATTTCTTCACGGTCCTTGGCTTCGAGCAGGCGGGCATAAGCCCCTTCGGCATATTGCTGGCGTCCTTCGTGTTCCCCCGACCGATTGACCAAATCATAGACGTCGTACAATACTTCGTATCCCCGGCGCGCAAACCATGCCTTGGCCTCAGGCAGCTCATGCGGAATTCCAGGAAAATAGTGCCACGGGTCCCGGCCGACGTAGGCCAGCTTCGCGCCCGCTTCTTGCAGCGCCCGTTCGGCCTGCTCCAACAGCGAGCTGCCGACGCCCTGCCCCCTTGCATCGCTGCGGACTACAATCGCCTGAATCCAACCTCCGCCGTCGCCAAGCGTCATTTCGCGCTGCCGCTCCCGCCACAATTTCGCAATGACGAAACCCGCCAACCGTCCCTCGTCATCGACTGCAAGCCTGGAGCCTTCAACGTACATGTTTTGATCCTGAAACGTATTTTGCCGCATCAGCTGCTCGCGCATCGGGAAAAGTCCGCCAAGCTCCCGGTTCCAAAGCTCGCACATCGAAGCCAGCCAATCCTCATGAAGCGGTATGAATTTCACGTTAAGTCCTCCCGAAAATCAGAATAATATTTCATAAATAGGATATTAAAATAAAATTTTATTTCATATTGAAATTATATTGGATATCCCTCTATACTTCAACCTATTTGCGGTAATTCACATATGCCGGATGTTCGGCTTATCTGCAAGGTATTTACATCCGCAGCCGTGTTTGAACACGACGACGGCGCCCAGCGACCGTTCATAAGACATCCCCATCATCTCCTTCGTTATTTTAGGATGCCGCAAGGTCCTTCTGGACTTTGGGATCCGTTTAGCTCATAATAGTGACAACTATTGTCATGATCAAAAAATCTTTTAAAAAACGGATCGGGGTATCCGAATATCCCGTCAAATCCGATGGAGAAAAACGATGTCCAAATCCAAAAGACTGATGGAGCTTATGATGGCCGTTAACCGGAAGCGCCGCTTTACCGTCAAGGAGCTGGCTTCCGATTTCGGCGTATCGCCCAGGACGATCCTGCGCGATTTGCAGGAGCTGAGCGAGCTGGGCGTGCCTTTATATTCGGAAGTCGGGCCTCACGGCGGATATCGGGTGCTGAACGAAAGAATGCTGCCTCCGATTGCGTTTACAGAAGAAGAAGCGGTATCGGTCTTTTTTGCCGTTCATGCGCTCCGCCATTATACGTCCCTGCCGTTTGCAGCGGAATCTTCCTCGGCGCTGAAAAAGTTTTACCACTACATGCCGGAGGACACGCAGGATCGCATCGACCAGATGAAACAACGCATCGATTTCGTCACGCCAAAAAGGCAGGCGGCTTCCCCGCATCTGGCCATGCTGCTGGATGCGGCGATCCGCCAGCAGGTCCTGAAGATCGAATACGCCTCCCGGGAAAAGCGGTCCCAGCGCGACATCCAGCCGATCGGCATCTACACGAGAAACGGGTTATGGTATTGTCCCGCGTATTGCTATCAAACCGACGGCTTCCGCGTCTTCCGGTGCGACCGGATCCGTTCGGCCTTTCCTTCGGAAACGCCGCCCCGGGACCTTCGCCATATCCAATTCGAAAACCGCGAGCCGGCACACCGCTCGGATCAGCATTGCATCCCCCTGTTGGCCGAGTTGACCCCTGTCGGGGTTCAGATTTGCGAAGCGGAACCTTGGGCCGAACCGATGCTTCATAGGCGGGAGGACGGCAGCGGCTGGCTTGAAGGAAACATGCCGGAAAACGAACTGGATTTTTTTGCGAAGTTTATGATCGGATTAGGGGATGAAGCCGAATTAAAAGGCGCTCCGGAGCTCCGGCTGCACATCCGAAAGGTTCTCGATGGCCTTATGACCAAATACGGGTAAATCCGGCCTGCAGCGCTTCAAATGAAAAACTGCCGCTTAAGCAAAGGTTCGCTTTGCTTAAGCGGCAGTTATGTTTCAGGCGTTATTACACCCTTTTGAGAAAATCGACGATGGTCAGCAGACCCAGATCGAAGTTTTCAAGGTTGAAATGCTCGTTTGGCGCATGCAGGTTTTCGTCCGGAAGTCCAAAGCCCATGCACACGACAGGAGCTTCAAGAACACGCGAGAACGTTTCGACAATCGGAATCGAACCGCCGTCGCGGGTGAATACCGGACGCGTGCCATAGACATGCTCATAAGCATCCGCAGCCTTTTGCAGCACCGGCGTGGATGGGTCGATCGTAAACGGGTTTCCTTTTTCCATCGGCGTCACGACGACTTTCGCGCCGGTAGGCACATGGCTGTAGATATGTTTTTCGATTTTGTCGAGAATGTCCTGCGGATCTTGATGTCCGACGAGACGGCATGTAATTTTCGCATGCGCTTCCTTCGGAATGACCGTTTTGCTGCCTTCGCCTTGGAAGCCGCCGTATACCCCGTTCAGCTCAAGCGTAGGCCGCGCTCCCGTTCTTTCGGCAAAGGTGAATCCTTCTTCCCCGAACAGCTCGTCGAGCCCCAAATCCTGTTTCAGCTTGTTTTCGTCGACGTTTTGCTTTTTGAATTCTTCGCGGTCCTCCGGCGTAAGCTCCAGCACGCCTTTGTAGAAACCTTCCACGCTGACCCGTCCCTTTTCGTCATGCAAGGAGTTCAGCAGGCTGACCATCGCATGCAACGCGTTTGGAACCCCGCCGCCGTACGTGCCGGAGTGCAGGTCCGTATTGGCGGTGTATAACGCCACTTCCAGGGAGCAGAGACCGCGCAGGCCGGTGCAGATCGCCGGTTTTCCTTTTTCGAGCAGCGAGGTGTCGGAAATGAGCACCACGTCGGCTTTGAGCATATCTTGATGTTCTTCAAGGAAGATCGGCAGGTTCGGGCTCGACACTTCTTCTTCGCCTTCGACGCAAAACTTGATGTTGATGGGCAGCTCTTTTTCTTCGGCAAGAATAGCTTCTACCGCTTTGATATGTAGGAAAAGTTGGCCTTTATCGTCCGTCGCGCCTCTGGCGTACAGTTTCCCGTCGCGGATGTCGGGCTGGAACGGCGGCGTTTGCCACAGATTGAGCGGATCGACCGGCTGCACGTCATAATGGCCGTAAACCAGAACCGTCGGTTTGCCTTCCGCATGCATATAATCGGCATATACGATCGGATGCCCTTTCGTTTCATGGATCGTGACGTTTTCGAGTCCGGCGCGGGTCATCGTATCGGCCAGCCATTGAGCCGCCCGCTTGACATCCCCCTTATGCTCGGACAATGCCGAAATGCTTGGGATCGACAACCATTCCTTCAATTCGTTCAAATGTTTGTCTCTATTGCCCTGGAAATAATTTTTGTAATCCATGGATATTCCTCCTTTAAAAGATGAATTTAAACTGAGCGGGCCGTCATAATATCAGGCAGGAACACGGCCTATCGGCCGCCTTCCTGCTTCTCCTGCCGCAGCCGCTTCAACACTTTGCGGTCTTGATCGGTAAGCTCTATCTTCTCCAGCAGGTCCGGACGGCGCTCCAGCGTGCGTTTTAAGGCCTGCTCGCGGCGCCAAAGCTCGATGTTGGCATGATGTCCGCTGAGCAGAATATCGGGCACCTTCCAGCCCCTGAATTCGGCTGGACGGGTGTAATGAGGATACTCGAGCAGCCCCGTGCTGAACGAATCGGTCACCGCGGAGGTTTCGTTTCCAAGCACCCCCGGCAGCAGACGCACGATGGAATCGATGGCCACCATGGCCGGCAGTTCCCCGCCGGTCAGCACATAGTCGCCGATCGACAGCTCGTCCGTCACCAGATGCTCGCGGATTCGTTCATCATAACCTTCATAATGGCCGCAGATGAAGATAAGATGCTCTTCCTGGGCAAGCTCCTCCGCTTTCCGCTGCGTGAAGGTCTCGCCCTGCGGGCACATCAGAATAACGCGCGGCGGGGCGGAGGTACGTGTCAGCAAATCCTCGACCGCCGCAAAAATCGGCTCCGGCTTCAGCACCATGCCGCCGCCGCCGCCGTATGGGGTATCATCCACGGTGCCATGTTTGCTGCTCGAATACTCGCGAAAATTCACGGCGTTTAAGCTGACGATGCCTTTTTCCTGCGCTTTTCCGAGAATGCTCGAGCGAAACACGCCATCCATCATCTCCGGGAACAATGTCAGCACATCCACCTTCATCATGCTACAGCAATCCTTCCATGAGATGCACAAGCACTTTCCGGTCTTTGACGTTGACGTCCAGCACGACGTCGTCGATGTACGGAATGAGGATGCTTTTGCCCGATTTCGGCTGCACGACCCAGACATCGTTGGCTCCCGGCGTCAAAATTTCCGTGATCACGCCCAGTTCCCGTCCTTCGTCCGTCACGACCTCGCAGCCGATGATTTCATGGAAGTAGAACTCGTTTTCGGGCAGTTCGACCAAATCCTCCCCGGTCACTTTCAGCATGCCGCCCTTTAATTTTTCGACGTCATTAATATTATCGTACTCTTTCAACTTCACGATGTACATATTCTTATGAAATCTCGAGGTTTGAACGGTAACGGGCACCGGCGTTTTTCCGTCCGGCGGGACGACCAAAAGCTCGCTGCCCTTGGCAAAGCGCACTTCGGGAAAATCCGTGTGCGGCAATACCTTGATCTCGCCCCGGATTCCATGCGTGTTTACGATTTTGCCTACATTTAAAAGTGTTTGCGGCATATTTTCCTCCTGCGTTTATTGCGGTTTCGGCCTAAAGGCCGAGACGGAAACGTCTCTCGGCGTTTTTCAAAAAAACAAAATCCGGCATATAAAACAAATAACCGCCGCTTGCCCGGCGGCATGTTCTCTTTACTATATATAATACCGTGGACAAGGCTTAAATCCTTCAAGTTTCATCCTTTATATTTTGAAAAAAAGGGCTAGGAAATACATCCTAGCCCCCTTCGTACCTTTAAGATATAATATCCACGGTTACGCGTTTATCCATTTTGACTGCTGCGGAAGTGACGACCGTGCGAAACGCCTTCGCGATCCGCCCCTGCTTGCCGATGACTTTGCCTACATCGTCGGGATGCACGGTCAGTTCATACACAATCAGGTGATCCTTCTCCACCGTTTTCACGGTCACATCTTCGGGATGATCCACTAAAGCCTTAGCAATAACTCCAACTAATTCTTCCATAGATAACCCTCACCATCAGTCATTATTTCTGTTGCTTCAGCTCATGGAACTTCTTCAACACGCCTGCTTTGCTCAGCAGGTTGCGAACCGTATCGGAAGCTTGTGCGCCATTTTGGAGCCAAGCAAGAGCTTTATCTTCATCGATTTTGACTTCAGCCGGTTGTTGAACCGGGTTGTAGTAACCGATTTCTTCGATAAAACGACCGTCACGCGGGGAACGGGAATCCGATACCACGATGCGGTAGAAAGGGGCTTTATGAGCACCCATGCGTTTCAGACGAATACGTACTGCCACGAAATTCACCTCCTTCAACAAAATATATATATCCAGGCTTAACGGAACGGGAATCTCATTCCGCCTTTGCCGGCCAATCCTTTAAGCTGTTTCAAAGCTTTGCCTTTAGGGCCTTTCGGACCCATCATATCGGAGAACTGTTTCATCATCCGGCGCATTTCGTCGAACTGCTTGATCAGCCGGTTCACTTCGGCAAGCGAGGTTCCGCTGCCTGTCGCAATCCGCTTGCGGCGGTTATGGTTGATGATATCCGGATGCTGCTTCTCCTCTTTCGTCATCGAGAAGACGATGGCTTCGATGCGGCTCATCTGTTTCTCGTCGACTTTCAAATCTTTCGCCTGCTTCAGCTTACCCATGCCGGGAATCATGTCCATGATCTGATCGATCGGACCAAGCTTCTTAACCTGCTCCATCTGCTCCAGGAAATCGTCGAAGGTAAATTCGGCGTTGCGCATTTTGCGCTCCATTTCCTTGGCTTTTTCGGTGTCGATATTGGCCTGCGCCTTTTCGATCAGGGACAGCATGTCGCCCATGCCGAGAATCCGCGAAGCCATCCGTTCCGGATGGAAAGGCTCGAGCGCATCGACCTTTTCGCCAAGCGCGGCGAATTTGATCGGACAGCCGGTTACCGCTTTGACGGACAACGCGGCGCCGCCGCGCGTATCGCCGTCGAGCTTCGTCAAGACAACCCCTGTCAGTTCGAGCTCTTTGTTAAACGTCTCCGCGACATTGACGGCATCCTGCCCCGTCATGGCATCGACGACGAGCAGCACTTCGTCCGGCTTGATTTCGGCGTGTATCTGCCGCAGTTCCTCCATCAGCTCTTCATCGACATGAAGACGACCGGCGGTGTCGACGATCAGATAGTCATGGCCGTTGTCTTTGGCGTGCTGCAAGCCCTGTTTGGCGATCTCCACCGGGCTTGTCTTGTCGCCAAGCGAAAATACCGGCACATGGATCTGTTCGCCCAACACTTGAAGCTGCTTGATCGCAGCCGGCCGGTATATATCGCCTGCTACGAGCAGCGGACGGTGGTTTTGCTTCAGCAGCATCTTCGCCAGCTTGCCGGAAGTCGTGGTTTTACCCGCGCCCTGCAGACCGACCATCATGATCACGGTTGGCGGCTTGTTCGCTTTCGCCAGCTTCGCCTGACTTCCGCCCATCAGCTCGGTGAGTTCCTTGTTGACAATGTCGATGATCACCATGCCCGGCGTGAAACTTTGCATCACTTCGGTACCGATGGCTTTTTCTTTCACCTTGGCTACGAAATCCTTGACGACTTTAAAGTTGACGTCCGCTTCGAGAAGGGCCAGACGCACTTCGCGCATCGCTTCGTTTACGTCGTCCTCGGATACCTTCCCTTTGCCGCGCAGCTTGCTGAACACGTTCTGCAACCTGCTGGTCAATCCTTCAAATGCCATGAACCGCCACCTCCTTCGTTTGCTTTATTCCCATGCTTCCAATTGATCCACAATATCGTTGATGTCCGTTTTCCGGTCCTGCGCGATCGCGCTGGCATTGACCAGCTCACGCAGCTTTTCCAGCTCTTGAACGCGTCGTTCGTGTTTTTTCAGCAGCCCGAGCTTTTCCTCGTATTGCTCCAACACCTGTTCGGCCCGTTTAATATGTTCATATACCGCCTGCCGGCTGATTTCGAACTCGGCGGCGATTTCCCCGAGGGAAAAATCATCGTGAAAGTAGTATTTAAGGAACGTCTGCTGCTTCTCAGTCAGCAAAAGTTCATAAAAATCAAACAGCAGATTGATGCGGTTCGTTTTCTCGAGCCGATTCTCCTGACTCATCCAGGGGCACTCCCTTCGTCAAGGAAAAACACTTTACAGTTCATTAACGTTCCTTATCATACATAAATCCAGGAAAGATGTCAAGCATTATTCCTTGTCATCTTTGGAGCGGATCTTCCCTCGGAATCCAGGAACGCTTTCTCCCCGTCATGACGGGCTTTTTACGACCATGGCAGCAAATAAACCAGCACGGCGAAAAAGTGAACGATACTTCCGGCCAGCACGAACAAATGCCAAATGGCATGATGGTAGGGAAATCCCCGCCACACGTAAAAAATCGTTCCCAGCGTATACAATATGCCTCCTGCCGTCAGCAGCGCAATCCCGCCGGGCGCAACCGCCGCGGTCAAAGGACCCCAAGCCACGACGACCATCCAGCCCATGATCAAATAAAAAATCGTGGACATAAACAAAAACCGTTTCGTGAAAAAGGCTTTAAAA
The DNA here is from genome assembly GCF_031583795.1 of Paenibacillus sp. VCA1. Taxonomy (NCBI): domain Bacteria; kingdom Bacillati; phylum Bacillota; class Bacilli; order Caryophanales; family Paenibacillaceae; genus Paenibacillus; species Paenibacillus sp. VCA1. The sequence goes on along the minus strand of NZ_JAVLSX010000005.1, from coordinate 229,864 downwards.
ATACAGCCCAGCACGGCGATTCCCCACACGATCCCGAACAAGGTCCAGCCAAGCGTGCCGCGGATCGCCACCAGCATAAACGGCGTGTACGTGCCCGCGATAAACAAATAGATCGAGGAATGGTCGAAAATTTCGAACAGGTCCTTGATTTTTCCCTCTTTAAAGCTATGCACCAGGGTGGAATTCAAATACAGAATCAGCATCGTCGCCCCGTATACGGAAAAGCTGGCGATATGCCACGCCGTTCCTTTCATCGTCGAAAAGACGACCAGCGCCACTAGGGCCGCGACGCTAAGCAAGGCGCCGATGCCGTGGGTAATGGCGTTGGCCACTTCTTCCCGCCGGCTGTAGGTATAAGTGTTGGCCATAAACAACCCTCTCATCGTTTCTTTTATTAACATTATAACCGTCCCTCCTCTACCATTTCCACTCTCGCGGGATCCCGGCCGTCCTCAGCTGTTCCGTTGGAAGGTTCAAAGGGGAAATTTGCTATAAAAAAACGATGAAGAGATATGAAATATTGCTGTAACTTTAGGTGCTGCAGCTGACTGATGCCAAAAACATCATGTTCGAGCGTACCGCAAGAAAGGATTTTTTTATGTACCGGTTTTTCGCCTAGACTTAAGCCTGTTAAAGCTTATGAAAATCGCCCCGAAGGTGTGCCTGTACACGGCCGGGCAGAAGACGCGGCCCCCGCTTCACCGCCCTCTACTGCTTCACGGATCAGCGCTCTAATAAGAAAAAAGGCTTTGCGAAGGAAGCGGTTTTCCCCGGAAACCCGGACCTTCCATGGCAAAGCCTTTTTTATATCACGACTCGGATCATGACCCCGTACTAAGACGGATAACCTTTAATCATTAGCCGTTTCGGTCTCATCGCCTTGCTCTTGCTCCTGAATCAGTCCGGCGAAAAGCGCATGTACGAACTGCTCGGAATCAAACGGCTGCAGGTCTTCCATTTTTTCGCCGAGACCGACGAATTTCACCGGCAGGTTGAGCTCTTGGCGGATCGCCACGACGATCCCGCCTTTGGCCGTTCCATCCAGCTTTGTGAGCACGAGGCCGGTAACGCCGCTTTTTTCGCCGAAAAGCTTCGCCTGGTTCAGCGCGTTTTGTCCGGTCGTTGCATCGAGCACCATGAGCACTTCATGCGGCGCGCCCGGAATTTCCCGCTGGATGACGCGGAAAATTTTGTTGAGCTCTTCCATCAGATTGGTTTTGTTCTGCAAACGTCCCGCCGTATCGCAGATGAGCACATCCGCCTGCCGCTGCTTGGCGGCTTGAACGGCATCGTACATGACGGCCGCAGGATCCGATCCGGCATGCTGCTTGATCACCTCGACGCCGGCGCGTTCTCCCCATACTTCAAGCTGCTCGATCGCTCCGGCACGGAACGTGTCGCCTGCGGCGAGAATCACCTTTTTGCCTTCCTGCTTGAAGCGGTGCGCAAGCTTGCCGATCGTCGTCGTTTTGCCGACGCCGTTGACGCCGACGAACAAAACGACCGTAATGCCGTCCGGATTCATCCGGATCGCGTTGTCGTCGTCTCCGCGCAGCAGCTCCATCAGCTTTTGCGACAAAATCGGCTGCAGCTCGGACGCATCTTCGATCCGCTGTTTTTTCACTTCGGCGCGCAGATCGTCAATAAGATCCATGACGGTGTTCACTCCGACGTCGGCGCCGATCAAAATTTCTTCAAGCTCCTCGTAAAATTCCTCGTCGATTTTTTTGCGGCGAATCATCAGGTCCGCCACTTTCTCGACAAACCCTTTGCGGGTTTTCTCCAGCCCGTCGCGGAATTTGCTTGTCACCGCCTCCGTTTTGCTGGAAATGCTTTCTTTCAGCTTTTTGAAAAAGCTCATACGTCTCCTCCATCTCTGTCGCTATTGCCTGGATCAGGCGATTTCTGCCTCGTCGTTTTCAAGACGGACGGACACCAGTTTGGAAACTCCGCCCTCTTCCATCGTCACGCCGTACAGCACATCCGCTTCTTCCATCGTGCCTTTGCGGTGCGTCACAACGATAAATTGCGTTTGCTCGGAAAATTCGCGCAAATATTGGGCAAACCGGACGACGTTGGCTTCGTCGAGCGCCGCCTCCACTTCGTCCAGCACGCAGAACGGCACCGGCTTGACCTGCAAAATCGCAAACAGCAGCGCCATGGCGGTCAGAGCGCGTTCGCCGCCGGAAAGCAGCTGGAGGTTTTGCAGCTTTTTGCCCGGAGGCTGGGCGACGATGTCGATCCCCGTCTCAAGCAGATGCTCGGGATCGAGCAGCACCAGATCGGCGCGGCCGCCGCCGAACAGCTTGACGAATACCGTGCCGAATTCATGCCGGATCGCGTCAAAGGTCTGTTTGAACCGTTTGGACATTTCATCGTCCATTTCGCGGATGACCTCGTACAGCGTCGTTTTGGCCTCGATCAAATCGGCCTTCTGTTCGCTGAGGAACTGGTAGCGCTCGTTGACGCGCTGATACTCCTCGATGGCGCCGAGGTTCACATCTCCCAGCGCCGCGATGCCGTGCTTCAATTCGCGAACATCGGCCTGCACGGCCGGCACGTCTTCCGGAACCGGATATCTCGCTTTCGCCAGCTCATAGCTCAGCTCGTAGTCCTCGCTCAACTTCTTGAGGATATTCTCAAGCTCCACGTCGAGCCGGTTCACGCCGATTTCCGTCTGCCGCAGCTGGTCCTCCACCGCTTTCAGACGCGTCCGCTGCTCTTTCGTTTCGCTTTCGTCCTGCTCCAGCTTTTTGGAAAGCTGCATCCGCGCGGCCCGTTTGAAATCCAGCTGCTCGGAAGCCTGCTCCTTCTTCAGCTTGTAACGGTTGAGGTCCTCGATTCTCTGGATGGATTCCTTGGCGTTGGTTTCGAGATCCGCCTCGATGGAAGCCAGAAGCGTCTTCGATTGGCGCAGCTCCTTGTCCTGGGAATTAAACTCGTTTTGCATCCGGCGCAGCTGCTCCTCGAGCGAGAAACATTCCTGATCCAGCTTGCCTTCCCGGACTTTGTGCTGGGTCAGCTGGGTTTGCAGCTCCTCCTTGGCCGTTTCGCTTGCCTTGCGGGCAAACTCGGCAGCCTGGATCGCTTGATGCGTCGCTTTCTCTTCCTCTTCCAGCTGGGCGAGCTTTTTGACGGCTTCTTCCCGGGTTTTCTGCAGCTGCTCGTTTTCTTCATTGAATCCGTTTTTCTCCTGACCGGCCAGTTCGACCTGCTCCAGCACATGCCGAAGCTCATGCTCCAGCTGCTTGAGGTCGCCGGAAAGGCTTTGTTCTTCGACCCGCTTCTCGTCGCCGGCTTGGCGAAGCTCATCCAGCTTTTCCTGCGTTTCGTTCAGCTGGTTTTTCACGTCCTGAATGCTTTGAGTCAGCTTGCAAAGCTGATTTTCCGTATCGGTTATTTCTTGGTCCAATTGTTCAAGCTGGCGTTTGCGGCCAAGCAGGTTGTTGTTTTTTTTGTGCTGGCTTCCGCCCGTCATCGAACCGCCGGCGTTCACCACGTCGCCTTCGAGCGTGACGACCCGGTAACGGTATTGGCAGCGCGCCGCGATTTTGTTCGCGACCTCAAGGCTTTCCGCCAAAATGACGTTGCCGAGCAGGCTGCCGACGATCGGAGCATACTTGCCGTCGTATTGCACGAGATCCGCCGCTATGCCGACGTAACCTTCTACGCCCTCGACCATGGAACGGTCGCCGGAGGCAATATTCCGCGCGCGGATAACGTCGAGCGGCAGAAATGTCGCCCGGCCAAGCTGCCGCTGCTTCAAGAACGCGATCGCCTGGCGCGACACCGCCTCGTTGTCCATGACCACATGCTGAAGCGACGCGCCGAGCGCGGTTTCCACCGCAAGCTCCAGCCGCTCAGGGACACGGATGAGATCCGCGACGGCGCCGTGTACGCCGTGAAGCACCGATTTGCGGGCGGCCTTCAATACTTCCTTGACGCCAAGCATAAAGCCGTCGAAGTCATCGGCCATTTCCTTCATCGTGTCGCGGCGCGAAATTTGCGCCTCGCGCTTCTGCTCCCACTTCCGCAGCATGCTTTGGCTTTCGTCCAGCAGCCGCTGCAGCGACTGGTAGCGTTCGCTTTCGGTAATGTAGCCGCCCCGCAGATCCCGAATCTCCTGCCCGATTTTTTCGATCGCCTGGTCAAGCTGCTGCTTGCGCCCCATGAGCTCTGTTTTTTTGCTTTCCCATTTGTCCGTTTCCTCATCGGCACGGCTCATCCGGCGGGACAAGGCTTCCTGCTGCTGGTCCGCGTAACGGATTTCGTTGCGTGCCTGGGCCATTTGGTTCATCAGCTCGAGCAGGTTGCCCTTCAGGCTTTCCTCCTGCTGCTGGCTGATCCCGCCCGTCAAGCCCGCAAGCTTGGTTTCTTCGGCGGAAAGCTGCTCGCGCAGCTGCTTCAGTTCCTCCTGCGAAGCCTCCAGCTTCGTTTTTAGCAGCTCGATTTCGGCTTTCCGGTCTTCAAAACGCTCGTCGCCGCTGCTCAACGTGCTCAGAAGCTGTTCCCGGTTCGCCTCCAGATTCCGCTTGCGCTCCCGCAGCACTTCCGCGTAACCTTCGCTTTTCTCGTAAGCTTCGCTGTACTGCAGCAGTTCACCCTGCAGCGTCTCGACTTCCGTCTCCAGCTTGCGCAGCGCAGCGCGATCGCTTTCCAGCTTGGCGTCATGCGCGGACACGACCGTGGACAGCTGAAGCTGCTCCTCCTGCAGCACCTTCAGCTTGGCGTTCGCCTCGCTCCAGGCGGCGTGGATCTGCTCGATCTGGTACACGTACAGCGATATCTCTTTCGTTTTAAGCTGCTCGCGCAGCTGTTTGTAATGAATGGCCTTTTCGGACTGTTCCTTCAGCGGCCCGATCTGATCTTCGAGCTCGGTGACCAAATCGTGAATGCGGAGCAGGTTTTGCTCGGTTTCATCCAGCTTGCGCACCGCATCCTTTTTCCGCGATTTATATTTGACGATACCGGAGGCTTCTTCAAAAATCCCCCTGCGATCCTCGGACCTCGTGCTCAAAATCTCTTCGATCCGGCCTTGTCCGATGATGGAATACGCTTCTTTCCCGATGCCGGTATCCATAAACAATTCGGTAATGTCTTTCAGTCTGCATGATTGCCTGTTGATAAAATATTCGCTGTCTCCGCTCCGGTGCACCCGGCGCGTCACCGTCACCTCGTTAAAATCAAGAGGCAAGGCATAGTCCTCATTATCCAGCGTTAACGACACCTCGCCGAAATTGACCGCTTTGCGCGCGTCGCTTCCCGCAAAAATAATGTCCTCCATCTTGCCTCCGCGCAGCGATTTGGCGCTTTGTTCCCCAAGAACCCAGCGGATCCCGTCGGAAATGTTGCTTTTGCCGCTGCCGTTCGGACCCACGACCGCCGTAATGCCGCGGACAAACTCCATTTCGGTTTTATCGGCAAACGATTTAAAACCCGCTAATTCAATCCGCTTCAAAAACATTTTTCCCAAATCACCTCTAAACCTTATAATACCATAACCCCGCGCTTCATTGGGAATCCCGCCGGCTTTCAACGAAGAAAGAGCAAAAAGCAGTCTGAAGGCTACTGCCGTTCATTAAAGTGCGACTGCTCTTTGCTCTTTGTTTGTCCTTGACTATTTACAGGGAGCCGTCAATGCCAGCCAGCTTCAGCTGCTTTAACGCGACTGCGGCAGCCTGCTGCTCGGCTTCTTTTTTAGAGCGGCCCGTTCCTCTTCCTACACGCTCATTCCCCATATAAACCTCGGAGACAAACTCACGTTCATGCGCCGGACCCCGTTCTTCGACGATCCGGTATTCCAAAGCGCCCATGTTATGATGCTGCGTCAATTCCTGCAGCTCTGTCTTGTAATCGCTCATATGGAGGTTGCCTCCGGCTTCAACCAGGGGAAACACATAGGTTTGCAAAAACGAACGGGCGGCATCCAGCCCCTGATCGAGATAAAGGGCGCCGACAAACGATTCGAAAACGTCCGCGAGCAAAGCCGGGCGGGTTCGCCCGCCGGTCAGCTCTTCCCCTTTGCCGAGCAGCACGTACTGCCCGAATTCCAAACTTTCCGCAAACTTCACGAGCGACGGCTCGCAGACGATGGCCGCGCGCAGCTTTGTCAGTTCACCTTCGGGACGGTTCGGAAAAAGCCGGTACAAATATTCGGATACCGTCAGCTCCAGCACGGCATCGCCCAGAAATTCCAGACGCTCGTTATCCTGCTGCTGGCTGAAGCGGTGTTCGTTGACATAAGAAGCGTGGGTAAAGGCCTGTTTCAGCAGCAGCCGATTGTGAAATTGGATTTGAAGTTTCTGCTGTAACTGCTTCAGATCTCCACTCAACAAATCGTCCCCTTACTCATCGAATTTTTTAAGAATGATCGTGGCGTTGTGACCGCCAAAGCCAAAAGAGTTGGACATGACGACATTAAGCTTCGCGTCGCGCGCCTTGTTCGGAACGTAGTCCAAATCGCATTCCGGATCCTGGTTGTCCAAATTGATCGTCGGCGCGATTTTTTGATGTTCGAGCGACAATCCGCAAATGACCGCTTCGACCCCGCCTGCCGCGCCAAGCAGATGGCCGGTCATCGATTTGGTCGAGCTGACCGCTACTTTGGAAGCGTGGTCTCCCAGCGCCTTCTTGATTGCGATCGTTTCGGAACGGTCGCCGACAGGCGTCGAAGTCCCGTGCGCGTTGATGTAGTCGACCGCATCCGGAGCAAGGCCGGCGTCGCGAAGCGCCATCGTCATGCAGCGTGCCGGGCCGTCCGGATCCGGCTCGGTAATGTGGTAAGCATCGCCGCTCAGGCCGTAGCCGACGACTTCGGCGATAATGCGCGCACCGCGTTTTTGCGCATGTTCGAGCGATTCGAGCACCAGAATGCCCGCGCCTTCGCCCATAACAAATCCGTCGCGGTCAATGTCGAACGGGCGGCTCGCTTTTTCAGGTTCGTCGTTGCGGGTGGACATCGCGCGCATCGCGCAAAATCCCGCCATGCCGGTTGGACGGATCGTCGCTTCCGCGCCGCCGCAAACCATAACGTCCGCGTCGCCGCGCTGGATCAGCTTGAAGGAATCGCCGATGGCATGCGAACCGGTTGCGCAGGCCGTGACCGGCGTCGTGTTCGGTCCTTTCGCCCCGAGCATGATGGACAGCTGTCCGGAAGCCATGTTGGCGATCATCATCGGGATGAAGAACGGGCTTACGCGTTTCGGTCCCTTTTCGAGCAAAATGTTGTGCTGGTCTTCCCATGTTCCGAGACCGCCGATGCCGGACCCGATCGAAACGCCGACGCGGTTGGCGTCCGCATCCTTTTCGATGTCAAGGCCGCTATGCTGAAGGGCGGATTTCCCGGCCGCGACGGCAAACTGGACGAAACGGTCCATCTTGCGGGCTTCCTTCTTGTCCATGAAGTCTTCGGGATTAAAATCCTTGACCGAAGCCGCGATTTGTGTCGGGTATTCGCTGATGTCAAACGATTCGATCCGGGAAACTCCCGACTTGCCGGCCATCAAGTTATTCCAAAACGTGTCCAGGTCATGGCCGAGTGCCGTCACAACGCCCATCCCGGTTACAACCACTCTATGCTTCAAATACATTCACCTCTATATCGAATGCACGGACCAAAGCGGGCCCGCTGCAAATATATTCATGTCGTCTGGCGTTTCACTTTCAAAATGAGGAGAAGTCCCGCCTGTAGAGCAGTACGGGACTTATCAAATGACTTAGGTATGAGATTGTATGTAATTTACAACTTCACCTACGGTCGTAATTTTCTCTGCGTCTTCATCAGAGATTTCCAGATCGAATTCGTCTTCCAATTCCATGACGAGTTCAACAACGTCGAGAGAATCAGCACCAAGATCATCTTTAAAAGATGCTTCCAGTGTTACCTCAGCTTCGTCAGCACCCAAACGATCCACGACGATGCGCTTTACACGCTCCAATACATCGGACATCCGGTTCACCTCCTCCTTGGTATTATACGAGAAATGTTTTCAAAATGCCAGAGGCTATGAAAACGGTTCTCTTATTGGCGTCTGCGCCGGTTTAGCGGGCATTACATGTACATGCCGCCATCTACATGAAGAGTTTGTCCTGTCATATAGGATGCCCCTTCGGAAGCCAGGAAAACCACGACCTTGGCAATTTCCTCCGGCTGGCCGAGGCGGGCGAGCGGAATATCCTGAATCATTTTGTCTCTCAGTTCATCCGAAAGCTCGCGGGTCATGTCGGTATCGATGAATCCCGGAGCCACGCAGTTTACCGTAATGCCGCGCGAAGCAAGCTCGCGCGCCGACGATTTCGTCAGGCCGATGACGCCGGCTTTCGCCGCGACATAGTTGGCCTGCCCCGCGTTGCCGAGCACGCCGACAACCGACGAAATGTTGATGATCCGGCCGTAGCGCTGTTTCATCATCGGACGGCTCGCGGATTTGAGGCAATTGAACACGCCTTTGAGGTTCGTTTCGATCACTTGGTCGAATTCTTCCTCTTTCATGCGCATGATCAGATTGTCTCTCGTAATTCCGGCGTTGTTGACCAGGATGTCGATCCGGCCGAAAACGTTCGTTACCTCTTTAATGAGGGTTTCGGCCTGATCCGATTGTCCTACGTTGGCCTGAATGGCGAACGCCTCAACGCCGAGCCGCTTGATTTCCTCGACGACGGCCTGCGCGGCAGCCTCGCTGCCCGAATAGTTGACGGCGACGTTCGCCCCCGCTTCGGCAAGCGCAAGCGCGATGCTGCGGCCGATCCCGCGGGATGCGCCGGTAACCAGCGCGGCTTGTCCCTGCAGTGGTTTGGACATGCGAAATTCTCCTTTCTTCTTAGTATACCTCGGATGCCTGTCGCTTCATCTTAAAAACTTGCAGACAGGCTTTCAAGCGTGTTGATGTTGATGAGTTTCGCGGTTTTGTCCATTTTTTTGACGAGCCCCGTCAGCACGCTGCCCGGCCCGATCTCGACGAACGTGTCGACGCCTTCCGCGATCAGGTAGGCCACCGTGTCTTCCCAAAGCACGGGAGAATAAACCTGCTCCACCAAAAGCTCGCGGATCCGGTCCGCGCTTTCGGCCGGACGGGCCGTTACGTTGGCAACGACCGGAACAGCAGGTTCATGGAACGTTGCCTCCTTAAGCTTGGCCCCCAGCTGCTCCGCCGCGTCCTTCATCAAAGAAGAATGGAAAGGTCCGCTGACTTCCAGCGGGATCGCCCGCTTGCCCCCCGCTTCCTTCACGCGCTCGCCGACGGCGGCCACGCCTTCTTTGGAACCGGATACGACGATTTGGCCCGGGCAGTTGATGTTGGCCATCTCTACCAGACGGCCCTCTTCGGTAATGCTCCGGCACAACTGCTCCAAGGCGGAGCGGTCGGCGCCGAGCACGGCTGCCATGGCGCCTTGCCCGCCGGGAACCGCCGCCTCCATGAATTCGCCCCGTGCGCGCACGATCCGAACCGCGTCCTCGAATCCGAGCACGCCGGCCGCGACCAGCGCGCTGTATTCGCCCAGGCTGTGGCCCGCCACGAAGTCGGGAGCGATTCCTTTCTCGCGCAGTGCCGCCAAGGCGGCGACGCTTGCGGTCAGCAAGGCGGGCTGCGTATTAAACGTCTTTTTTAATTCGTCGTCCGGACCTTCGAACATCAGCTTGGAAATCGAAAATCCAAGCGCGCGGTCCGCGCTGTCGATAATATCGCGCGAAGCGGGGACCGCTTCGTAAAAGTCTTTGCCCATTCCGACGGACTGGGCTCCCTGTCCGGGAAATACAAATGCCGTTTTACCCATCTTTTACGCTCCTCTCATTCTCGGTTGACGCCTCGCAAAACGCCGGACCGCCCCTTGCAGTGCACGGAGGTTGTCCGCGTCATGGTCGGCGCTGACGTATATAGAAACGACACGGGAATTCACGAGTTCCCCGTACGCAGGCGGATCTTACCAAATGAGAACGGAAGCTCCCCAAGTCAGTCCGCCGCCGAAGCCGACCATCAGCACGCAGTCGCCTTCCTTGATCCGTCCCTGCTCCGCCGCTTCGACCAAAGCGAGCGGTATCGAAGCCGCGGACGTGTTCGCGTATTTGTCCACGTTAATGACCACCTTGCTCTCGGATAGCTCCAGCCGCTCCATGGCGGATTGGATGATCCGGATGTTCGCCTGGTGCGGCACGAACAGGTCGATATCCTCTTTGGTTTTGCCCGCTTTCTTGAGTACGTCCCCCGTAGCGGTGTTCATGACGCGTACGGCAAACTTGAAGACTTCGCGGCCGTTCATGTAAATGTAATGCTTTTTGCCTTCCACCGTTTCGACCGAAGCAGGCATTCTGGAACCTCCGGCTTCGAGCTTAAGCAGGGTGCCTCCCGCACCTTCGGCGCCCAGGTCGAAGGATTGGAACCCGCGCCCTTCAGGCACCTCGCCGAGAATGACGGCCCCCGCTCCGTCCCCGAAAAGCACGCATGTGTTGCGGTCGGTGTAGTCCGTAATGCGGGAAAGGCAATCCGCTCCGATGACCAAAGCATTGTTGTACATGCCCGATCCGATAAAATTGCTTGCCGTCGCAAGGCCGTACACGAAACCGGAGCAGGCCGCCGACAAATCGAATGCGGCCGCTTTTTTCGCCCCAAGCTTATCCTGCAAAATGCACGCGGTGGACGGGAAGAACGTATCCGGCGTAATCGTCGCCACGATAATCAGGTCGAGCTGGTCGGCCGTCATGCCGGCGGATTCCAGCGCTTTTACCGCCGCTTCGTAGCAAAGATCGGAAGTCGCCTGATCGTCCGCCGCGATATGGCGTTCACGGATTCCCGTACGGGATACGATCCATTCGTCATTGGTGTCCACCATTTTTTCCAGGTCGGCGTTTGTCAAAACCTTCTCGGGCACGTACATTCCCGTGCCGATGATCCCTACTGGCCGCAATGTATTCATATCGTCACTCTCTTCCCGCTAATTTCGTTTGAAATGCTTTCTACCAACTTGTTCCGAAGGGCGATCCGGGCTTGGCGGACCGCGTTTTTGATCGCGTTGCCGTCAGCCGAACCGTGGCTTTTTACGATCAATCCGCTCAGGCCGAGAAGCGGCGCGCCGCCGTGTTCCTTGTAATCCAGCTTTTCCTTCAGCCCGCGCATTTGGGGCATCAGAAGGGCGGCTCCCAGCTTGCTTTTGAAATTGGCCGTGAACTGCTCCTTCAAAAGCTTGAACATCGCTCCCGCCGTGCCTTCGACAGCCTTCAGCAAAATGTTGCCCGCAAAGCCGTCGCACACGAGCACGTCGCAGTTGCCCGTCATGATGTCGCGGGCTTCCACGTTGCCGACGAAATGAATCGGCATCTGCTCAAGCAGCGGGTACGTGTGCTTCGTCAGCTCATTCCCTTTGCCCGGCTCCGTGCCGACGTTCAGCAGGCCGACGCGCGGCCGCTCGACGCCCATCACCTTTTGTCTGTACAGGCTTCCCATCAAGGCGTACTGAGCGAGGTGCTCGGGTTTGGCGTCCATATTGGCGCCCAAATCCAGCGCCAGGACGCCGGCCCCGTCCAGCGTCGGAATCATCGGGGCAAGGGCCGGCCGTTCGATGCCCTCCATTCTGCCGACGACCAACAGCCCCGTGGTCATCAGCGCCCCGGTGTTGCCGGCCGAAATCATCGCATCGGCCTCTTTTTCCTTTAGCATGCGTCCGGCCACGACCATGGAGGCGTCCTTTTTGCGTCGCACCGCCTTGACGGGCTCGTCCTCGGGCTCGATCACTTCGCCCGCATGGCGGACGGTCAGGTTGGAAGGAACCTGGCCGTTCGTTTTGTGAAGCAGCGGGTGAAGTTTCGATTCGTCACCCACCAATATGATTTCCGTATCCTTCCATTCGGCAGCTGCGGCCAAAGCCCCTTCAACGTTGCAAGCGGGAGCATTGTCGCCTCCCATGGCGTCAATGGCGATCCGCATACTACATTCCCCCTTCAATATGATCTTCCCCTGTTGACCTGTAAATGACGAAATTGCCTTGGAACACCATTTCTTCGCCGACATAGGTGAAAACTTCGACCTTGGCTTTTCCTTTGTGTCCGTTCATCGACCTTACATAAGCCTTGGCGATGCATTTCTCGCCGAGATGAACCTGCCGCAAAAAGCGGATGTCCGCCGAGGCGGTCAGCGCGATTTCATCGTTGATCAGGGCCACCGCCAACGAGTTGGCCTGGGCAAAGACGTAATGGCCGCGCGCTATATGCGTCCGTGAAAAGACGTGCTCTTCCCGGATTTCGAATATGGAGATGCCGCTTTTGTCCAGCTGCAGATCCACAACATCGCCGATCACCTCGTCCAACGGAAGGGAACGCACTTGGTCGTAGGAATGCTCGGCCATTTGCTTCATGCGCTCCCGAAGTTCGGGAATCCCGAGTTCCATGCGGTCCAGGCGGATCGTTTGAATGCTGACCTTCAGCTCGCGGGTCAACTCGCGATCCGTCACAAACGGATTATCTTCTATGATTTTCAACAACTGCTGATGTCGCTGTTTCTTGGGCAACCGTTCGATCAGAGGCACCTCCTACGCTCCTTAACTTATCCGGCAATGATTTATTGTAAAACGGGTTTTTGCAACCGATTCGTCCGATCATTTTAGAACCTGGTACTAAAACAGTATATAGCATGGCAAGCCAAAAAGGAAGAGGAGACAAAAAAAATAGCACCTCACCAAAGATGAAGTACTACTTGATTTCCCGCATTACTGCGAAATAATTTCTCTCGATTTATACGTTCCGCACACTTTGCATACGTGGTGAGCAAGCTTCAATTCTCCGCATTGTTCACATTTCACCATGCCTGGCACCGCCAGTTTAAAGTGAGTACGACGTTTGTCACGACGCGTTTTGGACGTTCTCCGTTGAGGTACTGCCATGTTCCCACCTCCTTATTTCAATCAACCGTCGGCGTCAGCCTCCGGTCATGCTTGCATACTCATTTAAAAAAATCTTTCAGTGCCGCAAGCCGTGGATCGACCGTTTCGGTATCACAGTCGCAGGCTCCTTCATTCAAGTCCGCCCCGCAATTCGGGCACAGCCCTTTGCAATCTTCCTTGCAAACCGCGGTCATCGGAATATGAAGCACAAATGATTCCTCCACGTACGGAACAAGATCCACTGTCTCATCGTCCACGTAAATGGTATCGTCATCTTCATCCTGAATTTCTTCAGGCGCCTTCACAAGCTTGAACCGCTCGTGGAATGGAATGTTCAGATGCTGATGCACGGGTTTCAAGCAGCGGGAGCAGGCCATGTCCAGCTCTACGGAGAGCTTTCCTTGGACTTCTACCGCATCCTGTCCGACGCAGGAAACCTCCAGTTCCGCCAAAAGCGGCCGGGGTGCTCTTATATCGCCAAGTCCTTGAACTAATCGGCTTACATCCACTTGCTGACGGACCTGCAGCGGCTGGCTGCCGGCTGCCATTTTCTTAAATTGAAAGTGCATAAACATCACTCCAAACAAACAAAAATTATTATACCGATACCTTGGAAGCTTTGTCAATAGTTCGACCTTTACTTTGCCTTTTTGGAGTTTCGTTCGCACGGAACGGTCCATAGGTCCCCATACCGCTTATTGTTGCAGAGACGGCCGTCTTTTATGTTATATTGGACTGGAATGAACAAAGCGGATGGAGTTGAACTTGATGTCTGCCGTCGGAATTATCGTCGAATACAACCCTTTACATAACGGTCATGTCCATCATTTTAACAAAGCCAAGGAAATCACAGGCGCGGAGCACGCCGTCGCCGTACTGAGCGGCCCATTTCTTCAGCGCGGCGAACCGGGCATCGTCAGCAAATTCGCCCGGGCCGAAATGGCTCTGGCGATGGGGGCCGATCTCGTCCTCGAGCTCCCGGCCGCTTACGCCGTGCAGCCTGCGGAATGGTTTGCCTTCGGTGCCGTCTCCCTGCTGCACGCCACGGGCGTCGTGGACAGCCTTTGCTTCGGGACGGAAAGCGGCACGCTTGACCTGCTGCTTCCCCTCTCGCGGATCCTCGCGGAAGAAAGCCCGGAGCTTCAAGAGCGTATCGCATTTCATTTGCGGGACGGAATGAATTATCCCGCCGCATACAGCCGCGCCGCGGCGGAAGCTGCGAACATGCCAGGAGATGAAAGCGATGTGTTGCAGACGCTTCAGCAGCCGAACCACACGCTTGGCCTGCATTACCTGATCGCGCTGAACCGCCTGGGGAGCCCGATCCGCCCGCTGACCATCCCGAGAATCCATGCCGCGTATCATGACGAGCAGCCTTCCCATGCGGCGATCGCCAGCGCAACGGCAGTCCGGAAGATGATCGTGGAGCAGGATTTGGCGGCGGCCAGCCCCTATATCCCCGAATCGACGCTCCGCATTCTCGATCGGGAATTCCGTGAGGGACGCGGACCGGTCACCTGGAATTCCTTCCGCGGGTCGCTGGTGCATATCCTCCTGACCGGCGCACCGCAAGACTTGGCCGGTCTGCACGAGGTGACGGAAGGGCTGGAACACCGTCTGCGGCGGCTTCTGTTTACCCTGAAGGAACCAACCGTAGGCGAGCTGCTGCAAGCCCTCAAAACGAAACGTTACACGCATACGAAGCTTCAGCGGATGCTGACGCATATTATGCTTGGCCACACGAAACGGGAGATGTCCCCCGAAGCGCTTGCCGAAGGGCCGGGATATTTGCGCGTCCTGGGCTTTAACGGCCGGGGACGGCAGCTGTTGAAGCGAATGAAGAAGACCGCCTCCCTACCGGTCATCGTCAAGCCGTCTTCCTTCGAGCACCCCCAGCTCACGCTCGATCTCAGGGCTTCGGCGGCATACGCCAATGCGTTTCCGCACCCAACGACGCAGAGCATGTTCAGGGATTATCTTGAGGCGCCGATCCGTTATCCCGAATAAGGTTGGATTCCAACCCCCGGCGTCAGGATTTGGCCTGAAGTTTCTCCATATAGCCGATGGCATCCTCCAGCTTTTCCACCGGCACGAGTTTCATGCCGGTTTTTATTTTGTCCGCTTTCGCTTTCGCTTCCGCGTAATTATCCTTCGGTACGAAAAAGATTTCCGCATGTTTCCGGTCGGCGGCGACGATTTTATGCTGAACCCCGCCGATCGGGCCGACGTTGCCGTCCTTGTCGATCGTACCCGTGCCCGCAACCTGGTAACCTTTGGACAAATCACCCTTCGTCAGCTGATTGTAGATTTCCATCGTGAACATCAGGCCGGCGGACGGCCCGCCGACGCGGGTATTTTCGAAATTGACCTGCAGCCCCGGATCCCGGGATACGACTTTTTGCATCGTTGCGATCGTGACGCCAAGCCCCGGACGCGTTTTGTTGGTGTCCTTATCCTTCAGCTCGATCAGCTTCACGTTTTCCTCCAGCGTTTTGCCGCTCCGGATCAATTTGACGGTAACCTGATCCCCCACTTTTTTCGTTTGAAGCAGGTCGGCCAAGCTTTTATTGTCGGTCACCGGCTTCCCGTCGACTTCGGAAAGGCGGTCGCCCGGCTTGAAGTTTTTGCGTGCTTCGTCTCCTTCCGGCGTTGAAAAAATAAACAAATATTGCGGTTCGATGCTGTACGGAACATGCGCTTCATGGTACGCCGCTTCCATGGCCGAGGATTGCGAATCGCTCATCAGATATACCTGCTCCGCGGCATATTCGTCTTCGCTGCGGTCGCCCAATCGCGCCTGCTTTTTGTCGATTTCCGCGTTCGGATTAAATGCCGAAACGACAAGCATGACCAGATTGGCGTAACTCGCCGATACCGTCGTCATCATAAAAGCGCCTTTTTCCTCGGGGTCCCCTTTTTGGACGGAAAGCATCGGCTTGACTTCGTCCGCGCTTCCCGGCTGGTAAATGATATACGGCGTCGGCATGTAAACCGTCACGTATACCAGCAGGGCCACCGCAAAAATGTAGAGGATCAGGCGGGCCGATTCCCGTTTTTTCGTGCGCTGCATATTTTTCCCTTCTCTCATTCCATCCTGCTCCCCTGGTCTTATGGTTGTCTTTCCCGCATAGATTGTGTACTAGCTATGTTTACTCAGAAGAGGTGAAAATCATGAAAAAAAAAGCCCCTCTCCGCTTAACGCCCTCTGCCGCCACGGTGCTGCTAGGGGCAGGCGCCCTGGCGCTGGTGGCTGCCGTCGTCAGTTCTCCCGCACCGGCCTTTCAGGCTTCCCTGCAGGGTCTGCGATTATGGTGGCAGATCGTTTTTCCGGCGCTGCTTCCTTTTCTTGTTTTATCCGAAATATTGATCGCGTACGGCTGGATACATGCCTTGGGCGCATGGCTCGAGCCGCTGATGAAACGACTGTTCGGGCTTCCCGGCGTTGGCGGCTGGGTTCTGGCGATGGGCATGACGACGGGTTATCCCGGAGGAGCCCAATCCGCCCGGCGGCTGTTCGACCAAGGGGAATTAAGCGGTGAGGATGCCAACAGGCTCGCCGCCCTTTCCCATTTTTGCAACCCGATGCTGGTTCTCGTCGTCATCGCGACCGGATTGATGCACGAACCTTCGGCAGGGTATATCGTGCTGGCCGTTCATTGGGCCGCCGGTCTGCTCGCATTTCTTTTGCTCGGACGAAAGCGCCCCGCCGATAGCAAAACCTCGGGAAATGATGCAGGGAATAAAGGCAACCGCAAAGACGGGCGTTCACTGCTCGTCCGCTCCCTTCATGCCGCCAAGGTGGCCCATGCCAAAGACGCCCGCGGATTCGGAAGGCTGCTGGGCGATTCGGTCACGAACGCCGTGCAAACCTTGATGATGATCGGCGGCTATATCATTGTTTTTGCGGTCGTCATCCAAATCGCCAGCCGTTTTCTGCCGTCCGGCCTTCCCGCTTACGTGTTGTCCGGAGCTTTCGAGGTGCATCTCGGAACAAGGGACGCCAGCGCGGCGGTCTTTGCCGCGGATCGGATGCAGTGGTCCGTCATTTCGGCCCTGCTCGGCTTCGGCGGCATCTGCGCCATGCTGCAATCCATGTCGTTGCTGAGAAAGACGGGCATCCGCTGGTTCCGTTTCATGCTTGTCCGCCTGCTTCACGGCGCGCTCGCTTTCGCGGGCACTTGGTTCGCCTGGCCGCTTCTCCGCTATTTTCCGAAAAACGCGAGCAACGCGTTTAACGGCAACGGAGAGCTTGCGGCCGATTGGAGCGGTTATTTGACGTTATGGAAAATCGTGCCGCAGCTGTTTCAGTGGCAGGGTATGATGCTGGCCGCCATGCTGGTATGCTCGCTTTTGTTCATGCTGCTGCAGCCATCCCGCAAATTTCCGCGTTAGCCGCCGAATTTCAGGCGCAGCGCATCCTCCACCTCAGGCGGAACCAGATCCTTGACGTCCCCCTGATAGGCTGCGATCTCTCTGACAATGCTCGAGCTTAAATACGAATATTTCGGATTGGTCATCATAAAGACGGTTTCGGCATCCGGATTCAGCTTATGATTGGCGGACGCCATCTGCAGCTCGTATTCGAAATCCGTCACGGAGCGTACCCCGCGCACGATCGCTTGCGCGTTCCGCAGACGCACGTAATTGGCCGTCAGGTCATGAAAGCTGTCCACCTCCACATTGGGCAGGTGGGTCGTTACTTTTCGGATCAAATCCATCCTTTCTTCAAGCGAAAACAGCGGCTGTTTGCTCCGGTTGACCAGCACGGCGACCACCAGAACGTCAAATTGCCTTGCCGCGCGCTGAATGATGTCCAAATGGCCCATCGTGACCGGATCGAAACTTCCCGGATATACCGCGATTCTTTTATTCGTCGAGCTCATTCTCGGCCTCCCCGGCGGCTTCGTCTTCGGACGAGGCCGCATCATGTTCGTCATATTTGTAAATGGAAACCGCCGTTTCCCCGTACACCGCATGCCGGACGCAAGCAAAAGGGCCGAACTCGGCCGGGTATTCGTAACCCGATTCATGTTCGAGAACGATCGTCGCCCCGCTTGCCAGCATGTTTTTTTCGTGCATCGTTTCCATCAGCTTGTCTCCGTTTTTCATCCGGTACGGCGGGTCCAAAAACACGACGTCCAGCACGACCCCGCGCTTTGCGAGCGCTTTGAGCGCCCGTTCCGCCTCATTGCGGTACACTTCGGCCTTTTCCTCCAGCTTGGCGGCCTTCAGGTTGGCCCGGACCGTTTCGATGCTTTTCGGGTCCATGTCGATAAAAATCGCCTTTTCCATCCCCCGGCTCAGCGCCTCGATCGCAAGTCCTCCGGTCCCCGCGAACAGATCGAGGGCAACTCCCCCGTCAAAAAATGGACCGATCATGCTGAAAATCGCTTCCTTCACCTTATCCGTCGTCGGACGCGTCCCCATGCCCGGGACTGCCTTCAGCGGCCTTCCTTTGGCGCTCCCCGATACTACTCTCACGTTGTTTCACCCATTTTCGTCGTTAAAAATTCTTTTGTGCGATGCTGTCCATTCAGAAGTTCGCAGCATGCCTTTTTCTGACGAATATCGTACCACAACCAACCCGAATTTGAAAAATGAACCCCTCGGACAATTTTTTTGGAAAGGGATGTATAAAGAGGGCTATAAGGGGAATGCTTTAACTATCGACATCAACGAATGTCGTAGACAACCGCGGAAAGCTTACGTTTCCCCATAAGCTCTTCGTCCGGTTTCTCCTCTCCCATGAAAGGGCGTCCCGAAAGGGGCGCCCGATTTTATTGTCCAAAAACACCTTATAACTCAAGAATAAATCTCGACCTCCCTGTTCACATACTGCTGCGGATCGGCTAGTCTACTTTGATCAATTTCCCACCTATTCCTTAACCGGCGTTAATTAAAAGAGAAAAAAATGACGGCCTTAGGCAGCTCGTCATTGTCAATGCCAAGTGAATTTTCGAACTATCATCTGGACTTAAACGGGGTCGTTCGCACCCATACCCATTCCGAGGCCTTTAAGGAACCCCGCAGACAGAATAGGCCCGGTTGTCCTCCCGCCAACCCAGTCTTATGACTGCAAACATATCTAATAACAAAGGAAAGCAATCTGCCGGGAAAGAACCGCATCCGGAGCGGCCACCCGTTTGCGGACTATGCTGCGGCTCGACTACAATAAACGTAGGTTTTGTTTCCTCATGCGGTAAAAAGAAATCATACATATTGAAATCGAGGTGAACAATCAAGATGCAATTTCTTGACGGCGACAACAGGTGGACTCCGGAATTTTTGGATTACCTCGAAAAAACCGCCAAACCGTCGGTGAGGCTGAAGCTTACGAAAGAAACCGTACGGTTGACCGACAGCAAAGTAGGAGGAACGCCTTGGCTTCCGCCCCAATCTCCATGGCCCCGGGATGAAGACGGAAACGACTATCTGTTCATCGCCCAAATCAATTGGGCCCAATTGCCCCGCCTTGAAGGTTTCCCCGCCCGCGGATTGACGAGTCTTTTCGTGAAGCAGGACGATACGTTCGGTCTGTTTGACCAATCCTATCGCATCCTTCATGTTGAAGAAGCGGCCGAACTGGAAGATATCGATCCTTACCGCCCGGAAGATCCCGACTTGTACAGTCCGGTTTTGGGAGGGCCTTACAAGCTGACCGGAAACCTTGAGAAGCAGTACATCCCGCCAGTGGACCGGGGTTCCGACAAGTGGGATCTGCCCGCGTTCGACCGGGACGAAGCAGCCTACTCGAAATATTGGGATTTGGCGGATTCCAGCGGGTCGCGCATCGGAGGGTACCCTTATTTTGCGCAGGAGGACCCAAGACCGGAAGGGGACTGGGAACTTCTCCTTCAGTTGGACATCGAAGGCGACGACAAGCAGTATTATGTCTCTTGGGGAGATTCCGGCGTCGGCAATTTTTTTATCCGCCGGGAGGATTTGAAACGCTTGGATTTTTCGAACGTGTTCTATACCTGGGACTGCCTATAGTCATTCGTGACTGCGCTCGAAATCGGAACAAGCGACAATTAAGAAGAAGCAAACGAAAAGGCAGCTGATCTCCATGATGATTCATTTGACATACCGCTCCGGCGAATATCAGGTAAAGGGCTATCTCTCCCTTCCGTATGGATACAAGGTCGAACCGGAAATGCTGGAAGCGCATGTCCGCAACATATACGGCGGGGAACGGCTTCCCATGACCGTCATAGCGAACAACGTGGAGCGGGAGCGGCTGGATATCCATGAACGGAAGTGGCCCGTTCTCATTTATTGCCGCGGCGGCATCGGCAGAGTCGGGCAGGTGAAAACCGAGTGGCTCGAGCGATTTTCGCGGAGCGGGTTTATCGTTTTTGCCCCCGTATACCGGGGAACGCAAGGCGGAGAAGGGCGGGACGAATTCGGCGGCGCGGATATGGAAGACGTTCCGGCAGCATGCAGGCTGCTTGAGAGCCTCCCTTTCGTCGACCGGAACCGCATCGCGGCGATGGGCTTCTCCCGCGGCTCCATTAATGCGGCATATGCGGCGGCGGAAACGGGATACATCTCGCAGCTTGTCCTGTGGGGCGGCGTTTCGGATCTGGCCAAAACCTATGAGGAGCGGGTGGATCTGCGCCGGATGCTGAAGCGGGTCGTGGGCAATCCGAATAAATCCCCTTTGGCATACGAAACACGCTCCCCGATAAACATGGCAAAACGCATCCGCTGTCCGGTGCTGATCATCCACGGAAGCGAAGATGAGCAGGTCCATCCCGGCCATGGCCTTCGGATGTATGAACGGCTTAAGGAACTGGGCAAAGATGCAGAGCTGCACTGGTACGAGGGCTACGGCCACCATTTACCCTATGAAACGCATATGATGGCCATTAAACGGATGTTCGATTGGATCCGAAAACATCAGGCCTTTACTTAAAAACGGCAGGGCCGGCGTAAAAAACGCCGCGCGCCTGCCGTTTCCCTACAACGTCTTGCTTCGAATAAACTAAAAAGGGTTCGTTAAAAATCCCCCGACCGTTCCAATTCCTCACCGGCCTTAAGCAACCGTTTGCAAGCTTAACAGTCACAATGGACGAACAGCTGTTGTCCCCGAGCAAGATGGATTCTGATCCTGCGGTTGAACTCCTGGCAGCCGACAGTGACAACTCTCGCACTGCCTGCGCACGTAACTACGACGAATTCGCCCGGACGCAAGGTGATCCGTCGGGAGACGATCCCTATGCCGCATACCAGCCGGATGGTTTGGCCTCTGCGAAGACGGATTACGCGATTTTGTGCAACACGTCTATTTTTCATCTATGAATTCCCTCCTTTTCTATCAATAAATGAAAGAGGTAAAAGAATTGTAACGGCAGTTGTCTAAATTGTCATAATTGGTTTATCTATTCCATTCTCATGTGTGTTCTGATAGACTTCATTTGTATTATGCTTTTGGGAAAGGGGGATGAAGTTGCAGCCCAGATCGCCTTTAAAGGTTATATGCATGATGATCGCGGCGTGCTTTCTGCTGGCCTCCTGCTCGCGAAATTCCGACCCGGCCAAAGTCAATGTTGCGCAGAAAAAGGATGTCTGGTCCAATGCCGAAGTGACCCGCGAAAGCGTCAGGCTTGTTCTTGAACAAGCTGGAGGCGCCGGTGTCATCGCAGCGTCGCAAATCAAAGACATCCAGGTTCAAGGAGCCAACAACAAAACGATTACGGTCGATCTCAAGCATGAGTCCCCGGATCCGGATCAATTGATGAAAGATGCGGCGGCGACGCTCATCGCGTACAGCGGCATTTTGCTCGAGAACAAAGGCATCGGCACGGTGGAGGTTTGCTTGTACGGCAACCCGGAACCGGGAAACGCCAAACATGCAGCCAAGGAAACGATCTCTGTAGCGGTCAGCCGCGAGGATTTGCAAAAGGCGCGGGACGTCTTTCAAGCTCCGGTGGACGATTATGCCATGCTTTTTAAACATGCAAGCTGGTACAAGATCCACCCTCATCTATATAAGTCGCTTCATTATAAAGATCAGTTAAAAACGCGAGCTTACCTAAAATAACGATGAAAAAAGAAACGGATATGCCACTGCGGCATATCCGTTTCTTCAGTGAGGGAAGGCTTTCCGGCCGGCCGCCTCAAAAAAAGCGGCCCCGGCGTTATCGCATCGCCGGAGCCAAATCCGAACTATATATCAAAGGGGGGTTATACATATTAATATACAGAAAACGTTCCGGTGAAACATGAAAACAACCTTATATGCGGATTAAAGTTAAATAAAAAATCGTTTTACGGCAAACCGCGGATCCATCGGGAACGATTCGAGCGGGTACGCCACATTTTGCCGAGCTGTCATGACTTTAGTTACATATTTAGTAATGTTCGCTTTTTTGCTGCATATGATTTTTACGTGCCCTCGTGTTGGCATCGATTTTAAACGGAGGTGTGTGTGGATGAAGCTAAGAAGCGTCGATAATACCATTGTCGCCCTCATCGGGATCTGGTTTATCATTGCGCCGTGGATTGCAGGTTACTCCGATGACAAAGGGGCGTTATGGACGAGTGTCATTGTCGGGGCCGTTCAATTGATCGCATCCTTGTGGGCTTTTTCCGGGTCCGGATGGGGCTCCTGGCAAAACTGGATTTCGCTGCTTGCCGGCGTCTGGTTCATTGTTTTTCCGTTTGTTTACACCGTCGAATCCAACGTCATGTGGAGCAGCATCATTTTGGGTGCGGTGACCGTACTTCTCAATTTGATTACCTTGTCCGCCAAGGATTGACGGCCGGGCGAACCGGCCAAGGGCAAGGCAGGTTGTTGTAAGGCCAACAGGGGCGTCCAATCACCTGTGTTTCCCGCTTAAGTTTTACAGCCATCGCATGCGCAGATCCCGCTTCATTCGGGACTGCGCTATTTTTTCGTATGCAGCCTGGACGGATTCCAATGCGGCATGTATGTAAAATCGCCTGCAAGGCAGGCCTCGCTGAAGCCATGACAGGCGATCTCTTTCGGAAATCAACGGTCTTGCCGGAAGTACGAACCGATTACAGCCAGAAAGAACGCGTAATAATAACCAGCAAAATAAAGAGAACCAAAATGGCACCTGTAGAAGCGAAAGGATTGTAACAACCTACTCCGCCAACAACTCCGCTCATTCCATTCCCTCCTTCCATGTAGCATACTCTACAGTATGTGGGACACTGGACGTTTGGCATAGACTCCTCCCCAAATCGGGACGGAAAAACGCCTATTTTCAAGGACAAGCGCCGTTTTACACGTCTTTTTTGCCGATCACCGACGCCGTATACTTGGCCAAAATCGCTCCGAGCGTGCCGATATCCAGCGGATCCTCCGCTTTCCAATCCTCGCTGATCCCCGCATGGTCGATAAGCCACTGCCTTCCTGCTTCCTTCCATTGCGGCACGCTTCCTTTGGAACCGGGATTCGGCGTATCGTATGCATTCAATAGCTCCGCCTCGCTTCCTTTATATTCGTTTAAATCCACGTTTCCGTTGATTCCTGGCACGCTGCCTTTATTCGTATATTGAAGAAACTCCCATGAGACCCAGCCGCCTCTATTTGCGGGGACTCTGCTGCTGTAATAGGCGTACCATAGCGGGACGTTCCCCAGCGTGCCGTCTAACGACGTATCGATAAAGTCCGGATACGTGTATATCATCAGCGTTCTTCCCGTTTGCTGCTTGTATTGCTTCACCCACTCCTGCGCGATGGCCGTAATGTTCTCCCGCGTCCCGCCTTCTTTCGTTTCGATGTCAACGGCAAGAGGCAGCTTGAATGCTCCTAATCCCCCGGCGCTGTCGACGGTCTGCACGAAATGCTCCAGCTCAGCCTTGACTTCCGCCACGTTCCGAGCCCGCGTAAAATGATAAGCGCCTGTCAAAAGTCCGGCTGCCCGCGCCCCCTGCGCGTTGATTCTGAACCGGTCGTCGACCAGCTTCGGTCCTTCCGTCGCTTTCAGAAACGCGAAAGAGTAACCTGCGTTTTTAACCTGCTTCCAATCGATGACGCCCTGCCAATGCGAGACGTCGATTCCCTTGGCATGATAGCCGCTTCGGCTTTGCACAGCATCACCTCCACTTAGGTCTGCAGACCATGGATCTGCACGTACCTATATGTATGTATACTGTTATCCCCCCGTGTAGACGCTTCCTCCCCCGCCCGGGGAAAATGTGCGGCCGCCTTCGCTTTTAGAAAACGTTACAGGCACAGAAAAAGAAGCCCTTGAATAAAGGCCTCTTTCCCCAAGAAGTACATGTTCGTTTGTTTTAATAATGGAACGTTCCTTTGGAGCGCCCCCGTTGGTCTATTAATCCGGAATCCCCTTGCTCTCGGTATTTTCGCATCCATACCTTCAAACGGCCGATGTCGGCAATTCCCAACGCTTCGGCGACCTCTTTTTTGGTCATTCCTTGGAGACGCATGTTCACGGCCTTCTTCTTGGTATCCAAACTGTAAGAACAGAACGTCTGTCCCTTTTTGGCCATCCGTATCACCTCAACTACTTTATCGGCGGATGGCCTGCTGCATTTCATTGTATTCAAACAAATAGTTCTAAAGGCCCTTGTTTAAAATGGAAATCAAATACATTTTCCTTGTTTCGGTCGCAAAATAGTCTCCCGGACTTGCGCCTTCGGTTTCAAGGCAGCAGGTAGCCCTTATCGACGGCATCCCGAATGAGTCCGGTTACGAGCGCATGCAGATCCGGCAGCTCCTGCTTCAAGAAGCGGATCCGCTCCAGCACCCGGCCCGAGGTCACTTGATGCTCGCGCCAGGCCTTGCCTTCCGTATAATAATTGTGAAGCAGCGGCTGAATCCGGTCCATCGCTGCCGCATAACGGGCTTCGGCCGTTTCCCTGCGCTCGAATTCAAGCCAAAGCTCCATCATGTCGGCAGACTGGTCCGGCGGCAAAAGACCGAAAATCCGCCTTGCTGCCTGCTGCTCCCGTTCGAATTTGTCTTCATGCCCCTGAACGTCGTAGGCAAACGTATCGCCCGCATCGATTTCAACCACATCGTGGATCAGCAGCATTTTTATGACCCGCGGCAAGTCGAGTTTTTTCCCTTCGAGATGCTCCTCCAGCAGGCAAGCCATGAGCGTGATATGCCAGCTGTGCTCCGCATCGTTTTCACGCCGGGACGCGTCCAGCAAATACGTTTGCCGAAAAATCGTCTTCAGCTTGTCGACCTCGCGGATAAAAGCGAGCTGGCGGCTTAATCTTTCGTTCAACGGGTCTCCCTCCATTCGTCCCCTATGATTAACACGATCCCGTTTAGTATATATCGCAGCCGGTCCGAAAGACAGGCCAAGCTTTTTTTTCAGCAGCGAATAACCGCGGCAGGCTGTGGCCGCACCGGACGGTTTAAACTCTTTCGGCAGCGTGTCACCGGACCATTTTTTCCCGTGAACATGTAGAATATTCTGGTAAAACAGGCTATTATTCTATGTGGAGCCAATCCAGATCGGAATCCATTGGATAGACAGGTTTGCTTGCATGGAAGACACAACCGCACCGGAACACTCCGGAGCAATCAAAAAACAAAGCTTCGGATCAAAGGCAACAAAGGGATCGTGAATCGAATCTCGGCGCTAACGGCGCGGGACACAGGCTCCCGGCTGTCAATAAAGGGCATTATCGAATGCGATGGAGGTTTTATATGGGTAAAATTTTAGGTTTCATGCTGTTATGGAGACTGCTGGGGAACCCGTTCCTGGCCATTCTCGTCCTGCTTGTCATCGTCTATTTGCTCGACCGGCGTTTCGTCGGCATCTTTCCGAGCTTGACCAAACCTTTTAAACGGATGGGCCGAATTTCCAAGCTGCGCACCCAAATCGGCATGAATCCAAGCGACGTCTCGTCGAAACACGAGCTGGCAAGGCTTTTGATCGAGCGAAAAAAAGACGACGAGGCGTTGAAGCTGCTTCTGTCGATCCAGCCGCAATCGGAAGACTCGGCCGAATTTTGGGATGATCTTGGCACCGTTTATTTGCGGCAGGGTAACATCGGCGAAGGCGAAGCCTGCATCCTCAAGGCGCTGGAGATGAATCCCCGCGTCAAATACGGCCAGCCGTATCTGCGTTTGGCCGAAGTATACAAACACAGCGACCGCGCCAAGGCGGTCGAATACGTGCACCGCTTTCAGGAAATCCACTCTTCCTCTTGCGAAGGTTACTATCTGCTTGGCATGATGTACAAGTCGCTCGACCGAAAGGAGGAAGCCAGGGCCGCTTTTCAAGAATCGATCGACATCTACCGTTCCCTCCCGAAGTACAAAAAACGCCAGGAGCGGAAGTGGGCGGTGCTCAGCATGATCAAAAAATAAAAAACGACGAAAAAACAGACCCCGGACGGGTCTGTTTCGTTTTCCGGCAGGCCGAGTCAAGCGAGCGGATAATATCCCAGCCGGTTCAGATGCTCGGCAATGACCTTATACCCCTTGCCGTTCGGATGCAGATGGTCGAATGACAACAGCTCCCTTTCCCGGCCGTAAAAGGAGGAAAATATGTTGGCCGCAGCATATCCGCTGCCCCAATGTCCGCCCATGTAACCGTTGAACTGCTGCACCCACTGCGTGGCGGCAGCCACTTGCGGATAAGGGTTATAGAGACCGACGGCCCGAACGATATACGGCGTTCTGCTGCCGGATTTCAGCTGGCTGATCGTCTGCATGATCCCTGAAAAATTGGATTGGCATTGCGTGAGCGCCTTATTGAAATGCTGGGACATGTTTTGGGAAGGCGCGCTTTTCGCAGCCCGGATCAAATCGTTGCCGCCGATCGAAATCGTAATGATCTGCGCGTCCCTTAACGAAGCGCGCAGCCGCGGATGATGCCTGACATTGTCGTACAATTCCGAAGAGGTCAGCCCGTTGACCCCCCAGTTCTCGTAAGCCACCTGTTCCCCGATTCTCCGCTGCGCCAAGCTCCGGTAGGCCGGCACGAAGCCGTTGCCGGGCATCGCCCCGAATCCTACCGTCAGCGAGTCGCCGACAGCCGTGTATGGAATCGCCACAACCTTCGCCTCCTTCGCTTTTCCTGGATTCATCTATAGCATTGTATGAATCGGCCGGGAAAGTTGAAAGGGACAATACTCGGGGCTGTTCAAAGATTGGGCGAAAATGGGCGTAGGATGCGGATTCGTCCTATGAGGGCAAAGAGTTTCGCCCTATGCAAAAAACCGGCCCCCTTCGGGAACCGGCGCTGCTTGCCGCATTGGATCGAGTTATTCCTCTTCCGCCTCATCGACCTCGTAGACGCAGCGGAAGCGCTCCGTTCCGGGATACTGCTCGCCGAGGCTCTGCACGATGAAACCGATGTTCCGGTAAAAGTCGACGGCCTCTTCGTCCGTTTCCGCGATCACCCGCTTCGGTTTTTCCTTCGTCATCGCTTCCAGAATCATTCCTCTGCCGTACCCCAGCCCCCGATTTTCGGGGATGACGGAAATATGATGCACGATCAGGTCATTCCCCGATTTCTCGTAACCGATCATGCCGACGAGCAGCTCCCCGTCCTCATATCCGTACAGCTGCCAGGCGTCGTTCGATTCATAGGCTTGAACGGCTTGTTCGATCGACTTGTCATCCGGGAACACCGCGTAAGAAAACAACTCGGCGACCTGGGCTTTGCGTATGTATGATTTAATGTTTAACAGCATGTTTATGACCTCCACTTGATCCACTTCTTTGATTTCGTTTGCTGCCGTTACTTTACCCCGCTTCGCGAAAAATTTCAACTTTTTGCGTGAAATGAAAAAGCTTGTTCCGCCAAAACCATAAGCTTTAGGCATGAATGCGATGCTATAGCGATATTGAATCCGGCTTGCAAACAGGCGTACACTTGTTAAGAAAGAAAATGCTTCGTTTTCAATAATTTTCACGGAAAGAGGCTTTGCATCATGAGTTATATCCAACACGGTACCTCCGCATTTCGCAAAACGAGTTTGGCCCTTTTTGCAGGGGGTTTTAATACGTTTGCCATCCTTTATTATACCCAGCCGCTGATGCCCGAGTTCTCCAAGGAATTCGGCATTTCCCCGGTGACCGCCAGCCTTTCGCTGTCGCTGACGACGCTGGTGCTGGCCTTCAGCATGATCATCGTCGGTTCCCTCAGCGAATCCTGGGGACGCAAGCCGGTCATGACCGTCGCCATGATTGCCGCATCCGTTCTGACGCTTGCGACCGCGTGGGTTCCGAATTTTCATATGCTGCTGATCTTCCGGATCATCCTGGGCGCCGTCTTGGCCGGCCTTCCGGCCATCGCGATGGCTTACCTGGGCGAAGAAATCGCCCCAAGCAGCCTGGGGGCGGTGATGGGGCTGTACATCAGCGGCAATTCCATCGGCGGCATGGGCGGCCGGGTGATCACCGGAGCGCTGACGGATCTGTGGAATTGGCGGATCGCCGTCGCCGCGATCGGACTTCTCGGCCTGATCTTCAGCTTCGTCTTCCTGGCCCTGCTGCCGCCGTCCCGGCATTTCGAAGCCCGGCCGCTGCGGTTCAAGCCGCTGCTGCGTTCGCTTGGCAGCCAGTTCCGGGATCCCGGCCTGCTTATTTTGTACGCGCTTGGCTTTTTGCTGATGGGCAGTTTCGTTTCACTGTACAACTACATCGGTTACCAGCTGATCGCGCCGCCTTATTCCCTCAGCCAGACGCTGGTCGGATTCATTTTTATCGTTTATATAGCCGGAACCTTCAGCTCCACCTGGATGGGAAAAATGGCCGATGCGCACGGCAGGCCGCTCATGCTGCGGATCGGGCTCGCCATTTTTCTGAGCGGCGCGCTGCTTACGCTGAGTCCGCTGCTGGAGGTTAAAATCGCCGGCATCATCATTTTCACCTTCGGATTTTTTGGCTCCCATTCCATCGCCAGCTCCTGGATCGGCATTCGGGCCAAGCATGAAAAAGCGCAGGCATCCTCGCTTTATTTGTTTTTTTATTACGGTGGTTCGAGCGTCGGCGGCACGCTGGGCGGCACCTTCTGGGGGGCGTACGGCTGGCGCGGCGTAGTCGGCATGATCGCCGGCTTCCTGGCTGCCGCGCTGCTGCTGTCCACGCTGCTTGCCAAGCTTCAACGGCGCCACGCAGCCGCATGACCAGCACATCCCTTTAAACTAAAAAAGCCGGGCTAATGAGCGTAAATTGAAGTGCTCTGCCCGGCTTTTTCAGTCTGAAATCTTGAAATGGCGAACTATCGCATCAGCAGCTGTACGAACAAGACCCGGACGAGCCAGATGATCAGGCCCAGCAGCAGCAATAATTTCCCGGTATTGCGTTTTTCCTCGTGATCGCCCAGGAGGGCCACCAGACCGCCGACGATCATGCCCAAAATCGGATAGATGACCGTCGCAACCACCAGCATGGCCATCAGCCAGCCGCTGCCGGATAAATCAAACCGCAACCCCCGGTTTCGGGAAGGAACATATGGATCTTCTTCTAAAATATCGAAATCGTTGCCCGTTTTTAAGGGGCGCACGGCTTTGACCTGCTCAAGCGAAGCGCCGCAAACGATGCAGGAACCGGCTTTTTCATCGTTCGATGCGCCGCATCCGGGACAAATTTTTACAGGCAACCCACTCACCCTTTGCATACCCTATCGGTTTTCTTCAGTATAACAAAAAATGTAAATCGAGTCGCTAACCGATCGGCAACGGATGATGCATATAAACGGAGAAACTTACGATCGGCTTATGGCTCGAACTTTTCCAGCACGATGACCGCATTATGTCCCCCGAAACCGAAGGAATTGGATATGCCGACGCGAACGTTTTTCTCCCGGGCTTCGTTCGGCACAAAATCCAGGTCGCATTCCGGATCGGCCGTCTCCTGGTTGATCGTCGGCGGGATTTTGCCTTCGCGGATCATCTGCACCAGCGCGATCGCTTCCACGCCGCCGGCGGCGCCAAACATGTGGCCGATCATCGATTTGTTGGCCGTTACCGGAATCCGGTGGGCCGCTTCCCCGAACAGCCGCTTAATGGCCGCAACCTCGGACCGGTCCCCGACCTCCGTGCTCGTCGCATGGGCGCTGATCACGTCCACGTTTTCGGGCTCTATGGCCGCCTCTTGCAGCGCCAGCTTCATGGCCAGATAGGCCCCTTTTCCTTCCGGATGGGAAGCAACGACATGGTATGCATCAGACGTCGCGCCGTACCCGGTCACTTCCGCGTAGATCCGCGCACCGCGTTTTTGTGCATGGGACAAGCTTTCCAATACCAGGATGCCTGCTCCCTCTGCCATGACGAATCCGTCCCGCCCGGCATCAAACGGCCGGCTTGCCCGGGCGGGATCGCCGTCCCAGCCTGAAAGCGCGGTCGAGTTGCCGAATCCGGCCATCGATATTTCCGAGATCGCAGCTTCGGCGCCTCCGGCCAGAATAACGTCCGCACCGCCTGCGCGGATCAGCCGGAATGCTTCGCCGATCCCCGTGTTGCCGATCGAGCATGCCGTTACGGGGGAAAGGGTCGGGCCCTGCGCTCCCGTCCGAATGCTGATCATCGCGGCAGCCATGTTGGAGATCATCATCGGCACCAGCAGCGGGCTGACGCGGGACGGACCGCGCGAACGAAGAACCTCCGTCTGCTCCATCAAGGTGGATATGCCGCCGATGCCGGAGCCGACATAGACGCCCATCCGCTCCTTGTTCACCTGCTCTAGCGATAGGTTCGCGTCCCGAATCGCATCTTCGGCGGCCGCCATCGCAAACTGGCAGAAACGGTCCATGCGCCGGGCTTCCTTTTTACCGAAACGGGCATCGCCGTCAAAATCGCGCACCACGCCCGCCAGCGACGTTTCCATGCCTGAAGTGTCCCAATCGTCGATCCGTGAAATTCCCGACTTTCCTTGCAGCAGCGCATTCCAAAATGCCGAAACGTCGTTACCCAGCGGCGAGACCAAACCAGCTCCAGTGATGACAACTCTTTCCATACTCGATTCCTCCTGTACAATCCTTTATGGCATTATCTTTTCACAGGTGTTATCCTATTACAAGTTGCTCTTTATCCTATTATAATGAATACTATGCTGATACTTTGGGAGCTTAGCCGCTTTCATTCAAAGGGGGAAATACGATGAACCGCGACACCCGTCTCAAGGCGCTGTCGGCCTTCCTGACCGAGCAGCGCGCCAAAATCCAGCCCGAAACGGTCGGTTTGCCTTCAGGGGGACGCCGCCGTACGCCCGGGCTGCGCAGAGAAGAGGTCGCCCAGCTGGCCGGCGTCAGCAGTACCTGGTATACGTGGCTTGAGCAAGGCCGGGACATCAACGTTTCCTCGTCGGTGCTCGACTGTATCGCTTCCGCCCTGCGCCTGACGCCCGACGAGCGGAAATATTTGTTTGCCCTGGCCATGGAAACGCCGGCGAGCTCCATTTTGACGCAGCAGGAGGAGCCCAAGATCAGCCCGTCGCTGCAAAAAATGGTGGACGAGCTCCACTACTGCCCGACGATCATTTCCGACCGCCATTGTCAGATCGTAGGCTGGAACCGCGCGGCCTCCCACGTGTTTCTGGCCTTTGAACGGATTCCGCCGGAGCAGCGGAACATGATCCGCCTGCTGTTCACCCGCAAGGAATTCCGGCGGCTCGCGGTCAATTGGGAGCATTTTGTCATGGGTTTTCTTTCGATTTTCCGTTCCTATTACGGGCAATACGTGGAAGATGCCTGGTACGAGCAGTTTTTGCAGGAAATGGAGCAGGTCGATCCGGAATTTCTGCCTTTATGGAAGCACAGTCAGGTCAGCAGCGCCCCGGAGGTCGTCATCGAATTCCGGCATGCCAAAATGGGAAAAATGCTCTTTGACCTGACTTCGCTCCAAGTCCAGGGCGGGGCCGATCTCCGCTGCAGCGTATACACGCCTGCCGCCGGCTCCTCGACGGAAGCCAAGCTCAAACGGCTGATGAAAACATCGGCGGATGAAATGAACGTTCGGGGAGGATAAAATCATGGCTTTTGGTATAAACCGGAAAGAACTTGAAGCTTGGAAGCAGGCGGTCAGCCGGGGCGAAATCGCGTTTTTGACCCATTTCTGGCTTGATCCGCGATTTCCGGGAATGACGACGGTAACCAAAGTGGGCTGCTCGGACCTGGAACGGCTCAAATCATGGTGCGAGACGCACGGTTTGCCCTCCCGGCATATCCATAACCGGAATCCGTTTCCGCATTTTGACCTGATCGGTCCGAAGCAGAAGGAAATTTTGATCGAGGAGAAGCTTTGGGACC
Source organism: Paenibacillus sp. VCA1 (assembly GCF_031583795.1). Taxonomy (NCBI): domain Bacteria; kingdom Bacillati; phylum Bacillota; class Bacilli; order Caryophanales; family Paenibacillaceae; genus Paenibacillus; species Paenibacillus sp. VCA1. Next base: position 197,783 of record NZ_JAVLSX010000005.1, on the reverse strand, counting down.
ATGTGGAGCGGTTTAAGCTGTAAATGCGGACCTTTGCAAACGAAAAACAGCCCGTCCCTCCGCTTGTTCAAGCGCGGCGACGCGGCTGTTTTGCTGTCATCGATATGCATTTTTTTATCGCTTTTAGCGGCCGGCTTTAAAGCTCTCTTCGGCAGAAAGTCCAAGCTTTTTCAAAAGCTCGACGGCCTGTTTTTTCTCGTCCTCGTTCAGTCCTTCGACTGCATGAACAAGCACCTGCTGATGGTTCGGGAAAATCTTCCCGAAGAAATCGCGCCCTTCATCCGTCAAGTCCGCAAAAATGACGCGGCGGTCGTCCGGCGAGGCTTTGCGCACGAGCAGATTTTTTTTCTGCAGCTTATCGGCCACGTAAGTAATGTTTCCGCTGGAAATAAGCACCTTCTCGCCGATTTTTTGCAAAGGCTGCGGCCCTTTGTGGTACAGAAGATCAAGCACGCCAAACTCGGTGGTATTCAGCCCGTGGCTTTGAATATCGCGCGAGGAATGGGCTACGACCGAATTGTACGCGCGCGCGAGCACGATAAAGAGCTCCAGGGACAATTCGTCATTGTTCATTTTGTCTGCCATACGAGAAACCTCCAAAACTACTATCTTAATATAAAGATAGTGGAAAGCCGCCAAAATGTCAACGTCCGTTTACGTCCGGCGGATTCATGACGGTTACGGTACCGTCCTGACGCCCAATGACGGCCCGGGAGGCCATTCCGATAAACAGGCCGTTGTCCACGACGCCCGGCAGCGCCAGCAGCGTCCGGTGAAGCTCTGCGGGGTTTTCGATGACGCCGAAACGGCAGTCGGCAATGTAGTTGCCGTTATCCGTCACGTAGATGCGCTCGCCGTCCGTTCTCAGCATCGGTTTGGCCCCGAGTTTTTCCAGCGCGGCCATCGTCCATTCATTGGCAAAAGGAACGATTTCCACCGGCAGCGGGAAGCTGCCGAGCTTGTCCACGTACTTGCTTTCATCGGCGATGACGATCAATTCCTTGCTGTGGTACGCCACGATTTTCTCGCGCAGCAGCGCACCGCCGCCGCCTTTGATCAGGTGAAGCTCGCGGTCGAGCTCGTCGGCGCCGTCGATCGTCAAATCCAGCCCGTCGATGCGGTCAAAAGGAATCAAAGGGATGCCTTCCTCCTCCGCGAGCTTTTCCGAAGCCTTGGACGTCGCGACCGCCTGAATGTTCAGTCCCGCCCGAACGCGCTCGCCGATTTTGCGGATGGCCCAATAAGCCGTCGAACCCGTTCCCAGCCCGACGCGCATGCCGTCCTTGACGTATTCCACCGCTTTTTCCGCGGCCAGCTGTTTCATGTTCATACTCTCCACGCTCCTTAATCATGATTCATTCGATATTTCGGTTCATTAGGGATCTTGCCCATGACCTGATATAATCAGACATAAGATGACAGTCTTTGGAGGTATCGAACATGAGAACCGAAAATCAGATCAAATCCAAAATCAATGAACTTACGCTGCAAAAGAAATCCCTTATGGCCCGCATCGATTCGGCAGAACCGGACACGCCGGCGCATGCCTCGCTGAACGCCCAGCTTCTTCGGCTCGAAGACATGATCAGCATGCTGGAATGGGTGCTGCACGAACCGAGCGGAAGTTATCATATGTAGCGGTTGCCTGCCTGTGCGCTAACGCCGCAGTCTCCGCTCAAGCCGGACGACGGCTTGTTTTTCTTCCTCGTTCAAGATCGCCCCATCGAAGGCTGCGATGCGGACCGTCTCGCCCTTGGACGCCAATCCGGAGCAGGTATGCTCCATAATCTGCACCGCATGCTCCAGCTGCAGCTCGCCGATCGTGCCGTTCACCCGGCTTAAACGAACTTGCACCGTTCCCTCGGCTTCGCGGTACACCGCCTCAAGCAGCGGAGTCGCGTTTGCGCCTTCGCCTGTTTCGGCCTGGCGTTCGACCTGCACCGTGTACGAAGAAACGGCGGGAACGTCGCCTTTTTTGTCCTTCTGCTCCGCAATGATCCTCGAATTTCGCCATGCGAGGTAACCTGCCGCCGCAAGGATCAAAATTCCTATCACATATCCGACATAAACTAACAAGTCTTCACCTTCATCCATTCCATTCGTTTCGGCGTGCCGCCATCCGTCTAGGCATCATGCTAAAGCTTTTTCAGCATGTGGATGTCTTCGGGCTCCATTTGGAACAGTTCTTCATCCACCTGGTCGGTCACTTTGCCGCCGTTGGCCATGTAAAAATGAACCGCCGACTCCGTTTCCGTGGAAGAGATGTACAAATAGGACGCTCCGCGTTCTTTCGCCGCCTTGGAAAGCTCCTCCATGATTCGCGTTCCGATGCCCTGCCTGCGGTACGGGCGGCTGACGTACATCAGATCGACCTGCAGCCGGTCTTGATTTTCGCCGCGGAAACGGTGCCCGAGCACGCCGAAACCGGCGAGCGTATCCCCGTCGAAAGCGCCGTAGGCCGTTCCGCCGCGCTTCAGCTCATATTCGAAACGTTCCATCATTTCCTGCGCATGCCTTTCATCCCAGGTCGGGCATTCATGCCCTGCGGGGACGGCTTCAAGCACGCCATCGTTTATTTTATAAATGCTTCCGATCGTCTCCGATCTGTCGATTTGCCGGATCAAGCCGGATTCATGAAGCTGCATCGTTCTAATGATCATCGCTTGTTTCCTCCAATATGTTTGTTAGAATCCCTCCCTTTTGCCATAGTTGAATTTGGAAATGCGATGCGTCTTTTTGGAATAACCGTACACCCTCCTTTTTGATCCTATTATACGAGGATATTGCAAAAATCCAAAGAGCGACTTTCAATCATATATAAAGCGAAGATGTTTCGTCCGTCTAAATATTGGACCCGGGAACGGCCGGAATCGAATTTTGCAAAATCCTGATACAAAAAAAGAGCCTGCGGCTGAACAAGCCGAGGCCAAAAAAATAATGAAGAGAAGTCTACATTCATACATTACCCTGCGCAGCGGTCGTTAACCCGCAATCCGCCACGAAAAAGGTCAGAGATTCGCCGCAGACTTTTGGGTCTCGTAAAGCGGCGGCTTTTTCTGTCTGGAAAACCGGATTTGCGGAATGGCGATCCCGATAAAAATCAGCACGATGCCCATCCATTGCAGGCCGCTGACGTGTTCATGCACGAGAAGCACCGACGCGACCACCGCAGCGGGCAGCTCGGCGGCGCCAAGGATCGCTCCGGTTCCCGAGCCGACCTTCGGCATGCCGATCGCAAAGAAAACAACGGGTATCAAAATGCCGAGAAAGCCCAGCGTGATGCCATATTTCCATAAACCGGCGCCAAGGGCCCCATCCCATAAAAATGTTGGAGAAAACACCGACAACACGATCACGCCGGAGCCCGTCGTCATGAAAAAGCTTTTATTGAAAGCAGGCACTTCCGTTCCTACACGCCCACTGACAAACATGTACAGCGCAAACGTAAAGGCGGAGAGCAGCCCGAAGATGACGCCTTTCATGTCCAGCGCTCCGCTTTGTTGACCGATGACGCCTCCGGCGAGCAGCGTTCCCGCCAACAGCACAATGATGGAAGCGATTTTGCTCTTATTCGGGAAACGCCGGTCCGCTACCGCTTCCAGCAGCACGCCGATCCAGGTGAACTGGAATAAAAGGACGACGGCGATCGATGCGGGCAGCAGCTCAACGGCTTTTCCGTAAAATACCGAAGTGCCGCTCATCGTGATCCCGACGGCCAGCAGAGACAGCCACTGCTTCGGGGACAGCTTTTTGCGCGAAAAAACAAGCATTAAGATCAGCAAAAATGTCCAGCCGAATACGTATTGCCCGCCCAGCATTTGGCTGACGGTAAAACCTTCCTTCATGCCGACCTTCATGATCGAAGACAGCAAGCCGTAGCTGACCGCCCCGATCAAAATGAGCAGCGAATATTTAAGTTTGTTCATGTATGATTCCCCCTTTGATGCAAGCCGCGCAACAACCAAAAACCCCCCGTCGGAATAGACAGGGGGCGAACGAAACCGATGGCCGAGCCATCGTTAAAATTTCGCCACTCGCGAACGAATCGGAGTTTAAGACAGGTGCTGCGTCATGTTTATGTTGCGTATCTTGTTGCCTTCAAGATTGAATATTAAAACATTCTTCCGGGGGCGTCAATGAGTTACGTTACCAGAATAAAGGATGTCCCGCCGGACGGGTCAAGCGGATAGATTTCTTCCCAGCCTCCGTCCCTCCTTGCCCATATCCGCTGGTTCCGGCTTCCCCGGAACGGAATGGACAAGTCCCGCTGCTCAAGCTGGAAACGGCCGTCCACCAGCACGTCGCAGCAGTCGAGAAGCTCCTGTTTGTGGCGGTCGCCGCTTGCAAGCAGCTCCTCGAGCGTGTAGCCGGTATACGCCCAAATATGCTTTCCCCGCCCTTTCAGCTCCCTTGCCGCCAGGCTCATGCCCCGCGCCTGCAGGAAAGGGTCGCCGCCCGAGAGCGTGATGTCCGTCAGCGGGTTGCTCCCCGCTTCCCGGACGACTTCGGCGATGCTCAAGCGCCTGCCGCTGCGCAGCTTCCACGATTCCGGGTTGTGGCAGCCGGCGCACCGGTGCGGACATCCTGCGCAAAAAATGACGGTACGAAGCCCTTCGCCGTCCACGACGCTGTCATGTACGATATCCATGATCCATACCGTTGCCTCCCCTTCACGGGAAAATGCCGGAACAAACTCCGTTTCCGTACCCATATGCCTTCTCGCTCCTTATCTGCCATGTTTCAGACGGTCGGCTTCCTCCGCGCGTTTGGCCGAATTCCATTTGTCCATATCGCCGACCAAATACCCGGTGATCCGCCGAATCCGCTCGATCTCCGCACCGCCGCATCCCGGGCAGCGGTCGTCGATAATCCCGCCGTGGCCGCATGTTTTGCAGCGGTCGACCGGGTGATTGATCGAACCGTAGCCGATCCGGTTCTCGGCCATGCAGCGCACGATCCGGTCCAGCGCCGCCACGTTGTGAATAACCGATCCGTCCACTTCGACGTAGGTGATGTGTCCGGCGTTGCAAAGCTCATGGTACGGCGCCTCCAAACGGATTTTATCCGCCGCCTTGATCGGGAAATAAACGGGGATGTGGAACGAATTCGTGTAATAGTCGCGGTCCGTGATGCCCGGGATGGTCCCAAACAGCTCCCGGTCCTTGTTCACGAATTTTCCCGCCAGCCCTTCCGCAGGGGTTGCGATCAGCGTAAAATTCAGCCCGCTGTCCCGCGTCTCGCGGTCCATCCGTTCGCGCATGCGGCGGATGATCCGAAGCCCTTGCCGCTGCATCTCCTCGTCCTGGCCGTGATGGCGGCCGTAGAGCGCCGTCAAGGCTTCGGCCAGCCCGATGAAGCCGACGCTCAGCGTCCCCTGCTTAAGCACGTCGCCCAGCCGGTCATCGGGCCGCAAACGTTCACCGCCCCGCCATACGCCTTGGGAATACAAAAAACGGAAGTTTCCGGCCTGCCGGCCTGCCTGGTAGCGGAAACGGTCATGAAGCTGGCGAACCGCCACGTCCATCGCTTTTTCGAGTCTGCGGTCAAACTCCTCCGGACCGGCGGACAACAGCGCAAGCTTGACAAGGTTAACCGACGTAAACGACAGGTTTCCGCGGCCGACGGCGGTTTCCTCCCCGTTCACGTTTCCCATCACGCGCGTCCGGCAGCCCATGTAGCAGACCTCGCTTTCCCGCGTTCCCCGGTCGTAGGCTTTATTGAACGGCGAATCGAGAAAGGCAAAATTCGGGAACAGCCTGCGGGCGGTCGTTTCAAGCGCAAGCTTGTACAAATCGTAGTTCGGGTCCTCCGGCCGGAAATTCACCCCGGATTTCACTTTGAAAATTTGAATCGGAAATATCGGCGTTTCGCCGCGCCCGAGTCCGCGCTGGGTCGCGAGCAGCAGCTGCCTTGTCAGCATCCGGCCGCAATCGGACGTGTCCGTCCCATAGTTGACCGATATGAAGGGCACTTGTCCGCCCCCGCGGGAGTGCATCGAATTCGCGTTATGAATGAATGCTTCGCAGGCCTGATAAACGTCCCGCTCCGTCATGCTCCAAGCTTCCCGCTCCAGGTCGAAATCGTCCCGCAGCGGCAGCTCCCGCAGCATGCGGAGCTTTCTTTCGTACGTTTTCCGCACATACGGCGCCAAATCGGCATCAAACATCGGAAAAGCTTGTCCCCCGTGCTGCTGGTTCTGGTTGGCCTGCAAAATGATCGAAGCAAGCGCCATGGCGCTTTTGATGTCCTGCGGCTCGCGCATATGGCCATGGCCGGTGTTAAACCCTCCCCGCAGCAGCTTGCCGAGCGGAATTTGGCAGCAGGTGGTCGTCCCTGCGGCATAAAAATCGAGGTCATGGGGATAGATCAAATTTTGTTCCATCGCTTCCCGCACTTCCGGCGCCAATAAATGCTCGACCGTGTACATTTTGGCGCTTTCGCTGGCAAACTTGCTCATGAGCCCCATCGGCGATTTCCCGTCCACGTTTGCGTTTTCCCGAAGCACATCCGGGCTGCCGGCTTGCAGCATATCATGAAAGGAACGCCAAAGATGTCCGGTCCGATCCTGTTCGTATGTCATCATTACAACTTCCTCCTTACGGCGATAATGGGATGGGCCGCCCATCCGACACCATATATAGTACTCAACCATTCGAATCAACACTATATATATTGTCACACCCCGATAATAACAAAAACGTCTATCGACGTACTCGCTAAGAAGACAGACCGCGTTTAAAGGAAGTTTTTCTTGCAATATCAGGAAGCAACGGCTCTGCAGTTTATGCTTTCTGATATTTATAACAAAAACGTCTATCGACGTACTTCCTAAGAAGACAGACCGCGTTTAAAGGAAGTTTTTCTTGCAATATCAGGAAGCAATGGCTCTGCAGTTTATGCTTTCTGATATTTATAACAAAAACGTCTATCGAACGTACTTCCTGAGAAGACAGACCGCGTTTACAAGGAAGTTTTTCTTGCAATATCAGGAAGCAACGGCTCTGTAGTTTATGCTTTCTGATATTATGGAAAAAAGCTGCGCCCTCTGATCGGCCGGGTTCAGGAACGGACAAACGTCATCTCCGGCATAAACAGCGGGCCGGGCATAAAGCCGAGTCGGTAACACAACGACTCGATCGGATGGCCGTGCATGATCCGAATGCGGAAAAGCCGCTCCCCGTTGCGGGCCAAAACGGTCATGGCCCTTCCCAGCATACGCGTCGCCACTCCCCTGCCCCGGAACGTTGGCAATACGGCCAGCCCGTCGATTGTCGGGCATCCTTCCGCGTATCCGATCAGGCATACGCCGATCAAAGCGCGCGTGGCGCCGTCGTAAACGAGACTTGATGCGTCAAGCCCGGCCTTCGAGCTGCGGGCTGCCCATTCGCGAAGCCGGTGCAGCGTCTGCGCGAATGAGGGGGGCGTCAGTTCCAGTCGTCCCGCTTCCGGCGCATGCTTGAATAGCAAAAGCCCGGCTTCGCGTTCCAACGCCATCCTTGCCCCGGCCGAATCCCGCAGGACTTCTACCGGGCGCCATGCCAGCGGATCGGGAAGCATATCCGCAAATTCCGCGGCCGGGCGCTGCATCCAGCGGAATCTGCACGGGTCCGGCCGGAATCCTGCCCGGATGTACGCCTCCGCGCCATCGTCCGGGACATCCCATGCCCGAAGCGGCTGCCCCGGCCCGCCGACCCGACGCAGCGCTTGCGCGATCCGCCTGATCAGCTCCGCATCGGTCCGAAAGGGCGGAAGCGCAAAAAGATGCCGGAACGCCCCGGCCGACAAGGCAAGTCCGCCTTGAACGGCCTCATCCCTTTGAAGCCAAAAGGGCTCATCCCCCGCAGGAAGAAGGCCTCCGGCGCCATTCCCGTTCCGGTAAAAGCCGACCGTCGCCTGATGATAATAGACGCCGGCATACGTCTCCCATTCCGCAGCCTCGGCCCTGCGCAAGCAAAATCCCTCCCCAAGGTCGAGATGATGCAGGTGTTTCAGCCGCTCCTTTTTGTCCACGCCGATCGCTCCCTTCCGCCTAAAAAGGCTTCCTCTTTAGCTTACGACCCCATTGTCCGTTTTCATGCCACTAATCAGGCAAGGTCGTTTTTCTTGCAATACCAGGAAGCAGTGGATTATCATTACACTAATAAAAAGGGCTGTACCCCGGTCTTTAACAGACCTCGGGTACAGCCCTTGCTTTTCAACTTTATGTTCGTGAGGTTCGTCCGTCCAGCTCGATCTGCCAGCAGTCCCGGTATGCCCCTTCATGCCATTCATGCCGCGGCAGCAGCTTTTTCTTCACGAACCCGCATTTTTCGTAGACGCGGAGCGCGCGGGCATTCCATGCCTGCGGATCCATAACGATCCGGTCCGCCTGCAGCTCCGACAGCAAATATTTCGCCACCGCGTGAACCAGCCGCGTACCGATTCCGCGGTTCCAGCAGTCCGTCTCGCCGATAAACTGGTCCATGCCGAAGATCCGCTCCCGCGTACTTGCATACCCGTACAGCTCCCGTTCCTCCTCGTCGATTTCATAATATTGAACGTAACCCACGGGCCGGTCCCCGTACATCACGATGTTCCGGACCGAATCGCTGTCCTTCCGGTAAAAGTGCGCGTACACCTGCTCCAGGTCATGCGGCCGGTCCCGGCCTTCGTAAAATTCAAGCACGCGCGGGTCGCTGAGCCACGCTGCCAGCAGCGGGGCGTCTTCCTCCGCCAGGGATCGCACCGAAAGCTCCCCTTCGCGAATCCGAATCATGCCAGCTCCGCGAGATATGTATTGATTTGCCCCATATGATGGCGGTCATGCTCGTAAAAATCCAGCAAATATTCGTCGACCGACAGCTTGTCTTCATACTTATGCCCGAACTCCGATTCCGGGATGCTTTCGATGACCTCGATGAGCCGCTTGCGCGCTTCCACCGTTTGGCGGATCAAATCCTGCTTGCTCCGGGTTCGCCCGTAAGCCGCAGCGTCGCGATTGAACTCGTCGAAATCGAGCGGCTTCAGCGTCATTGGGCGATGCTCCGCCATGGGCCGAACCGCATTTTCCAAAAAGTAATTGTCCCACAGCATCATATGGCTGATAATGTCGCGCGGCGACCATTTCCCTTCCGCGATCGGCCCGACCCACGCCTCCTCGGTCAAACGTTCCAACGATTCGGCAAATCCGACCAGTTCGGCGAAAGCCGCCAATTTTTCCTGCTTCGTATTCATTTCGAAACTCCTCCTTGGCATGATTCGAATGGGTTTCCTTTCCTGATCATACCATTCAACGGATTTCCAGACAAGAACGTTTGTTTGGCCCCACTTGATAAAAAACTACTGGGAAAGCGGGAAGCCGCCAAGCTGCAACAACGAAAATACGACCGCCGAACGTCGCGAAAGCCGCTTCATCCAAAACCGCCGCCGATCGCGGCTCCCCACCCCCTATATAATGAATTACAGCAGCAAGCTTTTTTTCCGGAACAAGAGGATTCCTGCCGCAAATCCGGCGATGCCGACCGCCAGCAAAATCAGGACGACCGGCGTCCAATGGACCGCCCCCTTGACGATATCCGCGGTATTGAACAGCGAAAACAAGGAAATATGCTGCATCCAGGACAGCTTCTCGCTGATTTTGCCCACCAAATTCAGGCTGAAAAATCCAAATACGATGAAGCCGGAAAGGCCTAGCGCCCGTTTTTCGTCGCCCGAAACCGCAGAAATAAAAAAGCTGATGCCGCAAACGGCAAAAAAGAGCAAAAACGCGCCCAGATTCAGCAGCAAAAAGCTGCCGGAATCAAGCTCGCCGACATCGCCGATGAACCATGCGTATCCTCCGTATCCGGCAAGCGTCGTGACGAGCGAAATGAGGAACAACCCCGTAAGCAGGACCGCCGCCTGCGTAAGCGCCACCTTGACCCGGGTCGTCGGGGCGGCAAGCAGGTACGCCATCGAACCTTGATCGACGAGGCGCGCCATCAGCTGGGTGGCCGTCATGATGCTGAAGATGGATAAAATGAGCACGAACAAAAGCCCGTAATATTCCCCGGAAATAAACGACTCGACGCTGCCGAACCCGTTTTCCAGGCTAAACGCCTTGCTGACTCCTTCCGGCATCGACGCAATGATCGCATTCAAGTTTTCCGACTGCGTGGCCATGCTCGGATAGATCCAGAACATGAGCAGGATGTAAAAAGCGGATCCGAACGCGTAACTCGTCATCGTCCGCAGATGGTTTTTGAGCATTTGCCCGTACAACGCCATGTTCATGTCATTTGCCTCCCGTCCGGTCGTAATAATCCATAAAGACATCCTCCAGGTTTTGCGAAAACACGTCGATGCTGCGGATTCTGTACTTGGCCGTTTCCTGCACGAAACGGTTATAGTCTCCCTGCACCGCGACGCGCACCTTGTTGTCTTGGCAAGAGTCGATTTTCATGCCGCTGCAAAGAAATGCATCCCGGTCTTCCGCAAACTCAAAGGTCACCTCGAACAGCTTCCGCTGCACGGCCTGCAGCTCATGGACGTTTTTGACGGCAATGATTTTCCCGTCCTTGATGATCGCCGCCCGGTCGCAGGTCCGCTCGATTTCCGGAAAGCTGTGCGAAGACATTAAAAACGTCGTGCCTTTCGCCTTTTCCTCCAAAACTAACTCGATGAACACCTTTTGCATCAGCGGATCAAGCCCCGACGTCGGCTCATCCAAAATGATCACCCGGGGTTCGTGCATAAACGCGGCCACGATGCCGACCTTTTGCTTCATGCCCTTGGACATCTTCCGGATCGGCGTCCGTTCGTCGAACTGCAACCGCCGGACGAGCTCCTCCCTGCGCTTCGGATCGACGCCTCCCTGCATCCGGGACATAAAATCAAGAAAGGATTTCCCGGTCATGCCTTCCATAAAAGCGATCTCTCCGGGCAAATATCCGACCAGCTTCTGAAATTTCCCTTGGTCTTTCCACGTATCGCAATCCTGAATCCGGACATATCCTTTTTCGGGCTTCATGAAGCCCATAATATGCCGGATCGTCGTGGATTTGCCGGCCCCGTTCGGACCGAGAAAGCCGAATACCTCCCCTTTTTCCACGGTAAAAGAGACGTCGAATATCCCTTTGCCTCCTGGAAACACCTTCGTTACATGCGACACCGTTAGCATAGCCAGCGCCTCCCGCTTGGGAATAAAATTATGAAATATAATCTTTCGAATATTTCATGACCAGATCATACGCCGGAGGATTCTCCCCGTCAATAGAGTTATGAAATATTTATGTGTTATAATTTCATCATTAGGCGGCGAATGCCGGAAAATGGAGCTGATATACGAGTGAACGGCTTTGAACGTAGAGCACAGCAGATCAAAAACCGCATTAAAGAGACGACGTTAAAGATGCTCGCCTCTTGCAGCACTAAGCAAATCCGCATCGCGGACATCGCTGGGGAAGCCGGCGTTTCCCAAGTGACGATCTATAATTATTTCGGCAGCAAGGAAGCCCTGATCCGGGAAGTATTCCGAGACTACGTCCAGGGCGCCATAGATGAATTCGAATCCGTCGTCCGCGGGAACTCCACGTTAAAAGAAAAGATCGAATACATCATTTTGCAAAAGAAAAAAAACTCCCACACCTTCCATCCTTCCGTCCTCGCGGAATTGATGCAGGAGGATCCGGAAATCCGGGAGATCGTCCGCCGAAATTACGAGGAGAAAAGTTTGCCGCTCGTGGCGGAACTGGTCGGCAAAGCAAAGGCAAACGGGGAAATTTCGGACGGCATATCGGTCGAAACGGTCATTTTGTATTTGAACATGCTTTACGATTCATCCGTGCGCATGCTCGAATCGACGCAATACGGCGAAGATCAGGACAAACTCATCGAGGAAATGGTGCATGTATTTTTTTATGGCATTTGTGGGCCCAAATCCCAAAAATGATTCAACAATTGTAAAATCTATGTTAATTTTATGTTTTCATCGTGTAAAAAAACGAATATAGTAATGGTTAGCAATGATCATCGGGGTCGCCGACCGAATCCGAAAATGATGAACGACCCCAACATTCATCAAACCATGTTGTTTAGAAAGGAGCCGGAATGATAGACTTTTCCTTACGTTCATCAAAGCCAAAAACACCTGTAGTCGCCATCTTCATTCTGTTGCTGCTTAAGCTGTTGCTTTTGCGTTATTTTTTCTTTCATGAGATCATGTGGAGCCGGATCGCGGCGGACGCCGCCTCGCTGCTGGTGCTTCTGTCCCTGCTGGAGCTCGTCATCCCCAACAAAGCGAAGGGTATCGTGTACTGGCTGCTCAACTTGCTGTGCTCGTTTATGTTTTTTGCGTCGGCGGTGTACTTTCAGCATTTCAACACCGTTCCGACCTACACCGCCCTCTCCGAGCTGAAGCAGGTGGGAGGAATCAAGGACAGCGTGCAGTCGACCATCGAAACGGCGAATTATCTCTTTTTTGCCGATGTCGTCGTGATCACATTGGTTTGGGTCGTCGGCAGGCTGATGGGACGGAGACCGGGCATGTCCGCTCCGCTTCGCAAAAGATGGCCGGCGGTCATCGGCGTTGCCGCCCTTGCCGCCACGGTATTTTTTATCGCCAATGACCGGGGCATCACGAACGAAGTGCTCCAAGCCGAACACCTCGGCTTCTTTAATTATCAGGTAGCCGCGGGGCTCAAAGCCAAAGAGGAAGCCGCCATCGTCGCTTCCGGCAATATCGAGGAAACGGTGCAGAAAATCGAGTCGAAGGAAGCGTCGTTCACATATCAGGATCATCCGGGAGCGCAGCCGAAGTTTTTTGGGGCGGCCAAAGGCAAAAACGTCATCGTCATCCAAATGGAGGCGTTCCAGAACTTCCCGATCCATTTGAGTCTGGATAACCAGGAATTGACCCCGGTGCTGAACAGCCTGGCCAAAGACAGCTTTTACTTCCCGCGCGTATTCCAGCAGATCGGACAAGGCAACACCTCCGACGCGGAATTCATGAGCAACACCTCGATTTATCCGACGGCGACCATCGCCATGTCGACGGGCTTCGGCGACCGCGAGCTTCCAAGCATGCCGCGGCTGCTCGAGAAAAGAAATTACGAAGCAGACACGTTTCACGTGAACGACGTCAAGTTTTGGGATCGGGACAAGCTGTACCCGGCCTTGAATTTTACCCATTACTACGACAAACCGAACTATAAAAACGACCACTTTAACGAGTTTGGCGCGTCGGACGAAGAATTGTACAAATTCGGCGTCCAAACGCTGTCCAAGCTCCACCAGGAGAATAAACCTTTTTACGCGCAGTTCGTGACGGTATCCAGCCATTTTCCGTTCAACGTGCCGGAAGACCGGATGAAAATCAGCATCCCGGATGCCTTGAAAGGAACGCAGCTCGGCAATTATTTGGCTGCCGTCAATTACACGGATTATGCGATCGGAACCTTGATCGACCAATTGAAGCAAAACGGCATGTGGGACGACACCGTGCTGGTCATCTACGGCGACCACTTCGGCCTGCAGCCGCAGGATAACGATCCCGCGATGGTCAGCCAGGCGCTGGGCATCAAATACGATCCGAGCGTCACGCGCTTTAACATCCCGCTTCTGATCCACGTGCCCGGCTTGCCGGGACAGGAAGTGAAGCAGGTCGGCGGACAGGTGGACATCATGCCGACGCTCGCCAACCTGCTCGGGATATCGCTGAAGGAAGAGAACTTCACCGCGTTTGGCCATGATTTGTTGAACATCGACCATAACATTGTCGGCAGCCGTTATTACTTGCCGACGGGATCCTTCTTTAACGACGACATTTTGTACGTTCCGGGCAAAACGTTTGAGGACGGCAGCGCGGTCAACCTCGACACGCTCGAACCCGTCGCCGATTTCGCCAAATACAAAACGGATTACGAATACAACCTGTCGCAAATGAAGCTGTCGGACGAATACGTCAAACTGCTGCCGAAGCGGGAATAATTACGGCCCGTTATCGAAAAGCGCAAAAAAACACACAAGCATCCTCTCCATGGAGGCTTGTGTGTTTTTTATCTTTCACTCCGCGACGATGAGCTCGATCCCTTTTTCCCGCAGCAGCCTGGCATCCGTGCCTGCGATGTGGCTGTCCGTAATGACCGTGTCGATCTCTTCCCAGCCGGCCACATGCGTAAACGCCTGCACGCCGATCTTGCTGGCATCGGCCAATAAATACACGTTTGCGGCCTGTTTGATCAGCTTATGTTTGACCATCGCCTGCAGCTCGTTCGATTCGCTGATGCCCCGCTCCGGGTGAACCCCTTTGCATGAAACGAACGCTTTTTCGACATAGTAGGCTTCCAGGCTGCGCTCGGCCATCGGACCGACGTACGAAAGGGATCTTGCCGCCAAAATGCCGCCGGTCGAGATGACCTCGATTTTTTCCTTCGACGACAGCTCCAGCGCCACCTTGATGGAATTGGTCAACACCGTAAGCGGAATATCCGGCAGGATCGACGCCATGTACCATGCCGTCGAGCTGGCGTCCAGCGCGATCCGGTCATGCGGCTCGATCAGGGCGACAGCCGCTTTGGCGATGCGTTTCTTTTCCTCCTGATGCATCACTTCCCGTTCGAAATACGGCGTTTCGGCCTGCGTCTCTTTGACGCTGACCGCCCCGCCGTGGCTGCGCCGAAGCTTGCCCTGCTGCTCCAGACGGTCCAGATCGCGTCGGATCGTTTCTTCCGTGACCCCGCACAGCTCGCTCAGCTCGGATACCCGGATGCTGCCCCTTTCGTTGACGAGGCTTACGATTTTATCGTATCTTTCCGCAACTAACATAGCTACCCTCTTTCATCGCCGGCCTTCCCGCCAGCCGGATTCACCTTGGAATTTCGCAAAATCAAAACCTATTATACCAAAACTCCGGGAGCAGGCGCATGTTCTTGAAGCGGCCTATCCGACAATCAACGCATAGGCCACGCCCGGGCCATGGACGCCGATCGTGAGGTCGTTTTCGATGTCCGAGGATCGGCTGGGCCCGGAGATAAAATGCACGCCTGCCGGGAAACGGTCCCCGGGGACGCTCGCGATCTCTCTCATCGCTTCGCCAAGCCGCGTTAGCATGCGCTCCGCCGGAATGACGGCGATGAGCACGTTCGGCAGCAGCGATACCGAGCGGCCTTTGTCCTTGGAGGATGTCACGACAATGGTACCGGTGTAAGCAACCGCATGATCGACGAGCACGATTCCGACATCCGCATGCTCGCAGATGGAACCGGATCCTTCGGGATCGAGGCCGTTCCAGGCATGATGCGAAAGCTCGGGCAGGACGCTCTCCAGCGCAAGCCCCTCGAGCTCAGGCAAGTTTTGCCGGACGGTGGACTTCGCCTGCTGCTCCCTGGCGATGCGGGCGATGACCTGCGGCAGTTCGGACATCGAAGCGATTCGTTCGGGATATCCGCCGGCTGCCTTCCAATTGTCCATGAACCGCGTGATTTTGTCTTCGGCCCCCAACTCGTAGGAGGTCCAGAAATCCGGCGCCCCCCGGAACGGATGCACCGGGGCCGGGCTAACCGCCGATCGCCCCAGCCTGCTTGCGATGTTGCCGATAAACCGCTTTTCCGCCTCAAGCGATTCGCGGTATAATCCGGCTAAAAATTCCGGATCGGATTTGGTCATGTTTGCCTTCCTCCCTTCGCCCGGTCCTGAACGATTTTTTCCATGCGCGACTTCATCTCGTCCGTCATCGGTTTGAACGAATGCTCCGCTTCCGAAGCCAGCTTCGCCCATTGCTCCCGGAACGACTTTTCAGGCAGCGCCGGAATATGGCGGTATGCCGTCCAGCCGCCGAGCGGTCCGATGCGCGATTTGATGACCCCATCGCGTACAAGCAGCTTTTGTCCCAGCTGCCCCGCCTTGACCGCACGCTCGAACCAGGCGTGATTTCCCATCAGCATTTTGAAGCCTTTCATCGCCATTTTTTCGCCGGGGGCGGTCACCCCTCGTTCCACCTTCCGGTTGCGCAAGTAAACGAGCATGTCATGCAGCGGGATTTTGACGGGACAAGCTTCATAACAGGCGCCGCAAAGGCTGGACGCATTGGCGATGTCGCGCCACTCCTCCGCGTTTTTGTTGAGCGCCGGGGTCAGCACCGCCCCGATCGGGCCGCTGTACGTTCCGGGATAGGAATGCCCGCCGATATGCCGGTACACCGGGCAGGCATTCAGGCAGGCGCCGCAGCGGATGCAATTGAGCAGCTCCTGAAAATCCGGGTCCCCGAGCTGCAGCGACCGCCCGTTATCCACGATGATGATATGCATTTCTTCGGGGCCGTCCCCGTCTGCCGTCCGCCTTGGGCCTGTGATGCCGGACATGTACATCGTCATCTTTTGCCCGGTCGCCGATCTGGGCAGCAGCGTGGCCATCACTTCGAGATCGTCCCAAGTCGGAATGAGCCGTTCCATTCCCATGAGCGTAATCTGGATTTTGGGCACCGTGCTGACCATGCGGGCGTTGCCTTCGTTTTCGAAAATGACGACGGTGCCGGTTTCGGCGATGCCGAAATTGCAGCCCGTCAGCCCGATGTCCGCTTCAAGAAACTTGTCGCGCAGCTTGCGTCTCGCAAAACCGGCGAGCACCTTCGTTTCCGGCGGCAGCGTTTCTCCGGCCTCCTTCGACAGCAGCTCGGCGATTTGGCGGCGGTTTTTGTGAATGGCCGGAATAATGATATGGGACGGCGGTTCGTTGGCCAACTGGATGATGTATTCGCCCAGATCGCTTTCGATCGATTCGATCCCGATTTGTTCGAAAGCTTCGTTGATATGGACCTCCTCGGAGACCATCGATTTGGATTTCACCACGGATTTCGCTCCCCGGTGTTTCGCGATGTCCAGGGCGATTCGGGCGGCATCCTTCCCTTCCGGCGCAAAATGGACGTGAACGCCTTGCGCGCGGGCATTGTCGATAAACCGGCTCAAATAATAATCGAGGTGCGCGACCGTGTGGGCCCGGATTTGCCGTCCGCGCTCCCGCCACTCCTCCCAGTTGCCGTGTTCGGCCGTCGCCGCCTTTTTCCCGTTTTTCAGCCTTTCGGTCGTAAACTTGACGGCGTCGATCAGGAATTCGTCCTGAAGGGCGGTTTTGGCCCGCTCCTTGACGTTAGACCCCTGCGGTTTGCTCACGGTTCCTCACCCCTTCGTACAGCAGCTCGGCCAGATGCATCACGCGGACCGGCTTACCTTGGAATTTCAGATTCCCGCCGATGTTCAGCAAGCAGCCCATGTCCAGCCCGACGAGCACTTCGGCTTCCGTCTCCAGCACATGCTGGCTTTTTTCCGTGACCATCGCCCCGGAAATTTCGCTCATCTTGATGGCGAACGTGCCGCCAAAACCGCAGCAGTCTTCGGCATAAGGCAGCGGGACGTATTCCATGCCTTCGACGTGGCTCATCAGCTCCATCGGCTCGTCCTTGATCCCCAATAGCCGCGAGCCGTGACAGGAAGGATGGTAGGTCACTTTATGCGGAAAATACGCCCCGACATCCGTAACGCCCAGCACCTGGACGAGAAATTGGGTGAACTCGTACGTTTTTTCTTTCAGACGGTTGCTTTTTTCAAGCAGCACAGGGTCGTTTTCGAACAGCTTCGGATAATAATGATGGATCATGCCCGTACACGATCCCGAAGGTGCAATGACAAAATCGCAGTCGTCAAACGCTTCCAAAATCGTTTTGGCCGACGCCCGGGCTTCATCCCAATAGCCGCTGTTAAAGGCCGGCTGGCCGCAGCAGGTCTGTACCTTCGGAAAATCCAGCCTTACCCCGTATCGGGCCAACAGCTGCGCCATCGCTTCGCCGATCGGCGGAAACAGCGCATCGCTGATGCATGTAATAAAAAGCGACACTTTCATCCCGGCTTCTCCTCCTTTGCTCCCAGGTCAGGATTTTGCAAAATCCTCAAGTAAAAATCGATTCGGGCCGACGCCCGGATAGAAAATCAATCCCCACATGCCCGGGGCGCTTCTCGCTTTGCGCTTGTTCAGGCATGACGGGGATTGGGTTATTTATGACATCAAGATGACGGCAAACGGGAGCGGGCAGGAATTACCGCGTAAACGCCGCAGGCACCCCGCCGTCGATCGTCAGCATGCAGCCGGTCGTTTTTTCGGCTTTCGACGATGCGAAGAAGGCGATGCCTTCCGCCACGTCCTTCGGATAAATATTGACGAGAAGCGTCGTTCTTTTCCGGTAATGCTCTTCCAGCTGATCCGGTTCGATGCCGTAAGCCGCGGCGCGTTCATTGCGCCAGTTGGAATTCCAAATCGCGGAACCCTGCAAAATCGCGTCCGGCAAAATCGTGTTGACGCGGATGCCGTGTTCCCCGCCTTCAGCCGCGATGCAGCGTGCCAGATGCGCTTCAAGCGCTTTGACGGAACTGTAGGCGGTCACGTTTTTGCCTGCATAGACAGAGTTTTTCGACCCGACGAAAATCATGCTGCCGCCGAGTCCCTGCTCCTTCATCTGCTTGAATGCTTCGCGTGCCACGAGGAAGTAGCCCGTGCCCAGCACGTTCATGTTCAGGTTCCATTCCTTGAGCGATGTTTCGTCGAACGGGCTGGAGGTCGCAAGCCCCGCGTTGTTGACGATAATATCGACGCCGCCGTAAGCGAGCGCCGTTTCGCCAAGCGCCGCGATGACCATTTCTTCGCTGGTCACGTCCATTTTAACCGCTTTGGCCCGTCCTTCGCCATATTGCGCATTGATTTCGGCCGCTACCTTCTCGGCGCCTTCAAGATTGAGGTCCGCCAACACGACATGGGCCCCTTCGGAGACGAGGCGCCGGGCCGTTTCGCTGCCGATGCCGCCCGCGCCGCCGGTAATAAACGCGACCTTGCGCGAAAACTCCGCTTCGGCAGGGGCCAGCGTCAGCTTATACAGCTCAAGCGGCCAATATTCCACGTTGTAGGATTCGTTTTCGTTCAGCGACACGAATTCGCCGAGGGCCGTCGCGCCTTTCATGACGGCAATCGCGCGGTGGTACAGCGCGCCGCTGACGCCGGCCATCGCCAGGCTTTTTCCGGTGTTGACCATGCCGATTCCCGGAATGAGGATGACGCGCGGAGCCGCTTCGAACATGACGTCTCCTTCATGCTTGTTCCGTTCGAAATAAGCTTTGTATTCCTCCTTGTATTCTTCGATGCCTTTGCGCACCGCTTCCTTCAGTCCGGCTGCCCCGTCGGACGGCGACCATTCCACGAACAACGGAACGCGTTTCGTATGCACCAGGTGATCCGGGCAAGCCGCGCCGACCTGGGAAAGCTCCTTGGCGTTTTTGCTGTTGACGAACTGGAGCACGTCGTCCCCGTCATCGTAAGAGCAGATCATTTTTTTGCCGTCGCTGACCGCGCCGCGAATGACCGGCATCACTTCCGCGAGGATCGCTTTGCGCTTCTCTTCCGGCAATGTTTCCGCCTGGCGTCCGCCGAAGACTTGATCCTCCTGAATGCGTTCGTTGATGTAGCGCTCAGCTTTTTGGATCATGGCGATCGTTTGGTTGTAGCAGGCTTCCGACGTTTCGCCCCAAGTGACCAGGCCGTGTTTTTCCATCAGGACGAGCTGGGCGTTCGGATTGTTTTTGACGCCTTCGGCGATCATTTTGGATAACGTGAAGCCCGGACGGATATAAGGCACCCATACGAAGGTGTCCCCGTAAATTTCTTTTGCGATTTCTTTGCCGTTATCCGCGCAGCACAGGCTGATAATGGCATCCGGATGCGTATGGTCCACGTGCGGATAAGGCAGGAATGCGTGCAGAAGCGTTTCGATCGAAGCCCGCGGATGTTTGCTGTCGATCATGCAGTGCGACAAGTAAGCGACCATCTCCTCGTCCGGCATTTCATCGCGTTCGATGAGCGGACGGATATCCTCCAGGCGCAGTCCCGTAAAATGCCCGGCTTTCATCGTCGCCAGGTCGGAGCCGCTCCCCTTTACCCACATCACTTCCACGTCGCGGCCGCGGAAATCCTTTTCGGTCGTTTTCAGCGAGGTGTTTCCGCCGCCCCAGTTGCAGACGCTCCGGTCGCTGCCGATCAGGTTGGAGCGGTAGACGAGTTCTTCCACGCCCGCTTTCGATTTGGATGCTTCTTCGTTATTCCAAAGACTTTGAACCATGAATGATGCCTCCTATATTGAATGGTTTTGTTTTTGTTTGTTTATATTTGAATTGATTTGATTATAACAGAACGCTTTTGATTTTACACCCATTTTCTTCGTTTTATGTCTGATTATTTTTAAACCGTCAATAACAAAAAAAGACGGAACCGGCAGCAGTGCCGGTCACGCCTCTTTTCAATCATATGAACCATGTTGATCACGCGTTTAGCGGAGATTATTTTTGCGGTCATAATTTTTCAGCTGCGCAGAAAACTTATACATTCTGGCTATGATCATCAAAAAGAAAAGTCACGAAATTCGATCCGCGAGCAAAATGACATGGTCCTTATTTTACGGTATAACGTTCTTCGATCTTGAAATATTTCCAGATAAAAACCGCGAGCCCCCAGATCACCAAAAACATCGCTACCAGGAAATAGCCCAAATTGCCGAAATCGATGGCGGCGACCGCATTCCATACGCCACCGGATAAATGAAGCTTTTCGGTTGTCATTTGCGCCAGCTCCACGATGCCGACCGCCAGCGCGGCCACGACGGAAATCGCCGTTACGATCAGGTTATAGTACACTTTGCGCACCGGACGGTCGTTCGCCCACGCGTAACTCTTGGTCATCATGATGCCGTCCAGCGTATCAAACAGGCTCATGCCGGCCGCAAACAACAGCGGGAGGGCGATGATGCCCAGCACCGGAAGATTGTTGTTCGCCGCGCCCGCCGACATCGTCAGCAGCGATATTTCCGTAGCCGTGTCGAACCCGAGTCCGAACAAAAAACCGATCGGATAGATATGCCAGCTTTTCGTTACCAGCTTGAATAAGGAACCCAAGTAACGGGTGAAAAAGCCCTTCGCCTCAAACATGCTTTCCAGCTCGGATTCCCTTATCTTTTCTTCCTTTATTTTGCGGAACGCGTTCCAAAGCTGGATGAACAAAACGAGGTTGAGCACAGCCAAAAACACGAGAAAGACGCCCGAAACCGTCACGCCGATCATTCCGCCGATTTCCTGCATATTGGACATGTATTTGGCCACGAACTTGACGGACACCGCGGTCAATACGGCCAGCAGAAAGACAACCGTCGAATGGCCGAGCGAAAAATAAAAGCCGACGCCCCGGGAATCCTTCTTTTGCGCGACCAGCTTGCGGATGGTATTGTCCACCGCGGCGATATGGTCGATATCGAAAGCATGGCGCAGGCCGAAAACGTACGCCGCGATCCCCATCCCGATAAAAGACGGGTGTGCCGGCACGACGGTAAACAAAGCCGCGATGCCAAGCACGTGGATGATAAGAACGATAAACAAATAACGGTTTAAAATAAATCTCATGCTTCTCCCCTTCGTCCGGTTTCTTGATCAAGTCAGCAATCGCTTCGCCTCCACCTCGCCCTCGTGAACGGTTTACCCTTAAATCTGAAATCATCCAAAAAATTCCATGCCTTGAAACATGCCGACCAGCGCTTCCGCGCCGACGATGCCAAGCACAAGCTTTACAAGTTTGGAATCCCCAAACAATCCCAATACCCATTGGCACCAGGATATTTCCTCGCGGTCGAGCATATTTCGCCGGTTGAGCAGGATGTACCGCCCGAAGTGCTTCGAGCCTGCGGCAGGGCCGGTTTCCTTATGCTCCTTCTCCACTTTCGCGATTTTTTTCTCGCGCTGCTCCACTTTTTTTCCGAGAGCCGATATCCGGTCATAGAGCAGCTTTTTGGCGCCGTCTTCGTCCGCCAGCCACATCGCGTTGACTTTAATCAAAAACTCGTCCCTAAGCGCCGGTTCCGCCGGATGTTCGACGATCCAAGCCTTTAATGCTTCTTTTCCTTCGTCCGTGATGGAGTATACTTTTTTGTCCGGTTTGCCCGTTTGTTCCACATGTTCGTAAACCAACAATCCCTTTTGCTCCAATTTGGTCAAATGCGGATAAATCTGGCTGTGTTTGGCCGGCCACAACAGTTCCAAATAGGCCGCCAACTCGTACCCGGAGCACGGTTTCCTGCCAAGCGCGCTAAGAATAGCGTATTCCAGCGTGTTCATATCTTCTTCATTCCCTACATCTGTATAAGTGGTGTCAAGACCTACATATGGTCCGATTTTCCTACTTATTGTACCAGCTGTCGTTCATAAAGCACAAAAGTTTTTATCGCTTGCGGGAAAAGAAACCCGGCATTCCAAAAAAGCCGTGCCGGGTCTTATACATTAATATTTGCGCAAAAAGCTTGGAGTCGTGCCGAACAATTCCCCGCTGATCCACCGGTGGCATGCCGAGTGCATGGATTCGATGGATTGGGTCGAGCGGCCCAGCACGCGGAGCATCAGGCCCGGAATCGGCAGCAGGGACATGCCGAAGCTGACCGGGCCCGAGGCCTGCTGCAACTCGTTATACAGCCGGTCGAGAAAATCCTGATCGATTCGGTCATGAACCACCATCATCGACCCCATATGCGTGTAGCCTTCCATGACGCCGATCGCATGCATCGGCTGCTCCACCGGGTTCAATTTGATATGGTCGTATACCGCCAATTCCTCGTCCACATAAATTTCATTGACGAACTGAAGGCAATCGTAGCTGAATTGTTCCCCGTCCGGAGACCAGCCGGGGGTGACGATTTCCGAATATAGCAGCGACGCTCCCTTTTCCATTCGGATCGCCGTTTTTTGCTTGTAGCGCGCGTTTTTGTACCCGATCAACGGGTCCGCGATATATTCAAGGTAGCTTCCCTTTTTAAGGATGATTTCGGTTTCCTGATAAGCCGGACGGTTCGGCGTTTTGTATATTTTCGTGGCCGATTGCGTCGTCAGCGTCAAACGGGCGCCTTCCCGCAATGAAATTTTCATTTGGTAGCGGTCCCCGTCCAAATAGCCGCCGCCCGGATTCAAAATATAGTAGCAGGCCTGCCCGGAATGATCGTGGTACACCGGCCGCATGACCTTGAACGCTCCTTGAAAATAGACGTTTCCGGCAACCGTTTTTCCGCTTCTCTCCTCTGCGTCGAGCCGAAGAATGCCCGTCCAATCGCCCATTCTATTCCAAACCCTTTAAAAACGCGTTTTGCTTGATCCAGTCGATGACCTTGTCCAGACCCTGGTTGTCCTTCAGGTTCGTGAAAACAAACGGCTTGTTCCCGCGGAACACCTTCGTATCCGACTCCATCACTTCCAGGCTGGCGCCGACATACGGCGCCAAATCGGTTTTGTTGATGATGAACAAATCCGATTTGATCATGCCTTGCCCGGCTTTCCGCGGAATTTTCTCGCCTTGCGCCACGTCGATGATGTAAATCGAAAAATCCACCAGCTCGGGGCTGAACGTCGCTGCCAGATTGTCTCCGCCGCTTTCCACGAAAACAAGCTCGACGTCCGGATGCCGCTCCAAAAGCTCGTCGATCGCGGCAAAGTTCATCGAAGCATCCTCGCGGATGGCCGTGTGGGGACAGCCGCCGGTTTCCACGCCGATGATCCGGTCGGCGGGCAAAACGCCGTTGGCCATCAAAAACTTGGCGTCCTCTTTCGTATAAATGTCATTGGTCACGACCGCCATGCTGATTTCGCCGTCGAGATGGCGGGTCAGCTTTTCCACCAGCATCGTTTTTCCTGCACCGACAGGTCCACCGATTCCAATCTTAATAGGTCCCATATTCCACACTTCTTTCTAAAAGGTATTGATGTCAAGACATAAAGATCCGAACATGAATTCGCTCATGCTCCATTTGCGACCGTTCAAGCCCCGGCGACACGATGCCGAAATCGTCCCGGTCCATGCGTCCGACCTTTTCCGCAGCGACGGCGATCTCCTCCTGAAAATGGCGAAGGACCTTCTGTCCGGCCGTCTGCCCCAAAGGAATGGCGCGCACCGCATTTTGTACAAGGCTTGAAACGACCGAATAGAGATAATACGTAACGGTCGTCGGGCCGGACGCTTCCAAATGATAACCCGCCATCGCAAAAACAAGGGCCGGATGGCCGAAGCTCTGTTTGGCGGCGATCCGTTTGCGGTATGCGGATAACGCCGGCTCCGGATACAACGTCGCAACCAGTCCGAGCATCCGTTCACCCATTTTTTGCGTCCCTTCCCTCGTTTCCCGGGGCAAGTTTTGCGCATGCAGCATCCGGTCCAGCTTCCATATGTCATCCAGATTTCCGTTCCGTAACGCTTCATACGCCAGACGCACGGCCAAACCGTCCGCATAAACGAGTTGACCGTGGACGAACGTATGCAGCCATTCGGCGAACGTCGCATGATCGTGCACCCGGTCTTCCTGAATGTAGCTCTCCAATCCGTAGGAATGGCTGAACGCTCCGGTCGGGAAGTTGGAATCGCACAGCTGGAACAAAGCAAGGTTCCGATTATCCATGGCTATGGCCGATATGGCGGAATGCCTGCTTCACTTTCCGTTTTTCCCTCGCATACGGAATGCCAAACTGCGTCAGCAGCTCCTCTACCAGGTAGTCGTACTGCACAAGCATTTCGTCCCCTTCGAATTGGGCCGGCAGGTGCCGGTTGCCGAGTTGGTGCGCGATATTCCCCATTTCCATCAGGGTCCGGGGTCGGATGACCAGCAAATCGTCGGAATGAACGTCCACCACGATCATGTTTTTGTCATCCATGTATAACACGTCCCCGGCCACAAGATCACGCGGTTCCGCGAGCCGGATGCCGAGCTCGTTGCCGTGGTCGGTCGTTACCCGCTGAATCCGTTTGACGAGATCGCTGCTTTCCAAATACACTTTTTCGATATGGCGTTTTCCGATCTCATCCCGGTCCATTTGTTCGATATTCGCAATGACCTTTTCAATAATCAATGATTTCACCTCTAGAATAAGAAATAACGTTGCCCCATCGGCACGTAGTCGACCGGATCGCAGGTGATCCATTCCCCGTTGACCCGAACCTCGTAGGTTTGCGGATCGACCGTAATTTCCGGCGTCTCGCTGTTCAGCTTCATGTCTTTTTTCGTCAACCCGCGAATGCCGCGGACGGGAAGAATCATTTTTTCCAGCCCCAGCTGTTCGTGCACCTTATGGTCAAACGCATGCTGGGAAATGAAGGTAGCCGAGCTCTTGGCAAGCGCCTTGCCGTATTGGGCGAACATCGGGCGGTAAATGACCGGCTGCGGCGTCGGAATCGATGCGTTTGCATCGCCCATCAGACTTTGCACAACCATGCCGTTTTTCAAAATCATCTCAGGCTTGACGCCGAAAAATGCCGGCGACCACACCACGAGATCCGCCATTTTGCCCACTTCGACCGAACCGACGTATTCCGAAATGCCGTGCGTAATCGCCGGGTTGATCGTATATTTGGCCACGTAACGTTTGGCACGGTTGTTGTCGGCGTATTCGCCGTCTCCGGACAGCGAACCCCGTTGTTTTTTCATCTTGTCGGCCGTCTGCCACGTCCGCAAAATCACTTCGCCGATCCGGCCCATCGCCTGCGCATCCGAGCTGACCATGCTGAACACGCCCATGTCCTGCAAAATGTCCTCGGCGGCGATCGTTTCGCGCCGGATCCGGGAATCGGCAAACGCCAAGTCTTCCGGGATGGACGGATTCAAATGGTGGCAAACCATCAGCATGTCCAAATGCTCGTCGATCGTGTTCACCGTATACGGCAGCGTCGGGTTGGTGGATGAAGGAAGCACGTTCATGTAGCTCGCGGATTTGATCAAATCCGGGGCGTGTCCGCCGCCCGCGCCTTCGGTATGGTACATATGGATGACGCGGCCTTTGATGGCAGCCATCGTGTTTTCCATGAAACCGCCTTCGTTCAGCGTGTCGGCATGCACCGCAACCTGCACGTCGTATTTGTCCGCTACGCTAAGCGCATGATCCAGCGCAGATGCGGTCGCTCCCCAGTCCTCATGGACCTTCAAGCCGATCGCGCCTGCCCGCACCTGCTCGGCGAGAGGCTCCTCGGTTGCGGCCTGGCCTTTTCCGGTAAAGCCGATGTTGATCGGCAAGCCTTCGGCCGCCTGCAGCATGCGGTGAATATTCCATTCGCCAGGGGTGACGGTCGTCGCCTTCGAACCCGCCGCAGGACCGGTCCCCCCGCCGATAAGCGTCGTCAAGCCGGAAGACAGCGCCGTTTCGATTTGGCCCGGATTGATGAAGTGAACATGCGTATCGATCCCGCCGGCCGTCACGATCATGCCTTCCCCGGCGATAATTTCCGTGGAGGCGCCGATCACGATATCGACATGGTCCATAATGAGCGGATTGCCCGCTTTGCCGATGCCGGAAATTTTTCCGTCGCGGATCCCGATGTCCGCTTTATAAATGCCTGTGTAGTCCAAAATGACCGCGTTCGTAATGACCACGTCCGGAATACCGTCCCCGCGGGTCACAAGCGGATGCTGGCCCATGCCGTCGCGGATCACTTTGCCTCCGCCGAACACGACCTCGTCGCCGTACGAGGTGTAATCCTTTTCAATTCGGATGAAAATGTCGGTATCGGCGAGGCGGATCGAGTCCCCGGTCGTCGGACCGTACATTTGGGAATATTGGCTTCGTGGCATGCTAAAACTCATTTGCGATCCCCGCTTTCTACGGATCCGTCCGTTTTGTTGTTAAATCCATACACCCGGCGTTCGCCGGCATAGTCGATCAGTTCAACTTCTTTTTCATCCCCCGGCTCAAAACGAACCGCGGCTCCGGCCGGAATGTTCAGGCGCTTCCCGAATCCTGCCTCCCGCTGAAAAACAAGCGCTTCATTGACTTCATAAAAATGAAAATGAGACCCGACCTGCACGGGACGGTCCCCCGTGTTTCTGACGGTCACTTTTGATGCGGTTTTTCCGGCGTTGCAAACGATATCTTCGTTTTTCAAAATGATTTGCCCTGGTATCATCGATTGTCCCTCCATCGGCATTCTCTATCGGATCGGGTTATGTACCGTCACCAGTTTCGTTCCGTCCGGAAACGTCGCTTCGACTTGAATATCGTGGATCATTTCCGGCACGCCTTCCATGACGTCATCCCGGGTCAAAATGGTGGCTCCGAATTCCATCAGCTCCGCAACCGTTTTCCCGTCCCGTGCCCCTTCCAGCACCTCATACGTGATGTAAGCAACCGATTCGGGATGATTCAGCTTAAGCCCTCTTTCCTTTCTGCGCCGGGCCAGATCCGCGGCGACCACGATCAGCAGCTTGTCAATTTCGCGAGGCAATAATTGCATGAACAAGCCCTCCTTTCAAATAGGTATGGATTTTGGAAAAACTCCCTTTGTTTGCGGGCCTCATCTCCTTTCGCAAATTTGAGATTGATCCTCTACGCGTCTTAATATATCATAATTGTTACATATATAACAAGTTATATATGTTTGTTGATTACATATATATCTTTCTATATATGTAAATTCCAAGAATTATTATTCTTGGCTTTCCATTCCGATCTGGAAGGAGGCGAACCCGGCGAATTTTTTTACATACTACCGGAAGGAAGGGAAGATTGATGGAGGAACATGCTCCGAATGAATCAAACGGGAACTTGTTGTTCACTTTAGGGAGCGCAACGTTGAAAGGGATTTCCCAGGTCATTTTTATTGAAAATGCGGTGACGGGGCTTTTGGTTTTGATCGCCATTTTACTGGCTTCGGTTCCCGTCGGCATCATCGCGCTGTTGTCGTCTTTGATCGGCGCATGCATCGGATGGTTTGGAGGAATGGACAAAACGATCGTCCGGCAAGGTTTGATGGGCTTCAACCCCGCCTTGGCCGGCATCGCCATTGCCATCAATTTGACGGGCGGCTACCGCTGGCCGATCGCCCTGGCCGGAGCGGTCATCACCGCTTTCGTGACTGCAGCCATGATGCATTTCATGCGCAATGCGGGCATCCCCGTGTTTACGTTTCCGTACATCGTCGTGAGCTGGTTCGTGCTGCTGGCTTCATACCGGCTCGGTTCGATTCGGCTGAATCCGACGCTCGTTCCGCAGGATCTTTCGAATTGGAAGCTGCATCAGGAAGGGACGTTCAACTGGATCAGCGGGCTTGTGCGGGGCATTGGACAAGTCTATTTTCAAGGCGGATTTTGGTCGGGGGTCATTATTCTGGCAGGGGTCGTGTGGGGCGGCCGCAAAATCGGGCTGTTTACGATCATCGGGTCGGCCATCGCCTGCCTGACCGTTTACGGTTTAAGCGGGGAGATTACGCTGCTGAATGCGGGGCTTTACGGTTACAACGCGGTGCTGACGATTCTGGCGGTCGGGGTTGTATTCGATGCGGGCAGCCGCATGGCGAAGGTAACGGGAATCATTGCGGCCATCGTGTCCGTGCCGGTGACGGCGAGCATCGACAGCTGGCTGCTGCCTTACGGCCTGCCTGCTTTTACCTTCCCTTTCGTGCTGTGCGCCTGGGTGTTTCTGGCGGCAAGAAAGGTCGTCCCGAAAATTTGATGCGCAAAAAACCCCCGTGTAAAGCGGGGGCCAACTCTTATATCAGAAAAAAAGCCCCAAACTTGTTTTGGGGCCATGCTGTAAATTCGGATGTCCCTCCCCTTGGAGCAACGGGAGCCTTTCGCATCATGTCGGCTGCCGGCACCATCCGCTGGTACGATGAAAAACCGTCCGTTTGGCTTCCGTTCCTACGCTGCACTTCCGTATTCAAAGGCAGCCGGATCTCGCCGACATGATCTTTCCGGGCGGCTCCCGGCCAAGGAGATTCGGGCGGCGTTTCACGGTTCGAATGAGCTCCGCGAAACTATGGCGCAAGGGACAGGGACATCACTATATTGTATAAGGCAGCGCCCGAAGACATGACAAACTTTTCGCGTTTTCGAAAGCTATCTTGCCTTTGCCCGCTTCATGAACGTTCCGCGCGAGGGCTCGGTTTTCCGTTCCTCCGGCTCGTCCGTCTTGTTCTGCTCCGGTTTGACCGCAAACAAGGTCAGCAATCCGCCAACCGCCCCCACGACGGCCATAACGCCAAACAACACCCAATGATTCGTCTTCATCAGAAGAGAAACCGCCGGCGGTCCCAAGGAAACGCCGATAAAACGCATACTGCTGTAAAGGGAGGTAATCGTTCCGCGCTGCTTTTGTTCGATGCCTTCAGTTATGAGTGCATCCATGCAGGGCAAAGCGGTCCCGATGCCGGCGCCGCAAAGCGAAAAAAAAGCGACGACGAATATGATTTGGCTGCTGAATCCGGTAATGACGAGACAAACGGTCAACACCGCCATGCCGCAAAACCCGGTCCATTTCATCCGTTTTTTGTGTTTGCCGATCACCTTCCCGGCCACGAAAGACGCAAGGCAGAGCAGCGCCAGCGGAATCGCCAGCACCAGGCCCTTAACGACGCCGTGCAGACCGTATTGGCTTTCGAGCGTTTCGGACAAATAAAAAAGAACGCCGAACAAAATGAACATGCTGATTCCGCCGACGGCAAAAATGGCGTACAGCCATCTTCCTTTTTGCCGCAGAATGGTTTTCGTGTCGCGCAGGAACCGGCTGATCGAATGGTCGCTATCCTCCGTCTTCTTTGGAGGTTTGACGAAAAACGCGACCATTAACAACGAAATGACGCATAAAACCGGAATGCTCAGAAACGGCAAATACCAAATGACGCTTGCCAATAAAGCTCCGAGAATGGGGCTCAGCACCTTGCCGAACGTATTGGAGGTTTCGATGATCCCCAGGCTTTTGCTGACGTCATCCTCCTCCTTGAACATGTCCCCGATGAGCGGCAGAACGATCGGGAACGCCCCGGCAGCACCGATCCCCTGCAAAAAACGGCCGGCAAGAATGATCCAGTACGCGGTGATGCCTCCGGTCATCCACGCCGCGACCCCGCATATTGCACCGCCTACGGCGGCAATGATCAAACTGGGAATAATGACGGCTTTCCGCCCGTATCGGTCCGACAAATAACCGGCGATCGGGATCAAAAGAATCGCAACGATGGCGTATACGGTAATGAGCATGCTGACCTGGAACGGACCGACATGCAGCTGCGCCGATATTTGCGGCAAAATGGGAATCAGCATGGAATTGCCAAGCGTCATGATCAAAGGAATGGATGCCAGCGCCGCCAAATCCCACTTTTTGTCTTCCATGGCAGAACCACCTTTATGTTCGTTAACAACTTGTTTTATTGTGGTTTCTTTTGTCCGGAACTATACAGCAGGAACTTAATGCGCTTCCCTTGTTCCCGATACATTTTGAAAAAAGCCGCAATATCCCGCGCCTTTTGTTAGCGATATCCAAGTAAAAAAGCCGCCTCCCCAGCAATTACGCTGAAGACGGCGGCCAGAAAATCCAGTTCTTCTCCTAAGTTTCCAATGTATATTTTGCCGGATCGATGTCACGGATAAACCGGCTTGGCTCGCCCAAGCTGAACATGCAAAGCTGGTGCATCGCGCGTGTGCAGGCCGTATAAAACAGCTTGCGCTCCGATTCCCGGTCGTATGCGTCCGAAGATGCGTCGTAGATGACCACTGCGTCAAACTCGACGCCCTTGGCCAGGTAAGAGGGAATGACCAGGGTGCCTGTCACGAACGAAGGCGTCGTTTTGGCTATTTTTTTGAGCGGAAGCTCTTCTTTTAAAGATTCGTATACGAATTCGGATTCTTCGGCCGTTTTGCAAATGATCGCCGTATGCTCATAACCCTCGTTTTTTAATTCCTTGATTTTTTGCACGATAAGTTGATGGAGCTCCTCCCGGCCGTTGACCTTCCGCAGCACGGGTTTTTCCCCATGGCGGTTGAACGGCACGATCGATTCGCCACCCGGCATCATGCTGCGCGTGAAATCGACGATTTCATGCGTCGAGCGGTAGCTGCGCGTGAGGGAGATGACCTCGGTATGTTCTTCCCCGTACAGCTTTTTCAAAGATTCAAGACTGCCGCCAAGCACGTCCGTGTGGGCGTATATCCCTTGGTTCAAATCCCCGAGCGCCGTCATGCGTGCGCGCGGAAAAATCCGCTTGACGTATTCAAGCTGGAACGGGGAGTAATCCTGCACTTCGTCGATGAAAACGTGGCGGATGACGTTGTTCACCTGGAAGCCTTTCAAAAGATCCTGCAAATACAGATAAGGCGTCACATCTTCATAAGAAAGCTTGCCTTCGCGGATCGTTAAAACCGTTTGTTTCCCGATCTCGTCCCATTCGTCCGGCAGCTTGCCTTCGCTGACTTCCAAGAACAGTTCTTCGTTCAGGAACAGCTCCTCGTACATCGCCTTCACGTCCACAAACCGCGTTCTTTTGATCCATTTACGCACCGGCTTCAGCCATTCGTTGACCACCATTTTGGCCAACAGGCTGCGCTCGAGCTCGAAGTCGTCGAAGGTTGCGTTTTTGGCTCCTTGCTTCCGCCGCATGCGCGTATAAGCCTTCTGGTATTCATCCGGATCAAGCAGCTGAATTTGTTCGTCCACCCAAGGCTCTTTCCGTTCCTGCTTGGCGAATTGCGCCAGCTCCTTCAGCAGCCAATCCTTGAGCAGTTCAACCCGGTTGGCAAGGCGAACGCCTTGGTCAAAACCGTAAAACTTCTCCTCCATCGCCTGCTCGGAAACGATCAGGCGGCCCTTGAACCGGACCGGCTTGAATTTCATCCCGCGATGCTCCAACCGTTCCTTGTACCGCTGGATTGTTTCGAGAAAATGCGGGGAGGATTTATATGCGATCGAAGCCCGCTTTGCTTGCAGCCACGGCCCTTCCTCGGCTTTCAAGATCGCCTCCATCTGCGAAAATACGTCCTCCAGGTCGAATTCCCTGCCAAGCCGATGCTCCAGATATGCCTGGAATGTCGTCTGCAGCATATTCTCCTCCCCGAGTTCGGGCAGCACGGTCGAGACATAGCTGTTGAACATCGGGTTCGGGGAAAACAGAAGAACCTGATCCGCTTTTAGCGTCTCCCTGTATTTGTACAACAGATAGGCTACCCTTTGGAGCGCCGCCGAGGTTTTCCCGCTGCCGGCAGCCCCCTGCACGACAAGCATCCGGCTTTTGTCGTTGCGGATCACGGCGTTCTGTTCCTTTTGAATCGTCGCCACGATGCTTTTCATTTGGCTGTCCGAGGAGTGGCTGAGCACCTGCTGGAGCAGCTCGTCGCCGATCGTGACGCCGGTATCGAACATGACCTTGATGCGGCCGTCGCGAATGACGAACTGGCGCTTCAGCTCCATTCGGCCGCTGATCTCGCCGCCGGGCGTTTCGTAGGATGCCGGGCCCGGAGCGCCGTCGTAATACAGGCTCGAAACCGGAGCGCGCCAGTCATAAACGAGAAACGTCTCCTGATCGTCGTCGAGGAACGAAGCGATGCCGAGATAGATTTGTTCCGTCCGCGGCTGCCCTTCTTCAGTAAAATCGATGCGTCCGAAATAAGGAGAGTCGACGAGAAGCTTCAGCTTCTTCAGCGTCTCCGATGCCTGCAAATGCGCGCGTTCACGTTCGGATAACACTTGGGATTGCTGCCGCAAGCTGGTGGACGTTTCGCCCAGATCGTCGGAGCTGCTGAAGTTGACCCTGACTTCATCCCAGAAATCTTTCCTGAGCTCGACGACATCGCCCCGAACAGCGCCCACGTCCGCTTCAAGCGCTTTTTTGCGGACGGCGACTTTGCCGGTTACCATGTCTACCCGCCGCTGTTCGTCCTGCCAATCCTGATCGTTCAAATCCATGCCCGTCTTCATCCCCTTTTATATTTGACATTCTCTTTCTAATATGTTATAATATTTAGAGAATCTTTTTGCGTATATACCCTATTAAGGGCCGTATGCTCTATTTTATCAAGATCGATACCGAAAATCAAACGTTTAAGGGGAGCCGTCAGGCTCCCCTTTTTATGATTTAAAAGCATATGTTTCGAAGGGACTGCTTCCTTATACCTTAAAGAAAATTTCCGTCAAGCGCAGTCCGTCTTCTGTGAACGTACATCGATAGACGTTTTCCTTGCGTTCAATCGGTTTAAATCATTCCTAAAGGCAATCTTAAACAAACAACGGCACGATATCGATGCCTTCCGCGGAGATCCGCACCAAACCTTTGTCCGACAGCCGGATTTCCGGAATGACCACCAAAGCGAGCAAAGACAAGGTCATGAAGGCGTTGTTCAGCGGACATCCCGCCTGCAACAGCGCCTGGCTGATCGCTTCGGACCGGCTTGCCACCGTTTCGAACGGCTCATCCGACATGATGCCGCCGACTGCCAAAGGGAACTCCGTCATGCCGTCTTCGGTCAGCATCACGACGCCGCCCTGCATTTCCGCCACCCGGTTGCCCGCTTGAGCCATCAGCTTGTCGTCGTTGCCGATCACGGTCAGGTTATGGCTGTCATGCGCGACGGTCATTGCAATGGCCGCCCGTTTCACAAATCCGATGCCTTTTACGAGGCCGAGGGCATGCCCGCCGCCTTTGCCATGCCGTTCAAATACGGCCATTTTGCAAAGATCCTCGCCTGGATCCGGCAGCGCGATGCCGTTTTTCACGTTTACCTGCACATGGCGCTCAATGGTTTCCACATGATTTTCAACGACTTCGATCGCGCGGGCCGCGGCCTTGCCTTCGGCAACCGGCGCTGCAATGGCAAAATCGTCAGCGGTCAGTTCCCGGTTCAGCTTGACCGTATTGAATGCGGACGCCGGCAGCTCATATCGCTCCCAATCGATGGCCATCCGGCCGTTTTCGGCGACAACCTGCCCGGCGGCGATCGTCATCGTGACGTTTACGTCCGCCAAATTCCCGTCCAGCAGGATGATGTCGGCGTAAGCGCCGGGGATGATCGCTCCGATGTCCCGGGACAAGCCGAACCGTTCCGCCGTGTTGATCGTCGCCATCTGGAAGGCCGTCACCGGCTTCACGCCCTGGGCAATCGCATGGCGGACGACAAAATTCATGTGCCCCTCGTTTTTCAGCGATTCCGAGCTGCGGTCGTCGGTGACCAACATCATCCGGCGCGTGTCCAATCCGCCTTCGGTATGCGCTTTGATCGTGGCCGCTACGTCATGCCAGGCCGATCCTTGGCGCATTTTCGCATACATGCCGAGGCGCACCCGCTCGATCACATCCTCGGCGGTGACGCATTCGTGATCGCCGTTCACCCCGCTGGCCGCGTATACCGGCAGCCGCCAATCGTCGGATCTCCATGTGAAATGCCCGTCGGCCATTTTCCCCGCGGCAAGCGTCGCCTGGATTTCCCCGATCATTTTATCGTCGCCGTACACAACGCCCGGAAAATTCATCACTTCGCCGAGCCCGATCATGTCGTCTCCCCAGCTCAACGCCTCGGCAACCTCTTCCGGTCCGATGAAGGCGCCGGTCGTTTCGAGGCCAGGGTGCGTCGAAGGGACGCAGGACGCGACCTGCATATACGCCGCCAGCGGAGTCGATCTCGCCTCTTCCAGCATAAAACGCAGCCCGTCCAGTCCGAGCACGTTCGATATTTCATGCGCGTCGAAAAATCCGCCGGTCGTTCCGAGCGGCAGCACCGCCCGGGCAAACTCCGTCGCCGTCATCTGCGTGCTTTCGATATGGCAGTGACCGTCAAGCAGACCCGGCGCGGCATATTTCCCTCCCGCGTCGATGATTTTTGTATCCTCGCCGATCGTATGGCTTACGTCCCGGCCCACGTAAACGATCCGGGCGCCTCTTGCCGCAATCGACATGCCCGGCAAAATCTCTCCCGAGATGACGTTCACCAGTCGGACGTTTCGGATGACCAGGCTTGCCTTCAAATCGCCGCGGGCCGCCGCCACCAGTTCCGGCACGCATTCCGCGAAAGGTTGTCTTCCCCATGCTGTCGTGTTCATGTAAACCCTCCATTTCTCTTTACCCAAAACCACTGCTTATATCTCTACTACGGTTCTAATCATCATACATCTCCCCGAAAACAAAAATCAATTCTTTAAAAATCTTAAGATTTTCTTAGTCGGGGCTTAAACAGTCGCGGCTAAGATGGAAATAATGATGTGTATGAAAAAATGCATAAACGAGGTAGGGAGAAATGAAGGTTATCCGAAGGAAAAAAAGAAAACGGCATCTGGTGGCGCTGGCGCTGCTTTTTTTGGCGGCGCTCGCGGTATCCACACTGTCTATCCGGTTTCCGACGTTCAAAATCGACGCCTCCGCAGCGATACTTATGGATGTCAAAACCGGAAAGGTATATTATGAACATAACGCATCGGCGGCGCTGCCGCCGGCCAGCATGTCCAAAATGATGACGGAGCTGCTTGTGCTGAAAAACCTCAAAGAAGGGCGTTATTCCTGGGATGAGCCGGTAACGGCCAGCAAGTATGCCGCAAATGTGACCGGTTCCGAAATCGGGCTTCGTCCCGGCGAAACGCTGACGCTGCGGACGATGTTCGAGGCGATGGCCATTCATTCCGCCAACGACGCCGCCATTGCGCTTGCCGAGCACATCGGCGGAAGCGAGCGGGAATTCGTGAAGCAAATGAATGACATGGCGCGGGAGATCGGGTTATCCCGGCAAACCGTGTTTGCCAATGCGACCGGTTTGTCGTCGCATGATTTGAAGCCTTTCAAATCGGCTTCGTCGGATCGGGAAACGGTCATGACAGCCAAGGACTTGGCATTGCTGACCCGGTATCTCATCGATGCTTACCCGGAAATTTTGGACGTGACCGCCAAAACGGAGCTGCGCATCCCCGAAAAACGGCTGACGCTGCATACGACCAACGCCATGCTGCCCGGCGAGGCTTTTGGGTACAGCGGGAACGACGGCTTTAAAACGGGCTTTACCCAAAGAGCCGGCTACTGCTTTACCGGGACCGCCCAGAGGGACGGCCGTCGTGTTATCGCCGTCGTGATGGGGGCGCCGGATGCCCGCACGCGCTTTGAGGACGCCGCCAAAATGTTCAACTACGCCTTTAAGGACAGCGGCGTTCCCGCCGTCGCAAGATGGTTTGCTTTAAAAGAATAACGATCCGTGAACGATTGCTTGGAGGACTTTTTAAATGAGAAACATATTGGTCGTGGACGACGACAAAGAAATCGCCAATCTTATTTCCATCTATTTGAAAAACGAAGGTTTTCACATCCGCTGCGCCCATGACGGCGAAGAAGCGCTGAAGCTGCTGAACGATCCGGAGCAGTCGTTTGACCTGATCGTGCTCGACATCATGATGCCGAAAATCGACGGACTGGAGGTATGCCGGCAGGTCCGGAACACCGCCTCCGTCGTTCCGATTCTGATGCTCAGCGCCAAAACGGAAGACATGGACAAAATTCTCGGCCTGATGACGGGCGCGGACGATTACATGATCAAGCCTTTTAACCCGCTGGAATTGACGGTACGGGTGAAGACGCTCCTGCGCCGCACCTTCCAGTACAACTCGGAAACCAGAAGCCAGGATGACGGGGTGCTGCGCATTCAGGACGTCGAAATCAACCGGAGCACGCACCGCGTCGTGGCGGACGGCAAGGACATCCAGCTGACCGGGAGGGAATTCGACATTCTGAGCCTGCTCGCTTCCCACCCGGGGCGGGTGTTCAGCGCCGAGGAAATTTTTCAGCGGGTATGGAAGGAAAAATATTATGTATCCAACAATACGGTCATGGTTCATATCAGCAATTTGCGGGACAAGCTGGAAAAGGAGCTTGGCTATAAGCTGATTCAAACCGTGTGGGGAGTAGGTTATAAAATCGATGCGTAGTTTTTCGAACAAACTGCAATGGAAAATCATCCTGCTGTTTTTTTTCAGCCTTGCCTTGACGTTTGCCACGCTTTATGTAATGGTTCAGGTTCTGGATATAATATACCATCGGTATAGGCCCCAGCTGTACCCGCTTGTGCTCCGGATTATCAGCGTGAATCGCTACGTCGGTTTTTCGCTGTGGCAATCGGTTGTCGTTATCTTCCTTTTCATTTTTTACGTCATGCTGCTGAGCTGGGGAACGACACGGAAATTGACCCGGATTATCCGCGGGGTGAAAAAAATGGCCGAGGGCCATTTGGATGAGCGGATTCCGGTGCGCTCGAGCGACGAAATCGGCATGCTTGCGGACCAGATCAACGCGATGGCCGAGCAGCTTCAGCTGTCCCTGGCGGAGGAGCGGATGGCGACGCAGGCGAAAAACGAGCTGATCACCAACGTATCCCATGATTTGCGGACGCCGCTGACTTCCATCATCGGTTATTTGCGGCTTATTGAAGAGGATAAATATAAGGACGAGGTCGAGCTCCGGTATTACGTCAACATCGCCTACGAAAAATCCAAGCGCATGAACCGGCTCGTGAGCGACCTGTTCGATTATACCCGCATGGGTTTCGGCCAAATCGCACTAAACCGGACTTCCATCGATCTCGTGCAGCTGGTCGGCCAGCTGACGGCCGAATTCGCATTGCAGGTCCGAAACCACAAGATGGAAATCGAATGGCATCCTCCGCAGGAGAAGCTGCTTGTCCTCGGAGATGGAGACAAACTGATGCAGGCTTTCGAGAACCTCATCACGAACGCGATCCGCTACGGCAAAGATGGCAAAAAAATCGAAATTCATGCATCGAAAGAAAATAACCACGCCGTCGTAAAGGTCATTAATTTCGGTCCCCCGATTCCCTCCATGGAGCTGCCGTACATTTTCGACCGGTTTTACCGCGTGGAAAAATCCCGTTCGCTGGATACGGGGGGCGCGGGTCTCGGGCTCGCCATCGTCAAAAGCATTGTCGAACTCCACGAAGGAACCATTCTGGCGCTCAGCAATCCGCAGCAGACCGAGTTTATCGTCCGGCTTCCGCTTCAATCCCAATAAACGGCTTCATTTAAAAAGAGGCTTGTCTTGGAGAATCCCTTCTCCTTTGACAGCCTCTTTTTCTTACTGCGAACGATTCTTACGGCAAACGCCCGCTTATTTTTTGAGCCAGGACAACCACAGCGCCTCATCGTCATCCGATTTGTGGTAATGCTCTACAAGCCGGTTCAGCCGTTCCAGCTGGTAGCCGTAATCGTACATGGTCGAAGCGACGATCGACAGGCGCAGCCGGCTTTCCGGCTGTTCCGCGGAATACCGGAGCACATCTTTCACGAATTCCTCGCTCTCCTGCAGCAATTGGCATGTTTCCACGCTGTTGGGCTTCAAATTATCCTCGAACTTGAGCAGCACATGCTCGTGCAGCTTGATCAGCTTCTCCAGCTGATGGTCGAACATCCTGTCCGTTTCCTCCGTTCGTTCGGACTGAAAATAATGCTCTTCCACCGCGTCGAGCACCTCGCGCCCTTTGCGGAGCGTGTTCAGCATTTGCTTGTACACCACAAGATGCCGGTTTTGGCTGAACGAAGCCCGCTTCATCTTCTTCTGCTCTTCTTCCAGCAGCTTGTATTTGTCCGAAAGCGATTTGATGGAATCCTCAAGCGCCCGTTTTTTGTCGCGGAAAATGTTTTCCTTGATTTCGTCGGATATCGCCGTCCGCATCAGCAGCGACATCTGGTCGAACGTCGTCTGGATCGATGCCGTAAACTGCACTTTGGGTTTTGGCGGAAACAGCAAAATGTTGATCAAAAACGCCGACACGATTCCGATCAAACTGAGCGAAAAACGCGTCAACGCAAACTGCCATTGGCCCGACGCCTCCATGACGACGATGACGGTGACGAGGGTCAATCCGATCGTGTCGCCCATTTTCAATTTCAAGCAAATCATGATCACGATAATGCATACGAGTCCTACCGCGATCGGTTCGTTGGAAAATACCAGACCGGCAATCAATGCCAGCACGGCGCCAAGCGTGTTCGTCTGGAGCTGGTCCAGAAAATAACGCCAGGAACGGTAGATGGAAGGCTGCATCGCAAAAATGGCGGCTACACCCGCGATGACCGGCGAGGATAAATGCAGCCACATGCTGATATACAATGCGAGCGTGACGGCGATTCCCGTCTTTAACATTCGCGCTCCGAATGTCACGGCTTCATCTCCTCCTAATTCTAATCCCGTTTGAATGATATATACGATTTCAGGCGGGGCTTTGCTTCAATTTTCCTCTATACGAAATGTTACCCGTTGTCCTTTGTTCTGATGCAGACCGGATCCCCGGCCCCGTTTTCCAAAAAGAAAGTATGTTTTTTCCAAAAAGGCCCATAATACACATTATGAAAGTTTAACCATAACATCAAAGAGGTGACCTGATGAACCATTTCAGAAAAACATTATTGGCAGGGGTCCTATCCTGCATTCTGGCCGGAGTTGGTTTCTCCTTTGGGCATATAGCTGCGGCGGACAATACACCGACGAGCCCATCCGAAGTAAAACCGCCGGCCGAACCCGAACAGCATGACGGAGAGCGTCACAAACGCCCCGGCCACCACGGCCGCAAATTCGTATTGTTCAAAGACGCCGCCACCCTGCTTGACATGACCGAAACGGACCTGAAAAAA
Source organism: Paenibacillus sp. VCA1 (assembly GCF_031583795.1). Taxonomy (NCBI): domain Bacteria; kingdom Bacillati; phylum Bacillota; class Bacilli; order Caryophanales; family Paenibacillaceae; genus Paenibacillus; species Paenibacillus sp. VCA1. The sequence continues at coordinate 158,352 of NZ_JAVLSX010000005.1, read as the reverse complement.
GAATGGAAGCAGGGCAAAACGCTTCAGCAAATCGCCAAGGAGAAAAAGAACTGGGATGCCGAAGTATTTGTGCAAAAGCTGACGGACGTTCAAAGCGCGAAAATCGACCAAGCGGTCAAAGCCGGAAAAATGACGGACCAGCAGGCGCAGCAGCTCAAGAAAAAGCTGCCGGGAATGCTGAAACGCTTCACGGAGCATAAATACCAACCGGGCCAGGACCGGAGATTGCCTGCCGCCCATTCCGCCATATAGTCGTTTTGCCGCACAATAAAATCCTAACGGTTTCGTTAGGATTTTTTGTTTTTTAACCCCCGTTCGTCGGTCCCTTGCTTTCCGGCCGTTCCGTCGGCGGGTCTTTATGCGAATTCATGACGGGCACATCGAGAAGATCCAGCAAAAACATAAACACGGGCACGCCGAGAATCAATCCCCATACCCCGAAGAAATGCTCGGAAACGATCAGTACCGCAAACGTATAAAAAATCGGAAGATGCGTTTTGTCGGACATAAACTTCGGATTCATCACATAGGCTTCGAACGCATGTAAAACGGCCACCATCAGCAGCACGTAAATGACCTTCGGGATGCCTCCAAGGCTGAAGGCAATCGCGCATAGCGGAATCAGCGATACGATAACCCCCATGACCGGGATCAACCCGAGCAGGAAAATCATGATGGCCAGCGCGAACAGGTTCGGAAAGCCCATGATCCATAGAAACAGCGTCGAAAATACCGCATTGATCACGGAGATGAGGAATTGCACTTCGATGACTTTGCCGAAAGAATCCGTAAACTTTTTGCCGAAATAAGCCAGCTCCTCGTAAACATAGGATAACTTGCTCGTTCTGAATTTTCCCGTGAAATTCGTCACTTTCTCTTTTTCCAGCATAAAAAACAGGCTCATAATGATGGCGAGCGCCAAATTCAAGCTGAATTTCCCGACGTTCGAGATCGTGCTGGAGACGATGTCAAACCCTTGCTTGATATAAGCGGCAAAGTCGATTTTGTGGATGTAATCCAAAATGTAGTCCATCACCATGTTGTTGGTTAACACCAAAGGGTTGCTGTAAAAATAAATGACCTGGTTAATGAGGCCGTTCAGCTCCGAAATGAGCTTGGGCGCGTACAGGTAGGCTCCGATCGACAGTGCGGCCACAAACAGCACGTAGATCAGAATAAGCGCGATTTTTTTGCTGATTCCCATCCGGTTCGTCAGCCTGCGGGTGATGGAAGAATGCACCCGGTTGACGAGATACGTCAGAATAAAGGTAATCAGGATGAGATTCATCATGCTCCTGAACAGATACAGAAACACGATGAGCAAAACGAGTACCACGCCTCTTTTGACGGCGGGAAGCTGCAACACTTCTTTGAATGACGTCATTGCTTTGCAATCAGTCTCCTTTAATCTACAGAGTTTCTCTCCATGTCTTTTTATAAAAATGCTCTATGTCACCATATTACGCGAGGCCCGGCTTGCCATGCAAGTTTTACGCGCGCCGCCAATGCTTTTCGAACAAGGCGATGGAAAACATGAGCCAGGAAGCGCTCGCCAAATACCCTCCAAGCACGTCGCTCGGGTAATGAACCCCCAAATAAATCCGGCTTATCCCGATCATCAGCGTAAGCGCGACCCCGACTACGATCATCGCGATTTTTCCGGCAAATGCGGGGATATGCCTCCACAACAAAAAGGCGAAGGCGCCGTAAAGCGAAAACGCCCCCATCGAATGGCCGCTCGGAAAGCTGTATCCGGAGATTTCGATCAGCCGGTGCATATTCGGCCTGGCGCGCTGAACGAGATTTTTCAGCAGCACGTTCCAAAATTCGGAGCCGCCTACGGCAACCACGAACATCAGCAGTTCCCGCCGGTGCTTGAGCACAATCATCAGGAACAAAAAAGCCGCCACGGAAAGAATAACCGCCATTAACGAAGAACCTAAAAGGGTGAAAAATTTCATGACGGAAGTCAGACGGTCGTTCTCCATCCCCTGCACGGCGGCAATGACGGCGTCGTCAAACGGCGCGATGCGGCCGGTAACGATCAGGAGCGTTACGGCAATAAATAAAACGCCGAAAACAAGGCCGGCGATAAGCGCTATTTTAATCGGTCCGCGGCGCGATTCCATGACAAAACATCCTCCCAACTTTTGGATAAGCCTCTACAGTCTTTTCCTATTATCCATAAACCCGATGCTTTTGTCACGCGCTCGGCAGAACGTCCCCTGTTCCTGTTGTTTTTCCCGATGCTTGGGATGCCCGAAAGATAGAAAACGAGCAGCGGCTGTTTGCCGCTGCTCGCGTCTACGGGTCAAGTCCGGTATGTAACGAGACCCCCTGCAGGAAGGATTAGAATCCTTTGTATTGCGGTTCTTCGTTTTCCAGCTGCTGCACTCTGCTTTCTACCTGCTGCACGATTTGCTGGGTTTGCTGAGCGGCATTGGTGAACAGGTTTTTGGCTTCCTGGTTTTGCGTGCTGAGCGCAAACGTCTCCAAGCTGGCTTGCGCGCTTTTCAGAGAAGCGAGAGTCGTTTTCACTTGGGAAGAAACTGTCATGTCGGTCTCACCTCCTTTGCAGAATGAGTACGAATCATAATCTAACCTGCATGGATTGAAAAAATTCATAAAATGGGGGAGCGATGCAAATAATTTGGTTATTCAGACTGAAATGGGGGTTATGCTATGCCGGAATGGGTCGAGGTCATTATCCGCACCCTGGCATCCATCGTTGTATTGTTTGGTTTGACCAAGCTCCTTGGCAAAAGACAAATTTCCCAGCTCTCCTTCTTCGAATATATAACCGGGATTACGATCGGGGATCTGGCGGCGGCGATTTCGCTTAATGTCAAGGAAGCCTGGTATTTGGGAGTCATCTCTTTGACCGTATGGGTGCTTGTATCGCTGGGCATCGAGTTTTTGCAGCTGAAAAGTAAAAAAGCCCGCGATTTCCTCGACAGCAAAAGCACCGTCCTGATCAAGGACGGCAAGGTTATGGACGACAACCTGAAAAAAGAGCGTCTGACCAACGAGGAGCTCATGCAGCTGCTGCGGAGCAAAAATGCCTTCAAAGCGGCCGAAGTGGAATTTGCCGTCATGGAGCCCAACGGTGAAATCAACGTCCTGCTCAAAAAAGAAAACCAGCCTCTTACGCCGACGCATCTGGGCATCAAGGTCGGTCCCGAATCCGAGCCGCAAGCCGTCATCCTCGACGGGAAGATCATGGATGAGCCGCTGGCTACGCGGGGACTCAACCGGAGATGGATCCATGCGGAGCTGGAAAAACTGGGGGTTTCCCTGGACAACGTATTTTTAGGGCAAGTGGACGCTTACGGGCAGCTGTACGTCGATTTGTACGACGACCAGATCAAGGTACCCCAGCCGCAGCAAAAAGCGATGTTGTTCGCCGAATTGAAAAAATGCCAGGCGGATCTTGAAATGTTCGGATTGTCCACGGACAGGCTGGACGCCAAAACGCTATATGGGCAATGCGCCACCCGGCTCGATCAGGTGATCGACGACGTCAAGCCGTTATTAACGCGTTAGGAGGACAATGATATGGTCAGCAAAAAGAAAAAAAAGCTCACCCCTGTCATGCAGGAATACCAGGAGCTTGCCAAAAAACGCGAGCCGAGCAAATTCGCCTTCAACAAACTGTGCAGGGCATTTCTCGTCGGCGGCATCATTTGCCTGCTAGGGCAATGCATTCAGCAGCTGTTTGTCCGTTTCGGCGGTTTCACCATAAAGGAAGCCGGCAGCCCTACGGTTGGCGTGCTGGTTCTGATCTCCGTCATCCTGACAAGCCTCGGCGTATACGACAAAATCGCCCAATGGGCGGGAGCGGGCACCGCCGTGCCGGTCACCGGCTTTGCCAACGCCATGGCATCGGCGGCGATCGAATACCGCCGGGACGGCGTCGTGATCGGGCTGGGCGGCAGCATTTTCAAGGTAGCCGGGCCGGTCATCGTTTTCGGCACCCTTGCGGCGTTTGCCGTCGGCATCGCCTACGTCATATTCGATCCCAAAATAGTAGGAGGTTGAACCGCTATGCTGAAAGGCCATCAAAGCTGGCTGTTTGAAAACAAGCCTTCCATCCTTTCCACCGCAACGACGGTCGGCCCGTTCGAGGGACAAGGACCGCTGGCAGAAGACTTCGATATCGTTCACGGCGAGCTTTACCTCGGACAAGACAGCTGGGAGAAAGCCGAGCGGGCTTTCCTCGAGGAAGCGGCCAAAATGGCGATCCAGCATGCCGGATTGACCGAAGGGCAAATTCAGTTCCATTTCGGCGGCGACCTCATGAACCAGATCGTGTCGAGCAGCTTTGCCGCAAGAACGCTGGCCATTCCATACGTCGGCATGTTCGGGGCGTGCTCCACCTCGATGGAAACCCTTGCGCTCGCCGCGTACGTCGTCAATTCCGGCGGCGCGAAACATGCGCTTGCCGCCACCTGCAGCCATAACGCCAGCGTCGAAAAACAGTTCAGGTACCCGACCGAATACGGGTCGCAAAAGCCGCCGACGGCCCAATTTACCGTCACCGGGGCCGGGGCAGCCGTTATCGGGCAGGACGGGAGCGGCCCGTACGTCACCTCCGCGACGATCGGCCGGGTCGTCGACATGGGGATCACCGATCCCTTTAATATGGGAGCGGCCATGGCGCCGGCGGCGGTCGATACGATCGAAGCCCATTTCCGCGATTTGCAGATCGAACCCGGGTATTACGACCTGATCGTGACCGGAGACCTCTCGAAGGTCGGGTATCAAATCGCCTCCGATCTGTTCAAAAAACATAACATTCCCATGCAGCAGACCACGTACTCGGACTGCGGCATGATGATCTACGATTACGAAAAGCAAAACGTGCAGGCGGGTGCGAGCGGCTGCGCCTGCTCTGCGGTCGTAACCTACGGCCATCTGCTGAACCGGATGCGCCGCGGCGAATTGAACCGGATTTTGGTCGTCGCCACCGGCGCTCTCCTGTCCCCGCTGACCTATCAGCAGAACGAATCGATCCCTTGCATCGCCCACGCGGTGTCCATCGAACGGGAGAAATAAACGTCCGGAAAACATGGCTGTTTCCGTCGCTTTTGGCGAAAAACGGCCATGTTTTTTGCCGTTTCTTAAAACTGCATTAAAATTTTTTCTTCACAATTTATTTCTTCTTAAGGATAAATGGTCCCGAATCTGGTAAAGTGATACGCATAAGTGTTATTGTTATATCAAAGGAGGAGTTAGATTTAATGTCAGAAAAAGAAAAAGACACATTGAATGAAGAAAACCTCAAACCTGAAGAGCAATCGGGGGTAAACCAAGGGCAGGACGCGCAGCCTTCGGACAAGCCTGCCGCGGAAAAACCGGCTCCTGTAAAGACAGAAAAGGCAGCTCCGGCTTCCGCCAAATCGCCTGCCGCGCCAAAAGCCGGCTCCGTGCCGCCGACACCGTCTCCTGCCGCCGGCAGCAAATTGTGGATGGTCGTTTCCTTAGTGCTGGCGATCGTTTTGGTCGTCGTGCTGATCAAACCTCCATTCGCCAAAGGCGTAAGCAGCGAAGCGGTCGCAACGGTCAACGGCGAAAAAATTACGAAGGACAAGCTGTACGGCGCCTTGGTGAAGGTCGGCGGCACGCAAACGCTGGACACCCTGATTTCCGAAACGCTTCTGAACCAGGAGCTTTCCAAAAAAGGCCTCAAGGTTACCCAAGCCGACATCGATAAAGAAAAAGCGTTCATCAAAAAGCAATACGGCGACGAAGAAACCTTCCAATCCGCGCTTGCCCAAAGCGGCATGAGCGAAGAAGACTTCAACGATCAGATGGAGATGCAGGCGAAGCTGCGCAAGCTGCTCGAGCCTGAAGTGAAGGTCACCGACGAAGACGTAAAAAAATATTTCGAGGAAAACAAAGCTTCCTTCGATACGCCTGAAGAAGTGAAAGCTTCCCATATCCTTGTAGCCACCAAGGAAGAAGCCGAAGACATTCTGAAGCAGCTGAAAAACGGCGCGGATTTCGCGAAGCTGGCCAAGGAAAAATCGACGGATCCGGGCTCCAAGGACCAAGGCGGCGATCTCGGGTACTTCCCGCGCGGCAAAATGTACAAAGAATTCGAGGATGCCGCGTTTAAGCTGAAGGACGGCGAACTGAGCGGCGTCGTCAAGACGCAAGCCGGTTACCATATCATTAAGAAAACGGGCTACAAAGCGGCTCATACCGCTACGTTGGATGAGAAAAAAGCGGACATCAAGGAGCAGCTGATCTTCCAGCAGCTCATGCAGAAAGCGCCGACTTGGCTTGCCGACATCAAAGCCAAAGCGAAAATTACGAACAGCCTGGAAAAAGCGGCAGCTTCCAGCAAAGAGGAAAGCAAATAATCGGTACATCAAAAAGGATACGCCAGGCGGCGTATCCTTTTTTTTGCATTCAGGATATAAGCATTCCATGATTTTGCCTTACGATGAGGTCACTCCCGTTGCCATCTGTATCCGATTCCCCACACCGTTTGAATCGGGGTATAGGAAAGTCCTGCCCGCTGGACCTTTTCGCGTATGTTTTTGACATGGGTATCCACGACCCGGTAATCTCCGGCATAATCGTTCCCCCACAGACTTTCGATCAGCATGTCCCGCGAATACACCCGATGTTCGTTTTCCGCCAGCAGCAGCAAAATGTCGAATTCCTTTTGCGTCAGATCCACCGGCGTATCGTGCACGAGCACTTCCCTGCCTTCCGGGTAAATCGTCATTCCGGGCAGCTCAAGCTTCCGGACATGCCCGGCCTGGATCCGGGATTGCCTCGATCGGCGGATCAGGGCGCGGATCCTTTCGGTCAGCTCTTCGGGCTGGAACGGCTTCGGCAAATAATCGTCGGCGCCGATTTTCAACCCTTTGACGATGTCTTTCGTATCGGAGCGGGCGCTCAGCATCAATACAGGCGCCGCCGAAAAGGCGCGAAGCTCCCCGCATACCTGCCATCCGTCCATATCGGGCATCATGATGTCGAGAATGACGGCATCAAAAGCGTTCGCCCGGAGCAGGTCCAGCGCTTCCCTGCCGCTTGCGGCTTCCCTGACGCCAAACCCGGCCTGCATCAAATAAATGCGCAGCAAGTTGCGCATATTCCATTCATCATCGACGATCAATACTTGATCCTGGCTCATTTCCGATTCCTTTCTCTTCGGCGCAAGCCCCGGCCGGAAACACGACGGCAAAGGAGGTTCCTTCGCCAAGCCCGCTGCGAACCTCCACCGCCGCGCCCTGAAGCTCCGCCAGTTTTTTCACGATGGAAAGACCGAGACCGCTGCCCCCGTATTGCCGCGAGCGGGATTTTTCCACCCGGTAAAAACGCTCGAATACGTACGGCAGCTCTTCGTCCGGTATGCCGGGCCCGGAATCCCGGACTTCAATCCTTATGCGGTCCTTTTCCCGGGTTGCGGCGAGTACGATTTCTCCTTCGGACGTAAAGGTAACGGCATTGTCCAGCAGGTTCATTAAAATTTGCTCCATCCGATTGACGTCGGCCCAAATATGCAGCTCCTTCTCCGGATGGCTCACGCGAACGGCGACGCCTTTGTCTTCCGCCCGAAGCTTCACTTTCAGCGCGCTTTGATCCAAAAGTTCGTTTACGTCCACCCATTCGGGACAGAGATCGATCCGGCCCTCCTCCATTTTCGCCAGGTCGAAAAGCTCGCGGATCAGGACCATGAGGCGGCGCGCTTCCCGGGCGATGATGCCCAAGGTTTCCTGTTGCTCCTCCTCGTCCCGGATCAGTCCCTTCGCAAGGACGTCGGCATACCCTTCCAGGTACGTGACCGGCGTCCGCAGCTCGTGCGAGATGTTGGCAAAAAACTCGTTCCGCGTATCCCTGTACCGCTGCAGCTCGCCGGCCAAATCGTTGATCGCCCCGATCAGCGACCCGATTTCGTCTTTCCGCGCGACGGGCATCCGGGTTTCGAACTCCCCTTTTGCGATCCTCCGCGCCGCTTTTTCGATCTGAAGCAGGGGACGCGACAGCTTCCTTGAAAGCACGAACACGAGTCCGAGCGTAACGATCAGCGCTCCCGCCCCCGTCATCAAAATCATCATCCGGATCGTCCGGATCGAATGCTTCATCGCCTCCAGCGAACTGATGACGTATATGCCCCCGCTGAACCGGCCCCCGGAATCCTGCATGGGTTTGCCGTGAAGCAGCAGCCATTTTCCGTTTACCGCAAATTCCGTCTCCACCTGACGGGACGCGAGCAAGCTCGGCTTGTCCCAAATCCCGTCCGGGTAGCCGCGCTCGCGGATGAGCCTCATATCCCTTTCGGAAAAGGTGCCGTCCTCGCGCAGCATAAAAATATCCACGTTCGAAAATTCGGACATCGTGCCGATGAGATTGGCGGATGCGGACGGTTGTTTTTTCAGCATGCCGACGACGTGGGCCGCCAGCTCCTCGGCTTCGTTATGGCTCTGCTTCGTCGTGAATTTCGTAAACAGGCCGTTAAAGACGACGCCCAGAAGCAGCAGCACGACGATAAACAGGCCGAGCATGACGGCGCCAAGCTTGAAGTCGATCCGGTTCCATCTATTCATTGCGATCCCTTGCTCCTTCTTGGCATGTCACGGCAGCGCCGCGTTCGCGGCAGATTCAGGCTGCCGGATCATCATGCAAGTCTACCCGCCCAGTATATCCTTAAAATGTGTAGAATTCATGAACTTGCTTGCGTCACGAAGCCCCAATTTCCATTGTTAAAGTCCGAGCGATATATATTTGATCTCCAAATATTCCTCGATGCCGAAATGGCCGCCCTCCCGGCCGAGTCCGCTTTGCTTGAAACCGCCGAACGGAGCCTGCGCCGTCGAAGGCAGCGGATCATTGACGCCGACGATGCCGTATTCCAGCGCTTCCGCGGCATAGATGGCTTCCCGGATCCGTTCGGTGAAGACGTATGCCGCCAGCCCGTAGGGGCTGCGGTTGGCGCGTTTTACCGCCTCCTCCAGCGTGCGGAAGGTCGCAATCGGCGCCAGCGGTCCGAACGTCTCTTCGTTCATGCACTCCATCTCGTCGGTGGCATCCATGATGACCGTCGGCATCATGAAATAGCCGCTCGCATCCTCCGGCGCGTCTCCGCCCGCCAGGACCCGGCCGCCTTTGGCTTTCGCATCCGCGATCTGGCGTTTCACTTTGTCGACGGCTTTCGCATTGATCAAGGGACCGACGTCCACGCCCTCCACCATACCGTTGCCGACTTTAAGGGCGGACGTGCGCGCCGCGGCCCTTGCGGCAAATTCCTCCGCGATTCCTTCCTCCACGTATACCCGGTTCGTGCATACGCAGGTTTGTCCCCCGTTGCGGAATTTGGAGGCGATAAATCCGTCCACCGCCTTGTCCAGATCCGCATTCGCCGTGACGATAAACGGCGCGTGGCCGCCGAGTTCCAAGGAAATTTTTTTCACCGTGTCGGCCGCGCCGCGCATCAGCGTTTTTCCGACCGCCGTCGATCCGGTAAACGAAATTTTCCGGACGCGTTCGTCCTGCTGCCATGCTTCGGCAATCGGGGCTGCATCCCCTGTCACGACGTTCAGCACGCCCGCGGGAATGCCGGCTTGTTCGGCAAGCTGAGCCAGCTTCAAGGCGGTAAACGGCGTTTCCTCCGAAGGCTTCAAGACCACCGTGCAGCCCGCGGCCAAAGCCGGCGCCACTTTGCGCGTAATCATCGACGCCGGAAAATTCCATGGCGTAATCGCCGCGATGACGCCGACCGGCTGTTTTTGCACCCAAATCCGTTTATTCGGGGAAGACGCCGGAATGGTCTGTCCGTACACCCGCTTGCCTTCCTCGGCGTACCAGGAGACGAAGCTGTTCGCATACGCGATTTCCCCCGCCGCTTCCTTGAGCGGTTTGCCCTGCTCCGTCGTCATGATTTCGGCGAGCTCCTGCGTGTGCGTTTCGATCAGGGCATGCCATTTCATCAGCAGCTGCGCACGCTCGCCCGCCGTCAGCGCCGACCAGGCACCAAGCGCGGCGAAAGCCGCATCGACGGCTTGGGACGCTTCTTCGGCGCCGCCTCTTGGAATCGTGCCGATGACTTCGAGCGTGGCCGGGTTCCGGACCTCCATCTCCTCCGTGCAGCTTTTCCATTGACCGTTAATATACATCTTCTGGATATACATCCGTTTGCCTCTCCTTTCTTTGCGTGCGTGTCATAGGTTGATTGACGCAACACGTTCCCCTATTAAAAACACGTCTATCGACATCCCCCAAAAATAGACTGCATATGGCAGAAGTTCTTTGGGATGTATCCCCCTCGTGTTCTTGAAATGTATACTTTCTTACATATTAAATATACCCCTTTTGAGGGTCGTGCCGTCAATGCGGATCCGGAAAATGGATAAAAACGCCAAAAAAACCATCCGATCTCCCGGATCGGATGGTTTTCCTGAAACGATCATGTTCAATTCTGCAGCCTCAGCCGGCCCGCAATATTTTCCGCCCGAACGTCATTGTAACGCCAATCATGGCGAGCCCAACGATCAGCTGCATGCCGTAAATCCGGATCCATTCGGGCCCATGCTGGATCGCTTCGGAGATGTTGCCGCCGAGCAGCGGACCGAAAAAAGCGGACACGCCCGTAATCGCAGCGTACATCGCCATGTACATCGGACGTTCGCTTTTGGGCGTATCGCCGATCATGAAATTGAAGGCCAGCTGGTTAAAGCCGCCAACTCCGACCCCCAAGACGATATGAGCGGCAAACAGGACGGCAAGCATCGGCAGCACGCACAAGAGCCCCCACAGCAAACAAGACAGGGCGATGACCGGCAGCGTCCAAAAAAGCAGGCGCCTATTGCCGTACCGCGTATTCAGGCTGCCCCAGACATAAAAGCTTCCCATCATAAAAACGGTCTGGGCAACGTTCAAAAGCGACAACGTTTGATGATTGATGTGCAGCAGCTCGAGCATGACGAAGGAATACAGCGGAACCACCAGGTTTTGCAAAAACAGAAACCCGCCCAAAAAAAGGGTCGCTTTCATGAATGCCCCGTCCTGAAGCGGTTTTTTCAGCATCGGGACAAAGCGGCGCTCCGAGGAATGCTCGAACGGCATATCGGGATAAAAGAAAAACATCGCGATGTTGGCGGCGATGCAAATCCAGACGATGACGTACAGGATCAGATACCCTCTGCCCCCGGGTTCATGGTCCAGGATCATTCCTCCGCCGTACATGACAAGGGTCCCGAGGGCGTTCAGCATCGTGTTGCGGATGCCGAAATACCTTCCCCTGACGCGCGCCGGAACGATATCGCTGATCAGCGAGTTCCATAGAATCCCGCCGACGGTGTTAAACGTAAAAGCAAGCGTATACAAAATGATAAATGCCGTGACCCATAACGGCTTGGGAAAAAGGAACGGGATCAAACCCGTGGCCCCCCACAGCAGCCGGTGGATGGCTACGAACAGGACCAAAGTCCATTTCCGGCTCCGCAGCCGTTGGATCAAAAACGCCGCGAACAGCTGGGCGATATTTACGAACGTCGTGATCGCAAGCACGAAGCCAAGTTGACTGGAGTTCGCTCCGAGATACAGCAAATACCCTGTCAGGAATTGGCCGCCGAGCAGCGTCTGGAACATCACCGCGGGCACGCCTTCCATCGTGGCAATCCTCAGGTTTTTGCGCTGGACCGATGTCCTGCGCGGGTACTGCCGTCTCGTTCTAAATGAAATCATGGTGTACTCTCCTTCGAGGCTCCAGTTTGTTAACTTCGGGCATGAACGGCAGAGGGCGAAGGCCGTTTTTTCTTCTCTTTGATCCTCATTCTACTCGCAAAGGGAATCGAGTCAATATGAACGGACGGCCTCAAATCACAAAAATATTTGTGCGAGTTCACGTGGAAATGCCGCTCCGAAAACGTTATATTTTAAGGTCATGGATCGCTGCGGAACAAAGCCTCAAGCCGGACTCAAAAATTCCTCAAATGAGCCCCTTCTTCCTGCGCGGCTTGGTCCCGTCACGCTCGAAGTATCCCCGGAGCCGGCGTCACGCCGAATGCTTCGGCAAGTTCCGACAGCTCCCGGTCGGCGATCGCCTGTTTGATGCCGTGTCCGGCGGCAAGCATGTAGATCCGGGCGGCCTTTTCCACCGTTTCGATCAGGCCGAACGTTTCGTCGATCGTCGATCCGGTTGCAAAAATGCCGTGATGCGGCCATACGACGACGCGTTGGCCCCTCATTTTGCCGGCCGTTTTCCGTCCGATTTCCGCTCCGCCCGGAACCATCCAAGGCAGCATGCCGACGCCTTCGGGAAACACGACGATACATTCGGTGCACATTTGCCACAGCGTTTTTGTGAATTTTTTCTCATCCAAGTCATGGACAAAGGTCATGGCGATTACATGCGTGGCATGGGTATGCATGACGACGCGGTGGCCGCGATCGACGTTCAGCCGCTCGATATGGCTCATGAAATGCGAAGCCAATTCGCTGGTGGGTTGCGCATTTCCTTCAAACCCCCATAATACTTCGACATGCCCGCCGTCGGTCGTTACGCGAATCACTCCCAGGTTGGCGGCAGGATCGGAAATGATATTGCGGAAGTATTTCCCCGATCCGGTGACCAGAAACAGTTTGCCGGCAAGCTCCGGCACCGGGAACGATAAGGCGATGGTCCGGCCCGTTCCGCGAAGGTTTACATAAGGGGCGATCTCCGCCTCCTCTAAAATCCGGCTGATATTCCCGCCATTGCGCTCGTCCCACCCGAGTGTCCACATTTGGTATGCGATCTCCGCCATTTCGCGAACGGCCGGGATTTCCGCCATTGAAAAGCAGCGGTCCGACGTTATGATTGTCGTGCTCACAGTAAGCCTCTCCTTTGATATGATCTGTATGGTTCACCTTCATCCTACGCTTCGAGGTTCCATGAAGTCAACACAAACAAAGATAACCATGTTTATTTATCTTTGATTTTGTATTTTTTATGTCTGTTTATAATCGTTATACGTCTTTTTATCCTGTTTATATTGACATTTTCAGGAATTCGATTTATATTATTAGAAATTTTATCGATGATCGGCTTACGTTGAAGCACTCGTAAGAAAAAGGCTGCCATGCCTTTTTTTGCGGGTGCTTTTTTTGCATTTCATGGCCTACATGTTCACAGCCGCTCATCCCATTTTTTACCGTAAAGGAGAATGTTGATGAAACCCTTTGTAAAATTGGCCCTTACCGCCCTGTCGCTCGCGATCTCGTTGTGTCTATTTGACCCCCGCAGCGCTGAAGCCGCAGCTTCGATGCAGTGGTCTTCGTCCCAGCAAAACGCCGTTGATCGCGCCGTCGCCTCGGACGCCGGACTTCGCGTCCAACTGTCTACGCTGTACCGCACGTTCACGGACCTGCAGGAACAGCTGCGCAAGGCCGATCAGGAGATCAATGCGCTGCATTACAAAAACGAAGAAATCAAATCGAACCTGACGAAGCAAATCAAGCTGATCGACGCGGACAAAATCGCCAAACTCGAAGCTGCCGCCAAGCAGGCGAAAGACAAATACAAACCTTTGTTTTCGATGTACACGTCGCTCAACCAGCAGATCCAAACCGCAAGCAAGCTCAAAAACAAGCAGCTTTCCTCCGCGCTCAAAACCCAGGCCGACACGATGAAAGTCGCGGTGCAAATCGCCAAAGCGGACATAAAAAACAAGGAGCAGGCGCTGGCCGCCGCCAAAACGAAACGGACCGCCGCGCAGAAAAAAATCCGGGGGATCATGGCCTCAGCCGATCCGCTCCGCATCCGGATCAAAGCCGAAAAAAGCACGGCGAGCAGCCTGAACAAAAACGTCAGCCCGATGTGGCGGAACGTCACCCAATCCGTCAAAGGCGGAAACGGAAAACAAATATACAATACACTGAATACCCTTGTGTCGCAGCTTCGGCAAGTCCAAGCCCAAAAGCAAAAAATTCTATCGCTTGAAAACCAGATCGGCGGCATCCTGCAAAACGCCAAATCCCAGCTTGCTTCCGTGTCGTAAACCCGCCGCCTGGTGAAATGAGCCGACCTCCGAAATTTCGATTGCGCCTCCAGCCAGATTTTGGTATGATGGAATCCTTCTCACTCATTACGCCTTGACTGAAGTTGACGGTTTACGTCGCCACAAAACTTATCGGAGGTGTTCCATGCTCTATTTCACTTTGGCTTCCAAAGCGTACGCCCGCAATTTGCACTACCGCGGGGCGCACATGCTGCACAACGTTGCAAGCGCTCTTTTCGGCTACCTGTATGCCTGCATCTGGATCGGAATCGGACAGGACCACCCGCTTGGCGAATACGGCGTGCACGGCATGGTCGGCTACATTGCTTTTAATCAGGCATCGCTGTGGGTGTCCGGCTTTATGACGAACGGACTCGGCATACCGCAAGCGGTCAGGACAGGCCAAATCTCGCTCGATTTGATGCGGCCTGTCCATTTGTTTGTCATGTGCATGTGCAGGGAATGGGGACAGATCGCGTATCAATTCGTTTATAAATCCCTCCCCATTTACCTGCTCTACATGCTTGTGTTCAAACTTTCGCTGCCCTCGCATCCGGCGGCGCTGCTGTTTGCGGTGATCGCCCTCGCGGCTGCCGGATACATGTCCATCTGCATCAATTACATCATTGGCGCGACATCTCTCTGGACTACGGAATCAAGCTGGTTGACCTGGGTGAACCACGCGCTTATCAATTTGCTTGCGGGGTTCCTCATCCCCGTGGAATGGCTGCCGTCTTGGCTGCAGACGGTCAGCTGGTTGTCCCCGTATCCTTATCTGATGTACGTCCCGACAAGAATGTACATGGGGTACGAACATGCCGGAGTCCTGGCCGGCTCGTTTGCATGGTGCGTGCTTCTCACGCTGCTCTGCCTGCTCGTCACGGCCCTGGTCAGACGGAAAGTGGAGGTGCAAGGGGGATGACAATGAAATATTGGCTGGAACTCTATGCCGTACTTATCCGTTCAAGCATCCGAAGCCGGATGCAATACAGGTTCAATTTTGCGCTTGGTACCCTTCTTGCCGCCATCATCCAAATCGCGGAATTTTTGATGATCGCCATCATTCTGAACAAATTCGGCGCCGTCAAAGGCTGGTCGCTGTATGAGGTAGGGTATCTGTTTGCCGTCATGACGTTATCCAAAACGCTGTACCGCACCTTCGCCAGCGACGTCCACCACTTGGAGAGGTATTTGACGACAGGGGAGCTCGATCAGCTGCTGACGCGGCCGGTGCCGATTCTGCTCGCCCTGATGAGCCAAAATGTCCGTTTGATGCCGGGCGAACTGCTGCAGGGAGGCGGCATTTTGTACTGGTCGATGCACGGTTTGATCGCAAGCGGCCAGATCACATGGACGGCTCTTCCGTATACCTTGGTCGTCATCGCGATCGGCGCCGTGATCCTGTTCTCCATCGGGCTCGCGACCGCGACGGCGGGCTTTTGGACGACGCGGATCGAGGAGCTGCAGACGTTGACGGAGGACGCTTCGCAGACGGCGGCCCGCTACCCGCTTGTGCTGTACCCGGCCTGGCTCCGCTCCCTGCTGCTTGTCGCCATTCCCGTCGGTTTCGTCAATTATGTCCCTTCCTTGTACATCTTGCGGGGCGAATACGGCCCGTGGCTGATTTGTGCCATCGCGCTGCTTGCCGCCATCGTCCTGGGCCTCGCCATGAAATTTTGGAAGTTTGGACTTTCTCGCTATCAAAGCACGGGAAGCTAAAAATGCATGTTCAGAAAGGTCGGTTTTCAGCGCCGGGAAGATTGTGGAACGACCTCTAAAAGAAAAGGAGAGCTGGTCATGGGAGCCATGATAGAAGCATGCGGCCTGCACAAGCAGTTCCGGACGCCGGTCGTCAAAGAAGGCCGTTTCGCCGGATTCCGCACGTTGTTTACGAAGGAATACCGTCTCAAGGAGGCGGTGAAGGATATCAACTTTACGATCGAAAAAGGAGATTTCGTCGGGTACATCGGCCCGAACGGAGCCGGCAAATCGACGACGATCAAAATGCTGACAGGCATCCTCCATCCTTCTTCGGGTGAGGTCAAAATCAATGGAGTCGATCCCCATAAGCACAGGCGGCAGGTCGCCAAAAAGCTTGGCGTCGTGTTCGGGCAGCGCAGCCAGCTGTGGTGGGATCTGCCCGTCAAAGACTCGTACGACATTTTGGCCCATATGTACAAAGTGTCCGCATCCGAAAAAGAAAAGCGGCTGGACGAGTTGGGGGAACTGCTCGATCTGCGTGAATTTTGGGAAACGCCGGTCCGCAAGCTGTCGCTCGGACAGCGCATGCGCGCCGATATCGCCGCCTCCATGCTGCATGATCCCGACGTGCTTTTTCTGGATGAGCCGACCATCGGCCTGGACGTCACGGCCAAACGCAGCATCCGCGGATTTTTAAAAACGCTGAACAGCGAGTTCGGCAAAACGATTTTGCTGACCACCCACGATATGGACGACATCGAACAGCTCTGCGAACGGGTGATGGTCATCAATCACGGGGAGCTCAGCTACGAAGGAACCATCGAACATCTGCGGGAAAAAATCGGGCTTCCGACGGTCATCCGCATCGTGTTCCGCGGGTCCTACCGGCTGCCTGCCTCTGATAGTTCCGGGCTGCCGATACAGCTGAACCTGGATACGGAAGGTTCGTATCGGATCGTCGAAGCAAGCGGCAACGAAGTGCTGATCGAAGCAAACCGGCAGCAGGTCAAAGCCATGGACATTTTGCGGACGGTCGGCGGCTGGGGCGAAATTGCGGATATTCATATGGAGGAACCCGATTTCGAGGAGATCATTCACCGGGTATATTAGTGTTGCAGAGACAGGAGGCAGGACGGCGGAAGCATCGGGCCTTCCGTGACGGCTGCCCCTGTCTTTATTGCTGCGTCATAGGGTATGAAGAAGCACCGGCGGGCCCGCATGCTCCACCACCTCAAAGTGGTTGTCCCGTTCGTTCAAAAAGACGATTTTTCCGCAAAAACCGCTGTTCATCAGCGTAAATGCTTCCTCATATCGGTCAAGCGAGCAGGTATGGGTCACCAGCTTTTCCAACCCGAGCTTGCCGCTTTGCAAAAGTCCCTTCATCTGGTACCACGTTTCGTGCATGCGCCGTCCGGTAATCCCTTCGACGCGGAGCCCCTTAAAAATGACTTGCCCCCAATCCATCGCCACTTCGCTGCTGGGAATGCCGAGCATCGACACGCGTGCCGCACGGGCCGCCGCCTCGAATCCGTCCCGAATGCCCTGCGGATGCCCCGACATCTCCAGTACGACCTCCGCGCCTTCCCCGCCCGTTGCTTTGTTCACCATTTCGGCCAAATCGGAACCGGCGCTGTCGACGACGACGTCCGCCCCCATCTCCCGCGCTTTTTGCAGGCGGTAAGGATGAACGTCGGCCGCTATGATCCGTCCGGCCCCGCAGGCTTTTGCGACGGAAATGGCCATGAGCCCGATCAATCCCGCCCCGACGACCAGCACCGATTTCCCGACGATTTCGCCGGCGAGCACCGCGTGTACCGCATTGCCCAAAGGGTCCTGCAAACAAGCCAGCTCAAAGGGCATCTCCGGATCATTATGAATGATGCTGTCCGCTTTGACGACCGCATACTCCGCAAAACATCCCGGCGCGGTAATGCCGAAGCTGCGGGTGTGGCGGCACACATGCGCGCGGCCTGTGCGGCATGCCTTGCATGTCCCGCAAACCATATGGCCTTCGGCGGATACATGGTCTCCGATCCTCACATCTTTTACTTGCCGGCCTGTTTCGACGACGATGCCGGCAAATTCATGGCCGAATACGTTTCCGGTTACAACCGACTTTTGCGCCCACGCATCCCAATTGTAAATATGTACATCCGTGCCGCAAATCGAGCTCGCCTTGATCTTCACGAGCACCTCGTCCGGACCGATGGCGGGAACGGGAATGTTTTTGTATACGGCCCCTGGAGCGCTGCGCTCTTTCACGAGGCCGGTCATTGTTTTTGGCATGGATATAACTCCTTATATTCAACTTTTTTTATCACACAGATCAACATATTGGGAAGGCACTGAAGAACTCACAGTAACATCATGCATTTTTTTGTCTGTCTTGCGATGAAGCAAATCGCGCATTTTCTTGCGCAGTGGTTCCTCTACAACATGATAGGTAATAGATGCGGAAGCAATCACTAAAGCAAAGGTTAAGAATAAAAGCAGCATTCGGACCGGCAATGAACCATGCGAAAAATATTTCATTACGGTGCCCAGGACAAAGAATTTTACGATCATATGCAACAGGTATACGGAATAGGAAATTTTTCCGAGGTATACGATGACCGGAGAAGCAAGACATTTGCTGATGATATTTCTTCCATAAGCCAGACCAAGAATCAAAAAGGGAATAAATACCGTTGAAAAAGAGGTTAACGACGAAAAGAACACGGCCGTCCCCACAAAAAACACCAAAAGAAGCAGGCAGATGCCATTCCACTTCCCCCTTCTCCACCCGTTTTTCTGAAATATTACATAGGCCAAAGAACCTGCGGTAAAACAAGTGATTACATTTACAATATTTTCGAAATCATAAGTCGTCAAAACTTGCAAAACCCGTGTTTCCGACAGACCGAATCCGATCATAAAAACGACACCCATAGCCGCAATCGCTTGCGTGTTGGTTTTCATTTTATTGACCAAAAGCAAGACCACTGGAAACCCTATGTATGCAAACCATTCCGCGCTGACGGACCATGCCGGCCCGTTCCATGGATACCATCCCGAGTCCGCCCATCCCTGAACCATGAATATGTATGCGATAAAACCTGCAAGCGAGTAATCGCCCTGCTTGTTGAGCTCCACGTGCAAAACCGATGCCGCGGCGAACATCAAAACCATTAACAGCAAGGAAAATATATACACGGGATATATTCTGGCCAAACGCAAGCCGAGAAACCTTTTGTATTTGTGAATGTCAAACTTGGAGAAATAAGCTTGGTAGTTATACGTAATAATAAAACCGCTTAAGACGAAAAACACATTGACTCCGAGCCATCCCTTTTCGAAAAACGGCATGAGCCATTTTAGTCCGGGGACCAGCGAAACGATCAGATCCGAGAAATGAAAAAGCACCACCCATAAAGCAGCGAGCGCACGTACACCCGTCAGAGCAGGCAGGTCGCCTTTTTTCGTGCTTGTTTCCAAATTGACGGCATTCATTTTAAGCCCCCGTTTTCATAGAATCTCACAACAAAAAAACTTCGTTCTTATCCTGGAAGATTTGACCGAAGTTCCAATAGTTATTCAATTTTCTATTGAATTTGTTAAAGAACAACTTCGCCGTTGACCGTTAATTTCATCTTCGTATTTGTTCCCTTCAAAATATAGTTGGATTTGCTCAGCTGATTATTGACGGAAAGAATGGCCGTTATGGCGCTGCAGTCTTCAAAAGTGAACCCGGTGTACTGCCAGCTGGGCGTATGAAACGAAGTGCCTGTACATCCGATCAGATTGGACAGCTGATTATTTTTGAAATAAAATCCCGAGTAGGTTGAATTCTGCTGCCCGTTCGAGTCGCCGCAGCAAGCCGAAAAGACAAGCATGTTGCCGCCGCTTACATAAAAACCGTATTTGTATTCCTCCTGCGCTTCGCATCCCACAAAGGAGCTCCGGCCGCTGTCGGTAATGACAAAACCTCCGTAGTTGTTCGACGGAGAGTTAAACCCGTTGTAAAAGGTTTTGCAGTTCAAATAATAATTGTTGGCGCATCCCTGGATTTCAAAACCGCTGTAACCGTTTCCCGTGCTGATGATATTGCAAAACCGTCCATCCGTGTTTTGATTCAGCTTGATTCCTGTTTTACCGCAGCTGATCACCTGGACATTATTGCAATAAATGCCCCGGATATTGATGAAATTATCGCTGGTGTCCGTTCGGTCAATATATATCCCGTGATCGGCGCATTCGAAAATGAAAACGTCCTCAATGCTGGAATTCATGTCGCTGTAGTTCCCTTGCTTCACTACATCGGAATAAACATAGGATGTTTTGTTTATATATATACCGCTTCCAGAAACGTTATTGCTTTTGTTTCCGTCGATCAACAGGTTGCTGATCCGAAACTGCATCACGGAATTATCTTTCAGGCTGACCAGATTTCCGTTTGTGCCGTTCTTCAGCTTTAATATCGTACCGTTGCCGGTCCCCTGCACCGTCACCAAAGATCTAAGGTAAAGATTCCTCAATAGATACGTTCCGGCAGGAAGGAACAACAAGCCTCCTTTTCTTCGATCCAGAAACTGAAGCGCTTTTTCAACGGCGTTGGTATCGTCATTCACCCCATCCGCTTTGGCTCCGAACCATTGGGCATATACCTGGCCGACCTTCATATTGCCGTTCACGGCGCCCGCCCCGTCAAAGATTTGGTACAGTCCGGCTTCAATGCTCCCATTAATCGTCAGCGTCTTTCCCGAATCGATCACGAGCACCGCCCCGTTCATGAAGTGGAGGGTGACGTTTTCGCTTACGGTCACATTGTCGCTGATGCTGTAATTGCCCTTCGGCAATACCAAAACTCCGCCTCCGGCTGACGTGACTTTATTTAATGCATCCTTGAAGTTGTTATTGCCGGCTACACTCAGCCAGGGCACGTTTAATTTGCTGAGAAGAATGGACTGATCGGCGATTTTATCGTTTGTAACGGATAAGCTGGCTAATGTTCGGGTATTTACCGCATTATCGGCAATTTTGGGATTCGTGACCGCTTTGTCGGCCAATAAGGACGTAGTGATGGGACCTGTTCCCCCCGTCCCCCTTGTGTGCGCCTGCTGTTGTGATCCGAATCGCCTGATCGTATCTTTCAATACATTCGTTAAACGATCAACAAGCCGTTTCATGTTTGCAACCTCCTTGTCACATCACCCTTTGGGATGTCCAATATCATATTCAAGATATTCAATCCTTTGATTAGTGTTCGGTCATTTATCCTATAAGCCGTCAAAAATGAGGATTCAAACTTGAAAAATATCGGACTCCCAGTCGGTTCAATGACAAGGGGAAAGACGGGGACGTTCCGTCCGGTCAAATTACTTGTGCACAAGCGCCTTTTCGGCCAAAAGCTGCTGAATCGACTGGTACCGTTTGCCCCAAGAGTTATTTTTGCCGAAATCGGTGAGAGGCGTTCTGTCATAACCGTCGCGTAAATAAGCCTTTACCCCCCGAACAAAATCCTCTTGGTCTTTGGCGATGTAAACGGGAGCGTTCATGCGCTTTACCTCTTCCATATCCGTCGTCACGACGGCCGTTCCCGCGGAACAATACTCATACAGTTTGATCGGACTTACCGCATCCGTCGCTTCCATTTTTTTGAACGGAATCACCGCCACATCCGCGTGTTTTAAATACCCTGGTATGGATGCATAAGGTCTCCCGCCGAGAATATGAACATTTTCCAGGGGCTTAAGTTTGCTTAAATCCGTTTCCACCTTTCCGACGAGGTAAATATCCGCATCCGTTTCTTTGGCCAACGTTTCGATCGCATCCACGTCAAACCAATATTTAATCGCGCCGACATAAATGACTCTCATCCGCCGGCTGGCAGCGTATTCGGCAGGTTCGGGCGTCGTTTCCGGAGCGAAGTGTTCATACTCTACGCCATTATTCACCAAAAATGCCCTGTATCCTTTTTGCGTAACTTTATCGAGCAGCTTCCGTGAGGTTGCGAGGATCAGATCCGCTTTCGACAGCAAGTGATTTTCCACGACTTCGATATTCGGAAATTCTTTGAATTTGGAGTAATCGTCCGCAACTCTGTAAACAAGCTTTCCGTAATCCACGACATTCGTAAGCCAGTACAGCTTGGGGTTCGAAATCCATAATATATCCGCCTTGTCAAATTGAAGCTGCCGCAGGGTTTCGCGAACGTCCGGTCTGATATAACGCTCCTGATGCAACGCAATATGCGGATTTCTCGAAAACAGATAGTTCCCGTACAACCGGGACGCAAACGCGGAAAACCCGTATATTCCTGGAGCGAGCTCATGCCTTTGGGCCGTCGAAATGCTTTTTTTGAACATATAATCCTGTTTATTTTTCAAATAAATCAAACCGTTGTAGGAATTGGACACCCAAAGGGCTTCGTATCCATCCCGAATAAACGAATTGCAATAATGATAGTTGCCCAATTTGCTGTTTGGATCGTTATATTCCACAAAATCGGCAAAAACAACTTTTTTCACAGGGTCCGTCCTCCCGGTTCTTTGTCAAACTTCCAGCAGCCGATTCACGATGCTTTTCAGTTCTTGCACAAAAGCCTTCCGGTTCTCTCTCCCCTGAAAACCGCTTTTCAGCTCCCGGACACGATCCTCATACTGCAAAATGTTATTTTCCAGTTCATGAATCTCGTAAACGGGGAGAATTTGGCCTTTGAGGTGTAGATGCTTCGTAAATTCAACCTGGTGCATATCCACATGTTCCTTGAAATCAACTCTGCGGGGAACGACAATGGGAATTTTGAATTCCTTGAGCGCTCCGAAAATGCTTCCGGGCCCTCCGTGGGTGATGACGATGTCAGCAGCCTTCATATGCTGTTCCATTTGTTTTGGAGCCATCATCCGATAATGCTCGCAGGCTGCGGGCACATAATCGGAATAGCCGCTTTGCATGACGACGTTCGTTCGAATCAAGCCTTCCTGCTTCAGACGGTCCACCTCGGACAACAGCCTGTTGAACTGCTGCTCATGGGTGCCAACGGTGACGAAAATCAAAACAATCCCCCCATATAATGACCTTTGGAGTAAAATTTTTTTTGCTCCTCCCATTGAACCAAAAATGCATCCGCAATAGGATAAACCAGTTTGCCCGTTAAAGTGGGTGTCGTGATTCTGTCATAGACTTCAAGGTATACCAGCTTGATCCCCAACAATTTCCCAAGATAAAAAAAAGGCACTGCGACCGCGGCACCCGACGAAATCAAAACATCCGGTTTTTCTTTTCTCAGCAGCTTCCAAGCGAGTATCGTGTTTCGGATTAAATTGTAAATGTTTCGGTTCGTAGGATGAAAACACCAATAAACCTTCTCGTTTTCAAGCGCCGATTCCGAATCTTCTTTTTGAAACGTAACCCAAAACCGTTCCTCTTCTTTCCACCATTCTTCCAGCAACAGTAAATGAGTCAAGTGCCCTCCGCTTGAACCGACCAATCCTATTTTCATATTGCGTTCATACCCCCTTGACGGGTTTTCTGTACTTACGGCTTTTATACAGCCGCACGACATGCTTTAGAAAGCTGTAGACAAACAGCCATTTATGTAATAAGAACCCGATTTTGACAGGATTGCCCCCGTTTTGCCGGTATAAAATCCGAACGTTATCCAAATCGTGAACCAACAGCTTCCGCAGATTTTGGGTGAGTCCTCCTTGACCGTACAAAAACTTGTATTGTTTGGCCAAAGGCTTCGAGAGTCGGGCTCCCGGATACCGTCTTACGATTTGCAGAAAAAATAACAGATCCTCGCCGTAGTGTTTGCCCTCCAGAAAACGGAAACGGTTTTCCTCCATCACGCTGCGCTTTACCATGACCGTCGACATGCAAAAGAACACCTTAAATAACATCCTTTTGAAATCGGCTTGAATCCAATTCTCTTCCCGGCCGTATTTTGTCGTTTCATCCGAGTTGATGAAGTAATTGGTTCCCGATATGGCCACTTCAGGATGTTTGTTCATAAATTCCGTCTGAACCTCCAGCTTTTCCGGGCTCCAAGTATCATCGGAATCCAAAAATGCGGCGTACTTTCCTTCCGCTGTATCCAGCCCTTTGTTTCTTGCGCGCGAAGGTCCCGAGTTCACCTGCTCCAAATGCTTGATCTTCATCTCCGGGTGCTGCCGGATGAACGATTCCACGATCGATGGGCTGCGGTCGGTTGATCCGTCATTGATCAATATGATTTCTATAGGCTGCCGGAACGTTTGGCGATAAACCGACATTAATGCGCGCTCGATTGTCATTTCGCTATTATAATACGGGATGATCACGCTGACCTCGATATCATTCGAATACAAGAAATACGCCTCCTAAGCCAATAGGTAGTTTTCGTTTGCCGCTTTTGCCGGGACCGGTTGCTCCCTCTCCCTAAGCGCAGTATTTCTGATGATAAAAAAGAGCAAGCACAGCTGGGCAACCGCATCGCTTCCCAAATTCGCGAGTCCGTTATTGGAATTCACCATGGCGGTAATGACAAGAAATAGAACGAATTCATAGTAACTTCTATCTTTGATCAGTAAATAAGCCGGATAAAGCAAAATCACCAAATAAATAATAACTGTCCCCAAGATTCCATAATCGTAAGCAAGCATAATCAGAGGATATTCGAAATTAAATATATTTCCGTTCAGACTTTCCGCGACTTCTCTGGAATGGCCGATCCCCCCGCCGAATATCATGCCCGGACTCTCCACGCGGCTGTTCATCCATACCTCCAGCAGCCCGTTTCTTCCACTCGTGATGTCTCCGCTTTCCAGGCCGCTGATGTAACGCTGCATCAGATTGTTTTGGAACAACGGGGTATTCAGGATGCCGATGAGAATGATGAACATCCCCATGTAATACAAGATCCTGTTTTTCTTCACGCTGCTGCAAAAAAGAACAAGAAATACGCCTAAAACCAGCGCCGTCTTGCTGCTGCTTAACAACAGCCCCAATAGCGTCATGCATGTAATCAGGTACTTGTTGATAAGAAAATGATTCCGGCGCGCGTATACGTGATTGAGGATAAAAAACGTCAGGAAATATTGGGCGTTGGTCAACGGGTGCCCCATAAAAGAATAAAAGCGGTATACGCCGAACGAGTGCTCCAATCGGATCAGCTGCCCCATTTCGAGCCCGTTGTAAAGCGTCCCGGCCATATATAGTTGAATAGACCCGCCGGATAAAAAATCGGCTGCGCCTACAATAAGCAACAGAACAATTAGCCAGTTAAACAGGATGAGAAAAATGCGAAATGCCGGCATAATGACATCCTGCTTCAACTTCACGCCAACGAAAAACAGCGGCAAGCAAAGACTGATGGCGGTCTGCAATAACCGCATGAAGGAATAATGCAAAAACAGGAAGCTGTATGAACACCATATGACCGAAAAGGCCAGAACAACATATGCAATAGCAAAGTTTACATTTTGCTTTTTCATGAAGAGAATAAGCAATATGCCGCCAATGACCATAAATAACACATTGTAATAGCCGAACTGTTCATTTACACCGATGCTGCGAATGTTTTCCGTAAAAAAATAGACGGATATCCATGCCAATACGATCATCCCGGTAAGTTTGGAAGACCGTTGTCCAAGCGTTTGCCTCATCTTCCCCATCCGCACATCCCCTCGCTCACGTTTTCCTTGCAGATTCGATGACCGTGTAGTTTCCGTCCATCACTTTCAAATTCGCGATTCCATTCGTAATAGTTACGCTCGTTTGATCCGGCAGCAAAACACTTCCGCGTTTTTGTTTAAATCTCAATGTGATCATCTGATGATGCGCGCAAGGATCATATTCCAACCTAAAATTCCGGCCTTCCTGAACGACGACGTTCACCTTATCCCGCGTATTGACATAAACCGCAAGCTCGGTCCCCGTACAATACCAGACCTTTTTTTTCTGCAAATAACGAAAAATATGCGTCAAGCTCTGCCGGTCGTCAAAAATATTGGGATTCTGCCTTTTGCCGTCATCCCTTGCCGGGGCGATATGCTCCTGAATGCTGATGACCAATTTATGTTTGAGCAAATAATCGATTTCCAGAAGTTTCATCCGGAGCAGCGGTTTTTTAAGCATTCGTTTCACGAGCCCTTTAACCGTTTTGCCCGGGAAATACAAACTGTTCAACATTTCGCCGTTGACCGTGGAAGGAATGTCGACGACCCCGTTTTTTCCGAATCTTTTAACGTCGAAGTTAGAGCGCTTATCGAAATCCCGGCCGCTGATGTCCCCGCTGTTCCTTTCCAATACCCCCCGATTCCAATATCTGCACCACCATAAAAAACCGGTTGCGTCGATGCTGTCATCCGAATAACGGTTGCTGACATAACCGCAGTACTTGCCGCCTTGAGGCCTAACGCCCACGGCATCCTTGAAAGTTTCAATGCCTTGTTCAGTCCTTTGCACCGCGTCCTCCACATTCGAAAAGGAATCCCATTCTTGGATGAAATCCTCTGCCTTCTCTCCCGCTTGGCCATGCGTCGTGCCATGGTACGCCAGTTCAAATCGGGGATGGGAATGAATATAACTGAAAAACCGTCTGCTTTCCTCATCCGCGTTGATCGGTTTGGATATTTGCTTAAACAAAGGCTGCTTAATGATGCCGGACCGGACGCCGACCGGTACGAAAAACGTCACCTTCACGTCCGGAAAGGGCGACAATAGCTGCCGCTCCAAATAACGGAAGGAAGAATGTTCGTGATCTTTGAAATATCCCCAGTCCTCGCCCGGCTCCACCTGTCCGTTCCGATTCATGTCGACCCAAGTGTTAGCCAAATCATCGATCATAAACATGACGGGGGAATCCGCGTCATTCAACCACTTGCATATTTTAATATCCATCGTTTTTCTTTAACCTTTCTACGCTTTAAGGAATTGGTATAGATGAAACATTCGCTTAGGATGTGAACGAATGGCTTTTTTTCTGAAAAATCTGTACAAACCGCCTCGCTTTTTCGGCCAGCTTGAAGATTCGTGTCTTCTTGATGGCCGAATTCCACATTTTAAAGGAATAGTTCACCATAAAATCGCTCGTCCAACGGTATTTCCAGGAATAGCTGCCCGCTCCTAAATCGAATAACGATGTCGGATGATGCTCAAACAAATAATTCATCGTTTCGAGCATGAGGACATCGAAAACGCCAAACTTTACAAATTCAGGCGAATATCCGGTGTTCCAGCCATAGAAGGTATTGTTAAAAAAATAACATAATTGATAGGCAATAATTTCATGGTTATCCGTTTCCATATACATGGCTACGACATGGGGATTATTATGGAACAGCGTTCTGAAAAAAGCCTCGTTGTTTTTATCATCAAAAATGCTTTTTCTGTCCGTCCTCCCCTTTTGTTCCTGCAAATATTGCTTTTCCAACCGGTGAATGCCGGAGAAGAGGTCGTATAAATCGCCTTTTTCCATGCCTGCCGTCACTTTAAAACGGTAATGATGCTCTTTCTTCAGCTTTTCAAGCTTGCGTTTGATCCTGGAGCTCATCGCCGCTCTCTCGAAATGCGAAAGGCAAGTATACAAACTTAAATCGATTCTTGGACAGGACGTTAAATAAGAAACATGATGATTGTAGCGGTCATGCCTTAACAGAAAGTGCATTAACTCCGTGTCCATGGCGATATGCGAAAGCTCCACTTTTGTCCACTGATCGGCATGATCCTCGATGACTCCAAACATCTCTTTAATGATCGATAAAGGGGAGTGCCGGCTGGAATCGACGATAAAGTTAAAATAATCGCCCTTTCCGATAAAGCACAGGGTTTGGCAGTTCAGCCATTTTCTTTTGGATGTCCGGATCATCAACGGGGCGATCCCCGTCAGCTGATTATCCCGATACGAGCAAATGATGAACAGCTTATGGTTATGATGGACTGCATAGGTTTCCCACCAAAAATAATTGAACCGAAAGGTACTGTAGTAGCTCAAACCCGCCATTCTGCATTCAAGCTTTCTCCAGTCCTCCTCGAGGTTTTTAAAACCTTCAAGATCGGTAACGATTTTGCAACTCATATGTCTGCTACCCCTTTTACCTGCGTTTTTTCCAACTTTTTGAGACGGAGTCGGGTAAACACGCCGATCAGTTCCTCTTTGGCAATAAACTTGAATTTCAAGCTGAGCAAAATAAAAAACAGGCATAACGCTCCATTCAGCAAGATCTCAAAGAACATGTTATGAAACAAACCTTTGCAAACAAAATAAACCCCGTATAACGGGGTAAAGATGACAAGGTACTTGTATGGGTACAGCCACCCGAGGCCAAGCGGGTAATATTTGGAGCCGTAATGGTAGAACACGAGATTGGCAACCGCATAAGAGATGACCGTGGCAAGCGCCGAGCCGTAGATGCCTAACCACGGAATCAAAATCACATTGGCGACGATGTTAATGACGGAGGCTAAAATGATGATCAACGAATTGGTTTTCATTTTATTGGCGATGTGAAGTCCTAATGAATAAAACGAGATGGCCCCGGATAAAAAATAGGACAGCGAAATAAGCGGCACAAGCAAGTCGGCTTGGCTGTACTGATCCGTTGCAACCAAACGAACGGCCAGATGGGCGAACAGCGATAATCCCAAAACGCAGAACCACCCCAGAAAATTATAGATGCGGAACATCCGTTCAATTTGCCTGCTCCCCTCCTCCTCTTGGTATACCTTGTATTTGAAAGGGGTAAAGACGGACGTAAACGGGTTCACGAACACCGGATTGATCAGCATCCCGATTTTATATCCGATGGAATACACGGCCACCGACGACAGATTCATATACCCTTTAATGAGAAAACGGTCGCTTAGCGTCAGTACCCATCCCGAAATATCTCCCATGAGCAATCCGGTGCCGTAGCGTAACATTTTTCGGAGCTTGTGAATGACCAGGACGGGCCTGTATGTTCTCAGATCAAATGCAAATAAGAACAGGAACACGGCAAGATTGCCGGACAGCTGCGCCATAAGAATCCCCGTGATGCCGAGCTTCAAATGGATAAAATAATAAAAAGCGAAGAGCATCATTAAAAACATCGTGGAGACTTGAATCAGGCCTGATTTCAAAGCCTTGAAACCCATGGCGAAATAGCTCGAATAGATCATGTTCAAGCAGACCAGAACCGAACTCATGACCAATAGAGGAATGATCCAAAAACCTCCCTGGACATGCGGAAAGAGCAGCGGATATAGAGCCGGAGTCAGCAAGAAGGCGGCACCCGCGCAAAAAACGCCCCACAATATCGAAAAGGTCATGGCCGTGTTTTTAAGCTCGATTTTGTTCTCGAATTCGTTATAAAACCGAATCATTCCCGAGTAAACTCCGAGAGTGATGATAATCGCCAGCAGCTGCTGAATCGTGATGATTAAA
Source organism: Paenibacillus sp. VCA1 (assembly GCF_031583795.1). NCBI lineage: Bacteria > Bacillati > Bacillota > Bacilli > Caryophanales > Paenibacillaceae > Paenibacillus > Paenibacillus sp. VCA1. The sequence goes on along the minus strand of NZ_JAVLSX010000005.1, from coordinate 129,273 downwards.
TCATAATGTCCATACTGCTCCTGGCTTAAGTTCCTGGTATACATGGGAATCAATATCAAGTTCATGCCCTGCGTCAGTATCGATGAAAATAAATAGACGATGCCGCCAGAGAACATTTTTTTATTTATAATATTCATCGGAGATCACTTTACCTTTGCCAACAAATGTTCTCGATCCGGATATCCTTTCATATGCAGCTAGCAGTTCGTCAAAGTAACCGGTCGGCCTAGACCGCTGTATTCGCTGCTTCACTTGATCGTAGTTCTGCACGATCTCCTTTACTTTATCCAGGAGATCGCTGACGTCTCCGGCACGGTAACCGAGGGTTCCTTCGGGACGCACGCAAACATCACTTGCTATAGACGGAACCCCGTAATGAAGAGCTTCGGCAATAGATACGCCATACCCATCCTGAAGGGTTGGACGGATAAACAGCTTGCTTTTTTGAAGAATCGGATAAAATTCGGTATCTTCGGCTTCATAGAACCAAAACCGGCTTTCCAAGCCATTCCGTACGATCTTCTGTTTTAATTCATTATAATAACGGCGCTCCCCTTCATTTAGAGCCGATGCCCCCAAAACGGTGAACAGCAGGCATGCATCAAATCCGGAGTCCTTCAACCGACGCATTAGTTCAATGAGTTGATCTATTCCATACAAATCCTTGCCGTCCAATAAACGGACGGACCCGTTGGCACTGATCAGAAACGGAGCGGATTCCATCCATTGATAAACGTATTCCGGAATCCTTGCCGCATCCTCCGGGCTTTCCACGGGTTCGAGATATGAAGGTATCGTCTGGATTTTCTCTTCATGGAAACCCCATTTGACCAGTTCGTTTGTATGGGCGGCATTGACGCAAATGATGCCATCGATTCGGCGGAGACTTTGGATCAATAAAAATCTTGTCCATGGGCCTGCGCTTTGGAGTTGCTGGATTAAACTTTCGCCATGAACCGTCAATATAATTTTTTTTCCTAATAACGCATAAACCCCGAGCAGCATTCTAAGATGTTTGTTTATCGAATGAAAATGAAACACATCTCCGCGAATAAAAGAAAATTTGAGAAAAAACTTTTTGTAGCTTTTGAGCGAAACGATGTGCTTATCCTGGATTGAGGTTGGGCTCTCATTGTATAACGTGTAATCCATTCCACGGGTCTTCAAGCCGTGCATGATCCGTTTGATGTGAATGGAGATTCCTCCGTTCGGAGGAGGCGCCGGACCGATGATCACAATCTTCATATTTGAATCCCATCCCGTTTTACCATAACCTCTATGCTCTTGAATTTCCCGGACGCTTCGCGCGGAATATGGTCTACGACTCTCATTCTGAATTTCATGTTTGCCGTGAATATAGAATACAGCTTTTGAATGACCGGCCTAAACTCCTCGATAATCCATTCCATAGGCTGAAAAGTTTCCAGCAAAATTTCAATATCATCATATTGATGCTGTATGAGTTTGCAGGCCGTAACCGATTTTGTTCCGCGAAGGGCAATGGCAACCAGCGAGGAAGAAACCATGTCGCCATTCGGTTTATACATGATTTCTCCCACCCTTCCCTCAATCGAATGAATCGTCGGGAACAAATAATGCGCATCCGGATTGGAAATGACCGGAGTTGAAGCGATATCCATAAGTTCATATCTGATCAACGGCATCACGTCGTTAATAAACGAAGTCCCGATAATCGCATTGGTTCCCGGCTTGAATTCCACATACCCATATAACGGGTTGAAACTGTATGACGTGGCGGAGTTTGTCCAGCCTGCGATAACGGTTTTTTCCGATTGGCCGTAAAAAGAATACAGTTCGGCATCCGGAAAGGCTTTCTTCATCGAATGCATCTGATACTCATGAAGCGTTTCCGAAGCGATCAGAAGCGCCCTAGGTTGAAGCCGATGCGCAAGGTTTTTTTCAAGCACAAGCTTGGAAAGCAGGCTGAGCGATGACGGATAACCGTGAAAATACCGGTATCCGGTTTGCTCGATCAGCTCTATCATTTTTTCGATGTTCTGATGGGTTAGCTTTGAGACATTGATCCGAAGAACCCGCTGATACCGATCCACTTTGTACTCTTCGTTGCCCGGGAAAAAACCTCTGAATTCAATCCTGCCATCCCCTGGCCTATAACCGACTTGAGACCAAAAGAAACAGACGGCGGCCCATTCCCGCTGCTCAACCTTCCGATTGGAATATAACGTTAGCGAAGCTCCCGTGCTTCCGCTGGTTGAACTAAGGAAGACCCTCTTTGATCGATGCCTGTGCGGGATAATGTCGCGACCGCATTCCTTGACCATCGCTTTTTGAATCACCGGGATTCGCCGGATATCGGACATATCGTTCAATTGCCTTGGATGGAATCCGTATTTGTCGTACAGCTCCCGGTAGAACGGGCTTTCGTCATAAGCCATCTTTACGACCGCGGAAAAGGACTTGAACTGCTCTTCGGCAATTTGTTCCTGCGTCATTTCTTTCATTTGTTCGAATTTTTCAAGCCAAACGTAGAATTCTTTGTCCAAGTTCACATAGCGGTAGGGCAAATATGACAAAATCTCCTTGGCAATCTCTTTCGTTAAACTCATATTCTTTCAACTCCACAACGTTTTAAGTTTTTCCAAACAACATGCCAGCGTATCCATGTCTTCATTTGGAATTGTGAAGAAAATATCCGAATGGCCTTGCTCGGAACGCGAACGCCGTAACTTTCCGAAACCCAGCATTCATCGATTTGGGCTTGGCTGAATTCGTCCCAGACCAGCTCCACGGATATGTTTTCGTTATAGATGATGCACTTGTCAGTCCGCTCCAGAATGTTCATAGCCGGCGGCAGAATGTATGTTGAACAAAAATTTACGTCCGCTGCTTGCGGCGCGGAAGATTGGGCCGGCTCCAAACGATCCCGAATCTCGAATTCGCCGGGCCTTAGCGTCAACTCCCGGCAGTGGACCAAACCGCATTTGTTCGCATACCCATGGTGCATTCCTTTAAAATAGTTTTCTTGGAAAGCAACGCATTGGCTGAAGGTTTCCTCCCTCATTTCAAAAAGATGAAGCTCCTCAAAATCATTTTGCTCCTTGCCGTTAATTTGAATCGTATTATGTGATTGCGTGCCGCGAAAATAATTGCGCATCCGGTAATCCGCAGTATAGACGTAACAACCCGGATCGATAAAAATATCTTCCTGATTGATTTGGAGTTCGAAGCTCAGCTGATCATTATGGCTATGGGTTCCTTGGCCATGGAACGACAATTCTCCGCACCGCACCAAACAATAGGCCTCTTCGTTGCGGAGAATGAAATATCCGCCGTCCGGATAGGAGCACGATGTTAACGGGATGGACTCCGGCAAAGCTTGCTTCGGTGGTTTTCCCGTCATCCAAAACGCTTCTTCGGAAAAGTCACGCCCGATTACCCGGAAATCGTCCCTGTCAAATAATTCTCCCGCAACGGACAAGATGTGCCGAAAATCGTTTTTAATCCATTTTCCATATCGGGATGCGATAAGCAAACGCCCGTCATCGGCATCCCCGATGAGCGGGGTCCGGCCATCGGGTTTCATGGTGTGCATAATACATTCGCACATTTTCTCCAACCGGTGCATATAGCGATCGGAGAACAATAGATCATTGCGCAGGCATAATATGGTCACCACCAAAAAGCATTCCGTAACCAGCCGATGATAGGACGTCGAAGCCTCATAGTTGCTCCCGTCCCCATGCACCTGAACGAACATTTCCCGCTCGATTTCCCGGGTTCCGTAGGTCAGCCAAACCTCGGCATCTTTGCCCCATGCGTGCAGACCCTTTGAAGCATCCCTGAAAAATAAACCTAAACTGATAAGGCCCACGAGGTTCGACAAGTAATGATTCCCCGTATGGTCGCCGCGGTTCTCCAAATTTCTGATGATATATTTTCCGTGCATAAACAGCGTCTGGTTAAACCTTCTCCAAAAAGCTTCGTGAAGAGACGGGCTTTCCGAAAAAAAATGGTATGCGGCGATCCAGTTCACGGCCCGGATGGCCACGTCCATCGCACAAGTCCAGTTTACGGACATTTCGACCGGATTCTGTATGATCCAATCTTCGACCTGCGCCTTAAATTCCAATGCGTATTTTTCATTCCCCGTAAGCCAATATGCTTTCCCCAACGTAAAAAAATGCTGGAAACGGGAAAGTTCCCAAGGAACCTTCACGTCTGCAGCATTGCTTAAATCGATGATGGGGATCTCTTTATAAAATCGGTTCTCCCAACGGTAATTTGTTTTGAAGTCTGCATTCCATGGGAGGCGCTCTCCCAGATAGGTTAAACCCGACCCTAACAAATCAAAGTAGTGCGAACAAATAAGCTCCGCCTCCTCAATGATGTCCTGCTCGCAGTTTAATGTCCGCATCATTTCAACGTAGTCCGCTTGTTGTTGGGGATTGAAGAGATATCGGCTCCGAGTATGAAAACCTTCCAAATGAATCGAAACAGCCTTTGTCGGAAAAGCAAGCAACCGATATTTTCTAAAGAAAAAATACAGCCGGTCGAACCCTTTTCGCCAAATCTTTTTTAATGCAGCATCTGCCGGCATGTCTCGGAGTTTTTTTACTTTAGCCAAAAACGAAGCCGTCGGCATCCTTCACTCTCCATCATGTTTTGTCAAATTAATTAAAGAAGCCGCGGGTGTCAATAAGAATCTTTTCCTTTAGGAGGTTCCGGTCGATGTCTGAAAACGCATGATGATTGACCAGCAATAACACGATATCGGACTCCCGGATGGCTTCTTCCTTTCCCATCAATACCGTGTGCTCCAGCTGCAGAAATTCCGGCAGTTGATTCACATAAGGTTCAACGATATTAAGTTTTCCGATTTGACGGGCAGAAAGATGCTTGACGATATCAACGGCAGGACTTTCCCGCAAATCCTCAATGTCAGCCTTAAACGACAACCCCAGACATGCAATGACCGGTTCTTTAAAACGTTCAGCCTTTTCAATGACACGGTCGACGATGTAGCCGGGTTTAAAGTTGTTTACGGCTCTTGCAGTTTGTATCAATTTCGATTGTTCGGGCGCGGCGTCGATTAAAAACCATGGATCCACCGCTATGCAATGCCCCCCCACTCCAGGGCCCGGCTGCAAAATGCTGACGCGGGGATGATGGTTAGCCAGCCTGATCAGTTCCCATACATTAATCTGCAAATGGTCGCAAATGACGGACAGCTCATTGGCAAATGCTATGTTTACATCCCGGAACGAGTTCTCCGTCAGCTTCGTCATTTCAGCTGTTCTTGCATTCGTCTCGAGAACCTTTCCGTTAATGAAGGATTTATAGAATTCCGTTGTACGCTGGGTTGATGCATGATCGATGCCGCCGATGACCCGATCGTTTTCTACCAGTTCGCGCAGGATTTGTCCAGGCATGACTCTTTCGGGGCAATGCGCGATAAAAATTCGATTGCACACCGACTGCGGCGCATCGGACAAGCTTAAGTCATTTCTTGCTTCCAAGATCCAGTCCGCGATTTTCTCGGTGGTTCCAACCGGGCTGGTAGATTCGAGAATGACAATATTGCCCGGTTTAAGCAGAGGGATGATCGTCTGCGTTGCTTGCCGCACATAAGTTAAATCCGGTTTGTGATGTTCCGTAAAAGGCGTAGGCACGGCCAGAATAAAAACATCGGCTTCTTCCGGTTCCATTGAGGCACGGAGTTTTCCGCTTTGCACGGCGGCTTTGACCATGATGTCGAGATCGGGTTCAAAGATATGAACCCCGCCGTCATTGATCAACTTCACGACGTTTAGATTGGTGTCAACTCCATGAACTTGAAATCCTTTAATAGCCAGCAGACTGGCTGTAGGAAGCCCGATGTAACCGAGGCCTACGACGCAAACTTTGTGAACTGTTCCGTTCAAGGTTTATCCACCTCTTAAAAAATTTCGATTTTTTGCTTCTCCCGGCTTAAAATTTGCTCTATCTCATGCATAAGCGGAAGCTTCAGATCACTTTGTTGAAGAGCAAATTGAATGGTAGTAAGGATGTATCCCAATTTCTCCCCTACATCAAATCGCTCGCCTTTAAATTCGTAGCCAATGCACCCCTGCCGGAGAATTAACTGCTCGATCGCATCGGTAAGCTGGATTTCGCCTCCATACCCGGCTTCCTGCCCTTCTAACAACAGGAATATCTCCGGCGTTAAAACGTATCTTCCGATAATAGCCAGATTCGAGGGTGCCAATGCCGGCTCCGGTTTCTCAACGACGCTGCGCAGTCTGTAGGTCCTTCCATCGGCGTCCAGTTGACCCCAGGGATCGATTACGCCATACCTGTGCGTTTGTTCCCTGGGAACGGTTTTTACGCCGACGACTGAAGTCCCGTATATTTCATATTGTTGAACCAACTGGCCGATACAAGGGATTTCCGACCTGACGATATCATCGCCGAGAAGAACGGCAAACGGCTCTTGCCCGATAAAGTTTCTTGCGCACCAGATGGCATGGCCGAGCCCTTTCGCTTCCTTTTGGCGGATGTAGTGGATTTCCACTTCGGATGAGCGGCGTACTTCCTCCAGAACTTCCAGCTTCCCTTTTTCAAGCAAATGATGTTCAAGCTCATGCGAATAATCGAAATGATCTTCGATGGAGCGCTTGCCCTTGCCGGTCACAATAATAATGTCTTCGATGCCGGCTGCGATCGCTTCTTCGACGATATATTGAATGGTTGGCTTATCTACAATCGGAAGCATTTCTTTGGGCATCGCCTTGGTCGCAGGCAAAAACCTCGTTCCGAGTCCGGCTGCCGGTATAATGGCTTTTTTAACTTTATTCATGATGATTCTCCCCCTCTTGTCCGGTCTTTTTTTATGTATTGAACTCAACGGCCCATGCTGTGCGCTCACAGGGACAGGCCTCTCTTCAAATAAAATCGAAGCATATGCTATAGCCCCATCCTCCGACATAGCTCATGCTTCGATTCGAAAAAAATTCCAATAAAATCGGTGGGCATCTAACCCGTCCTCACATCACACCACTGACGATAAACGTCTAAGGTATTCGCATACCCACAGCATGACCGAGTGCCTACTTGTGATAAAGGTTCAGTAGACATAACCTCATCTTCGTTACCAATGGACCGGAATTAACTGCCGTAATAATAATGGGATTCCGCTTTGCCGGTCCTTTTATTGTTTAAGACCACGCCGAGAATGTTAGCTTTGGCGAGCTCCAGTTTTTCTTTGGTTTTTTGGACATGTTCCCTTTTCACCTTGCCTGCCTGCACGACGATAACAACGCCGTCACTGACCGAAGCTACAATCAGGCCGTCGGCCACTGCCATCACCGGCGGAGTGTCAATGAGGATCACATCGTATTCGTCCCTCCAGCTCTCCATGATTTCTTTCAGCTTTCCGGACGAGAGCAGTTCCGTTGGATTTGGCGGCACCGGGCCTGAGGTAATAAGCTGCAGGTTATCGATGCCTGTGTTATGTATGATTTCTTCGCAAATGCTTTGATTCGCCAGAATGTTCGATAATCCGGTTTTATTCGAAACATTGAAAATCCCCTGCAGAGAAGGCCTTCTCAAATCGGCATCGACCAATAGAACCCTTTTTCCTTCCTGGGCAAATGCCACCGCCAAATTGCTTATTGTCGTTGTTTTCCCTTCCGCGGCCTTGGTTGAAGTCACCGCTAAAATTTGAATTTTATGATTCCATCCTAGAAATTGGATGTTTGTGCGCAGATTGCGGTAACTCTCCGATATATTCGACCTGCGATTGATATTCATAATAAGTTTGGTTTTATTGGCTGAGCTGCGCATAGTTTTCACCCACCTGTTTTTTAATTTTTGCGGAGGAACGCGTCTTAAGATCTTTTCTTTTCATTTTTCGGATCGCTCCCAGCGTCGTAAGCTCCAAATATTTTTCAACATCCTGTTCTGTTTTTACCGTGTCATCCAAGTAATCCAGCAAAAATGCAATACCGATGGCGATCATCAGCGAAGCTATGAATGTGATGGCGACGTTTAGCTTGACATTCGGGCTGACCGGCACGGGGTCGGACTCCGGTTTTGCCTTATCCAAAATAGTGATGTTATCGATTTTCATGATTTGCGGAATTTCTTCTTTAAACACTTGCGATACGGCGTTTACGATCTGCATGGCGTGACTATAGGAAACATCGCGTATTTTGAGCGTGATCACTTGTGAATTTTGGGTGGTAACGACTTTTATTCGTTCGCTTAAATCCGCGGAGGTCTCTTTTATTTCAGGGAACCTGCTTACAACTTTGTCCATGATGGACGCCGACGAAATAATGACCTTATAGGAATTGATCAGCATGATATTCGAATTGATTTCGTTAATATCCAGAGACTGCGCCCCGTTCCGGTCCGCGCTCATTTTGTTGACGATCAGCGTGCTTTGGGCCTCATATTCCGGCGTCATCATGAATTTGCTGTACAATCCGGCGCCGGCGGTGCAAACCGCTACGAAGACGATCAAAAACCACAGTTTTTTTCTCAGCATCTGCATCATTAATTTCAATTCCATGACAAACTCCCCCACTTTTGTCCGATTTCACCGGGCGGCATTTTTTCCCGGATTCAAATATGCGCATTGCCGATGTTTCCTCCAAGGATCAATTGGGCTGCATGCTGCCGCAGCGTCTCCAGATACGATGAACCGCACAGCCTTTCGATCGCCTCATGTCCTTCCTTCGTAAAAAAATTCCGCCGCTGCGGGTTGTGCGCGTCGCTCCCGATCAAATGGATCCACCGTTTACCGCATAAATAAAACGCCGTCTGCTGAACTTCTTTGCCGAAAAGTCCGGCCAGCGACTGGGTCGTCACCTGAAGCCTGACGCCGTCTTCCTCGATCCAGCGCCGCACTTGATCCGGATTTCGGATGACGCCAAGGTTCCGCTCGGGATGCGCGATCACGGGATGAATGCCGTGCTTTTTCATATAGGAGACAAAATCGTTGAAGCAGCCCGGCACGCCGCGGGCCGGAAGCTCGACCAGCAGATAGCGGCTTCCGGCCAATGTCTGAAGCCTTCCCGCCCGATGTTCCGCCCGGAACGAGTCGGTTAACCGGAATTCCTGCCCCGGCAGCACGTTCAGCGGAATGCCGCTTTTTTTCAGCCTAAGGTTCAAAGCGGCCACGCGGCGCCGAATTTTGCCGGCGGTATTGGCATATCTTTTGGTGGCATGATGCGGTGTGGCGATCACGGTTTGAATGCCTTCGCCGACCGCAGCTTTGGCCATCCGGAGCGCGCCTTCCATCGTACTTGGACCATCGTCCACGCCGGGAAGGATGTGACAGTGGGTATCAATCATCGTATCAACACCTGTTTTCATAACTTTTGTAACAATATGTATCGTTACAGAACGGATCGACAGCATCTTTTGTTGATTCGAATTGAAATCAGGGGAGCTTTGGCGAAAAGACGGACGATGCGAAATCCTTGCGCCAAGAGGCAAATCATGTGTGTTATCAAGGGGTTTAGGAACCTGATTTCTTAGGTATATGGTTTCAAAATAAACATTCGCTATTGACGACACTGTTAATTTACGATACATTTTGTATCATGTCAAGCAGTTATTTCTCTGCGCTTGGAATCGTATACGGAGGGTGGGAACGAATGAAGAGTGGTCACCGGATTGCAGAGTTGCGGGAACGGAGAGGTTGGACTCAAGAGCAGTTATCCGCTTCGATCGGCATCAGCAGAGCTGCGCTGTCTCATTATGAGAAAAACCGGAGAAAGCCGGATTATGAAACGTTAAATCGGCTGGCGGACCTGTTCCAGGTTTCGATCGACTATCTGTTGGGAAGGAGGGAAATAGCCGATGGTTCCGCAGAATCGGAGCTGAATGTTCCGGAGCCTTGAAAACGAGCGAAGCTACAATCCCGATACATAGGTTTGGTCCAAATTTAACGCGAAAAGGGCTTTGCTGGTGTATAGCCCCCGACAAAAGCAATCGAAACGGCGCAAACGGTATCCGGGCCTGCTATACACCCTTAACGCTAAATCCAAAAAAATGATGCAATAAGCTTTGCGCGCCGGACGTCCAGCATGTATAATGGACTAGCAAACATATGTTTGCCTATTTCGACATCGTCAGTCAGAGGAGGCATCATGAAAGGTTCTACGCATTTGGCGATCGGCGTCGCCATCGGAGCGGCCGCGGCTGCCCATTATCCGTTCACGCTGGAGCATGCCGCGATTTACGTTGCGGTTTCCGCGCTTTCGGCGCTTAGCCCCGATCTTGACGGACCCAGCATGCTCAGCGCAAAGATCGGGCAGTTTTCCAAATGGCTGCGGGAAATGCTGTATTGGTCGGGTCTGCTCCTGATCGTTATCCTTGCCTGGCTGTACTTCGCCAAGCATTTTTTTGTGATGGAGTATTCGTTTGCAGCGCTCAGCCTGTTTCTGCTCGGCCTCATTATTAAAGACGGTCTTTTCCGCAACATTTTTGTCTGCGCCATCGGCGTGGCGCTGGCTTATATCGGCCTGTCCCGCCAGATGCCGTGGTTGATCGGGTTCGGATTGTTTGTGGCGGTCGCCCCATGGCTTAAACACCGGGGTTTAACGCATACCGTATGGGCGCTCGGATTATGGGCATACATAGGTTCCGGCCTTGAAGAACAGCTTCGGGTTGAAGGCATCATGCTGGTGGCAACCGCAGGTTACCTTTCGCATTTGGTTGCCGATACGCTTACGCCAAGCGGCGTGAAGTGGCTGGCCCCCATCCTCAAAAAATCTTTTAAGCTTCCGATAGCATAAGCGGGATTCGTTCCTTTCCGCCGGTCCGATGGACCATCCATGCCGCGCATGAGGAAGCTATGGCAACGAAGGCCTCACGACGAAAGATCGGTACAAACAGATCAACCGAAACCGCTTACGTGCCGAAACACGTCCAAATGAACTCTTCAGCACTGCGTGTGGACTCTGTATTCCAGGAGACATGCGCGGCGTTTGGGGAGTTTTTTGGTTCTGCCCTTAAAATGGCAGCCCTATGCTTATTCGATGCATATAATCATTTCCAATGCAGATACTTTTAACTTGAAGGTTCGCGCCACAAGTGGTACATATTGTAAGAGACCGACTTCATTCATCATATTCTGCATTTAAGGAGAAGAGCGGGTGGCTAAAAAATCGATTTTTGCCGTTTGGATCAGCCTGATCAGCAACGTGGTGCTGACGGCGCTCAAAATCGTCACGGGTCTTGTTTTTAATAGTAAAGTTCTCGTCGCGGACGGGATCCATAACGCCGGAGACGTCGTGGCGACCATCGCCGCCTTGACTTCCGCTCTTGTCGCCAGAAAACCGGCCGATGAAGACCATCCTTACGGCCATGGCAAAGCCGAGGCGATCGCATCCGGCCTGGTGTCCATCATTTTGATCATGGCGGCGCTGCTTATGGTTTACAAGTCCATCGAATCTTTCTTTTCTCCCCCTGCCGCGGCCAGTTGGATTTCGCTGATCGCCGCCTTGATCTCTTTGATATGGAAACAGGCGCTGTATATGTATTGCATCCGGATCGGGAAAGCGGAAAACAGCCGCAGCCTGATCGCAACCGCCTACGACCATATTGCCGACGTCTACGCGTCAGCCGCCGCCGTGATCGGGATCGCCGTTTCGCTGATCGGCGACAAATACCATATCGCGTATACGGAATACGGAGATTCCGCCGCGGGCATCATCGTCTCCTATCTCGTCATCCGGCTTGGCTATAAAATGGGCCGGGAGGCCATCGATATTTTGATGGACAAAAACGTGACGAACGAGCAGCTGCAGCAGCTGACCTCGATCATTTATTCGGTTCCGAACGTGAAACGGGTGGACAGCATCCGCGCCAGGGAACTGGGCAACGCGATTATCGTGGATGTAAAGGTAAGCGTTCCGAACCAATTGACCGTCAAAGAAGGACATGACGTGAGCCGCGAAGTGAAGCAAAGCATCATGAGGCGGATGAAACATGTCGGGGATGTTATGGTCCACTTGAACCCGTGGTACGCGGACGGAGAAGAGGAATAAAGAAAGGGACTGCCCAAGGTTGGGGCAGTCCCTGTTTATTATCCGAGATCCGGCACATCCGTCAGGCTGACTTCCGTACGGTCCGTTCCGTGAAGCTCGAAAATGACAAGCTCGTTGCTGCCCGTTTTCAGCAGCGGAGCCGGAATGTACAACGCTTTTTGCGGCCCGGCTTTCCAGTAACGTCCGAGGTTGAAGCCGTTGATATAAACGACGCCTTTCGTCCAGCCGTCTAGACGGATAAAGGTATCCGCTTTTTCGCTGACTTCGAACAGGCCTTTATAAAACGCCGGCGCTGCCGACTTCGCATTATCCTCGCCTTCCTTCAGCGGCGCAAAGGACAATGCCGACAAGTCGCTAAGCGGCAGCGGACGGATCGTCCAGTCGTACAGGAACTGGTTGCCGAGACGAATGCCTTCGGTAATGCCTTTCGGATCCCTCATCAGCGGCCCGTAATTCACGCGGCCCATGTTTTCCACGAGCACGTCAAGCTGCAGCCCTTCGGCCGGGATTTCGAGCGGAATGCCTGCCGGATTCCAACGTTCCACCGTGCCGACGTACTCACCGTTCGCAAAAATGAGCGCCCGGTCGCGCACGTCCTGCAGCACCAGCTCAAAGCCGTGCCGCGGACCGCTGATCCGCGTGGAATAAAGGATAAAGCCGTAATTTTGGCCCACCTTTTCCATCGGCTCCGGACACGCACTGCGGACCGGCTGCGACAGCTGATCCAGCTGGCCGAACAATTCGGCCTGTTCCGTCATTTTCACGGTACCGTACGCCTTTTTGCGGATCGGCTCAGGCAATTCAAGCTCCGGCAGGTCCATGTAACGGGAAAGCACCTCGCGTACGGCATAAAACTTCGGCGTCGGATCTCCCCACTCGCTGAGCAGCGTATCGTAATCGTAGCTCGTAACCGTCGGCTCGAACTGCTGGCCGTGGTTGGCTCCGTTATAAAAGCCGAAATTGGTTCCGCCATGGAACATGTAAAAGTTCACCGAAGCGCCTTCCTCAAGCATCTCTTCGAGCGCCTTCGCCACATCTTCCGCAGGCCGTGTGTGATGCTCCTCCGTCCAATGGTCAAACCAGCCGTTCCAAAACTCCATGCACATCAGCGGACCTTCCGGCTGGTATTCGCGCAGCTTCGCGAACGCCTCCTTCGCTCTGGAACCGAAGTTGACCGTCTCCAGCACGCCATCCACCATGCCGCCTTGAAGCATATGGTCTTCAGGACCGTCGGAGGTGAACAGCAGCACGTCGATGCCGCGGCTGATCATGCCTTCTTTCAAGTAATTCAAATACTGCTTGTCATTGCCGTAGCTGCCGTATTCGTTTTCGATCTGCATCGCGATGATCGGCCCGCCGTTTGTGCATTGAAGCGGTTTCAATCTTGGCAGCAGCTCGTCGAAATAGCGGTCCACTTTATCGAGGAACGCGCGATCGAAGCAGCGAAGCCGCATGGAGGAATCCGCGAGCAGCCAGGCAGGAAGTCCGCCAAATTCCCATTCGGCGCATATGTACGGGCTCGGACGCACGATAACGTGAAGCCCCAATTCACCGGCTAACCGGATAAACGCTTCGATGTCCGCCAGTCCGTCAAAGACGAATTTTCCTTCTTCCGGTTCGTGAATATTCCATGCCACGTACGTCTCGACGGTATTGAATCCGCACGCTTTCAGCTTCAGCAGCCGGTCGCGCCAATATTCAGGCACTACGCGAAAATAATGGATGGAACCGGAAAAAATGCGAAGAGGTGTGCCTTCATAAACAAAATCATTCCCTTGAACCATAAACTCTGCCATTGAGCTTGATCTCTCCCTCTCTGTGCCTTTTTTTGGCCGTTTTTTGGCCTTTCCTGCCAATAGCCCTGTCCGGCTTATTATAAGCCAGAATCAGGGCCAGTGGGTGAACAATTTTGACAAATATTTCGCAAAAAAATCAACCTTTGACTCCGCCAAGCATCAGGCCTTCGGTCAGCTTCTTCTGCAGCAGCGTGTAAATGACGACGGTCGGCACCAAAACGATGACGAGTCCCGCGAACAAAGAGCCCCAATCCGTGGCAAACTGCTGGATTTGCATCAGGTTGCTGAGGCCGATCGGGATCGTCTTTTTGGCGTCGCTTGTCACGAGCGTCATGGCCAGCACGTATTCGTTCCAGAAGTCGAAAAAGCTGAACACGACCATCGTGATGATGCCGGGACGCACCATCGGCATGATGATCCGGAAGAGCGTTGAAAAATATCCGCAGCCGTCGATCATCGCCGCCTCTTCAAAATCGGCCGGAATCGACTTCATGAAGCCCGTAAGCAAATAAATCGAAAAGGACAAGGTCCCCGTCGCATAAACCGCGCTGAGCCAAAACCTGTTGTCGAGCATATGCAGGTCGTTCATCAGGATGAACAGCGGCACGATGATATACACTCCTCCGATGAACAACCCCGCCATATACAGGTTGGAAATGAGCTTTTGCCCGCGGAAGCGCATCCGCCCCAGCACGTAGGCGGTCGGTACCGCCATGATGATCAGCATGATCATGGACAAGACCACGACCAGCACAGAGTTGAGCATATAATCGCCGATTTTGGCGGTCGTGAACGCCCGGACATAGTTGTCCCACTGCAGCGATTTCGGCAGAGACCACGGGCTTTCCATCACTTCTTCGTTCGTTTTGAAGGAGGCCATCACGTTCCACAGCAGCGGATACGCGACCGCCAGCGCCTGGATGACGAGCAGGATCCGGAGGAGCCCATTGCGTACGATGACAGCCGCTTTCACCGGCCGATGTTCCCTTGGGGAAGGAAACGCCGCGCTAGTCTGTATTTGTGCCATATCAATAAGAGCCCCTTTCCGTAAGTTTGTTGCTGATCAGCGACAGGATCACGGAAAAAGCAAACACGAATACGCCGATGGCCATCGCGTAACCGAAGTTGGAGTTCGTAAACGCCTGCTGGTACAAATACGTCATGACCACTTCCGAATGCCGGTCCGGCCCGCCCGCCGTCATGATCGTCACGATGACGAAGCTGATCGACAGCACGCCGTTGATGCTGAAGATGATCGTGATGCGGATGATTTCCCATAGCATCGGAATCGTGATATGAATGAATTGCTTCATGGGCGTTGCGCCGTCGATGCTTGCAGCCTCATACAAATCGGGCGAAATGCCGTCGATGCCTGCCATGTATATGACCATGTAATATCCGGCGGCCTGCCAGATCATCGTCACTGCCAGCGCCCACAGCACGGTGCGGGAATCGCCAAGCCACGGCATCGCGTATTGCCCCAGTCCGGACAGTTCCAGCCCCGAGTTCAAAAATCCGATCGTCGGGTGGTAAATGAACGACCAAAGGATCGCGATGACGACAAAAGACAAAATGCTCGGGAAAAAGAACAGCGTACGGTAAAGTCCCCGCTCCTTCAGCTTCGTCCTCGTCAATATCGAAGCGTTGACCAGGGCGATCAGCAGCGTGAACACGGGAACGATGACCATCAAAAATCCGGTGTTGCGGAGAGACAACAGAAACGCATCGTCGCGGAACATTTCCACGAAGTTTTTGAAGCCGATGAATTTGGGCTCATCCCCGATTCCCGTCCATAGAAAAAACGATTTGTAGAACACCTGAATCGTCGGGTACAGCTTGAATAATACAAACATGGCCAGCCCCGGAACCAGGCAAACGGCCATGAACAGCAGCCGCCTCGTTTTCAGCGTCATTCCCTCACTTCCTTCCAATGGTTTTTTTTCGGCCGACGCAGCCCGAATTTGTTTTAAAAGCCCAAAAACGGGTTGCGACGGCCTTTTTGTCTGCCCTTCAAGTTTACTTCCAATGGGGAATGAGGGAATTACTTGGCCTCTTTTAATTCATTGCTGACTTCGGTGTACATGTCGTACATCTTCTGTCCATATTCCTCGAGCGTCATCTGTTTGTTGACCAGGGAAGAAATCGCTTTGTACACGTCATCCTTCGGATTGTATTTGCTGCCTTTCGCTACCGTCTGGAACGTGCCGTTGACCAGCTCCATCCCGTTGTCCACGGCTTTGTATACGTTGTACGTCGATTCCGAAATATACGGCTTCGCCAAATCGGCCGCGTCCTTGACCGCCATGACCGCCTTCGATTTTTCGGCATTGAGCTTGATGCTTTCGTCGGAATAGATGTACTTCAGAAATTCGGAAGCAAGCTCCGGATTTTTCGCTTTGGCCGGAATGACGATTTGTTCGATATTGCTTTGCGCCTTGACGCTGCCGCCGTTAAAGGACGGGATGCCGAGAAAACCGAACTGGAAGCCGTTTTCGCGCGGCGCATCCTTCATTTCGTCTTCGAACCACGTTCCGTTCGGGATAAACATCGCTTTGCCCTGCATAAACGCGGTTTGCGCCTGCGTATGGTTTAGCGCCACGGTGCCTTTCATCAAGCCGTTGTCTTCGTTTGCGAACTTGAGGATGTTGCCCCATACCTGCTTGAACACGTCGCTTTTCCAAAACTCCGGATCATAATTGAAAAATTGGTCGAGTGCCTTCTGGCCGCCAAGATCGTAGATGGCCGGAACGATGATTTCTTCCAGGTAGCCCGGATAGATGCCTTGGTAGGTAAACAGCGCCCGGCCGTTTTCCTTGGCCGCCGCGTTCATCGCAAACAGCTGATCCCAGGTTTTCGGAGGCTGGAATCCCTTTTCGTCAAACAGCGTTTTGTTGTACCATAGGCCCAGCACGCCGAAGTTGAACGGCGCCAGATAGATTTTGCCGTCGCCGTAAGGGGACATCGCGCGCGATTCCAACACGCCCGGCAGAATTTTATCCTTCAGCGGGCCGCTGCCGTCGTCTTCGTTAAAAATACCGGTCAAATCCAGCAGCGCCTTGTCCTTGATCAGTCCGTCAAGCAGCGGGATGTTGTCTCCCCCGGCGATGTATAGCAAATCCGGGGGATTTCCCGCCACGATTTTCGGACGCACGAGCTCGGCGATTTTCGGGCTGGCCGTCAAATTGATTTTTGTGCCGGGATGATCCTTCATGAATGCTTCGATGACCTGATCCCAATATTCGCGTCCGTAGCCACCCTGGAAAACAGCGACGTTCAGCTCGCCGTTGGCGACTTTTTTCGAGCCGTCGCCGCCCGATCCCGCAGCATCCGCGCCGCTTTCATTTCCTCCGGAAGCACCCGTGCTGCCGCCGTTTCCGCAGCCTGCAATCAGGGATACGGATAATGCGCAAGCGCTTACAGCCGTGAGAAGCTTATTCCATTTCATTCCATGACCTCCTTTTTCTTTGTTGTCATTATACCTCTGCCTCAAACGGCGCCAAATGGAGCACAGAACGAATGACATGGATGATTTTATGTTCATTTTGAAACCGCTTGCGTCTAACCTGTACGATTTTAGGATGACTGCTTAAAATGTTGCATGTCGGCGTTATTTTTGCTTCAAAGCTGGACTTTCTTTCGGTTTGACATGTTTCGGGGCGATGCCGAAATGCTTTTTGAACAGCCGATTGAAATAAAACGGATCGGAAATGCCCACCTCGGCGGCAGCCTCCTTGACCAGCAGTTGGCCGGAAGCGAGCAGCTCATATGCCTTGGCCATGCGCAGCTCATTCAGGCAAGTCATGATGCTTTTTCCGGTTTCCGTTTTGAAAATTTGGCATAAATACGTTTCCGACAAATTGACATGCGACGCTACGTCGCGAATCGAGACCGGTTTGGCGTAATGCTCTTCCAAATAGGCAAGCGCCTTTCGGATCTCGGGCCGATTCGCCCGAAGCGCGATGCCGCTCTCTGCAAGGGCAAGCACCTCCTGCGACAACTCCGAGGCGATCATGAGCAGTTCCGTGTCGCTTGCAGCCCCGGTAATCCGTTCCAGCCAAAGCGAAGGGTCGAATTCCCTCCGCTGTTCGAGCCCCAGCTTCCGGCTTAGGGTCCACATCGCTTCGCAAATCGTCCGTTTGACGACCCGCGGCAGCAGCCTGCGCACGGCGCCTTCCCTGATGATCCGCAGCGCCCGCAGCTCCCATTCGGCGGCAAACTCAGGCCTGCCCACGCGGATGTCCTCCGTCCATTCCGCTTCCATCCGCTCGTACGCCGGGTCATGTTCGACGGCTTCGGTATCGCTGGACAAAGAGACACTCCCCGCTTCTTGGTAAAACAACAACGCCCGGGCTTTGCGGCAGCGCCGCATCTCTTCGATCAGTTCTTCCGGGCCGAATGCCGGTTTTCCGTATATGATATCGACGTTCATGCTGTAGTACATGGCGGCCAGGCTGGCCATCCGCCCGGCCATCTCCGCCGGCTCTGCCGATTGAGATTCTGCCGGATAAGCCGCGGCGAGCAGAAATCTGCGTTCTTCTTCGGCCAAGGTACACTGCCAGCTGCTTCCCGGGTATACGTCGCTCCACAACTGGCTAAGGGAACGCTTTAGCGAAGTTTCGTCCCTTTTTTCACCTACCGTATCCACTTGAATAACGAACAAGGACACGCCATGGCCCGGCGGCAGCAGCTGCGATGCCGCTTCCGGGTTCAGGCCGGGAAGCCGGTCCTCTTCTGCGGAATCGTACAACGCATGCAGAAGATCATGAAGCCGGTTTGTTCTTTCCGTCTGCATCGCCGTATGCGCAACGCTCGGCTGGCGCTTTTTCTCGTCCAGCTTTTCGGCGATTTCGTCTAAGGTTTGCATGAAATTATCGCTTTTGAGCGTCAGCTTCAGCATGTAGTCATGGGCGCCGCATTTCAGCGCTTCGCGCACCAGTTCGAAATCGTTGAAGTTGCTCAGCACCAGGATCTCCCCGTCAAAGCCGGAAGCCATAAGCCGTTTAATCAGCTCGATCCCGTCCATCTCCGGCATTTTAATGTCGGTGATGACGATATCGGGACGCTGCTCGCGAGCGATCTTCAGCGCGGACGCGCCGCTGGAAGCCGACCCCGAATACAGGAAGCGGCTTCCCTCCCAGCGGATCAGCGTTTTCACGGCATGGCGGACGATCATTTCATCGTCGACGATAAGCACTTTATACATAACGCTCCGGTTCCCCCTCGCTTCGATAGATTGGAATCGTAATGACCGTCTCGGTGCCTTTCCCGGGCGCACTGGACGTCGCCAGCCCAAAGGGAGCTCCGAAATGAAGCTTGATGCGTTCATCGACGTTGGCGATCCCGAGGCCCGACAGCTTTGAGCGGGTTGAAGCCGGCTTTGGCTTCATCGCGTTCATGTCGAACCCTTTGCCGTCATCGGTAATCCGAATCGTCAATATATGATTGCGGCAGGTCCCTTTTACCCATATGCCAACCCGTTTCTCATCGTCTCCCACGCCATGCAGAATGGAGTTTTCCACGATCGGCTGCAAAATGAATTTGGGCACCAGGCTCTCGGAAAGCTCCTCGTCCACTTCGATATGGAGCACGAAGGAATCGCCGTAACGGATGCGCTGGATGTTGGCGTAATGGCGCAGGTTTTCGATTTCGGTCCGCAGCGGAATGAATTCGTCCTTAAGCATGATCGTGCTTCGCAGCAGCTCCGACAGCGACTCGATGCCGCTCGTAACCGATTCGTTTCCTCCAAGCATGGCGGTCCATTTCAACGAATTTAACGTGTTGAACAAAAAATGCGGGTTGATCTGCGCTTGCAGCATTTTCAGCTCCGCATCGCGTTTGGCCTGCTGCTCCGTTTGAACCTGGGCGATCAGCTGCTTCAGCTGCTCCACCATCCCGTCGATCGTTTCGGTCAACATGTCCATTTCGTCCGGATACATGGAGCGCGCTTCGGCTTTGGCCTCAAGCCTGCCCATCCGGATTTGCTTGGCGTACATGAGCAGCGAGCGCATCGGACTATGGATCGTAAAATAAATCCACATCGAAATCATGCCGGACACAAGCACGATGATGAGGCAGATGAATACCAGGTTCCGCTGCATTTCCGACAGCTCCGAAACGATGAATTTTTGCGGAATCATGCCGACGAAAAACCAGTTGGCCGAGCGGATGTAGGAGCTGCCCACGAGGAATTCGCGTTTGTCCACGTTGGCATGGAACGCCGCCAGCCTCCCCTCCCGGTGAAACTGCCGGTCGATGACGGCATGGATCTCGTCCGCCGCAAACCGGGTTCCTTTCGGAATGTCGTCCGAAATCGACGAAATCACCATGCCGCTGGCATCCGTAATGTAAATGCTGCTGCCCGTCCCCAAATTGACGAATTTATAAATGTTGCGCGAAAACACCTTTTCGTCGATAAAAATGATCACGTATCCGAGTTGCTTGTTCAGCGCGTCCTCCGAGTAAATGATCCGGCTGAGCGCGATCGTATTGGTCCCCCGGCTGGAACGAAGATACGTCCAGTAAGCGTTTCCAACGGAATGGCTCGTTTGCTCCAGCATCGCTTGAATGGATGCCGACGGATACAACTCGAACCCGAGATCGAAAAACGTCTCGCTGCCGTTGTTCAAAATCATGACGCTGCTGATGTTGCCGAGCTGGAAAATTTGCTGCCCCATCTCGTTCCCGATCCGGACCTTCAACTGGTTTTTTTCGTAGTCGCTCATCGTATCGAAACGCTGAAGGCCGTCTTGGATGGAAGGGTTGATGATGATGTTTTCGCTCAAGGTTTCATATTGCTCGAGCTCGCGCGCGGCGTTTTGGGAAAGCTCGTCCAAAATCTGCATGGAGTACGCGCTGATCTTGTTCGTTACCGAAGCCTGGTACTTCATGTTGGAATAGACGCTTACGATAACGACCGGCAACAGCGAGGTAATGACAAAGGCGGCCAGCAGCCGGTTTTTGATCGACAAGCGCCGCATGACGAAGGACTTGCTTTTGATTCGGGAACCTAAATTACGGAAAAACATCGAATTCACCCCGCTTATGATGTCCTCGATCCGAGGCTCTTCCCGGAAGTTATAACCTATACTAACCGCCACTGTCGAAAACCGTCAACGTAAAAACGGTCTAAGTCCGGGTTCCCGAAAAGACGAGCCGGTCGTCCGAAACATGGCTTTAGCCATGTCCAGTTCTGATAATCCGAGAGCCGGATTCCTATTCCGAAAAAAGAAAAAACGCCGCAGAGGACGTAAGCGTCCCCGCAGCGGTTGTCATCAGCCTATGACGGCAATTGAAACAAAATCGTTTTGATCTCCGCCGGTCCCGCGGCGATCGCGCCGAGGTCGGCTTGATCCAGCGGCTCCTCCATAATATTGCTGTGTCTCGCTTCTTGTACCGGGAAGGCGGGCTTGACCGTCAGAAGCCGCTCCTCATTCGCCGTATTAAACCAGCGCGCCACGACAGCGCCGTCGGCGGACATTTTTAGCGCGGAAAGCATCAAACCTTTCCCTTCCCAGGACAGATAAGAATGGACGGCCGGAAGGCTGCCTTCATGAACGCCGGTCTGCAGCGCCAGCCATGGCACCTGGAATTGATGCGCCAAAATCATGGCCCCTTCTTCATCCAAACGCGCTTCCGTGCGGCCAGATTCAGCCGGGACAAACGGGATGATCATGAGGCGTGCCGCATGTTTCCCTTTGCACTGCGCCCCGGGCGTCGGAAAATGACCCCAGTCGCCCATCTCGCCAACCGCTCTCAGCAGCGTTACGGCAATCACCGCCGAATCCTCCTGCATGATTTCATATTCCGGCAGCCCCTGGTTGGCGATCAGGAGGCCCTGCGTTTCATCACGGAGCGAAACAAAAGCCTGCTGATGATGACAGTTGCTCGGATTCCTCCATTCCGCCGCCGGGACATTGTTTCTTTCCGCCACTTCAAAGATGGAATCCGCCTGATGCGTTTCCGCGGCGATGCCCGGCTTGAACAACATCCGGAGCCGATGATCTTCCGCTTGGTTATCGAATGCGGACTCGACAAGGATGCCCTTGCCTTCGCGTTCCAGCGTCACCCGGGTATGAATGCGGAATTCCGTCATGACGGAAGACCGGCCCGCGCTCCGCCCCGTAAACCATACCAGCTCCCGCTGCTCCTTGCGGAGCGTCTCGTCCGCGGAGACAGGAATTCGCAGTGTATGCGCAATGTCGAAGGATGCCCGAAACGGCTCGTCTTCGGCCAGTGTGACGCTTGCAGCAAGATCCCTCGTCGTAATCGGCAAATCGCCGTCCGGCTGCTTGTACATATATTCGTTCCCGATGTCGCCGGTGTCCTCGTAAATGCATAAATCGCGCAAAATCCGGCCGGTCGCCTTGTCCAAGACGGTCAGGGAGCCGTTTTTTTCGATCGTCACCGCCAAATATTCGTTTTCCATGCGGTTTCGTCCGGTCACTAGCGAAGCGCGCTCGGAGACGTTTCGGGCCGATCCGTTAGCCGATTCGAATGAATCCGTATGGGGATCGGAGCCGGTCCCCCCTTGCTTTCCATGGATGACGGCGAAAACCTTATGCCCCAGCGCGGGTACCCGAAAGGCTTCGAACCGTACCCGGATTTTTCTTTCAAAATAAGGCTGGCGGAAGCGGTCCTCCGGCAAATCGTAACCAAACGCGATTCCTAGATCCTCATCATCAAACGGAATTTCGTTTCCATCCGGATCGACCAGCCGCAGAGGTCCGATCGGCAGCGTACGCAGCGTTTTTTTCATTTCGGCAAAACCGATCCCGCTCCGGAAATAGATCCGCTCCAGCGCAAGCTCCGCCGTTGCGACGCCGGAACGCTCCCAACCGGTCGTATTCCACACCGCCAGCGGATACGCCGTTTCCCCCTCCCGAAGAACATTGCGAAACGGGCTCGTATCGATGTCGCCTGCAAGCACATCCAGGCTGTCGGTGACGATCGCCTCGCCCACATGCCTGCTTTTCGCAAACCGCGCCACCATTTCGTCATGAACCTCGTCCACGCTGCATCCGCAAATGCTGTCGTGAGGATGGTTTTGCATTAGCGTTTTCCAGGCATATTCGAGCAAATGATGCGGGTACGGCGCTTTCCCCGTCAAATGGGCGAAAACGGCCAGCGGCTCGGCTGCCTTTTCCAACAGCGCCTGTCCCCGGTTGTTCATCTGCTTCAGGTAGATGCGGGAGGATGCCGTATTGACCAACGTCGACCAACCGTCCGTATGCTGGCTGCGAAGCTCGCCCCGTACGACGGACAGATGCTCCGGCACGGTCCCTTCCACCGCGAGAGCGTAATCCGCCAGATTGGAATGGACGAAACGATGCGCCGGGAACAAACGTTGCGCCGTTCGGATCGCTTCTGCCGCATCCGACTGCACCGGCTGGTGATCGCATCCGTTCATCATCAACACATGCGGCGTGGAGGCGTACCTTTCCGCATCCTTCAGCTTTTGCTCCCAGTAGGCGCGCGCATCCCCGGGTTCCGTCGGCATTTCGTTGCCGTTGCTGTACCAGTTGGCGAACAAAATGCCGAGCACCCGCGAACCGTCGGGGGCTTCCCAGATCATTTCGGAATAAGGGGATTCGTACGCCGCCGTCTTGCTCACCTCGTTATTGAAGCCCGTCGGCTTGACGCCCCGGCCGAAAAACGCGTTGCCGATGCCGGCCTGCCGCAGCAGCTGCGGCGCTTGCCCCATATTGCCGAACGAATCGGGAAAATAACCGATTTTGCTTACCGCGCCGTAGCGGACCGCGTCCCGGTGCCCGTACAGCAGATTGCGCACATTGGCTTCGCCGCTGGTCAGAAACTCGTCCTGCAAAATATACCAAGGGCCGGCATGGATGCGGCCTTCCCGGACATATTTTTCAACCTGTTCCCGCTTTTCCGGGCGAATCTGCAAGTAATCGTCCAGCATGATCGTTTGCCCGTCGAGATGAAAGCTTTTGAAATCCGGATCTTTTTCAAGGATGGCCAGCAGCTCGTCCATCAGCTTAATCAGCCGCACATGATGTTTTTCGTAAGGCAGATACCATTCCCTGTCCCAATGCGTGTGTGAAACGATATGTACTGTTTTGGATTGTGCCAATATTCCGCTCTCCATTCTGTGGTTTTTTCTAGAGCAAAAGCCAGTGGCCCGCCATCCGCGTTTCGTGCCGCATGTTGCGGGCCGCATGTCTTAGACGTTTAACCGACGATGCCCGTCCGTTCCACGCTTTCCACGAAATACCGCTGCACAAACAGGTACAAAATGATGAGCGGCGCGGTCAGGAGCAGCACCCCGGTGTTGAGGAGCATCGACTGGTACACCAAATCCGGTTCTTTGCCGAGCGCCGATCCCATATCCATCAGCTGCGTGGAAAGCACCTTCACCTTGCTCAGGAAAAGCGAGACGTAATAGCTGTCATTCCACTGCCACACGAACGAAAACAGGACGACGGTAACGATGGCGGGCACCGCGTTCGGCAGCATGATCCGCCAAAAGGTTCGGAGCACGCCCGCGCCGTCCACGAACGCCGACTCTTCGATCTCCTTCGGAATCCCGCGGAAAAACTGGCGGAAAATATAGATGTACAAGCCGTTTTTCAGCCCCATCGCGGTCGCCGAGGAAATGAGGAACGGCCAGAAGGTGTCGATCAGGTTCAGGCTGGATTTGCCCGTAACAAGCTTGATCAAACCGAATAAGTCGAAATACCGGTACGTTAAATACAGCGGAATCATGATGGTCTGCGGCGGCACCACGATCGTGAAAATGACGAGTCCGAACAGCAGGCCGCTGCCCCGGAACTTCAGCCTCGCAAAGGCATAGGCCGCAAGCGCGCAGGAAGCCAGCTGAATGATCGTCGTTCCCGCCGAGATCAAAAACGTATTCAGCAGGGCGGGGAAATATCGGGTCGCCTCTATGGCGATTTTGATGTTGTCCAGCGTAAAATGCCGCGGAATCCAAAGCACGGTCGGATCGTAGATGTCGACTTTGCTGCGGAAAGCCACCGACAGCCGCAAAAACAGCGGGAACAAAATGATGAAGCAAAAGCCTACGATCATGACGGTGCGCACGACTATCCACAGCCAAAGTTTGGATTTTTCCAGAGGGTTAAACCGGTACTGGATGATATCCGCGTATGCGGCAGGCGATTTCATAGCCTTTTCCTCCTATCAGTCATAATAGAATACCTTTCTGGAAATGATGGCCGTCGAAATGCCCAAGATCGCCGTCACCACTGCAAAATAAACCCAGGACATCGCCGCGCTTTGGCCGAATTCGAACGATTTGAACGCCGTTTCGGATATAAGGGAGTTGATCGAATTACGGCTGAAGGAATCGATGATCGAATACACCGTATTCGTCAGGATGAGCGGCGTCATCATCGGAAACGTCACCTTCCAAAAAATTTCGTAACCCGTTGCCCCTTCGATCCGCGACGCTTCGTACAAAGACGGGGAAATTGATTGCAGCCCCGCCAGAAAAATGAGAATCTGCACCCCGGACGAGCTGATGATTTCATATATCCGGTCAACGGCGCCCGTAATGTAGTTGACGAACACCGGCGCAAGTCCCGAGTCCGTCAGCATTTTTTTCAGCTCGAAGCTTTGCAGCATTCCGCCGCCGCTGCCCCCGCTGCTTCCCGACAAGGTCGAGCCGCCGACAAAGCTGCTGATGTCCAGATTGGCGATCGCTGCGGATGCCAAAATGACCGGCAGGAAAAAGATCGCTCTCGCCAGTGCCCTTCCCCGGAATTTCTGGTTGAGCAGCACGGCGGCGAACAAGCTGAAAATGATGATGATCGGCACGTTGACGACCATGTTCGTGACCGATTCGGTCAGCTTGCGCGGATAATCCGGGTTGGTCGTAAACAGGCCCGAATAGTTGGACCAGCCTTTGTAATCGACGGCAAAACCGCCTTCAACGAGCCGGATCGTGCTGAGGCTGAACCGGAAGGACTGGATCAGCGGCAGCAGAAACAGGATGATAAGCCCCAATATGAGCGGCGTGGCAAACAAAACGCCGTAGAGCTGCTTTTTTTGGGACAAGGTTAACGATTTTCTGAACATGTTATTCACCGCCTACGTGATAGCTCTGCGGCTGAAGCTGCAGGCCGTCCACGGCCACCGCCGCCCGGTTGTAATTGACCGTCACGGTTATCCCGTTTTCGTATGTCGTTCGGACGACGCCCGGAGCCAGGCGAACGTGGGCCGTAATGACTTGGTTCCTCACCTTCGCCAGCACCGGGTTCGACTCGCCGTACAGCCTGGCCGCCTCGTCGATCCAATCCTTATAGTTCAGGGCGTACAAGCCGTTATAATCCGTATCCTTTACCGTGGAAGCGTCGCTGGCGAACCATTGGTAATATACGGCTGAGCCGGTTTCCAGCGATTTCAGCATGGCCAGGCGCGGATTCTGCAGCTCGCCCATGTTGTACGGAGCCCCGGCGATATCGAAATAGCCGTGAAGCGCGATTTGGAAAAACGGAATCTCTTCGTCGGTAATATTGAGCCTGCTGCTGCGTTCCGGCGCGTTAACGATCCAATCGGCGTACGGCAGGCTGTACGCGTTGCCGCCTTCGACCATAAGCGAACCGGTTTTCGTTCGGAGAAGCTCCATCGCCTTTACCGAAGCCGCCTGCGAATCCTGCCTGCTGACGGGATGGCTAGGATCGAAATCGGAATGGACCTCGCGCCCCAAATCCCGCAGCGACAGCCCTGGAACGCCAAGCTTGGCGTAGTCGGCCAAAAATCCGTCCACCTGCTTTGGCAGCTGCCGCGGCGAAAGGAGGTAGTGGGAAAACTTGCCCGTATCCTTCGCATGCGTCACCGGATTATAAGCGAATACCTCCGCCTTGCTGCGGTCAAGCAGCGTTGCCGCGCCTTTCGCACCTTTGTATTTTTCCAAAAACGCGGCGTCCGGGTAAAACCCGAATCCGTTTCGTTTCATGAAATCCGCCAGCTTCAACAAGCCCTTCTTGCCGCCCAAAGCTCCGGCCGCAGAAACGTCGTCCGGGGATGCGTGGCGGATCCCGCCGTTAAACCAGCCGACGAACCGCAGGTCGATATTTTGGACGCCAGCGGTTTTCAGCTTGCCGACGATCGTTTCCGCCTCCGCGAAGGTCGTCAACGGCTCCGTCGACCGGTAAGGAATGCCGAGCAGCGATTTTTGTTTTTGGAACGCCCCTTCGAGTTCGAGCATAAACGGGCTATCGGCGGAAGCCTCCAAAGGCTTTAAATCGTATTGGCCCGCCATATAGCTGCGGTAAGCCGCCGCCATTCCGGTATAATTTGCGGCATCGCCGGACAAAAACGCATACCGGACCTGCAGGTTTCCTTGATATTTGCCTGTCTGAAACATCGGCACCGCACTCGTTTTCGTGCCCGAAGACAGCGTGTAATAATCCATCGCCGTAACCTGGAATTTGCCGCTGACCGTATTGTAGGAATCGTTGCGCCCGCTTATATCCGCCGCCACGCTGGCGCCCGCTTCCCCGTCCTCGATGATGCCGACGAGCGCATGGTCGTTTTGCTTCAGCCCGAACACCGGCAGGCGGGATACTTCGTTCGTCTGGATTTTCTCTTTCACGTCGAAAGCCCCGTCATTGCCGTAGATCGGCAGATCGTACCCTTCGGCGTTCAGCTTTTGGTTGTTCAGGCGAATGAGCGCCCCGGAGCCGTCGGGCACAAAAATATATCCTTGTTTTCCGGTATCCGCCGCGCCGAAAAATTTTAACAGCTGCAGCGAGGCGATCGGAAACGACTTGCTTGCTTTCAGCTCCTTCGCGGGAACCCATACGACGAGGCTGTCCCCGTCCAGCGCATAAACCACCGGGACGGTAAATTCCGCTTCCTCGGATGCGGCCTCTTCGCCGGCCCCGTTCGCTTTGTTGTCCTGCGCGGCATCCTCGGCGGTATAACCGGCCTCCTCCAGCACGGCGGACATCTCCTCCGCTACGTAATCCTGAAGTTTCCTTGCTTCATATACCTGCTTCTTTTCGTCAAAGCGGAACTTGTATTTGATGTCATCCCGCTTTTCCGGATCTTTGATTTTGGCGAGAATTTCCTGTTCGAACCGTTCCTTGCCGATCGCTTTCGGGATGTTCGGGAAGGACTGCTTTACGTTGCCCATCCGGTAATCCACGCGGATCCCGTTATCGGCGGGTGTCATCTTGAACTGCTGCTTGGCCACGCTGTCGTCAAAGCTGTTAAAAGCGTTTATTTGCCCTTTTTCGTTGTAGTAAGTAAGCAGCACCTGCGCCGACAGCTCGGATTTGTAAAGCGGAGACGCTTTCGGATCTTCGTTTCGCTGCGGCGGATTGGTGAACCATACGTACCCGTTTTCCTTCTCCTGCACGGCCATTTCCGCCGTCTCCCGGTTCACGAACAGCTTCAGCCGATCGTTTTCCGCCGCCACTTCCATCGTTTCCAGCGCCTTAAGCTCTTCCGGCGTGTTCGGAGACGCCTGCTTATGCTGCGTGAGGTTCACGGAAAAGCTCTGTCCTGCCGAAGCTGTTGCCGCCCCGCCTTGTTTCGAAGCTTCCGTTTCGGCCGCCGCTTTCCCTTGCGGCATGACGGCCGCAGCCCCTGCGGCGCCCGCCGTCAAAAGCAGCGCGCACAGGATGGCTGCCGCTTGTTTTTTGCGAATGCCCACGTTCCATCCCTCCTTCTGGCGCTACATCCTGAACGTGATTTCCCTGTAGATGGAGCTTGCGAAATTGATCATTTGCTGCAGCATGCTGAAAAAAAGCACGCCAAGGAAGATGATGATCCCCATAACCACCAGGGTCAGCAGCATCGTAACTATCGTTTTCCCGGCGGAATATTGGTGCACGGTCATGGTGCCCGTAAACAGCAGCCAAACGAACCAAATCATCGCGATCGTATCCAGCAAATAATAAAATGAGCTTTCATCCGCCGTAATCGCGTTGCTGTAAAGCACCTGCGGAAAATAAATCAGCACCAGCGGCAGCAGGGAATACGCCGTCGCGATCATGATTTCGGTGAACTTCCCTTCCCCGTCCATGAGCGTCGTCAGCGACCAGTTGGCGATGCACCATAGAAAAAACGGAAGGAGGATGAACTTCAGCTCATTCAGCGTGCTCAATTGGTCCGGGTTGTTGAAATTGACGACAAAGCCTCCCCACTGGCGTTTTACGATCATGGCTACAACGAGCAGCGCCACGATGGAAAAAGCCACGCCGAGCCTTCCCTTCCGCTCGTATTTCATTTCCCAAAACCCGTTAAACGGATGAAGCAGCGTGTAGAACGGATTCCGGATGATGCCGAATTCCCGGTAGAACTGCCCCTTCGTTTTACGGCCCGCCAGCTTCACGGCCGCGATCACGACGGCGATCGCCAGCGCGATGACGAGGACGATCGTGCCGAAATGCTCGAATACGACTTCCTTGCGATAGCGTTTGAACGCTTCGGAATAATACTCGCGGCTGTTCCCGAGCTTGAAGTAGCTCATCGCCTCGCGGTTATCCCCCTGCTTGAGCAGCGATTTGCCGATGCCGATGTAAGCGACGTCGAAATTCGCGTTCAGCTGGAGCACCCGCTTCCAGTCCGCGGTGGACTCATCCGTTTTGCCTTCGCCGAGCGCAAGCACGGCGCTTCGGATCAGGCTGCCGTAGGTCGTCGGCGCAAACACCGACAAACGGCTGTTATCCTTATCCAGCACGGCGATCCGGTCGCCCAGCATGCCGATCGCCGCCGGCGTGCGGAAATTGCCCTGCTGGCTCCCGAGACCGCCGAATTCGTACAGCAGGTTGCCGTCCTTGTCGTAGGTGAACACCCGGCCGCGCTTCGCATCCAGCGCGCTGTACATCCCGGCCCGATCCGCTATTACGTCAACAAAGATCGAGCTGCCGGTGACGCTTGCGCCCTCGAGATTCCCGACATCCCCTTTGGGCGGGAAATAACCTTTGCTGCGCAAAATGTCCGTGCCGGAAGGATTGAGCCGCTTCAGTGGCTGATCCGAATTTTCCTCGGACGTGGAGGTATAGATAAATCCGTTTTCGTCCACGTCCAAATTGTTGAATTCGATCGGGATAAACTGCTGCATCTGCTCGCGTTGCGCCTTTGTGGAAATCCGTTTCCAGAACAGGTCTACCGGGCTGAACTTGACGCGGTTGGTGCCAATAAAGCCGCTGAAGGCCCCGTCCGACTCGAATTCCATGATGCCTTCATAACTCCCCTGGCTGATGACGTACAGCCGTCCCGCTTTATCGACCGCAAGCTTGGTCGGCGTATACTGGAAGCCCTTCCGAAGGAGCGTCGATTCCGGCTCCGGGATGATCCTTTTCAGCTTTCCGCCGTTGTCAAACTCGACAATGCGGCGGTTATCCGTATCGGCGACATACATGTTCCCGTCCCGATCCGCAAAAACGCCCTGCGGCCCGCTTAAGGCGTCTTTTTTCCCGTCATGGTCGAAACCGCCGACAACTCCCGCAAGCTTCAAATCACGATCCAAAATCACAATCCGGTTGTTGCCGGTATCGGCGATGTACAACTTGCCGCCGGGACCGGCGTACAGATCCTGGGGAGCGGACAACGGTCCCGCGCTCCAGTCGCTTCCGTAAATCACCTGCTCCAAGGCATAAGGATCGGGAGCCGGGACCGGCGTTCCCCAATACGAATAATTGTAAGTTTCGTTTGCCGACGCCGGGGCCGCCTCGGTGCCGGAGGCCAGAAGCAGCGCGATCATGATTGCAGCGAACCATCTCTTCATCTGTCAGCCCCCCTGTTATTCCTTCAAGCCCGACGTGGACATCGTTTGAATGATGCTGCTTTGGGTGACGATAAACACCGTGATCGGCACGATCATCATCAGCAGCGTCACGGCCGCCACCGGTCCCGTCCGGACCAAACCGCCGCTTGCGATTTGCCCGAACACATAGTCCACCGTCTTCAGCTGTTCGCTGTAAATATATTTGTGGCTCGTGACCGAACCGTTCGTCCAAAGGCTTTGCAGCGAAAAAATGATCAGCGTGAGCCATGCGGGCCGCACGATCGGCATGACGATCTGCCAATAAATGCGGTATTCGCTCGCCCCGTCGATTTTTCCCGCTTCGAGCAGCGCGTCCGGAATCTGCTCCATGAACTGCTTCATTAAATACAACCCGAGCGTCATGCCGAACGCCGGCAGCAATATGGCCCAATACGTATTGATCATCCCCAGGTACGAAATGATCATGTAGTTCGGAACCTGGGTCACGTATGCCGTAAACATCAGCGAAAGCACGACGATGCTGAAGAGGAGCCTTCTGCCCGGAAAACGGATCTTCGCCAGCGGATAGGCCGCCGCCGAAGCCAAAATGACATGCCCCGCCGTACCGACGATCGCGATAAAAAACGTATTAAACACGTATCTTGAAAACGGCACCCAAGAATCGCTGAAAATTCCCGCCAGGTCCGTAAAGTTTTTGAATGTCGGATGGCGCACGAACAATTTGGGCGGAAACGTAAAAATTTCGTCGATCGGCTTAAACGCGTTGCTGATCGTAAACACGAGCGGAAGCGCCATGAAACACGCAACGCCGCCCAGCAGCACGAACAGCAAAATGTCGACGCCCCAGGACCTGTTCAATCGTTTTGGCATTTTCAAAACCAATTTCACGCTTACTCACCCACTTTTCCTAGAAGCTTCTGGGTCATCAGGTTCACGGTCAGCATGATCGTGAACAGGACGGTCGCGATGGCCGAGGCGTACCCCATTTCGAAGCGGATCGTGCCGTAATCGACCAAATGGGTGACGATCGTATGCGCGGCATAATCCACGCTCGGGAAGCCGAGCAGATAGATCGAAATTTCCGCGACGGAAAACGCCGAAGCGATCTGAATGACCGCGCCGAACATGAGCTGCGGCCGCATCGCGGGAAGGGTGATGAACCACAGCTCCTGCCAGCGGTTGCGGATGCCGTCGATGCTGCCCGCCTCGTACATCGTCCGGTCGACGTTTTGCAGCCCGGCGATAAAAGCGAGAAAGGAAGTTCCCAAGCTGAGCCACAGCTGCACCAGAATGAGAATCATCAGCACGTATCTCGTGTCCTGCAGCCACTGGATCGGCTCCATGATGAAACCCCATTTCATCAGAAACGAGTTGGCATATCCGTAGGAATCGCCGGCGAACAGCAGCGTCCAGATCAAATAGGTGTTGCCCGAGATGGAAGGCGCGTACAGCACCAGCGTGAGCACGGCCCGCAGCTTGGGGGGCAGCTCGTTGATCAGCCAGGCGAAAATAAAGCAGGCCATATAGCTGATCGGTCCGGTGATGGCGGCAAACAGGAGCGTGTTTTTCAAAGCGATCAGAAAAATGTCGTCCTGCACGAACAATCTCGCGTAATTTTGCCAACCGATCCACTGCGGCCGCTCCAACAGATTAAAATTGGTGAAGCTCAAAGCAAGGGATAACAGCACCGGGATGACGGTGAAGGTACAAAAAATAAGGAAATAAGGCGCCATCAGCACGTAGGCGTGCTTGTTTTTTTTCATTTCCGTCCATACCCGCGCGGCCTTGCTGCGGAGCATGCGCCCCGGCGCGCCCCGGTTAGGTAACTTCGCCCCCGCCATGACGGGACGTTCGGCGATTTGCTGTTTCATGGAAGGTCCCTCGTTTCTATGGTAGGGAGATTAAATTCTTTGCGCTTAAGCGTGATTTCTTCATTCATCGCCCTGACGTAATTGTCCATCGTCTCGCGCGGGTCTTCCCCCTGCACGACGACGCGGCGGAACGCATTGTCGATGTTTCGTCCGGTCAAATAACCGCCGGGAACTTCCGGTATGCCTTGAACCCACTGCATCTGGTCCTGCAGCTTGCGCAAATCCTGCGTCGGCCACGGGAGCTGGGCAAGCGCTTCCTTATTGGCAGTCGGATAACGGGCGGAAGCGCCCATGCGGATTTCCATTTGCCGCCCGTAGGCAATTTGCGTTTCTTTGCCGGTCCACCATTTCATGAACTCCCAGGCGGCGTCTTTATTTGCCGCCCCTTTGAACATGACGGTCGCCGATCCGCTGCTGCCCACCTCGCGATGAAGCTTGCCGTCCGTGCCGGGCGTTCCCGGTACCGGCGCAAAAGCCCACAACCCTTTGATTTCGGGCGCAAACACGCTCAGCTTGTTGTACATCGTGTAATCGACGATCCCGATCGGCATTTCCCCGGTACGGAACCGGTTGGCGAAATCGACCGAAATCGGAATTTTATAATTGACGTAAAAATCCGTCCACTGCTTGAATTCCTTGATGCCGGTTTCGGAATCGAGGTCGACGGCTTTGCCGCCGTCCTTGTAAAACCGTCCCTGGTTTTGGTACAAAAACATCGCAAACGCAGGGTTCGGCGGCATCGTGGCGATATTGGCGTTCGACACCTCGTTGCCTAGGGAATCAAGCGGCTTCTGCGGCAGGCCGAACTGCAGATTATGCTTTTGCAGCACCGGCAGCATCTCGTATACGTCTTCCCATGTTTGCGGCACCTTCAGATGCAGCTCGTCCTCAAGAATATCCTTCCGGTAAAAAAGCATCGGGAACGTTTGCTGCTCCGGCAGCGCATAATACGACCCGTTGTATTCATAAGGCACGAGAGCGCTTGCCTGAAACCGTTCCTTTACTTCTCCGAAGTCCGGGAAAGCGGACAAATCCTGCAGCGCGCTGCGGCTTGCATAATTGACCGGGAGATCATTTCCGATCTGCAGCGCGATGTCCGGTCCCTTGCCCGCAACAGTCGAAGGCAAAATCACATCCGACGCCACCAGCTTCAGATTGACCTGAATCCCCGTCTGCGGCGTAAATTGATCCTCGACGAGCCGTTTGATCACCTGCGCCTGATCCCGGGCGGACGTTACCCATACGGAGACGCTGTTTTTGCCGCCCGTATCGCCATCGCTTGAAATGTCGTCGTAGTTTTCATAAAAGGAAGCAAAAAAGGCGTCCACGCCTGCGGTCAGCTTTTTCCAGGTTCCGGCCTGGGCCGCAGGCAGCTTGCTCCCCGGCGAACTGACGATCAAATAGTCGAGCGCAAGCGGCTGCTCGTTCACCGTCAGCATCCATGAGCTGAGCGCGCCGACGTTGGTTTTGAACGTTTCGACGCGGGACGGCACCGTTTCCGGCTTATCCGCCATGTCTTTCAGCTGGTAAGCGACCGTATGGATGATCGAGGTCCGATCGTCGCTTTGGCCGGACGGGCCTTCGATCGCTTTGGCGATCGCTTCCAGCTGCTCGCTGGAGTCGCGGAACACCTTGGTCATCTCCGGAATGCGTTGTTCCAGGTTATAGTCGCGGAACGCATCGGGAACGGTGCCCGTGTAGCTGATGATTTTGCGGTACATCGCGTTTAATTCCAAAATATTCGATTCCACGGAACGCAGGATCGGAGCGATATCCCCGAGGGTAACCTCCATCCGGATCCGGTGTTTTCCCGGGGTCAGATGAAACAGGTACGGCTCGCCGCCGCCGGGGCCGACCACCTTCATCTGCCAGGCGCTGCCGTAAGGGAATGGCACGGTTTGCATTTCCTTGAACGGCAGCTTGCCGTCTATGTAAATCGAACGAAGCACGGAAAGGCCCCGCAGATAGTTTTGCCGATTTTTAATGGCGATCTGGTATAATCCGTCCTGCGGCACGTCGACTTCCCACTCGATCCATTGTCCCGGAAGCCTCCAGCCGTATCCGCCCATGGCGTTGTTGCGCAGCTTCGAAACATGGAATGGTTCCACCGCCGGATTGGACCTGTCGTTGTACGGTAGCAGGCTTGGCGAAGATTTATACAACGCCTCTTCCGCCTGCACTTTCATAAAAACGCCGGTTGCCGGCTTCAGCCCTTGCCGCTCATATCCGGATGCCGCTTCTTCGTACGATGGCAAACCGGAAGGCGCAGACAGCGTAATTTGGCGGATGACCATCGGTTCTTTGATGGAAGTTAGCGACAATCTGTGCTTGCCTGCGGAAAAATAAAACATGAACGGATCTTCGTAAGCGCCGGTGCTGTCCTTCAAAGTCACTTCCTGCCATACATGCTCCTCCACTTGCCCCGGCGTCAGATCGTTGCCGGATTCGTCCCGATCGAATGAAGGTTTTTCGTTTTTCCATACCCGGTTGAACACCAGGCTTTTCGCTTCCGAAAAAGGCACGTCCCCGTCGATGGCCAGCTCCCGTTCGATGTCGGAATCTTTCCCCGGCTCCGTGAACATTTTCAGCCGGATGTTGTACAGCCCGGCCTGCTTCACGTCGAATTCCCATGTCACGCTGCCGGAATCCGCCGTAAGAATCGACTTGCCCTGCTCGCCTTGGTAGTCCTGCAGTACGGAAGCCTGCATCCCATCAGCCTTGCTGAAGGAGGCCCCTTCGATGACGACGTCTTCCGTTGAGGGCGCCGCTTGCTGATGATTGGACAGGTACGCTTCGTATCCGCCCGCTTTGATGGATTGCTTGATGCCGCTCAGGTCCAGCTTTACCGGCGTTTGTTCGGCCGAGGCCGAAACCTCGCGGGAAGACGGTCCCAGCGCGGCGGTGATTGCGCCTGCGGACAGCGCCGCCGCAAGCAGGATGGATGCTGCCTTGAATATCGGTCTGTGCATGGGCTCCCCCTTTCTCTTCAGCAATGCCCCTATTTTCTTTTCGCAAAGGAAACAGGGGCATGCTTTCCAGAGTTACTATGCTGCCGGGCGGTTATTTGCTGTCCTGAAGCAGCTTGTTGATGTTGGCTTCGAACTGCGGCTTAACCTTGTCGACCGCGGTAGCGGGAGAGATTTTGCCTGTCGTGATGTCTTTGACGACGTT
This sequence comes from Paenibacillus sp. VCA1, assembly GCF_031583795.1. NCBI lineage: Bacteria > Bacillati > Bacillota > Bacilli > Caryophanales > Paenibacillaceae > Paenibacillus > Paenibacillus sp. VCA1. The sequence continues at coordinate 93,698 of NZ_JAVLSX010000005.1, read as the reverse complement.
TTCGAACAGCTTTCCGCCGTCCGGAATGGCGTAATAGGAGATGTAATCGATGCTGTCGGCCATTTGTTTGCGCGTGTCAAGCGATTCCTTGTTCGGATAGGAATTTTGCCATGACTGCTGTGCCAGCTTCCGTCCCGTATCGTGCAGACTGATTTCGTCCATGATTTTTGCGGCCACGTCGGCGTGCTTGGAATATTTCGCGACCATAAACATGTTGCCGAACGGCGTATAAGACACATATTTATCCGATTTTGGCCCTTTCGGGAAAAAGACGTAACCAAGCTCCTGGTTTTTCATGTTGTCGAGCAGTCCGCCGAGCTCCCAGCTGAAACCGCCGTACATAACCCCTTTGCCAGCGACAAACTCCTTGCTTGCGTCTTCCGGAACAGGCTGCATGATGGATTTATCCTTGTTGTACAGATCGGACACGAACTGCAAGGCTTCGATCGCGTTTTCGCCGTCCAAGGAGAATTTGATGTTGCCTTCGGCATCCTTGTCGACGGAGCCTTTGTTCGAGTAAACCATTTGCTCTGTGAAATAGTTGGTTTTGCCGTAAGCGCCGGCGATGCCGAAAATATCCGTTTTGCCGTCGCCGTTTGTGTCTTTTGTCGCCTTTTTGGCGAAGTCGCGGAATTTCTCCCAGGTCCATTCGCCTTTTTGCTGCAGTTCGTACGGATCTTCAAGACCCAGCTTTTTCACAAGCGTTTTGTTGTAAAACAGACCGTATGGCGAAGGGGCGGAGTCGGTCATGCCGTATTGCTTGCCTTTGAAGCTGCCGCCTTTTTTCATCCAGTCGATGTATTTCGGATCGTTCAGATCAAGCTTGTCGTCGATCGGCTGGATAAAATCCTTGTTCACAAGCGTCGGGAAAGCCCAGAACAGTTCAAGCAGCACGATGTCGGCAAACGGCTCGCCCGAAAGGGAGGTCGTGGTGAAGTTCTCGACGTATTTGTTGTAATCGCCGAATTTGACGAATTCGATTTTAGTGTTGTATTTCTTTTCCACTTCATCAATGAGTTTGATCTGCTCTTCGTCCGCAGGACCTTTTTCCTTGAGCAGTCGTGGATCGGCATCGTCATACCATACGCCGATTTTGATCGTGTCCCCGCCGAGGTCGATTTTTTTCTCTTCCGCAGCCGGCTCCTGCTTTTCGGGCTCCTTGGCCGTCTCTTGCGCAGGCTCCTGCTGCGCGGCTTTATTGCTCTCATTGGAACCGCTTTCCCCGTTGCCGCCGCCTGAGCAGCCTGCAATCACGAATACAAACAGCATCGCTGCGAGCAGCATGGAGAGTCCTTTCATCTTCTTCACGCGTTCATCCCCCATTTTTTCCGTTTCGGATTAGAATTGTTGAATCGCCAATACAGAAAAGACCAATGAAACCGAAGCAATAAAACCGATCCCCCCTTTTTCAGCTTGCGGAACCCGCAAAAAAGAATGCGCTTACATGAATTGCACAAAAAAATAAGCGATATGCACATGCATTCTGAAGCCATAGAAAATCAGAACGAAACTGCGTTATATATCATATTAGATATATCCTTTATACCGCTTACACGAGTTATTATAATCTTCCGCCTAGTTTTTGTAAATAGTGAATATATCTTATATTCCATTTTTATAATATTAATTATATCTAAAAGCAGTTTTTCTTACGATATATGGAAACATGAGCCGTAACTTGCACTTTTTTATATTTACAAAGCGATCCGGGCCGCATCCTTCCTCGCCAAAAAGCAAAATCAGGCCCCGGAAACATTCCGGAGCCTGCGTTATTCGAAAACCATTTTAGCTTTCTGAACTGCTTGTTTTATAAGGGATTGGCATTCGCCGCTACGGACGTAGACGCCCTTTCGATGAGCCGCACCGGAACGAGCGTCCGCCCGCCGGATTTCTCCCGATCTTCGATCCGGCCGACGATCCATTCCGCCGCTTTGCGGCCGATTTCGCTGTAGTCTTGGGCGACGGTGGTCAGCGGCACTTCGACCAGGCTCGATATCATATGGTTATCGAACCCAGCGATGGACAGCTGTCCGGGCACGTCGATGCCGAGGCTTATAGCGCTGCGCAGCAGTTCGACGGCCAAATGGTCATGTTCGGCCTGGATTGCCGTTGCTCCAAGCTCCATCACTTGGCCGACGAGCCTCCGGTAAAAGGTATTGCTCTCGTCCTTGTCGGCTTCGCGGTAAAAATCGGTGATGACGAGCTCCGGATCGATCGGGATCCCGTGGTCCCGCAGCGCTTTGCAGTAGCCCTGGTACCGGTCGCGGACCGAGCTGCGGAACTCGATGCTGATGCTGGAAACGAACGCGATTCGTTCATGCCCGAGTTCCAGCAAATGTTTGGCGGTCATATACCCGCCCATGACGTTATCGGAAACGACGCTCGTTACCGGCAGGCTGTCCGCATACTGGTCGATCATCACGAACGGATAATCGTTCCAATACAGCATGTTCAGCAAATCGTTGTTGCTGTTCGTGCTGATCGGGTACAGGATGATGCCTGCGGAGCCGCTTTTCGGCATCCGAAGCAAAAATTCGCGCTCGCGTTCGCTGCTCCAGTTGCTGTTGTGGATGCTCAAATAATAGCCTTTTGCATCCAGGTAGTCCGTCGCGCCTTTAATGAAATCCAGCTCGCTTGTCGCCATATAAGGCAGAACCATGGAAATGATCGGTGCCGCCGCGGATGCCGCGCCTTCGAACGCGCCCTTCGGCTCCTGCCTTTTCACGTAGCTCCCGCTGCCGCGTTTGCGGTAGATCAGGCCTTCGCGCTCCAGCTCGATCAAAGCTCTCTTGGACGTGATCCGGCTGACGCCGGACAACTCGGCCAGCTCCACTTCGGTCGGAAGCTGCTCGTCTTCTTTATAGTGACCGGAGAGGATCTTTTCCTTCAAGTCTTCCATGATGATCAAGTACAGCGGTTTTTGGCTTGACTGCATCCCACTCACTTCCAGTCTGTCCTTTTATTCACATGCTATTGCCTCGGTTGATTATATCAAATTAAGCTTAAATTATGCAAACCATATACCAAATTTGAATCCAAGGTTCTATGTAGGTTGCGGCAAAGGCATTGCCGCGTTTATAATGCTCCGAAATAAGGCGGCCCAAGCCGGCAAAATATCGCCGGTGCAGGCCGCCGCAGCATGTCTTATTCGATTCGATCCATCGGATCAAAACCGAAACTCATGGGAGCTTCCCGTTTAAGGTTTGCTCACTGCGAATTGAAAACGGTTCAGGAACTCGACCATCCGCGCATAAGCGATTTTTTCGTTCGCTTTCTTCGTGATGCCGTGGCCTTCGTCGTCAAAGACGATATATTCCACGTCGCGCCCTTTAGCCCGCAGCGCCTCCACGATTTGATCCGATTCGGCTTTGACAACGCGCGGGTCGTTGGCCCCTTGAATAATGAGCATCGGATTTACCATTTGGTCGAGGTACGTAATCGGAGAGTCCTTGACGAAACGTTCGCGATCCCGTTCCGGATCGCCCAGCCACTGCTCCATGATCGGCTTCCAATGATCCGGCACCGAACCATGGAACGAAAACAGGTTGCTGACGCCGAAAATGTCGATGGCCGCTTTGAAATATTCCGGATTCCGTCCGGCAAGCAGCAGCGTCATATAACCGCCGTAGCTGCCTCCGACCACAAACAGCCGCTCCGGGCTCGAAATGCCCTGATCGAACAGCCAATCCATCCCCGCCAGGCAATCCTTGCGCGGGCCTTCGCCCCAATCCTGCTCGACCAGCTTCGTGAACGAGCTGCCGTAGCCGGTGCTGCCGCGGAAATTCGGGCAGAAAATGTTGTAACCATGGGCAAGGATGTATTGGAACATCGCGCGGAACTGCTTGCGCTCCGCCGCCTGCGGCCCGCCGTGCGGCCAAAAAACCGTGCAGCCGTTTGCGGTTTCCGCTTTCGCGCGGAACAAAAGCGCTTCGATCTCCATCCCGTCAAATGATTTGTAGGTCACCGTTTCCGGCGCCACAAGATCCTCTTCCGTGAGCCCGGTCAGCACGTTTTTCGTAAGCATCGTCCACCCGCTGCCGTCATAACGGTAGATGTTCAGCGGTTTGACCGCGCCGCGTCCCAACATATACAGGCTGCCGGAAGCCGCGACGGCGATCTGCTCGACAATATCCACCGGAAGCGGAATGGGAGCAAGCTCTCCGGATTTCAGGGAGTATGCGTACAGCCGGTCCTCGACGCCTTTTTCCGTCACGACGTAAACGATTTGCGCCTCCTTATGCAAACGTAGCGCACTGATCGATTCCCGATCGATCTCGCACAGCCGTTTAAAGGTCCCTTCCTTGATGTTGTAATGCGCCATGTATGTAAAATCCGAGTCAAAATCCGTGGCGAACACGACGTTGTCGTTGTCCAGGAACTGCACGTTGGCGGACATATGCGGCTGCTCCGGAGAAGGCGTGAGGCAAATCTCTTTGCCGTCTTCAAGCAAAACATAACTTACGTAGTGGGTGTTGGCGTAAATTTTCGTGTAAGCAAACGTCTTCTCATCCGGGCTGACGGCGGAAATCTCGGTGACCGTATCCCGGCCCTCCAAAATCAGGCGATCCTGCTTCGTTTCCAAATCGTAGACGCGGGAATTGAGGAAGTTCGGATTATCTTTGGAGGTCGTGTAATAAAGGCGTTTGCCGTCCTCGGACAAATGCACGAATTCATGCTTATCGTCCGGAGAGACGTTCTCGAATAGCGGCATCGGTTCGCCGCCGTTCCAGCGAAGGGCGTGCAGCTGGTAATTTTCGTCCCCGTCTCGGTCAAAACCGGTCAATAGATGCCGGCCCTGCGGGTCCAGCTTAATGAAATTGCACATCTGGTCGTTGTAGGTCAGCGGATACGGATACGAAGTTTCCCTATTCAAATCCATCGCCCACAAATTGAACTTGCCGTTTAATGTGCTGCTGAACACCAGCCGCGATTCATCCTTGCTTACCCCAAACGACCGAATAAGGTACGTCTGGAAAAACTGCTCCACATCAGGCTTCGGAAATGAAATCATGGATTATACAGCTCCTGTCTCCCTGAAAATTGACCTCCGGTCAAACCGGGGCTTGCTTCATATTATAGACCATCCGCGACCGGTATGACCACTTCAAGAAAGCCGGCGATCGTCTTGTTTTCGCCCTAAAAAAACAGCCTGCCTTCGCCCATCGAAGGGCAAGGCAGGCTGCGTGTTTTGAGCTGCTGCATGCTGCTTTATTCCATTATTCCATCCCGAAAATCTCAGGCGTTCCGGGCCATCCGTTCCTTGGCGCCAAGCTGGCTCAGCATATCCGCCGTCATCGCATCGAGGCCGTATTTTGCCCGGAAGCCCCATTCTTCGGCAGCGGCGGTTGCGTCGATGCAGTCCGGCCAGCTCTCGGCGATAGCCTGTCTCTTCGGATCGACGTCGTATTCCAGCACGAAGGACGGCAGCACCTTCCGGATGGAGGCGGCGATCGCCTCCGGATCGACGCTCATCGCCGTCACGTTAAACGCGTTCCGGTGCTTCAGCTTCGAGCCGTCCGCTTCCATCAGCTGCACGATCGCATCCAGCGCATCCGGCATGTACATCATGTCCATGTAGGTGCCTTGACCGATAAACGACGTATACCGCCCTTTGCTGACGGCATCATAATAGATTTCGACCGCATAATCGGTCGTGCCTCCGCCGGGAGGGGTTACGTACGAGATGAGGCCCGGAAACCGCAGTCCCCTCGTATCCAGGCCGTATTTATGAAAATAGTAGTCGCACAGCAATTCGCCCGACACTTTGTTTACGCCGTACATCGTCGTCGGGCGCTGAATGGTGTCCTGCGGCGTATGGCTTTTCGGCGTCGAAGGCCCGAAGGCCCCGATCGAGCTTGGCGTGAAAAACTGGCATCCGAGTTCCCTCGCCACTTCGAGGGCATTGACCAGCCCGCCCATGTTCAGGTTCCAGGCCAGCAGCGGCTTTTCCTCCGCCGTGGCGGAAAGCAGCGCCGCCAGATGTATGATCGTGTCCACCTGATGCCGCTTGGCAATTTCGAGCATCGCTTTGCCGTCGGTCACATCCAACGTCTCAAAAGGGCCGGAGCGCGTGACCTCGTGTCCGGACATCCGGATATCGGTCGCAACGACGCGGTCGGCGCCGTAGATATGTCTCAATTTGGCGACCAATTCGGATCCGATTTGTCCCAGCGCTCCCGTCACCAATATGTTTTTCATCGTTATTCCTCCCTATTGCTTCCCCGCAACCGGAATTCGCATTTTGGACGACTCAAGGTTAAATGATCCCGAGCTCCTTGCCGACTTTTTCGTAAACGCCCAGAACCTGGTCCAGCATCTCCTGGCCGTGGGCGGCCGTAGGCATGTTCCGGATCCGTCCGGTTCCTTTCGGCACCGTCGGGAACACGATCGCTTTGGCGTAAACGCCTTCCTCGTACAACCGTTTGCTGAACTCTTGGGTTTTCACTTCATCCCCGATAATGCATGGCGTAATCGGCGTTTCGCTGTTTCCGATGTCGAAGCCGAGCTTTTTCAAGCCTTGTTTCAAATAATCCCCGTTCTCCCACAGCTTCTTGATCAGCGTTTTGTCGTTCATCAAAATGTCCACCGACGCGATGCACGCAGCCACGGGCGCAGGCGGCAAAGCTGTCGAAAAGAGGAACGGGCGGCTTCTCAGCTTCAGCCATTCGATCAATTTTTTCGAACCGGCCACGTAACCGCCGACGACGCCGATCGCTTTCGAAAGGGTGCCGATTTGGAAATCGATCCGGTCCGACAAGCCGAAATGCTTCACCGTGCCGGCTCCTTCGCCCAATACTCCGGAACCGTGCGCGTCATCCACGTACGTGATCAGGTCGAATTCTTCGGCGATTTGCACGATCTCCGGCAGCTTCGCGATGTCGCCGTCCATCGAAAACACCCCGTCCGTGATGACCATGATTTTGTTGTACAAGCCGGATTCCTTTGCGGCTTTGGCCTGCGCTCTCAAATCTTCCATATCCGAGTGCTTGAAGCGGATGATTTTCGCCTTCGACAGGCGGCACCCGTCGATGATGGAAGCATGGTTCAGCTCATCCGACAGGATGGCGTCGTTTTTGTCCATGACCGCGGAAATGGCCGCCATGTTGCAGTTGAAGCCGGACTGGTAAGCGATGACCGCTTCCGTATGCTTGAATTCGGCCAGCTTGCGTTCCAGCTCCAGGTGCAATTCCAAGGTGCCGTTGATCGTCCGGACCGCTCCGGCCCCGGCGCCGTACGTTTTTGTCGCCTCGATGGATGCGCTTACCAATCTTTCGTCCGTCGCGAGTCCCAAATAATTGTTCGAGGACAAGTTGATCAGCGTTTTCCCTCCGATGAGAATGGTCGGTCCGTTGGGTCCTTGAAGCGGGTCGATGACGTTGTACAAACCTTTGCTTTTCAAATCTTCGATGTTTTCCGTTAAAAACCGGTCCAGTGAATGACTCGGCATGCGAATCCCTCCCAAATATACATATGTCCTCCAATGGCGGACGTTAATATCATTAAGAATCCTTTATATACAAGCGATTAACTATATTCAATGTAGCACCTTTTTTCTGATTTGTACATCCACCAAGGACATCGTTTCCAAAATATTTTTTAACCCTATCCGCTGCGCCGGAATCATCCAGCGGGCAGATACCAAAAAATCGGTTGCAAAACGTACGGAAAAGGAATAAAGTGAACGTATATGAACGATATGAACATAAATGAACGAAAAGGGAGTGTTTCTTTTGGAAAGAAGATATGCATCGCATCCACGGGAAGTCAAGCAATTTGATACGGCGCGTTTGCGCGGGGAATTCCACATTCCGGTGCTGTTCACTCCGGACCGTCTTGAGCTTGTGCTGACGCACGAAGACCGCATGATTATCGGCGGCGCGTATCCGGTAAACGAATCGGTCCGCCTCGACGTGGATTTGAAGGAGCTTGGAGTCGGTTACTTTTTGGAACGCAGGGAAATCGGCATCATTAATGTCGGCGGCAAAGGCGTCGTCGTCGTCGAAGGCGAATCTTACGAGCTTGACCACAAGGAATGCCTGTTTGTCGGCATGGGCAACAAGGAAGTCGTTTTCAAAAGCGAAGATGCCGCCAAACCTGCGAAGTTTTACCTGAATTCCGCGCCTGCGCATCAAACCTACCCAACGCAAAAAGCGACGCTCGCCGAGGCGGAATCGGCCGATCTTGGCTCGATCGAAAATTCCAACGAACGGACCATTTACCGTTTCATCCATCAGAACGGCATTCAAAGCTCCCAGCTGGTGATGGGCATGACGCTCTTGAAAACGGGCAACATGTGGAATACGATGCCTGCCCACGTGCATCCGCGCCGGATGGAGGCGTATATGTATTTCGACCTTCCGGAGGACGCCGTCGTGTTCCATTTGATGGGCGAGCCAAGCGAAACGCGCCATATCGTCATGCGGAACGAGCAAGCCGTCATCTCCCCGAGCTGGTCGATCCACAGCGGCGTCGGCACGAGCAATTATACGTTCATTTGGGGCATGGCCGGGGACAACAAAATTTATTCCGATATGGACCCGGTAGACATGAAGGAATTAAAATAAGATTTACAGCAGAATTTTGCAAACTTCGATTCCGGCTGCTTCCTGATCCAAAATATAGACGTACGAAACCGTTTCGCTCTCTATATCGCCGATTGAAAGTCGCTATTTGGAATTTTGCAATATTTTCGTAAAAACCAAGTTTATCCCTGATTCGAAATGAGGCTTGTTCATGAACCCGATACTGCGGCACGAGAAGATTATGGAAGCGCTGCTGACGAACAAAGAGGTCACGGTGGCGGAGTTAAGCGACATATTGAAGGTGACGGGCAAAACGATCCGCGAGGACCTGACCAGGCTTGAGGAGCAAGGTCTGATCCGCCGCGTTCACGGCGGCGCCGTTTTGGCCCAGGCGGACCAGTTCGGCATCCTGCCGTCCAAGGAACCGATATCCAAACATTTGGACATGAAAAAAAGCATCGCGCAGGCTGCCTTAAACCATATTCGGCAAGGCGATATCATCGCCCTTGACGGCGGCAGCACGACGCTGGAAATCGCCCGCCTTCTGCCCAACCAGCCGTATACGGTCATTACGAATGACGTATATATCATCAGCGAGCTTTCCAGGAAAGACCATATCCATCTCGTGGTTCCCGGAGGGTACCGGGTACGTAACATACTCACCGGCCCCGAAGCCGTGGCGTATGTCAAAGAGCTGAACATACAAAAAGCGTTTATTTCCGCGACCGGCGTCCATTTGGAGCATGGCCTGTCCGTCTACACCGGCGAATTGATCGCATTCAAGCGGGCGCTCGTCGATACCGCCCGCGAAACCATCGCGGTGGCGGATCATCATAAATTCGGACAAACCGCGCTCCGGACCTTCGCCCGGCTGGAGGAGCTGCACGGCCTGATTACGGACGACGGACTGCCGGAAACGGTGCTAGCGGAATACCAAAAAGCCGGCGTTCCGATCGAGCTCGCGGAAGACCGCTGAATTACTAGTCTAGTCAAGGAGCGGATGAAAGCATGAATCTGTTTAATTTGGAAGGCAAAACAGCGCTGGTTACCGGAACCTCCGGCGGCCTGGGGCAGGCCATCGCGACCGGTCTCGCCGAAGCCGGCGCGAACGTGGTGTGCGTGGCCCGCGGTTCATCCGAGGCGGCCGTCGAAAAAGCAAAAGCCATCGGGCGCAAAGCCGCGGCGATCAAAGCCGATTTAAGCGACGCGTCCGGGCTTCAGGCGGTGTTCGACGAAGCTTTGCAGCTGACGGGCAGCATCGACATTCTCGTCAACAATGCAGGCACCATCCGCCGGACGCCGGCCAAAGACCACAGCGAAAAAGACTGGTTCGACGTCATCGACCTCAACCTGAACTCCGTGTTCCTGCTGTCGCAAATCGCCGGCAGGCATATGATCGCGCGCGGCAGCGGCAAAATCATCAACATTTGCTCCATGCTGTCGTACCAGGGCGGCATCAACGTGCCGGGGTATACGGCAAGCAAACACGGCGTCGCCGGCTTGACCAAAGCGTTTGCCAACGAATGGGCGGCCAGCGGCGTTCAGGTCAACGGCATTGCGCCGGGGTATATGGTCACGGACAATACGGCGCAAATTTTGGCCGACGAAAAACGCAAAGCTTCCATCACCGAACGGATTCCCGCCGGACGCTGGGGTACGCCGGAAGACATTCAAGGCGCGGCGGTTTTCCTCGCTTCCTCCGCGTCGGATTATGTGAACGGGCATGTCCTTTGCGTGGACGGCGGCTGGATGGCAAGATAAAACAAAGTCAAGGCGTGCAATCGGGCTTTCCCGACCGGCACGCCTTTTAACATTGTCCGCCCCCCCCCTCTTTTATGCTATCGTCATGATCAAATATACGTTGCTTTATAAGGAGATCGGATCATGCAGGGATACAACGTTATCATGATATACAATAAAGATATGGACCGGCTGCTCATGTGCAAGCGGCGGAAGGAGCCTTACTAAGGATTAAGCAATCTGGTGGGCGGAAAAATCGAACCTGGCGAACACGGGATGGATGCCGCGTACCGGGAGCTTTTGGAGGAAACCGGGATATCCAAAAAGGATGTGACGCTCCATCACGTCATGGATTTTACATACTACCTGCAGCAATGTTATGTCGAAGTATATGCCGGCAGGCTGAAAAGCAGCGTCATCGCCGCGGGAGATGAAAACGAGCTGTATTGGTCCGACCTCGGCCAAAACTTTTTCGACATGACCTTGTACGCGGGCGAAGGCAATATTGGGCATATGATCGAACAGGTCAAAATGAGCGGCATTTTGCAGCAGTGAAAGGAATAAGCCGGCTCCAAAAAGCTTGATCGTAACTGTTAAAAAACAAATCCGTTTAGAATTTTGATCCAAGATACTTGACTATGACGTTAGGTCATAGCGCATAATTCTCACTATAAAACGACTTGGAGTGAGAGCTATGAATATAAAAACACTGCGTTCAGATCAGATTTACCAAAAAGTTGCCCAAGCTTCGCCCGAAGAAAAACTTGAATTATTCAGAAACGAAATGATGGCCCCCTTTATGAAGCAATGGCAAATTCAACAGATTCCTTTTAAAGCTGAAGAGCCGCATGGGTTTGACGTTATTGCGTTTAATAGCATGATGCATCGATCCCCTGATCAGATTACCCCTCGGATTTCGGCGGAGATCGAGCTGATTTCGTCCGAATCCTTTTGGTTAGAGTGTGAGCAGGCTGTGAAGAAAAGCCTACGTTTATTTGTGGAACATGAAATCAGCCTCCCCGTATCCGAATATTTGTTTACCATTCAACTAGGGAATCCGGAAAGCCGTGCCTTGGTCATAAACGAAGGATATAGCGGCTTTGGGGGCATTCCCGGGTTTATTTGGGGTACGCTCTTGCCAAATGAGTACACGATTCCTCGAATGAAGGCTGCGCTGGCGCATGAATGCAACCATAATGTGCGATATCAGTTTATTCAATGGGATCACACCGTTCATTTGGGCGAGCTCATTGTAAGTGAAGGATTAGCCGAAAACTATGCTGCATTCATGTTTGGCGAAAAATTCCTCGGCCCTTGGGTAACGAAAACAAACGCAGACACGCTTAACAAACGCATAAAGCCAGTGCTTAGAGAGCAATTGCATTTAACCGGGTTTGATCAAATTGCTCCTTATCTTTACGGCGACGAGATCGCAAAACTTCAAAACTTTAAACCGGTCAACATGCCATATAGCGCTGGATACGCTTGCGGGTATCATTTAATCCAATATTATTTAAGAAAAACAGGAAAAACGATTTTCGAGGCAACCATTACGCCCGCTGCTCAAATACTGGACGAAGCCAAAGGATTTTGGGATGAAGAAACCATTATTAACGGTTAAAGATATTGTTCGAATTACTGGCATTACAGGCCGGACCCTGCATTATTACGATAGAATTCATTTGTTTAAACCGACGCATCTGACGGAAAAAGGGTATCGCCTATACGATCGAAGCAGTTTGGAAAAACTTCAAACGATTTTGTTCTTAAAGGAATTGGATTTTTCCTTGAAAGAAATTGCGGACATTTTAAAGTTGACTAAGCAAGAACAGAAACAAATATTAAAGAAGCAGAGGCAAACCTTATTATCGAAAAAACAAAGACTGGAAACCATCATGGCGGCTCTCGAAGAATACGTTTCGGGAAATGATATCAGCCATTTGCAAATCTTCAACAGTACTTCCGCTTTGCCATTGAAAGAACAATATGCAAATGAGGCGAGATTCGTTTACGGTGAAACAGAGGCGTATCAGGCGTTTAATGAAACGATGGAAAAATGTTCACCGGATGAAAAAGAGGAACGTTTTTCAGCCATGGAGGAAATATTCAAAAAAGTGGCGTCTTGTATCCATCAGAATCCTTCCTCCGATGAAGTTCAGCAATTCATCGAAGAGTGGAAACAAATATTAATGCAATTCATGCCTTGTGACGAAGAGTTACTGGCTTGCATTGCCAATACCTACAAATCCGATGCTCGATTCAAAAGCTACTTTAATCAATATAGTACTGAGGATTTGGCAGATTTTCTTTACCGTGCAATTATGCACAATATCAATCGGTTGAACGTCTCCCCATTATCCTGATCGAAAGGAAAATAATTGTTTCATCACGCCATTAAAGCCGTCGCTCGCTCGGCCGCTTGTTTTGCTAATTACTGCTTCATTTCCACTTGTCGCTTGCTGCAAGAACCTGCGAGGTGACTCCATTCGACGGGTTCTTGCTGCTTCATTAAACAAAACGTATTTTCCTATTTAGCTGCTAATTTTAAAGCTTGCTCCTCGCCTTCCCTATACCCTTTTTGCAATACTTCATTTCTGCCCAAAACAGCTATTCCTTGTACTCGAATGGTTTCAAAATCTTCGATTCCCATCAAATGAAACATGGACTTCAAAAACTTAAGCGAATACTCCACCTCGGTATAATAGTCATTATTGGTGTATATGGATCCGCTGGCTTGAATGACTACCACACTTCTTCCATCATTGAGAAGACCGACGGATCTTCTTCCATTGGCCGATGCGGTCTCAGTATATTTAAACGTTTCTCTCGGAATCATAATATTATCCATGTAATCCTTTAATTTTGAAGGGATATTAAAATTATGCAACGGAAAAACAATGACGTACTTATTAGCACTTTTGAATTGTTTTAATATCTCGCTCATGCGGTCCGTTGCTTTTTTTTCTTGACTTGTTAATTCTTTTCCTTCTGCTTGTTTCTCCCATGCGCTAAGTACATTTTTATCTATCAGGGGGACTTCATCTTCGTATAGATTTATTTGTTCGATGACTTCGTCTTTCGAATGATTTTCTTTGTATGTTTTTAAAAAGCATTTAAACACATCCAGACTTACGGAGGTTTTAGAATCAATATCTGGGTGTGCATTGATGATCAGTAATTTGCTCACGGTTATTTCCCTCCCACTACAAAGTGATATGTTCTCCTGTTTTCTCTCTCCTCGTCGCAGCTTCGTCCTGGAGTATTTCCCGTTTCGAATAAAATCCGGATGACTTTTAGATCCATGTGCAGCTCTCCGTCTGGGAGAAATTCACGGCCCGTGCGATGCGAGTTTACTTAGCTATGTCTTCACCAGCGGCAACGTCAATCGGCAATTTATATTAACGATCACCTTAATCGACGATTAACTTAATCCGTAATAAAACATGACCCGTCGAATGTCAATTACAGCCATGTAATCTCTGAAATTCACAAAATAAAATGGATGCTATACCATGTTTTTGTGTGTGCTTATTAACACGGAAGCAGGTGATATGATCTATGCATTATAGCGTAATGGTCGAATATGCTTTGCATAGCCTTGTTTATTTAGTTGATGCTCCGGATGAAAAAACGATAGGAATAAAAGACCTTTCAGAATTTCAAGGGCTTTCGGAAACGTACCTCTCGAAAGTTTTCGGTAAATTGTCCCGGGCTGGTATTGTGAGTTCAACGCCCGGAGTAAAAGGGGGATATAAATTATACTTTCCGAGGAAATTACCTTTTGGGATGTAATTGAAGCAGTTGAAGGAAAGAAACCTATTTTTCAGTGCAAAAATATTTTAAAAACGAATTTAATGTATCGTGATACTGAAGAATGCTCGTCATGTACTCAAAGCAATCCAAAATGTACAATTAACTTGGCAATGCTGGAAGCTGAAGAGTATATGCGCGAGGCTTTGCGTAATAAAACGCTTGCTTGGTTAAACAAGGAGCTGGATCATGTTTTGACTGAGAAAGTACGGACGGACAGTCGGAACTATTTTAGGAATGAAAATCCAACCTGAACATGTTGCAAAAAAAACAAGGGCAACCGGAAATGCCGATTACCCTTGTTCGATATGAGACTCAAAAAAAGCTAGGCTGATTCCTTGGCCGCGTTCTGCTTTGATCTCGGCAATAATAGCGTAGCCATTACGCAAACGACAGCCAGCCCCAGAAATACAATGAAAACGTCATGAATTCCGGAGACGAGAATGTGCTGCAGCTTGGATAGCAGCGAAGCGGGAATTTGACTCGTATCCGATGCGTCGATCAATCGATTCATCTGACCCATATTTACATCCTCCGTTTTTTCGGCAGACAGGCGAAAAGCGATCCGGGAATTGAAGTAGCTTCCGAATACGGATGCTCCCAGCATTTGTCCTAACGAGCGAAACAGCGAATTGGTCGCCGTCGCAACGCCGCTCAAGGAAGGTGCCACAGCGGATTGAACGACAACGGTATACAAAGTGACCGTGATTCCGAAACTGAGGCCGAGCAATGCTGAAATCAAGTAAAAGCCATATTGGCCGCTCGACAACTGCATGGCTGCCAGCCCCGCACCGGATAGAACGAGAACCATATTTCCCGCGAGCGAGGTGACGCGCATCCCCTGTTTCACAAGCATTTTCCCGCACAAATAGGAGCCGAAAGCCCAAACGATGGCCAATGGAGCGAGCATGAGTCCGGCTTCGATCGCCCCCGTTCCGAGTCCTCCCTGAAACCAGAGCGGCATATACACCAAAGTTCCCATCATGATCGCATTGACGAGAAACTGAATCAGGTTGGAAGATACGATTTGGCGTCGCCGAAACATGGCCAAGGGCAAGATCGGTTCCGCCGCTTTCGTCTCGATCCATACGAATAGCCCCATCAAAACGACAAAAGCGGCGATGCATAGAAGGACCGGCCAAGACAGCCAATGTCCTTCCCCTCCCTTTTGGACGGCAAATAATAAGGCAAGCATCCCTAAGGAGAAAGCCAGAATGCCCGGGTAGTCAATCGTTTTTTTGCTCTTCTCCACTTTTTCTTTGAGAAAGATCAGCATGAAAAGAATGGCAAGCAAACCAAATGGAAGGTTAAAATAGAAAATCCAGTGCCAGGAAACATAATCGACGAAAAATCCCCCGAGCAACGGTCCGACCACCCCGGCGCCTCCCCAGACGAAAGCGGTAAGTCCGATCATCCGGGCACGCTTTTCCTCAGAGGGATAAATGTCGGCGATAATCGTCTGTGTAACCGGCAATATCGCTCCCGCGCCGATTCCTTGAATAAGCCGAAAGGCAATCAACTGCTCCATCGTCTGGGCCATCCCGCATAAAACCGATCCGATTAAGAAAAACACGGCCCCGACAGTGAAAATCAGCTTTCTGCCGTACAAATCGGATAGCTTTCCGAATATCAATACAGTCACGGTAGAAGCCAGCAAATAGACCGTAAATACTCCGTTCATCAGCTCGATGCCCTGAAGGGAGCCGACAATTTTGGGCATGGCCGTCGTCACAATCGATGATTCTGCAGCAGCCAGAAACGTGGCTATTAAAATCGAAATCATCACCATGGATCGATTCATTTGGAAACATCTCCTTTGTTTGAATTCGCATGAGTAGCGTCCCAAATAAAGGAGGGCATTTATTTATACACAAGGTGATCCCCATCGTTCGCACCTCTATCCCGAATCAAGGTGATGAGCGACCGTCTTCCCAAGCAAGTATTTCGCCGGCACCCATTTCGACTTTATATACATTTATTTATAAAAATTATCTTTAATGGCCGGGATGTTGTCAACAAAAATATACGAAAAACGATGATATTTAAATAATTGCAAATGCGTGGTGCCTTCTTGACATAAGATTACTTTTATTAGTAATGTTATGACTAACAAAACCTGGAAATAACTTGGGTGAAAAATCATCTGTCGCTTTAGCCGTACTTTGTTTTCCGACCGAGGAGCCGATGCATGCTTATCGTAGGGGCTGCTTATGAAGGCGGGAGGAGGGGAAAAGAAATATGAAACAAGTACGAATTCCATCAGTCTTGCATGATGTTTTTGGCGAAAAACAACCTATTTTACTCATTCTTGCGATCCTGTTGTTTGGCGGGTTGCTGACTGCTGTGTTGTATTTGATGTATCCCGAAATGACCATTAATTTGCCCGTGTGGCGAAGCACCTTGGCTCTATTGCTCATTTTCGATATTTTCGCAGGTTGTATAGCTAATTTTACGCCTTCAACAAGCAACTTTTATGCGGCAAGGAAAAAGAATCGCATTGTGTTCATTTCCATCCATATTCATATCGTGATCATTTCGGTTTTATTAAACGCAGCGATCGGATATTCAATAGCGGTATGGGCGTATACAATAGCTGGAGCATTTATCGTGAACTCGCTTATCGGAAGGCAGTCCCAACTGTTTGTCGCAAGTTTGCTTCTGTCCATCGGCTTGAGTTGCGTCCCCTTGCTGCCCCATATCCAGCCGTATATGTTGATCATTTGCCAATTATTTACGCTGAAAGTGTTGTTTGGGTTCGCTGTCGATCACTATGGCAAGGCCTAACATAACACCGACGCCCGCCGAATCCGAACAATGGGTGCAAAACCGCAACAATATATCATCTTGATTTCATCTTGATTTTGAAGGGGGAAACCAAATGCCGGATTTTTCAACTTTATTGGCGTATGTTATCGTTGTCGTTTTACTTTTTTTAATTCCAGGACCGGCCGTTCTTCTTACCATTACCCGTACAGTTCAAAATGGGCGCAAAGGAGGCATTATGGCAGGGCTTGGCATCGCAACCGGGGATTTTCTTCACACCTTGTTTGCTACTGTCGGGCTTTCCACTGTACTGATGACCTCGGCTATCGCTTTCAATGTTGTTAAATATGCAGGAGCGGCATACTTGCTGTATTTAGGAGTTCGCGAAATGATGAGCAAGCCATCGGAACCGCAACTTCCAAAGGTTAAAACGGCGGGAGCTTTAAAGTCATTCTTTTTGGCAACGGTTGCAGAAGTCCTTAATCCAAAGACGGCTCTGTTTTTTCTGGCCTTTTTGCCTCAATTTGTTCATCCTGAACGAGGTCAAGCCGCCACGCAGTTTTTGATGCTTGGTGTCGTCTTTGTCATCTTAAGTGCATTGTATACAACCTCGATTGTATTAGGCATTTCTGCGCTTGGAAAAATGGTTAAACGGACGACGTGGATAAGCCGTTTAAGCCGCCTGAGCGGCAAATTCGTCGGAGCAATCTATATCGGACTTGGCCTAAAGGTTGCATTCCAAAGACAGTAATGATGCAATAACGTCAAGATTGAAGGCCGCCCTTTAGTGATATCGTCAAGTAGACGGTGGAATAAAACAAAATGTCTAAGCCGCCTTAGCTCGAGCTTCCCATCGGGCTAAGGCTGTTTTAGTCTAGCATACTTCTCCCATCATTGAGAAAGGCACATCGCGTGCGGCAGGATCGAGGGCGACGCAAGGCTGCCCGGATAGACAGAGCGCCCTTTGGGGGCGTTCTCTTTTTTACGTAGCTCCTCACCATTTTTCCATAAAAATATAACAATATGATATGTTTACTTATTATATTATTTTGATATAATAAAATCGATCAAACGAATAAGGAGGAAATATAATTGTTCAAAAGCGGCAATGTGACTGTAATGGTAGCGGATATGAAAAAAGCGGTAAAATTTTACGCGGAAACCTTGGGATTGGAGCTGCAGCACGGTGACGGGCATTTTGCGCAAATCGCGGCACCCGGATTGACGATCGGTCTCCTGCATCTTGCGGGAGAACAAGGTTCCCTTCCGGAAAAATCGGGCAGCATGACCATAGGGTTTGAGGTGGAAGACATGGAGTCAGCCATCGAAACGCTGAAAACCCGCGGCGTTCAATTCCACGATTCCGTGGAAGGCAAGGCGCCTAATGTCGTGCATTTCAACGATCCCGAAGGCAATACCCTTTACTTGGTTTGCAATCGTTAAGCCAAAGGGCGGCATAAAGAAAATGTAAGGAGGCGTTTTTCGCATGGCCTCGAAAACCAAGGTCAACATGGTTGTCGCCGGTCTGCTGGCAGCGATGTTTATTGGCGCGTTGGATGCGACCGTCGTCGCTACCGCTACCCCGCATATGATCAAGGATTTGCACGGCGAGACGCTGTTCAGTTGGGTGTTTGCGGTTTATACGTTGACCACCTGCGTGGCGACCCCCATTTTCGGCAAGCTCGCCGATTTATTCGGGCGCAAACCCGTGTTCGCCGCGGGCTGACTGCCGGAATGCATGCCGTTTTTCTGCTCATGTTGGGGATAGCGATTGCGAACCTGCTCGCCGTATTGTTCCTGCCGAAGCACCGCCAAGTGATGGCGCAGCAGCATTCGGCGTAACGGCAGGGTGACAAAGCGAAATACCGGAACCGGCCGCAAACGATGCGGCCAGGAGAAGCCGCGACCTGCGGCTTTTCTGTTTTTTCAGGCAGCCGTATGTTATACTGTTGTTTGCTTAAAAGCAGTAAAACCTACAAGGGGGGGCCTTTCGTTTGTACGAATTGTTCATACTCGGCGAATTGATGAATAACCCGATGCACGGCTATTTGCTGCATCAGATTTTGAACGGGATCGTTGGTCCTACGCGAAAAGTCAGCTGGGGGGCGATTTATCCGCTGATCCACGGCATGCTTGCGGACGGGCTGATCGAACAGGTTCCCGATGAGCAACCGGAGGGTTCCAAACAAGGAAGAGGAAAAAAAATAAAGACTTATAAACTTACGGACGAAGGCAGAATACGTTTTTTTCGGTTGATGGAAGAACCGATTCCATATTCGCCGGATTACGAGCTGCATTTTTATACGAAACTGAAAAATTTTGAACTGATCAGCAAAGAATTGCAGTTTTTAATTTTGCATCAATACAAAGATTACCTGCGTTATGAAATCCGTCACGAGGAAGAACGGTTGGAATATGCTAGCAAAGACGAACGGATTCCCGGCGGGGAGCAGAAATATATTCAGATCTTTTTCCGGCATCGGTTGGAAAAGCTTCGATTTGATGAAACGTGGGTTATGCAGTTAATCGAGAGCCATCGCGCGGAGGGACAAGGGCTTGAGCGGGAGTGAAATTGAAAGGCTTAAGGATAGCAGATCATTAATAGGATGGGGGCGAGCTAAAAAGGTCGGCCCCTTTGTTTTGTATATGAAAACCCCCGGTTCGACCGGGGGGTTCATATACAAATAAAAGAAACCCTGTTCCTCTGTAAAAGGACAGGGTTTCTCGGCAATCTGATGCTTGGCGCAATGCCAAGCTTTTTTATAGCAGCGAATCCAAAGAACCATCTATAACCGGAATCGTTCGCCTCGCATAATTTATAATCTCGTTTGAATATCGGGCTGCACCAGTACCGCAAACGCCTCAAAAGGCCGCAGCCGCATGTTTTCCGTCAAAACGATTTCCGGATAAACGGACACCTGCACTTCGCCCCGGGCGAAATCGCGTTCCAAGGCGAAATCAAGCGGTTCTTTGCTCCAATTCGAAACGGTCAACAACCTCCTGCCCGAATGGCTGCGTTCATAAGCAAACACATGCGCATGTTCGGGCGCGGCCAGCCTGAATTTCCCTTCCGTCAACAGCTCGTTGATGAACGGATGGCTTCGCAGCATGGCCAATTGATCGTAAAAATCCAGCAATGACTTCCGGCTGACTTCCCCTTGACCGATGCCTGTGGAACGGGTGAAGGCCCCTTTCTCTCCTGCCAATCCCTTTTTGAACGATGCTTGGGCCTGCTCGCATCCCATCGAACTTTTCGAGTCCGTTAGAGCCGCCGCATCCCCCATCGGGGCCCCCTGGATCAGCTGCAGCGTTAACGCCATGCATTTCACCGATTCAAACCAATAGGATCCATTCATGTTGCCGCCGTCACGATCCTGTAACGGCATCCCCCCCATCCAGGTTTAATGCAGCGTGCGGGCAGCCGCGGCCGCCTCGGAGGCCGCCTTCCGCGAAGACTTCCACTTGATCGACGTCACGGCGCTTGCGAGCGCCAGGATGACGAAAGCAACCCCGACCCAAGCATTGTAATATACCGAAGAGCTTTCGATCACAATCCCGCCGACGGCGGAACCGACCGCGATTCCGACATGACTCGCCGAGCTGTTCAGGCTTTGCTGAATGTTGGACGATTCCGGAGCGGATTTGATCAGGTAGCTTTGCATCGACGGAGAAATCGACCAGCTCAGCGCGCTCCATACAAGCATGACGACCAGGCATACATACATCGAAACGGTGGACAGCGGCATCAGGAACATCACGACGGCAAACACGCCCACGATCGCCAAAATGCTTTTTTCCGCCCCGAACTTATCCGTCACCCAGCCTCCGAAACCGCCGCCGAGCACGGCCGCGATGCCGAACAGAAGATAAAACAGGCTGAGCACCGAAGGATTCAAATGCAGCGTTTCCTGCAAAAACGGCGTCAAATACGCGTAAAGCGTCAAATGTCCCGTCAGCATCAACACCGATATCAGCTGGCCGAAAATGATTTTGCCGCTCTTCAGGGAAGCGAGCTGACGGCGCAGCGGAATGGCCGCCTCCGGCGCGGTTTTCGGGATAAAAAGCTGGATCGCGATGAGCGAAATGACGGACAGGACCGTAATCATCACAAACGGCGCACGCCACCCGAACGCATTGCCGAGCATCATGCCCAGCGGCACACCAAGCACGAGCGAACCGCTGACGCCCATAAAGATGACGCCGATGGCTCTCGCTTTATATTCCTCACTCGCCATCCTCGAAGCCATCGTAATCGACAATACGGTAATGAGCGCACTGCTGGCGGCCGACAGAACCCGGGCGATGACCATCGTCATAAAATTAGGGCTCACCATCGACAGGACGTTCCCGACGATAAAAACGAGAAGCGCAGACTGGTACAACCGCTTACGCTCCATGCGTGCCGTCGCCGTCAGCAGCAGCGGTCCGGAAAGCGCAAACACGATCGAATACAGCGTGATGAGCTGCCCGGCGGCGCTTAAGGAAATGTGAAGATCCTTGGAGATCAGATCCAAAATGCCGCCGACGATCAGTTCGACCATACCCGTCACGAAACAGGCGATCGCCAAAATGTATATCTTGTAGTTCACGTTGTTGCTCCTTTCTCTCTGGTTGTCGTTCTATGGTTACTACCGTAATAGTAACTCATATCAAAATCGGCAGCAAGCACATTTTTTTCCGTAAAAAATGAACCTTGAACCATGGATTTAAAAAACATAAAAAGCGGACGGAGCATAAGCTCCATCCGCTGGATTGGACATCATGTAACGTCCGACGTGGATCAGTACCGCAGCTGCAGGAGCTGCGCCATGATTTCCTTGTCGTTCATCAAAACATCGTTATATTTGGTCGTAATTTTGGTAAGCAGCACGTCGTGGTGGAAATAATCCGTAAAAACGCGCACAAACGGCTGGGATCTTGTTTTGATCGCCTGCCAGGAGCCGTCTTCCATGCCTGCAAAGATGGCTTCCGCATCGTCCACGATCAGCAGCCTGAAACGCTCCAGCGTCACATGCTGCTCGTTCGGCTCCATCACGGCCATATTTTTCAATTCGCTGCGGACTTCCCCGACGGAAAGCGCCTCGACGGCAACGCCTTCGCGCTCTTTTTCCTCGAGGATCGGCAAAACCGCTGTAAAATCGTCCTTCCACGACGAATACCGGATCGAACTTTTCGCTTCCAGCAGCATTTGCTTGATCTGGGCGTGGATCGAGGCGTCGGCCTTCAAACTCCAGACGCGGTCGTCCACGATCTCCTTTTTCGCCTTCCGCCGCTCAAGCTCCTGGATATCCGCTTGAAACTCGGCGGTCAGCTTTTCGACGACAAGCGGAATCGGCAGCGCCGTATACAGCTTTTTCTTTTCCGAAATCGACTCCAGCACCATCCCCTTCTCAACCATCCGGGAAATGACCTCGTATATTTTCGCTTTGGGCACGCCCGAATATTTGACGATCATCGTCGCGTCCATCGGCTGCATCGTCTGCGCCAACGTTTCATAAACTTTGCTTTCATACTGGGAAAAACCGAATTTATAGAGCAACTTGTCCAACTCCCGATCTTTCGAACTTGGTATTAATGTACCATAAATCCGGCTTCCCTGCGCATTTATTCGTAACTTAACGCATCGATCGGTTTCAATCGCGAAGCCTTATAGGCCGGATAAACGCCAAACAGGATGCCGATCCCTACTGCGCTAAGGAAGGACAGCAGGATGGGCGGAAGCGTAATGACGATCGGCAAAGAGGCGAATTTTTCGAGCAGGACCGCCGCTCCGATGCCAAACAATATGCCGATCACCCCGCCCAGCATGCTGAGGATTACCGCTTCGGCCAGAAACTGCGTCATAATATGTCCGCGCCCCGCCCCAATCGCCTTGCGTATCCCGATTTCGCGCGTCCTTTCCGTCACGGATACGATCATGATGTTCATAATGCCGACGCCCCCGATGAACAGCGATATCGCGGCGACCCCCTGAAGCAGGTTGGTCATGATCCGGTTGACGCCCTGCGCCGACTCCAAATATTCCTTCTGGGTTTCGATTCTGAAATTTCTGGCGTCGCTTGGCTTCAAATTATGCTGAATCCGGAGCGACTCTCCGATATCCGCGCTCGCTTTGTCGATCAGTTCCGGGGTTTTCGCCGAGATGACCATCGTGTCGATTCTTTTCGCGCCAAAGCGGTTTTTCATCGTGGTAATAGGAATGTATGCCTGATCGTTTTGGGTCGTGAAACCTTCCAATTTTTCAAGCACGCCGATGACCGTATACGGAATCCGGTTGATCTGGATCGTCTGGCCGATTAAATTCCCTTTATCCCCGGAAAACAGCCGTTTCGCGGCTTCGCTTTCAAGAATGACCACATTCATGCCGTGCTGCATTTCATATTGGGTAAAATTTCTGCCTTGCGCGAATTTAAATCCGAATACCCGGTCAAACCGCTTTAAGGTCCCTTCGACTTGAATATCGTAATGCTGAGGTCCTCTTGCCACCTTCGCGCTGGCTGAAGCTCCTTTAGGCGCCACGCCGGCTACGGTGTCCAGTTTTTCAATCCTTTGAACGTCATCCAGTGTCATCCGGTTGGCCTCATAGGAATTTCTTCCGTTTTCGGAATAATCCGGAGCATAAGAATAAACAAAGATCACGTTATTGCCCATACTCTTAATTTCTTTTTCAATGCTGGCCGTTGAGCCTTTGCCGATGGCTACGATCGCGATGACCGCCCCGACCCCGATGATGATCCCCAGCATGGTCAGCAGGGAACGAAGCTTATTGGCCGTCAGACTCGCAAGCGACACGCGTACGATTTCCATTACATTCATCTGCCCGATTCCTCCGCCGCCATTCTGCGGTTCATGATGGCCCTTGACCCTACAATCGCTCCGCCCCGGAAATCGACCAGCCGTTTGGCATATTCGGCCGTTTCCATTTCATGCGTGACAAGCAATATGGTGGCTCCCCGGTCATTCAGCCTTTGGAAGATCTCCATAATTTCCATGCTTGTCCGGCTGTCAAGGGCGCCCGTAGGTTCATCCGCCAGCAAAATGACCGGATGGTTCACGAGCGCCCGCGCGATGGTCACCCGCTGCTGCTGTCCCCCTGACAGCTCGCTTGGTTTGTTGAACAGCCGGTCCCCCAGTCCTACCTGAACCAAAGCTTCAATCGCTCTTTTACGGCGTTCCTTGGCGGGAACTCCCGCGTACATCATCGGCAATTCCACATTGGCGAGCGCCGTCGCCCGCGGAAGAAGATTAAACTTTTGAAATACGAACCCGATTTTTCGATTTCGAATGATCGCCAGCTCATGTTCCTTCGCCTCCAAAATCGAATAGCCGTCGAGATTGTATTTTCCGGAAGTGGGCCGATCCAGGCAACCGATCATGTTCATCATCGTCGACTTCCCCGATCCGGAGGGACCCATAATCGCCACAAACTCCCCTTCGCCAATGGTCAGGTTTACGCCGCGGAGGGCTTCTATTTTCTGATCTCCCACATGATATACCTTTTTCATGTCTTCGATTTGGATTACCGTTTTCATATGCTCATGCTCCCCCCTTATGCGTGTTTCTGTTTAACCGCCAAAGCCGGCGTTCTCGGGGCTGTTTTCCGCTGGAGGTTCGGCCGGGATGACGACGGTGGCTCCTTTGTTCACGCCTGATATAATTTCTACCCGGTCAGATGTGTAAATGCCGATTTCAACGGGCTGGAACGTGTACGTTTCAGGGTGAGCCGGATCGGACGCCAAATACACGCCGTCTTGGCCGCCTTCCGACTGCAGCGCAGCCAAAGGTATATACAAAACATTGTTATGCGTAGTCAATTCGATCGATATCTGCATATTCATCCCCGTCTTGAGCGTTCCTTCCGGATCCTGAATCGAAAGCTCCACGGTGTAACTCGTGATCCCGGCATCGGTCACGGCTTGCGGCGAAACGAAGCTGATTTTGCCTTCGTATTGCTTGTCAGGGTAAGAATCCGTCCGCATGGTCGCTTTAAGCCCCATTTTCATTTTCGCAATGTCGGTTTCGTCCACTTTAGCCTGCACTTTCAATTGGTTGGAGTTCGAATTGTTCATGACGATAAATGGAGCGGTCGGGATTGTTCCGACATCCCCGTTCACCTTCAAAATCAATCCGTCCCACGGAGCGGTGATCTGCAGTTTGGACAGCTCGCTTTCCTTCTGTTTCAAATCCGCTTCCGCCTGCAGCACGGCGGCTTCGGCCGACATTACCGCGGAAGGCTCCGGCGGCGCTTCGGCGGCTTTTAAGCCCGCCAAAGCGGATTGGTAGGAAAGTTTGGCCTCCTCCTCCGCCTGGTTGCCTTTTGACACCGTTCTCTCATATTGCAGCTCCGCGTTTTCATATTCTTTTTGCGCTTTATCCAGCGCATCCTGCAAAGCCGTTTGGGCTTTGGCATACTGAAGTTTGGCGTTCTCATATTCATTTTTGGCTTTTTCCAGGTTCCGTTCGGCCTCCGTCGCTTCATTCAAGGAAACGGCCCCAAGCCCGAATAAATAGGACTGGTCGTCATACTCCTTCTGGCTTTTATCCAAATTGGCTTTCGCCGCCGCAATTTGCTGCTCCGCTTCCTTTAATGCGGCGTTTTCGCCCTGCTCCAGGACGGCCTGCTTGGCTTTTTCCAGATTTGCTTTGGCCGCCGCCTTCTGGTTTTCGGCTTCCTTCAGGGTAAATGGATCATTCACCGAATCCAATGCCATTTTCGCTTTGACGACATTCTCTTTTTGCGCCTCGATTTCGTTTGGCTTGGCGCCTTTTTTCACCTCGTCCAGCTTTGCTTTGACAATCGCCAAATTGGATTCCGCGCTTTTGATCTGCATTTTCGCTTCCGAATCGTCAAGCTGCGCCAGGACTTGTCCGGCTTTCACGCTGTCTCCGGCCTTGACGTTCACCTTGATCAGCTTGCTTGTCCCTGCGCTTGTAAAGTTCAAGTTCGCTTCTTTGGTCGCCTGTACGATCCCCGCCAAGCTAAGCGTATCCGTTACGTCTCCCTGCTCAACCTTGACGGTTTCATTCGGGGGCGCCGCGACAGGTTTCGGGGTTGTTTTAAAATAAATAAAGATGCCGGCACCGCATAAGATGACGATCACAGCCGCAATCCAAATCCAACGTTTTCTGCGCTGCCGCCTCAGAGAGGTTAATGTCTGGTGATTTTCGATTTCAAGCACGCCGTTTTCCTCCACATTCATCATTACATGTTCTGGCTCAATACTGAAATTTGTTCTTTGCATTGTGCGAGGCGACCGCTGCGGTTACGGATCGTTCTTCCGATCGCCGCCCGCCTCCAATAGCCTTTCACAAAGGTAGAACTCGTTGACTCTTACAAAAGCCACGGTTTATACAGCGTAAATTCCGCTTGCTTTTGCTGGATCGCGAGCTCCGTCGCCTTTCTTTCCCACTGCTTCACCTTGATCTCGTTCGTTTTGATTTCCATGCCGGGTATGAGCCCTCTTTTCCATTTATTTTCGGCAAGCGATAGTTCATCCCGGGCATTCTGAAGATTGCGCAGCAGCTCTTCGTACTGCGATTGGTACTGCTGAATGCTCAAATAAGCGGTTTTTAGCGATTCCGCCAATTGCTCCTTGGCTTGGGAAAGCTCCATCTTGGCCGCTTCCACGTCCAGCGCTTTCAGCCGATATTCGCCCACCGCGGTCCCATTGTAAAAAGACGCTTCCGCCATCGCTTGTTTCACGGCATTTTCCTGCTTGTACAACGCCGGGCTGCCGGAAGATGTCATTTCCTGAATATGTAACTCGATGTCAAGCGCTTTGGGCTTGCTGTATTTCGGTATGTCCACCAGTTCGTATGTCGTTCCCTGCTTTCTCCCCATCAGTTTGCTCAGGGCATCCTCGGCTTTCTGCGAAGCGGCTTTGCTTTCCGCTAGTTTTTTCTCGGCTTCCTTTTTCGCCCGAACCGCCTTCGCTTTGTCGTTCTCCGATATTTTGCCGCGGGCAGCCTTGGCGAGCGCGATGTTCTCCTCCTGAAGCGCAACGTCCAACGCTTCTTTATCCGTTGCCTCATTATTGGCAGCCGTTATCGCCTCATAGTAGGCTTTCATCGTTTGGAGTTCCAATTGATCCATGACCAGGGGAATTTGCTTCTGTGCATCTTCGTACATGCTTGCAGCGGCTGCGTATCGTTTGTACGCCGCGCGCAGCGCTTCCGCATCATCCGGCCCGTCGGTATCCTCACCTTCATGGTTGTCCCGCCTGGTAACCTGCTTCATTTCATCCGCGGCGCTTTGAAGCATGATCGCGTTCCGTTCCACGGTTTGATTGGCCGTCTTGAGCAAAAGGCTGTTTTCTTGCGCCCATTTGGTTGCCTGCTCTAATGTCAGCTTTACCTGGGTGGTGCTTGATTCCACAATATAACCTTGGACCACCGTTTCCGCCCGCGCAGGCTGCAGCATCGTCAATGCGACAAAAGCCGCCGCGGCAGCGGCCAAAGCTAAACGTCCACTCCCTTTCATTTTCGCCCTCCCGATCCTGATCTTTCTTCATGCCGGCTTACGCCAACCATCCGGAACCCATAAATCATGGGATATATTCCCATAACACTGTACCATTGCGAATAGGGTCATTCCATCGTTATCCCTTACATTTGCCTTACATTTTTGTCATCTAAGCAGATTGTATTAAAGAGACACTGGATTTCCCCGTGGATCAAGGAATGACAAGTAGAACTTTAATTCATTCTATCTCAACGCAAAAAAGAACCCGGAGCGGATGACCGTCTTCTCCGGGTTCCCTTCATTTTGGAGCCTCAGCAGGGATGGGATGTTATGAAAAAGGATACCAGAAGCCGCGCAGCACCTTGACCTTCAGCCAGATTCCCGCGGCCAAAAGAACGACGCCAAGGACAACAAACGTCCAATCCAGAGGTTCCATATCCTTGCCGCTGTACCAGGTGCGGCGTTTTTGCGTGCCAAAGCCGCGCAGCTCCATCGCGTTTGTGACGGAATCGATCCGGTGCAATGCGGATTGAAGCACGGGCACCACCACGGCCGCCAAATTGCGAATGCGCTGCAGGATGCTTCCGTCCTCCTTGGAAATCCCCATCCCGCGGGCCTGCATCGAATTCAGCGTGCCGCGGAATTCCTCGGTCAGGTCCGGGATGTACCGGAGGGCGATGCTGACCGCGTAAGCGATTTTGTACGGAACGCCGATCCGGTTCAGGCTTGCCGCAAATGCGCTCGGCTGCGTCGTGAAAATGCACAGGATCGTCATCGGCAGCAGCGTCAAATATTTGGCCGACAGCGTCAGCACGTAAAAGAGCGTTTCGCTATTGATCGTGTTGTAGCCAAGCGGAATGACGGGCGTATCCGTTCCCGTAAGCCTCGTCGCAAACGTCGGCGTAATCAGCACGATAAAAATGCTGTTCAGCACCGTAAAAATGATCATCAGCCAAAACAAAAACGCCATCCGTTTAAACGGAATGCCCGCGGTGACAAGCAACACGATGCCGACGATCAGCATCGGCACGAATACGCGCAAATCCAAAAACATGTATGTCATGACCGTCCAGGCCATAAAAAGCACCAGCTTGACCGCGCCGTCCAGCCGGTGAAACAGCGAGTTCCCCGTAACGTACAGGCTTCCCGTTCTATTCATGGCCTTTCCCCTTTTTCTCTGCGTTGATAAATGCCTGAACGAACCTCTCAGGCGACGTTAACCCGTTGGCTTTCGCAAACCGGGACAGCGACGTTTCCTTCAGATGGGCGGCCTCCGTAATATCCGGATTGCTCAGCACCGCCGCCACCGAATCTTCGGCGATGACGCGACCGGCGCTCAGGACGATCGCACGGGCGGCATACTCGAGCGCAAGGTACATGTCATGGGTGATCAGCAAAAAGCCGATGCCTTGCCCGGCCAACGAAGCGATAAAATCCATGAACTCCTTGTAGTGGCGGTAATCCTGCCCTGCCGTCGGCTCGTCCAACAGGATCAATTTCGGTTCAAGCACCAAAATGGAAGCGATGCTGAGCCGTTTTTTCTGTCCGTAGCTAAGCGCGGACACCGGCCAATTGCGGAACGGGAACAGCCCGCACACCTTCAGCGCCTCCTCCACCCGCACCTTGATCTCGGCCGCCGGCACGCCTCTTGCTTTCAGTCCTAAGCCTGCCTCTTCAGCAATCATATGCTGCGTGATCATCCGGTTCGGATTTTGCATGACGTACCCGATCGCTTCGCCCCGGCGGCGGATCGACCAAGAACCGATATCCTGCCCGTCATAACGCAGCGAGCCCGATTGCGGCTTCAAAATGCCCGTAATAAGCTGGGACAACGTCGATTTGCCCGCCCCGTTATTGCCGAGAAGCGCCACGATTTCCCCTGCGCCGATCCGCAGGGACACGTCCTTGATGACCGGATGCTCCGGCTCGTAGCCGAAATTCAGCCCCTCGACCTCCAGCAGCGCGGCGGGAGAAGGCCGGTCCGAAGCGGCCCCGGCCGCTTCGCTCCAATGGTCGAGCTTCTCTTGAAGCCCAGGGATATCAAGGCGCTGCGGCAGCCGCAAACCGCTGACGCCTTCCAGCGGAACTCCGGCATGGCGGAGCGCATCGACATACAGCGGCGGCCGCAAACCGTAGCCGTGGAGGGCTCCGGAGGACAAAATTTCGTCGGGCGTCCCGATGGCCGCGATCCGCCCGTCATTCATCAGCACGATCCGGTCCACCGGCTGCTGCAAAACGTCCTCGACGCGATGCTCGATGATGATGACCGTTTTGCCGCTCTCGCGGTGGATGTCGTCGATCAGCTGCATCGCCTTCCGTCCGCTTGCCGGGTCCAAATTCGCCAGCGGCTCGTCGAACAACAGCACGTCCGCATCCGTCGACAAGACGCCGGCCAGGGACACGCTTTGCTTTTGCCCGCCCGACAGCTCGTACGGGCTATGCTCGATATATTCCAGCATCCCGACCCTATTCAGCGCGGCTGCCACCTCCCGCTTCATTTCCTGGCGCGGCATCGCCTTGTTTTCCATGACGAAGGCGGTATCTTCCGCCACCGTCAGCCCCACGAACTGGGAATCCTGATCCTGCAAAATGGTCCCGACGGTGCGGCTCAGCTTAAAGATGCTTAACTCCGCCGGGTTTTGACCGGCGATCTTCAGGCTGCCGCTGGTTTCGCCACCGTACGTAAAAGGAATAAGCCCATTGATGCAATGGGCCAATGTCGATTTGCCGGAGCCGCTGGGACCGGCGATCCAGATTTTTTCGCCGGGATAAATATCCAGCGTAATCTCTTTCAGCGTAGGCTCCGACTGGTTTTTATACTTGAATCCGTATTGTTGAAACGAGATGATTGGCTGCATAACCTTCAAAAACTCCTATTCCTTCGGGGCGCTTCCCGCGCGCCTACTCGTTGACGCTCAAATGGCTCGTTTTGGCGTTTCTTTTCGCAAAGCCGATGACGGCCGGCACGCCAAGCACCAAAAAGACGATGATGTTGGAAATCGAAGCGGCCGTTACCTGCACGACCAGCTTGTCGGAAGGCTCGCCCATAAACGCGATGTCGAACCAGCCGGAGAAAAGCAGCGACAAAACGATCCCGACGATGCCGTAAACAATAAACAAACCGATATGTTTTCCTTTAAAGCTTCCGTTTTGCGGATCAAATCCCTTGGCCAAATAAATGAGTCCCATAAACGCAGCCGTAATGCCCGACCCCAGCGCCCAGCCCCACCATACCGTGCCGCTGGTCAGCAGGTCGTTCAATACGTGGCCGATGAGTCCGGCAATGAATCCGACGACAGGCCCGAACAACGCGCCGAAAATCGCGAGCAGCGCGATGGCCGGCCGCAGCGAGGTGTCGGGTCCCACGGGGATGCCGATAAAGCTGGTGGCTCCATACAGAGCCGCGCCGATGCCTATGGTCACCACCGTTCTCGTGTTGAATTGAAAGATGGATTTTTTCAATGCAGAGTCACCTTTCCCAATCGAAATATTCCAACAACATTCACGTTCAAAAACGAACATTAAACGTTTATTGTACTCTTAATATAAGGGGACTTGGACGGGAAGGCAAAACTTTTTTTGTAAATGGGCATATAGATTTTTTTGCGGATAAGCACGGAGTGACGCAAAATCATTTGCAAAAGCAAAAAAAAGACCCATTTCCTTGATCGGAAATAGGGTCTTTTTCACGATTGTTTGCTTTTTCGACCATTGGCCCTGTATTTGGACCTGCCGGCATTCCCGCACCATCAGGGCACCATATACCTGCCTGACGATAAATTCAGATCGACCAGTTCTGTTCCTTGTTGCTTGTATATGTTATCATTTTCGCCTTCGGCTCCGGACCAGGCAACGGCCAAAACGGTTCCTTCACGGCTTGAAGCGGCAAACAGGAAAGAAAACATCTCCGGAAGGATCTCGCCGCCATCGTCCACGCGCCAGGTCGAAATCGGATCGTAATCGGCCGTAAAATCCTTCGCCGCGATCCGGTCGCCTTGTACGAGCACAAGCGATGCCGTCACTTGTCGTCCTTGCTTTTGGAACCGCACCAAATAGACGGCTTGCTCCGGCTCAATGTCGGCGATTTTCCAAATTTTTTCGATCTTTTGGGATTTCGCTTCCTCGATGTTCCGTTTTAAGGCGTCGTCCGCGCCTTCGGCGTTCACTTCCTTCACCTTTAAAAGGGATTCGACGTTAAACGCTTCGCCGCTTGCCAAATAATACGTTTCATTCGGCTGGGCATTGCCGCCCTCGACTTCAAACAGCAGGCCCGGCACGTTATGAAAGTTGTTTGCGGTCTGCCTTCCGTTATCCTGGCTGCCCTGCGCCTGCTTTTTAACGAATTTTACGCTCAGCACCTGGCCGTTTTTTCCGATGGCTTTGTTCAAATCGGCGTTTTCCGTATTATCGTAGGAAAGAATGTACCTCCCGGTGTTGTCGGCGAAACCGTAGGTGTTTTGCAGTTTGGTCGTGTCCAAATACGGCTTGCTCCCGCTTTCGCTGTCCTTTTGCACCGTTTCCCCCGGTCCCGCGTCCTTCCCGTTTTCGGAATCCGTTTCGACGGGGCCTTTGCCGGAGACTCCCCCCGCTACAGGTTTGCTGCCGCCGTCGACCGCTTCCCCGGAAATTGCGCCCTTCACCGTATCGGCACCCTGGTCGTTTTTTTCCGCTTTGGTACCGGAACAACCTCCGATCATGCACGCCGCCAGAACTAGAAAAAGCAATTTTTTCATCTCCATGCTCCCTTGGACTTTTTTATGAATTAACGTTAAAACGCTGGCCTTTGTTTCAGTGTTAACTGCGTTTTTTTTCGTACGGCAGCCTATAAAATACAAAAACGCCTCCGGCATATTCCGAAAAGCGTTTGATCCGATATTCCGCGCCCTTACCGCCTCTACATCGCCTTGCTGCGGGCCTTTCGTTTGGAACGCAAGGATCCGATGCCGTCCGCGGCCAGATACAAAAGCGGAATCAACTCGGACACAAGAAGAAATGGAACGAATCCGTGGGTGACCAAATGATCGAGCTCCGGCCCCGTCCGGACCATAAACAAGGCCAACCCTATCATCATGGCCGTCATGGAAAGCGAAAAGGGCTTATGGTCTTTGAGCCCGAAGGCATGCGTCAAACCGATCACGGAAATAAACAGCAGCAGGCTGATTTTGACGAATAAGCTGGACAACCAGATCGCGATAATCAAAGGATCCAAATTTTCAAAAAATCCTCCCGGCGGGATGTAGCGAATCAGCTCCAGCTCAGGGTAGGATAAATTACCGGCCAGGCCGGGTCCGAACAGCAACAGGGTCGAAACCAGGCCGGTCAGTACGATCGCGATCGAGGTTATGGTAGCCCAAACTAGCGACTTCATCGTTTTTTCCTGCCGGGTGATATAGGGAAACAGAAAAATAATAAACGCCATTTCCGCGTATTGGGTCGCCATGATGTACGAACCGTTCCAGATCCCTTTCAAATTGATGTGGTTCACGAGCGCAACCGCCATGTTGAAGTTCAGCTCATGGGAGACAAACGGGGGAACCATGAAAATCCAAATGACGCTGATAAAGAAAAAGCCCTGCGCGACCCGAAAAATCGATCCGACCCCGGAGCGGACGACGTATACAAAGGCGCATCCGAACAGCAAGGCGATCGCCCAGTCCGGCGTGTCCTCCAAATAAATCGTGATGATGAGATCCAGCAGCTCCCGCAAAATAAATGCGGCAACAACCAAGCTCGAAAACAACATGAAGAACATGAGCGGATAATGCAGCCATTTTCCGATCACTTCTCCGCCGTAGCTGGCAAACGTCCTTCCCGGCCTTTTGATGCCCAAACGATATGCGCCGTAGGCGACCAGCAAGCCCATGGCGGCGCCTGGAATCAGCGTAAACCATGCCATGTACTGGGCGATTTTGATAAGCAAAGGCATGATGAATCCGAGCGTGGTCGTGTACAAATACTGGGAATACAGCATATAAACTTGGGATTGCGATACTTTTTCCACCGGCATCCGACTTCCTTTCATTCCCCTGCATTCAGGATCTTTACGGCAGGTCCGAAAATCCCCTCGATCAGCATGGCAATCGTCCATTGTTCCCTAAAAAAACATAAAGCTTCCACGCATATACCCATAAAAACGGCGGAACCGATCACAAGAAAAAAAGTGCGTTTTTTTCTGTTTTTTTTGGTCATGTACCGCCATTCGTATCCGATGATGCAAATGAACGCGATCCCGATGAAGATCATGACTCCTCCTTCGTGTTCGGCCCGAGCGTTTTCCCGACCGGTTCCTTGATGGTGCCGAGGCGTTTGATTTTAACGTCCACCCGGGTGGCATAATCGAGGCTGCTCCCGTAAATGTCCCGCCAGCGGGGCTTGATCCGCTCCCATTCCCGGGGGTACTTCCAATCGATATAACTGCCGAAATGAAATGCATCCGATTGAAGGTCAATCGACTTGCCGATGGCTTTGCCGATCCTTTTCGTCACCTCCGCCGACAAGCTGTGCTCGATCCTTCTCAATTCCTGCGGGTTGTTCAGATCAATCCCGGAATCCGAGGAGATGACCTCCGCTTCCCCTTTGGAGTAGATCCGAATCAAAACGCGATTTCGGCCGACCTGGGGTTTGATGTGTGTTTTCATGCGGCGAACCATAAAGCTGACGTCTTTGCCGTCTGTCGGGGAATGGATCGTAATTTCCGCATCCCTCAATTTGTTCAGGAGCCATAACCCTCCCCGCATCTCCTTCATGTTCAGCGTCCCCACCATTTTCCCTTGCTTGAAAATCGCCGCACCGACAGGTTCGACCCAAATCTGCTCCTTTTCCTTTTCCGTTTCTATTCTTTGCGTTTTAAGGCGCAGCACGGAGACGACAATATCCCCTCCGTTATAGTTGGCAGCCATAAAATCTTTGCAAGTCGTGTCAATCACCGAATGCAGCCTGGCGAAGGCCGACAGGATCTCGCTCGGAAATCTTTCGCTTACGGTGGCAATCGTGCTTACATCTTTTGCTTCTCCGGTCGTGACGTATAAATTGGCATTGATATAAAGAGACGGATGGCGGGCGGCGAATTCCAATACGGGTTCGATCCCCTCCTCCGCGAGTTCCCTTCCGACCACGATGACGCGCGTTTGCCCAAAGTTGATTTTGCGGGAAAGGCTGACCTGGATTTTGCGAAAAGCTTGGCCGATGTCCGCGCCGGATTTGGTAACATAGGAATAGGCCTTTCCCCCGGCCTGTCCCGAGCCTTCCGCCATCCCCGGAATCATCCGATTGGGGAGGGGAAAGCCGAGCGTTAGCTGTACGCCCTCTTCCGATTTATCCACAACCAGCAGTCTTACAAAAATCCGCTCATTCAGCTCCAACGATGACCAGCATCCGCCAAGCATGAAGAGCGAAAATAATGAGATGGCCAAAACGGCCGCTTTCCGTCCCCATGGCGAGTATTTCAATCCCCTTCATCCTCCTTGGCGGCGTGTGGTTGCCTGATGCGGTTTGCCCCCGAAAAAGCCGGTCGTTTATTCATGAACGGCCATGGCACCCGGATGAAAATATCTTTCAGATCGCTGATTTTCAGCGGCGTAAGCGGAGATAAATACGGCGTGCCGAAAGAACGCAAATTGATCAAATGGATATAGATGAAAAGCAACCCGCAGGCCATGCCGAACAAGCCGAAGATTCCCGACAAAATCATGATCGGGAACCTCAGCAGCCGAAATGCCAATCCCAAATCAAAGTGGGGGCTGATGAAGGAAGCAATCCCGGTCAACGAAACGATGATGACCATAAACGACGATACGATCCCCGCTTGAACCGCAGCCTGCCCGATGATTAATGCCCCGATGATGGATACGGATTGTCCGATCGCCTTCGGAATGCGAACGGTCGCTTCCCGGAGCGCCTCGAATGCGATTTCCATGATAAAGGCTTCGACAAGCGCGGGAAAAGGAACGATTTCCCTGGAAGCCGCGATGGAAATAAGCAGTCTTGAAGGAATGATTTCCGGATGGAATGACGTGATGGCAATGTACGTGGAGGGCAGCACTAAAGAGGCCACGATAAAGACGTAACGGATCCACCGGATCCAGGTGGCGGCGACATAATGCTGATAATAGTCCTCCGCCGCCTGCATCAGCATGAAAATCGTCACCGGGGCAAGCAAAACGATCGGCGTGCCGTCAACGATAATCGCCACCCTGCCTTCCAATAACGAAGCCGAAACCACGTCGGGACGTTCGGTATATTGAATTTGAGGAAAGGGCGAAAAAGGGCTGTCTTTAATAAATTCCTCCAAATAACTGCTTCCCTGCACGCTGTCGATTTGAATCCCCGACAACCTTCTTTTGACTTCATCCAGAAGCTCTTGTTTGCAGATGCCCTGCATGTAGCAAACCACCACTTTGGTCTTCGTTTGCATGCCGATCTCCATCGATTCCGTCTTAAAAAAGGAGGTCTTCAGCCTTCTCCGCAGCAAAGTGAGATTGACGTCCATATCCTCGATAAAGGACTCGCGCGGCCCGCGGATCACGGATTCGTTCGGCGCCTCTTCAATCGACCTTTTCTCAAAAGAGGAGCAGAGAACCTCGATCATGCGCTTGTCGCCGTCAACGAGCAGCAGGACGTGGCCGTTCAAAATCGCCGAGAGACCTTCCGGCAATTCGCAGACAACTTTCAGATCGGTGACCGGGAGCCTTTTAAAATCGAAAATTTGTTCGCGAAATTTCAACGCGTCATGCCGCTCAAGCGACAGCAGGTCGCGCAGCAGTTCTTCCTGCACCGTGTTTTTGTCGATCATGGCATGAAAAAATACCAACGCGCACTTCTGTTCCGGGCACGCGTAAAACGTATGGATCACCAGATCGGAGCAATGGGAGAGCTCGCTTCGAAACCAGTCCAATTGTTCGTCGATGGATTCCGCCGCCTTGCCGCAGCGGTTTTCGGGAAGCAATTCCGGCGGGAGCTTCGCCTCGCCGCCTCCGCCTTTTTTCCCCTTCTGTTTCAGCCTAAAACGCATAGACATAGCTGTTCCTGCCCTTGATGTAATGTCGAACCGCCATAGAAACCCCATTTTGGTTATTCAAAGCTTTGCTCACGGAGGAAATTTTTATTCAAACAACCAGTTTATCCTTTTCCATTCCTCGTTCCATGACATCTTTAGCTTCCGGATGAACGCGGTGGAACGTTCGCTTTCTTTCATGCTTGTTTGATTAACTTTTTGCTTATATAATTCAAACCATATAGAGCATGATCATATATTCATCGCACAGCATGGCGAATACATAAAAAGGTGGATTGTCGATGGAATTAAACGTGGATACTAACAGCCTTGCCTTATTTGCGGCCCTGGCATCCGACACGAGGATCAAAATGATAGAAATGCTGCGCCGGGAACCGCTCAACATCAAGGAAATGGCCCAAAGGCTCGGCATCTCTTCGGCGATCGTTACCAAACACGTCCAGCAGCTGAAGGAAGCCGGCATTATCGATACGGAGATGTCGTCGGGAAAGCGGGGCATGCAGAAAAAATGCATCCTGCTGCTCGACCGGGTCACGCTCGTCTTCAAGCCGCCGGGCAGCGTGGACGAATTCATCCATCCGGACCAGAACGGTTACTCGGTATCGATTCCGGTCGGGCATTATACGTCCTACAGGGTCAAACCGACGTGCGGGC
This sequence comes from Paenibacillus sp. VCA1, assembly GCF_031583795.1. Taxonomy (NCBI): domain Bacteria; kingdom Bacillati; phylum Bacillota; class Bacilli; order Caryophanales; family Paenibacillaceae; genus Paenibacillus; species Paenibacillus sp. VCA1. Next base: position 56,734 of record NZ_JAVLSX010000005.1, on the reverse strand, counting down.
TGGCATCGGAAACGAAGCTGATCGGCATGCGGGACGACCCCCGCTATTTTGCCGAACCGGAGCATGTCAAAGCGCAGCATCTCTGGTTTGCCGGCGGTTACGTCGAATACCAAATCCCGAATTACATGGTGGAAAGCAAGCTGTTGACCGACATTCGGATATCGCTCGAAATCTGTTCCGAGGCTCCGGGCTACGACGAAAATTGGCCTTCGGATATCGTCTTTTCGATTAACGGAGTCGATGTTTGCAAATGGACGTCCCCGGGAGATTTCGGCAGCGTCCGCGGGAAGCTCACCCCCCTTTGGTGGGAACTCGGCAGCACCCAGCATGGGCTGCTCAAAACGCTGTGGATCAATACCGAAGGCACCTTCATGGACGGCGTCCGGCTGTCCAGGATCGGCATCCAGGATATCCCCATCCCCCCCGCCAAAGAGATCCGGTTCCGGATCAGTTCGCCCGAGGATACGAGATACCCCGGAGGCGTCAGCCTTTTCGGCAGACATTTCGGCAACTATGAACAGGACATCGAAGTGCAAATCCGATACTAACCCCCTTTTCCTCCCCCCGTCCCTGCCTCCTTGTCCGGGCTGTTATGAACTCTTTCGATTACGTGCATACTAGAAGCTACGCATGGATTCGGGCTGAATCCTCTAGTATACGAAACCATCGAAGGAGGTAGGGGCATGAACACTTCCAAAACGAGCGAGAACCAGCCAACCCTTCCGGTTCCCCTCCACATCGACCGCGGCTGGCTGGAGCAGCTGAACAACCGCCTTGAAAAAGGGGGTCCCTGGGGGGACTGGCGGCTGGCCCAGCTGGCGATCCGCGGAGAGGAAGCGCGGCTGGTCACCAGCTTTGACGAACTGCAATGCTTAAAGCATTTGCAAGGCCTTTCCCCGCTCCCCCATCAGCTCGACACCACCCGCAAGGTGCTGTTCGAAATGTCCGGCAGGGCCATATTGGCCGATGAAGTCGGTCTGGGCAAAACGATCGAAGCCGGTATGATTTTGAAGGAATACATGATCCGCGGCCTCGTCTCGAAAGTGCTGATCCTCGTGCCCGCTTCCCTTGTGTTGCAGTGGGTGCGCGAACTGAACGGGAAATTCGGCATTCCCGCCGTCGCCCAAAAAAAAGCCTATACGTGGCATTCCGACATCGTCGTCGCTTCGATCGATACGGCCAAACGCGATCCGCATAAGGATTTTTTGCTGGAGCAGGAATACGACATGCTGATCATCGACGAAGCCCATAAGCTGAAAAACAAAAAAACGACGAACTACCAATTCATTCAAAAGCTGCGCAAAAAATACTGCCTGCTGCTCACCGCCACGCCGGTGCAAAACGACATGACGGAACTGTTTAACCTGATCACGCTGCTGAAGCCCGGACAGCTTGGACGCCAGGGCGATTTTGCGACCAATTTCGTCGTCGGCAAACGGCAGCCGAAAAACCAGGAGCAGCTCAAAGACGAACTCGCCAAAGTCATGATCCGTAACCGCCGGGGCGAAGGACCCGTCCAATTCACGAAACGGCATGTCACCAACGTCAGCCTGCAGCTGTCTCCCGAGGAGCAGGCATTGTATGACGGGGTGACGGCTTTTGTCAGGGACGAATACCGGGCTTCCGGAGGGAATTTGAGCAGCATGCTGTCGCTTGTCACTTTGCAGCGGGAGGTTTGCAGCAGCCGCGACGCCGTTTTTCTGACGCTGGTGAACCTTTCCAAAAAGATCCCGGACGACTCCCCCCTCACGTCCAAAGTGTGGGAGCTCGTAAATGCCATTCGCGCGATCAAAGCCAATACGAAAGCCGAAAAAACGATCGAGCTGATCCGCCAGATGAACGAAAAGGTCATCGTATTTACCGAATACCGGGCTACCCAGGAATATTTGCTCCAATATTTCCAAAAGCACGGTTTGAGCTGCGTGCCCTACCGGGGCGGCATGAACCGCGGCAAAAAAGACTGGATGATGGACCTGTTCCGTGGACGCGCCCAGGTGATGATCGCCACCGAGGCCGGCGGCGAGGGGATTAACCTGCAGTTCTGCCACCATATGATCAACTTCGACCTTCCGTGGAATCCGATGCGGGTCGAGCAGCGGATTGGCCGCGTCCATCGCCTCGGACAGCAAAACGACGTAAAAATCTATAACTTGTCCACCTCGGGAACGATCGAGGAGCATATTTTGCATCTGCTTCACGAAAAAATCAACATGTTCGAAATGGTCATCGGCGGCTTGGACGCCATCCTTGAACGGTTCGAAAAACAGGAGTCGCTGGAAAAAAGATTGTACAAAATGTTTCTGGAATCCGATTCGAACGAGGAAATCCGGCAAAAAGTGAATTCCCTGGGCCAAACCTTCGACCAAATCAAGCACCAAGTCGTTTACGAATCGGACACGATGAGGGAGGAGGAAGCCTGACATGAGCATGTCTCCGCAGCAGGTGCAGGAACATATCATGACTTATCTCGAATGCACGGAATGCCAAATCATCGAAAAATCGCCTTACCATGTGACGGTCAAGCTGTCCCCGCAAGCGGACAGGCAGCTGACAGGCAGGCCGTATTATTGGGGATTCGTCGACCGGACCGGCGCCGAGCCGGAGACGTTATCCTTTACGTTCGTGTTTGACCCGGAAAAATACGACGACAGCGAGCGGGAAAAAAACGCCGCCAAGCAGCAGGACCCTCTCCTGTCGCGATATTACGGCGCGGCCCCCCTCCTGCCCCAGCTCGGACCGGGACGGATCCAGCGCGAGGACGTAACCTACGGCAGCGCAAGGCTTCAGCAAATATGGAATGCCGCCCGACAGGAAGGCTCCTGCCTGTATCTGTTTGAGCAGCCGCCTGCCCTTCAGCGCGAAACGCTGTTCTCCGCCCCCTACGAGCCGTGGCTGGGCGTCTGCTTCAAGGCGGAAATGGCGTGCGACATGAAGAAGGAAGAACTTCATTTCATCGGCATATCGCTTGTCACCGGGCGGATCGCCTCCCCTTTTCCGGAACGGCTTACAGGCCTCGCCTTGAGTCCGCGCCTGCCGGAAAACATTCACATTCAGCCGGCGGCGGTTTCGCTTGAAGATGCGGCCGGCCTGCTTGAATCGTATATGACGCGGAAGCTGGCGGAGATGGACTTCGCTTGGGCGAAGCAGGCCCGGGAACGGTTGAAGGAGGAGCTGGCGGTGATCGATGTCTATTACGAAGATCTGCTGAAGGAGCCCGATGAGGGGAAGCTGGCCGCGATCCGCGAGCAATTCGCCAACAGACGCAGCGAAACGACATGGCAATACGAGCCCAAAGTGCATCTGTCCGCCATAACCTGCGGCCTGTTTCATCTCCGGTCAAAAGGGTAGATTTATTTAGACCTTCCTCGCTAAAAGAAGGCAAAAATAGAACCGGAGTCGCCTCCGGCCGCGTGACAGCTTGCAACAGCCTTTTTACGGCTTGTCCCATACAATAAGAAAAAACGCGGAAATCAGGAAAGGGTGATATCGATGAACCCTGCGAACATTCTCTCTTTTACGAAAAAAACGGCAGCCGTCGTCCTGCTGGCCGTGTCCCTCGCCCCGGCGGGCGATGAAGCCGTGCTGGCGGCGGGAAACGGCGGTACCGCTACACCAAACGTGACGATAAATTCGGCCCTGCTCGCCAGGTCCGTCGTTTTCGGCCAGCAAAAAGCCGTTCCGGCATCGCTCCGGAGCTTTACGGAACAGGTCGTCGACGAGCTGTCGAATCAGGATTCGTTTCAAGACTGGAAGCGCGCCGGTATTTCTTACGATCCGCTTGGACCGGGGACGCATGGCTGGCTGGCTACCGTCAGCCGAAACGGCAAAGCGGTCGGTTATTTGATTTTGACTTCTACGGATGACGGCCAATATATGCTAAGCGAATACGGGCGCGGCGAATCGATGCCGTACAACTCGCAAGCGCTGTATCAACGGTTGCAGCAGCTCGGCCTTCTGCAGGCCGGATCGAAGCTTTCCGGCGGGACAAGCATCGAAGCCCGCTACTCCGCCCTGCTTCCGGTTTGGAAAATTACGCCGCCCGGCAAAAAAGCCATTTATCTTCACGGCATGACGGGCGAAGAGCTTCCGATGCAGCCCTCCGGCATGGAGAAAGCTCCCCTTGACGGCCTCTCCTCGAGCGGCCGGCTGAAGCTTGTAGGGGCCACGCAGCCAAAGCGGACCGGGACAAGCGATCCGTATGAAAATCTGCTTTGGCTTCAATCTCCGAAGCTTTCCTTTCGGGGCGATCAGGATCTGATCCAGGCGGTCAAAGCCGGTTCAAGCGGCCTCGTGTTTACGTCGCCCGGTCATAACGCCGATTACGGCGCTCCGTTTGTCGTGACCGGGCTCCATGCATGGAAGGCGGACGGGACGGAAAAAGAAGTGCTGTTCGCTGCCTCCGGTCCGGACGGAAGCCGTTATTTGCCCGCTGCCGAGCTGCTGGCCCATGGCGAATTCCGTTCCCTGAACGCATCCCGTCTGTGAATGCTTCGCATTTGATGCCTTTCAAAAATAGTTCCAAAAAATAAAGACGCCATAGGCGGAATTTCGCTGAGGCGTCTTTCGTTTTGCTTTTTTATTGCTTTTGCTTTTTGCGTTCGGACGGCCGCTTCATCAGCATAATGCCGAGCGGAATCATCCCGAACCATTTTTCCGACCAAGGCTCTTTCGGCTTGGTTTTGCGCCGCCGTTCCTCTTTAGGAGTTTCCATAAACGTCACGACGCGTTCCGTAATGTACTTGACAAGCTCTTCTCCGCTAGCCACTTGCGCGCATCCCCTTTCGCAGATGTGATAGGAATAGCTTTCGCAAATCGGCATGTTTTTAAACGGCGTTTTGCCGGTTGGGACATGGCAGTTTGAGCCAAACCAAGAAATCATCGTCCTGCAAATGCATTTTTTTCCGTTAATTGCGCATTCTAAGGCTGACAGCATAGTTGATTGGGGCATGATGCTGCTACCAGTTTAGGTCGAAAGGATGGCCAGATCGTATGAACAAGCTTTTGAAGCCGGTCTTTTTTGCACTCATGGCGTTCGCTCTCGCTTACCCCTCTTCCGCCCAGGCCAAATCGCAAAAGCGTCCGGAGGAAGTCAAAGAGCATCCGGCATTTACCCGCGACGTCATTATCATCGATGCGGGTCATGGCGGGATCGACGGAGGAACGTCGTTTCAAAACATTTTGGAAAAAGACATCAACCTAGCCATCGCCCAAAAGGTATTCATGCTGCTCCGCAGCAAGGGGTATCACGCTGTCCTTAATCGGACGGGCGATTATGCGTTAAGCGACGAAAACCACTGGCTCGGCACGAAATCCAGGCATCTGCGGGATTTGGCGCAGCGAAAAGAACTGAGCCAGCAAATCCCGACGCTGGTCGTCGTCAGCCTGCACGTCAACTGGGGACGCAACACTGCAAAACGCGGGGGTCTGGTTCTCTTTCAAAACGAAGGCCGCAGCGTTATGCTCGCTTCGGCCATTCAGGACCAGCTGGATCAACTCTACGGATTTAAAGGAAATATCCAGCATGGCCGCCCCTTTTATTTGCTGAATCAAATTGCCGATCCGGCCGTCATCGTTGAAACCGGCTTTCTGAGCAATGCCGGGGACCGCGCCATGCTGACAGACCGTAGAGGCCAATTAAAAATCGCCAAGGCGATCGCAAACGGGATCAATTATTATTTGACGGTAATATAGGTGCCGGATGCCAACCCCAAATATCCCGGACCAGGTCGCTGATGCCTACGAAGGTGACGCGACCCTGCATTTCCGCCGCACTGCTTTTTATCGCCGCGGCCGTTTTTTGGCCTTGCGTTCCGACATGTCCGATCGTGACGCAATTGCCGTACTCCCGGGCGCGCGCCTCGACGGCTTTCATTTGTCCGGTGATATGGCTGATCGTATGCCGGTCATCGAGAAAAATATGGTTGGCGACGGGAGGCATGCCCATATTGACGGCGAGCTTGCCTACGATGGAGTGATAATTCGTTTTGCTGTCGACAAAAAACAGTCCCCGCTCCTGGCATACCTTCAACACGATGGACATGATCCTTTCGTCTCCCGTTATTTTCGACCCCATATGGTTGTTCATGCCGATCGCATGAGGAACGTCGTCAATCGCCTCCTCCACTTTTTGCCGCACCTCCTCGTCGGTCATATCGGACGTGATCGCCCCCGGCCCAAGCCATTTCGGGTTTCCATGTTTCGGCTCCATCGGCATATGGACGAGGACGTCAAAACCTTTTTTATGCGCCTGCTCCGCATCGCTTTTCGTCGTCGGAAGAAACGGCATGATCGCTACGGTCAGCTTGATCGGCATGGACAGCATCTCTTCCGTTCCGCCCTGGCCGTTCCCGAAATCGTCGATGATGACGGCAACCTTCTTTTCCTTGTTTACAGACTGTCGCGCTGCCTTCCGCCCCTCCTTGTTCTCCGGGGGGATTCCTGAATCCGGACCCTGCAGGCCGGCCGAACCGTGCGCCGATGCGTCGAACGCGGGAGCCGCGGCAAGAAGCAAAACCAGCCCGGCGGCCATTACGCGTTTGCGCCAATTTGATGTTTTCAAGAGCGTTCTTCCTCCTTCTCATTGCAGCATGGGTTCTTACCTCATTGTTTGAGAAAGCAGGAGGAAATATGTATTCGCCGCGAAAAACGTATACCGGCGTCGGACTTGCCCTGATCCTGGCAGACTTTACGATCAAAGCCGGGAATTTTTTTGTTTTACAAATCGAACATCTTCAATTTTATATCCTGCTGTCCGCAGGCTTATGTACGGGTTCTTGCCATTCCAACGGCAAATTTCTTGAACCCAAGCTCCTCATAGTAAGATTCCAAACTTTCGACGCACATCAGTTGAGGTACAATACGATGTTGTTCGCAATGGTCGATGATTCGGCTCAGCAATTTTTTTCCTACCCCTTTCGATTGATATTCGGGCAGCACGCCTAATCCGCACACGATTCCGGTAATGACGCCGTCTGAAATGACACGCCCCATTCCAATCAATTTATGATGATCAAACGCATACACCGCGTACCAGCTCTGATTGCACATTCTCATCAAATCATCGACTGATAAATTCAAGGAATTCCATCCTAAAGCTCCGTATAAAGCCTCCAATTGCTCGAAATTTTCGGGCGGTTCTACCCTGAATTGGATATGGTTATTCATAGGAAAAGCTCCTTTCCTAACTCGGTACGTGCCGGTTTTTCCCTGGCAAAGTCAATTGGAATAAAGAGAGCAGGTTTCAAGTTATATTTTCAAACATATTGCTTGTAGATGATTTTACTTTTGAATAACCTCTTCTTCAAGCCGTATTACCCACGAAATTTATGCCGAATGGGAATAAATGGAGACGAGTCGGCATGTTTATAAAATAACAGGGTATACACAATGGCCGTATCGTTTCCGCTTCATCGTTACGTCCCGGCCAGGTGAACCACTTCATATCAAGAGAGGGGTACGCTATGCGAACGAAACGCAAATCTATGCTGGCCCTGCTGCTCATCATCGCCGTAAGCGTTTTTATGAGCGCTTGCGGAAGCAGCGGCCAAGAGACCAAATCTTCCTCGCCTCCGAAAACAACCGATGAAAAGCCCGCCGATCCCGCGCCCGGGAACAAGACCGAAACGCCGAAGGAGCAGGTTTTCCGCTTTAATTTGCATTCGAATCCTCCAACGCTTGATCCCGGTCAGGCGCAAGACAACGTGTCGTTCGCCGTTCTTAATGGATTGTACGAGGGGCTGACACGAAGCAACGAAAACGGCGAGGTCCTCCCGGGTACCGCCGAGAAATGGGATGTTTCGCCGGATGGAACCAAATATACCTTCCATTTGCGAGCGGATGCAAAATGGTCGAACGGAGATCCGGTGACTGCGGCTGACTACGAGTTTGCGTGGAAACGGGTACTCGATCCGAAGACCGAACCGGCGCCGCCATATGCCTATCAGCTGTACTACATCAAAGGTGCGGAAGCCTATAACACCGGAAAAAACGCCGATCCGAATTCGGTTTCCGTCAAAGCCGTCGATCCCAATACGCTTGAGGTCGAATTGGAGCACTCTACGCCGTATTTTCTAAGCCTTCTTTCGTTCCAGACTTATTTCCCGGTGCATGCCTCGGCGAAAACCAATCCGAAGTGGGCCTCCGACGCAAGCACCATCATCTCGAACGGCCCGTTTAAAATCAGCGAATGGAAGCAGCAAAGCTCGCTTGTGCTGGTGAAGAATGATAATTACTATGCTAAGGACGACATCAAATTCACCAAAGTGCAGATGACCATGGTAGACGATTCCGGCTCGGAGCTGAACATGTACGAAACCGACCAGCTCGATTTCGCCGGCATGCCGACCGGACGCATTCCGAACGAGCAAATTCCGGTCTTGAAGCAGACGAAACCGAACGAGCTGGAAATTAAGGGCATCGCCTCCACCTACTTCTATTTGTTCAACAATAAACAGAAACCTTTTAATAACGTGAATATCCGCAAAGCGCTGGCGATGGCGATCGACCGCCAGCAGATCGTCGACAAGGTGACGCTCGGGGGACAACTTCCTGCATTTGGCATCGTTCCTCCGGGAATCGCGGGTGAAAACGGCGAATTCCGTACCGAGCACAAGGACGATTATTTCAAGGAGAACGTTGAGGAAGCGAAAGCGCTGCTGCAAAAGGGGCTTAGCGAGCTGGGGCTGTCCGCTATGCCTGAATTCACGCTCACCTACAATACCGATGAAAGCCACAAAAAGGTAGCCGAAGCCGTCGCCGACATGTGGAGCAAAAATCTTGGCATCAAGGTAAAAATCGAAAACCAGGAATGGGGCGTCTTCCTGAAGAACCGCACCGCGCTCAATTATCAGATGGCCCGGGCCGGATGGACGACCGACTACAACGATCCGATGTCCTTCATCGATCTGTACATGACCGGAAGCGGCAACAACGACATCGGATACAGCAATCCGGAGTACGACAAGCTCGTTCGCGAGGCGAAGGAGTCGCTGGATAACAAGGAACGGATGGAATTGATGCTGAAGGCCGAACGTATGCTGATCGAGCAGGATCAGGCCATTCTTCCGCTGTACTACTATACCAACGTTGCGCTCAAAAAACCGAATCTCAAAAACGTGTTTATCGACTATCAAGGAAACATCATCTACAACCGGGGTTACTTCGAATAACGGGCGGTTATCGCGCTGCCCGGTATGAAGTTCGTGTGGGCTTGCGCTTGTTCATCGCAGGCGGGCCCCGCGTCTTCATACCCGTGAGGAAGGAATGAACCTGACTAGAAGGAGGATACTCCATGATACGGTACTCCTTGACCAAGCTGCTCTATCTCGTACTTTCGCTGTGGGTACTGGCTTCCGTCACGTTTTTGCTCATGAAGGCCATTCCGGGAGATCCGTTCATGTCGGAAAAGGCGGTTCCCCCGGAAATCCGCGCCCGCTTAATGGCTCAATACGGATTGGACAAACCGCTGTACGAGCAATATTTCGTCTATATTTCCAACCTGGCGAAAGGCGATTTGGGAATTTCGATGAAGATGCTGGACCGGGAAGTCGGCCAGACCATTCGCGATGCCTTTCCCTTCTCCCTGAAGCTCGGCGTCGTCTCGATTATCGTCTCGGTAATTGTCGGCATCGGCCTGGGCATGATCGCCGCGCTGCGGCATCGAAAGCTGCTCGACTCCGCCTCGATGGTTATCGCCGTTTTGGGCGTATCGGTTCCCAGTTTCGTGCTGGCTTCTTTTTTCCAATATATTTTTGGCGTCAAGCTGAAATGGCTGCACGTCGTCGGTTTGAACGGCCCGTTGGATTACATCATGCCCACCTTGGCGCTCTCCGCCCTGCCGATCGCCTTTATCGCACGCCTGACGCGATCGAGCATGCTTGAAGTGTTGACGGCCGATTATATTAAAACCGCCAAGGCCAAAGGCTTGTCCCGCGGCGCCATCATCCGCCGGCATGTGCTGCGCAACGGCATCCTGCCCGTCGTTACCTATCTCGGGCCGCTCACGGCCAATGTCGTGACCGGCTCCTTCATTATCGAGCAAATTTTCGGGATCGGGGGGCTCGGCAAAATATTCGTCACGAGCATCAGCAACCGCGATTACTCACTCATTATGGGCATCACCCTATTCTATGGGCTGATTCTGATGTGCGCCCGTTTCATTACGGACATCGCTTACGGACTCATCGATCCCCGCATCACGCTCGTTTCAAGAAAGGAGAAGGCCGCATGACCATGTCCCGTTCCTCCCCAGCCGAAAAACGCGCTTTGGTCCCGGAAGACTTCCGGAAGGCGGACGTCAGCGAACATGCGGCGGAAGCGATCGAACAGAAAAGCGTCTCCGCATGGCGCGAAGCCTGGCAACGCCTGCTCGGCAACCGGGTTGCCATGACGGGGCTCGTCTTCCTGCTGCTGATCATCATTATGGCTATCATCGGCCCGATGCTGACGTCCTACGACTACCACTCCAACAATCTGGATAAGACGAACCAACCGCCTTCCGCCGAGCATTGGTTCGGTACGGACGATCTCGGCCGCGACATGTTCGCCCGCACATGGATGGGCGCCCGCATCTCGCTGACCGTCGGCTTCTCCGCCGCGGCCATCAACCTCGTGATCGGTGTGATTTACGGCGGAATCATGGGTTATGTCGGCGGACGCCTTGACGAGGCGATGAACAAAATCTCCGAAATCATCTATTCCATTCCCGACCTGTTGGTGGCGATTCTGCTCGTCGTCGTTTTCGAACCGAGCCTGGGCACGATTATTTTGGCGTTGTGCGTGACCGGCTGGATCAATATGTCCTGGATCGTTCGCGGGCAGATGATGCAGCTCAAAAATCAGGAATATGCCCTCGCCTCCCGATCCCTCGGTTCTTCGGGCATCCGCATTCTGTTCCGGCATCTCCTTCCGAATGCGATGGGACCGATTATCGTCACCTTAACCTTGGCGGTACCGACGGCTATTTTCAGCGAAGCGGTGCTGAGCTTCCTGGGGCTTGGGGTGCAATCGCCGGCGGCATCCTGGGGGACGATGATCAACGACGCACTGAAGACGATGATTATTTATCCTTGGCGTATGGCCTTCCCTGCGCTGTTCATCAGCCTGATGATGCTGTGCTTCAATCTGTTCGGAGACGGACTGCGCGACGCGCTTGATCCGAAGATGAAAAAATAAGGACAAGGAGGGTTCTCCCATGCAACCGTTGCTGGAAATCCAAGATCTCCGCGTCTCCTTCCATGTCCGCGGCGGAGAGGTTCAAGCCGTGCGCGGCATCGAATTTCATGTCCAGCCCGGCGAAGCCGTTGCCATCGTCGGCGAATCCGGCTGCGGCAAAAGCGTGACGGCCCAAGCGATCATGCGTCTTCTGCCGCAGCCTCCGGCCCGAATCCATCAAGGAACGATCCGGTTTCAGGGAAAGGACCTGCTGCGCTTGAAAGAGCGGGAAATGCAATCCATTCGCGGCAAGGATATCGGGATGATCTTCCAGGATCCGATGACATCGCTGAATCCGACGATGACGATCGGCCGCCAGATTACCGAGGTGCTGAACAAACATCAACACATGTCGGCAAGCGAAGCCAAGCGGCGGGCGATCGAAATGTTGGAGATGGTCGGAATCCCCCATCCGGCCTCGCGGTTCTCGCAATATCCGCATGAATTCTCCGGCGGCATGCGGCAGCGGGCCATGATCGCCATGGCTTTGGCCTGCCGTCCGGCGCTGCTCATCGCGGACGAACCGACGACGGCGCTCGACGTGACGATCCAGGCCCAGATTCTGCGCGTGCTAAAATCATTGCAGCGCGAATTCGGGACATCGATCATTTTGATTACGCATGATCTTGGCATCGTCGCGGACCTGTGCGACCGCGTCCTTGTCATGTATGCCGGCCAAATCGTCGAGACCGGCACCAAGCGGGAAATATTCAAACACCCGCAGCATCCGTATACCCGAGGTTTGCTGCGCTCCCTGCCGCGCATTGATCGGAGCAAGGATGAGCCGCTCGTGCCGATATACGGCACGCCGCCCGATCTGGCCAAACCGCCGGCAGGCTGCCCGTTCTGGGCCCGCTGCAGCGATTCGATGCACATCTGCCAGCAGCTGCAGCCGGAATCGACCGCCGTCAGCGGAACGCACAGCGCCAGCTGCTGGCTGCTGCATCCGATGGCACGGGAGGTGGCTAAATGAACGGAGAGCCATTGCTTCGGATTAACCGGCTCAGCAAGCATTTTCACCTTGGACGGGGCCAGACGCTGAAGGCGGTCCATGACGTCAGCTTTACCGTCCGCCAAGGAGAGACGCTCGGAATGGTGGGCGAATCCGGCTGCGGCAAATCGACGGCCGGACGGACGATCCTTCGCTTGTATGAGCCGACGGACGGGGAAGCCTGGTACGGGGGGACGAATATTTATCGGCTTAAGCCCCGACAGTTAAAGGCGTTCCGCCGCGAGATGCAGATGATTTTCCAGGACCCTTACGCCTCGCTGAATCCGCGCATGACCATCATGGACATCATCGGGGAGGCGCTGGACATTCACCGTCTCGCCGACAGCCGTTCGGCCCGCAGGCATCGGGTCGGGGAGCTGCTTCACATGGTCGGGCTCAACCCGGATCATGCGACCCGCTACCCGCACGAGTTTTCGGGCGGCCAGCGCCAGCGCATCGGAATCGCCCGCGCCCTGGCGGTCGATCCGAAATTCATCATTTGCGACGAACCGATCTCGGCGCTGGACGTATCGATCCAGGCCCAGGTCGTAAATCTGCTGAAAGATCTGCAGAAACGTCTTGGTCTGACCTACCTGTTCATCGCGCATGACCTGTCGATGGTCAAACATATCAGCGATCGGGTTGCCGTCATGTACTTGGGTCAAATCGTGGAGCTGGCCGACAGCGGGACGTTGTATGCGGAGCCGCTTCACCCGTATACGCGCGCGCTTATGTCCGCCATCCCCGTCCCCGATCCCGACATCGAGGCCGGCAAGGAGCGCATCGTGCTGAGCGGCGAGCTGCCCAGCCCGCTGAACCCGCCGAGCGGCTGCCCCTTCCGAACGCGATGCCCACATGCCGCCGCGGTTTGCGCCGAACGCAAACCCGAGCTTCGGGAAGCGAAGCCGGGACATGACGTCGCCTGCCATCTGGCATAAGCCATTCGGGGTGGCGCAGGTGTTCAACCCAAATATATGACGGTTGTTGCGGCAAGAGGCCGAAGGCTTTTGCGTTCGGCCTCTTGCCATCAAGATGCAGGCCCGCTCGATGTCGGATGCATCGTTCTTCTACCGGCTCACCTCTAACGTTTGTGCAACATCTTGACAAAGAAATGCAAACATGTTTCAATATGAATGAATTTAAAAAATATTCATTCACTAGAGGTTGGTTAACCCATGGATAAAAAAACGATCATCTTTAATTGTGGTTCTGAATTATTCCGCTCCAAAGGATTCAAAGACACGAATATTTCAGATATTGCAAAAATGGCGGGAATAGCCGTTGGCACTTTTTATAACTACTATCCCTCGAAAGAGAAATTGTTCTTTGAAATCTACAGGAAAGAAAACGAAACTTTAAAAAAGCGCATTGTCGAATCCCTTGACATGAATCAGGATCCCGTCGCGCTCGTGAGGTCATTGGTGGAGCAAAACATCCATGCCATGAATTCGAATAAAATACTGAAAGAATGGTATAACCGGGAGCTCTTCCGGGAACTGGAACACTATTATGAAGAGGTCGGAGGAGAAGATGATTCCATCCGCAGCTTGTATACCGGGTTATTTAAAAAATGGAGGGCCGAAGGAAAAATTAGAACCGATATTGACGATGAACTTTTGCCTACGTTTTTTGAATCATTGGCTTATATCGATTCACACAAGGAGGAAATCGGGATTCAGCATTTTCCGCAAGTGGTACAGTATTTGGCGGAGTTTATCATGAAAGGTTTGACGGATTTTCAAAAATAGGATGCGTACGGGCATTCTTTTTTTTGCCTGAATATGAATGAATTTAAAAATATTCATTCATATTTGCGGAACGCCCATGCCAATGCAAGTAATTTCGTTCTCGGTGCAAGGAAACGCCAGGCAATATGCGGGGGATATAAAAGGAGGTGATTCAATTGAAATCTTATAGGCCTTCATTCGTCCATCAATCCGGACAGGAAATAAATCAAAGATGCTCTTAAAGCGCAATGATATCAATCATTAAATGGAGGTTGAACATGAAAAGAACAGGGGAAATCGTATTAAGTATGATTGGAGCCGTATCAAGTCTCGTCATGATTGTAGTCGGCATCGTGTTCTTGTACCGCAAAGATGATGCAAATTATTTGAACGATCTGCATGCCAATTGGAGCGATAGCCAAGCAGCTGCTGCGCTTGATCAGATGAACCAAGCGGGTACATTGTGGGTTCTGCCCGGTATGATCGGCGTCGTGTTAGGTGTTATGGCCATGATTTTGCTGAAAGGTAAAGGCAGCCAGAAGATCGCAGGATGGCTGCTAATTATTGTTTCGGTAGCGGCTTGTATGATTTCGGTGTTCGGATTCATTCCTGCCATGTTCTTTGTTATAGCCGGAATCATGGCATTGGTAAGAAAACCAAACGTTAGAAACAGACAAGGAATGAGGTAAGCCGACCATAAAGGGTTCTACATACGATGCATGACGAAAATGTGGAACCCTCCCCTTCTCCCGGAACCACCGGCTTCAATTTTTCGAAAAAAGATACGTCACAAAAAAACCGTTGTCATCTTCCGTTTCCGTATAGGTTAACAGTGTCATTGATTTCTGCAGTCCATCAAAATCAGTTGGTTGAATCAAATCCTCTTGTCGTACGGAATCCTCCTCTTTATGCTTATGTCCGAAACCACAGACAAATAAAATACCGCCTGCCGATAAATGCTCGTCAATGGCCGCCAGCTGGGCTTTGTTCAGCCGAAAATGATTAATGACGATATTATCAAAAACGCCGATATCTTTTAACGAATCGGGATCGCCTAAATCGATCTGCTGCGTATGCACCGAGTAATGGTTGGCATGAGCAAACTTTTCCAAACGATTTAGCGCCTCCCGGCTAAAATCCACTCCGGTGACGTTAAAATGATGCTCGAGAAGAAATAAAGTGTTCCTCCCATCTCCGCAAGCAAGATCAAGGACGGATCCTTTTTTAAAGTATGGCAGATGGTCTACCAAACTTTTTTCAGGATGCAGCCGGCGATCTCCTCTCTTTGCAAATTTGTCATCCCAATACTTTTGGTTTCCCATATACTCCATCGGGCACCCTCCTTTGGATCGCAGGATGATATAGCCTACATGCCATTGTTATGATGATTGATTCATATTCGACCACGTTTTCAATTTCTTGTCAAGCTTAAGCGAAGAAACATTGGCATATGCGGCTTATGCGCACCATTGTTTATTTGTGGTTCAATGGACCGTCTGATTTGTGATGGGATGTTTATGGTTTTGTGACCCTTAACCAACGTCGTTCGAGATATTCCTTTGCTATGATTCTACTTGCGGACACGGACGGCAACATCGCAAAAATGACCCGTCCAAAATAAACAAGGAGGATTGGTGTATGTTAAAGGTTCAAATCGTGCTTTTTGATGGCTTTGACCTCATGGACGCTATTGGGCCTTACGAGGTTTTTAGCGCCGCATCAATGGCTGCCGACAACGCGTTAAGCGTAGAATTCGTTACCGCCGAAGGGCCGAGATCCGTGACCAGCGGCGTCAACGGGTTAAAGGTGGAAGCAAGCGGCAGACTGATTCCGGAACAAGAGGGTATCATTGTCGTGCCTGGCGCGGCGGGCCCCGTCGATGGCGATAGCCCCGATTCGGTCCCTGCTCTTCTGGGCCGGGCGATGAACACGGATTTGACCGGTTTGATGGAACAGGCGCTCGGGCAAAAAGACGTCATCGTCGCCACGGTATGCGGCGGTTCCCTATTGCTGGCCATGGGGGGGCTGCTCGAAGGCAGACCGGCGGTAACGAACCATCTGGGCATGGATATGCTCGGAGCAACCGGGGCGGTTCCTATCCCCGCACGCGTTGTGGACGACGGCAACCTGGTTAGCGGGGGCGGCGTAACTTCGGGACTTGATGTGGCGCTGTATCTGGTGGAACGCGAGCTTGGACCGCGGGTCGCAATCGAAGTGGAACGGTTGTTTGAATTCGAACGGAGGGGGACGGTGTGGAGAGCGGCGGGAATGGAACCCGGCAATCTTATAAAGACCGGCGACGATCCGAACACCACGGCGGATAAGTCCCCTATAACTTCTGAAACGCCGGGAAACGAACACATACCGGCATCGACCTTCGACGGGGATTGGGATGCGACCATCGCGACACCGGTTGGAAAACTGCAGGTCCAGCTCTCCATATCCACAGCCCATGGGATCATACAAGGCAAGGCAACCCAAGGGAATGAGACGGTCGAATTTTTGAACCCCGTCCTGCAGGACAACAAGCTCGCCTGGTCGCTCAAGATTACGAAACCTATGCGCTTAAATTTGAAATTCGAGGTTGCCGCCGATGGAGATCACATGACCGGAATCGCCAAGGCCGGCATGCTCCCGTCTTCCAAATTAACAGGCACGCGGATTTCATAATCCGAATGATTGTCGGCTTTTATTATGCGAAGAACAAAAAACGCTTCAGGCCGGCGGGTGCATTTCCGGTTTTGAAATGAGCGGAAGCGAAAGGATTGGAATAAGGATGAAAAAAATTTGGGGATTGATCATGTCATTGGCTTTAGTTCTAACGCTTGTTGCCCCTGTGGCAAACGCGGATGCGGCAGAAAACAAAAATGCGTCCAAAAACAAAAAAGTCCATGTGCAAATCGTATTGTTCGATGGTTTCGATTTGTTGGATGTACTGGCGCCATATGAGACATTTGCTGCCGCAGGAATGTATTCGGGAGGGGCTCTTACCGTGGAATTGGTATCCTTGGAAGGCAAACGTTCCGTCCCGAGCGGCATGAACGGACCTGCTCTCGAGGCGAAGGCCGCGTTGGACCCAAATCGTCCGGGAATTATTTTGGTGCCGGGAGCATCGGGCAAGCCGGCGGGGAATTCGAAGGATTCCATTCCGAATATATTGTGGCAAGCCAAACAAACCGGCTTAACGAAGAAGATAAAACAAGCTTTTGACAATAAAGACGTCACCGTGGCAACCGTATGCGGAGGTTCATTGCTGCTTGCCATGGACGGATTGCTGAAAGACAAACATGCCGTCACCAATCAACTAGGCATGGATGCGTTAGCTGCGGCCGGCGCCATTCCGGTAAACGCCAGAGTCGTCGAAGACAATCCGCGACTCGTGAGCGGTGGAGGCGTGACTTCGGGACTTGATGTGGCCTTGTATTTGGTTGATCGTGAGTTAGGGCCGCAAATCGCGAACGAAGTGGAAACGTTATTCCAATACGAGAAAAGAGGTACGGTGTGGAAAGCGGAAGGCATGACGCCGATCGACTTTAAGGCGAATCAGGGCGCTTCGAAAGCATCTGCGGAAAAACAACCGGCTTCCAATATCGCGAAATAATGCCTGAAAGCAGGCACAGCGGCAGCGGCTCCTTCTCCCTTGATTAAGCGACGGGTGCTCATAACCCCTCGATTTCCTGAACCCCCGGTCGAACCGGGGGTTTTCCTATACAAAAAAACATCGCCCTCCTTAGAAGGCGATGTTTTTGCAAAGCATTGAACCCTATTCAAATGGACATTTCATATTTATTCGTATGCCCCGATATTCACGGCTGCACCCTGCACTCTGGCATTGCCGTCAAGATCATATTCCCCAATGATCGCGGTGTCCGTCGAGCCCGCATCAATCGCCGGCGACGTCGACTGAAGGTGATAATCGTTCAGCGAAACGTTAACGAACTTCGGATCGGCAAAAATGGAGTGCGCATCATTGCCTGTTCCCGTTTTGTATGCGGAGAAACCGGTATACTCTTTGTTTTTCCATGTCCATGATGCGTTGGCGTTTCCGCCGGGCGCAAAGTACAGGTTGTAATCGACGATGTTCCCCGTATTTTTGGTGTATTCATTATAAATGAGGACATCGGAGGAGTCGGCCACCATGATGTTGTTTTTGATAACGTTATTTTGTGTATCGTACTGTACGTATAGTTGGCCGTTTCCGCCGCCCAAGGAATCGTTTTTATAAAGCGTATTGTTGACGATTTTGCAATTGACCGTTGAGCCGCGTTTCGTGTCATATCCGCCCATGGCAATGCCGGTCAAGCTATTTTTATAAATCAAATTGCTGCGAACGGTAATGTTGCTGGTCGACTTGCCGGCATGTTCGGATGCGATTTCGATGCCGATGTCGTTGTTGTAGCTGTAGTTTTGTTCAATGATGCTGTCTTTGCCGCCATCGACGTATATGCCGCCTGCTTCCGTGCTGCCTTTCTCGTAGGACGGATTTTTGCTGGATGTGATATTGTAAACCTTATTCCCTTTTATAAGTCCGTTTCGTGCCTGATCGTAAGCAGCGTTCGGAGACTTTCCTTCAAAGCCGATCACATCGATCCCGATGTTGTCGTTGTCGTGAATGACGTTATTCGTGATGTTGAATGTATCGACATTGCCGTTTACGACAAGCGATTCGCTGGAGCCCAGCACCAGATTGTAAAGCTCGTTGCCGTCGATCGTAATGTTGTTGATGGAATCCGGCGCTTTTGTGCCATATACGGCGATCCCATGCGCGTCCCTGCCTGACAAACCGGTTCCCTTCGGGGTAGCGGTATTTTTGATGTCATGGACCTTATTGTTCGATAAGGTAATGTTGCTGCCCGCACCATGCACATAGATGCCGACTGGCATAACGCCGTTTTGGGTCGTTGTATAATTTCGGATTTCAAAGCCGTTTATTGTGATGTATTTGGCATCGGTCAGATCGACGATTCCTTCCGTTCCGCTGACCGAGAGCCCGGTGCCATCGATAACAGGTACTTCAGAGGCATAATTCGAAAACGTGATCGCTCCTTGCGCCGCAGACCCGGAACGGGTGATTTTCAGCTTCTGGTTATAAACTCCTCCGCGGACGTAAACCTTACTGCCGGGCGTGGCAACGTCGGCTGCGTGCTGCAGCGTTTTCCAAGGAGAGGCGAGCGTCCCGGCGTTCGAATCGCTACCGCTTGGAGATACATAATATTCGGCCCCTTCCGCCAACGCCTTCGTCGGGGCGGCATCCCCAAAGGATGCCCCTAAGAGGGCAACACTCAAACCAATAACCATACCGAATTTCAACATCTTTTTTGTCATCTCCTTCAATATAAGTTTTTAGAACTATACAAGTTGAACAAAATAACTTTAAGGTTGAAGACAGCCGGGAAAAATTTAGAATATTGAACCCTTTTGCCTGTTCCTTATCACTTTCTTTTGTACAACTTACATAGTTTGATTGAATGCAGGCAGCCAAAACAGCGTTTGGCTGCCCGCTTTGTTGCGTGCTATCCCTCTTGCAAGCGGGCAACGCCCTCTACCGTCGGCAAGCTGCCGGTGCCGCCAACGCCAAGCGTCGACAACGCGCCGCATGCATTGGCGTAGCGGAGCAGCGGTTTAGCCGTTTTTCCATGCAAATACCCATAGATGATGCCGGCATTAAAACAATCCCCCGCTCCCGTCGTATCGACAGGCGTGACGCGGTAAGGCTCAGCCAAAATAACCGTGCCGTCCGGTTCACGCAGCGAAGCCCCTTTGGACCCTTGTTTGACGGCAATGCGGCCTGCGGTCGGAGGGATTTTGGCAAACGCTTGGCCGAGGGACGCCGACTCGAAAATATGCAGGATCTCCTCCTCGCTCGGAATAAACAAATCGGTATGGGCCAATAACGCGCATATTCCTTCCCGGTCCCATACATTCCTTACGTCCCATCCCGTGTCGAACGAAGTGCTGACGCCGCGGCTCTGTGCACGCTTGAAAACTTGCGGCCAATGCGGCCTCATTCCGTCCTGCAAATAATAGGAGCCGAAGTGAAGATGGTCTGCTTCCATCAGCAGCATTTCCGGGACATGCTCCGGTCCGACGAGCGGAATGCTTCCCGGATAAGTCAGCAAACCGCGGTCGGACGGCGTGGAGAAGGACATCGTCACGCCTGTCTGCACGCCGGGCAAGGAGATGATATGTTCCGTATCCACTCCCATACGTTTCAATTCGGATATGCAGAACGTCCCGAAATCGTCGTCGCCAACGACGCTGACGAACCTGACGTCCGCCCCGAGGCTGGCAAGAGCGCAGGCGGTGATGGCCGAGGAAGAACCGAGGACGACCCGAAAGCCGTCGACGATTTTCTCCCGGTTCCATTCCGGTATAACGTCGCTGCCCGTAACGATGACATCCACGTTCAATTCACCGACGATGACGACAGTAGGGGCGGTCCCCCCATTTCCCGCTCCGCTCATCGCAAATCCGGGATGAAATCCCGCTCCGCTTCGTAGAGTTCCTCGAACATGTCGCTGATTTCTTTAAGGGAACATACGGCGGCGGACAATGGATCCACCATAAGCGCATGCCGCGCCATGTCCTTGTCGTTTTCGAGCACGGCGCCGACGGCCAGTTCGAAAAATGCCATATTGGAGCGGCAGAGCGCGGCCAAATGCTCCGGCAGCTCGCCGAACCGGCAAGGGTTTACGCCGTTCCGGTCGATCATGCATGCCACCTCAACGACCCCGTTTTGCGGCAAATTATGGATCAGCCCCTCATTCGGCACGTTGCCGTAAATCACTTTCGGTTCGTTCTTCAGCATCGCTTCGATAATAATCGCGGCATATTCATTGCTGGACTCCAGGCTGATCGGAAGTTTTCCTTCAAGCTTCTGCAAGATCTCCTCGTCGTTTTCTTTGCGCCAGATCGGCCAGTTATTGGCATAGAAGCCGGTCGCTCCATTATAGCCGGAACTGCAATGCTGGTCGATCAAATCCTGCCGTTTGCGGTAATACGGAATATATTCGGAGAAATGTCCGCTCGATTCCGAGACGAATGCTCCCAAGTATTTCATCGCGTCAAAACGCACGGGATCTTTTTTCAGCAGATCGGGGTCCTTGATTTTTTCGCGAAGCACCGGATATAAATCTTTGCCTTGATGCGTCAACTCCACGAACCAGGACATATGGTTGATGCCCCCGGCTCTCCACTGCAGCTCCTCGTAAGGAACGCCGGCATATTTGGCAAGCTGGCTGGATGTGTTTTGGATCGAGTGGCACAAGCCGACGACCGGGATTTCGGTAATCCTGGACGTGAGCAGCGTAACGGCCGACATCGGATTCGTATAGTTCAAAATGATGCTGTCCGGGCACAAATCCTCGATATCCCGCACGATGTCCATCCAGCTCGGAAGCGTTCGCAGCGTTTTGAACAAACCGCCGGGGCCCAGCGTATCGCCGATACATTGATTCACGCCGTATTTAAGCGGAATCTCGTATTCGTACCGAACGGTTTGCAGTCCGCCGACTTCGATCTGGTTGATGACAAATTGGGATCCGGAGAGCACCTCTCTGCGGTCGACGGAGGCGATGACGTTCCATCGTTTCCCGGTCATTTCGATGATTTTGAGGACGAGCTTCCGGGCGATTTCCAGCCGGTCGGCATCGATGTCGACAAGCGCGATCGTACCGCCCTCCACCCCTTCAATGTTCAAAATATCCACGGCAATTTCTTGTGTAAAGGCGCTGCCTGCGCCGATAATCGTTATTTTTGTCATAAGTTCTCTCTCCATTTTTTATTTCATGCCGGTCATCGTCAAACCTTTGACGAACTGCTTTTGGAAAATCAGGAACACGACGATGACGGGAATCGTAATTAAGACGGCCGCCGACATCACGACATTGTAATTGACGACATGGGTGCCGTTAAAATAGACCAGCGCGAGCGGAACCGTCATTTTTTCGGTATCGTTCAGCACGATCAGCGGCCACAGATAGTTGTTCCACGCATTCATAAACGTGAAGATGCCAAGCGCGGACAACATCGGAAAAATAAGCGGCGCGATGATGCGGACCATTAACTTCAGTTCGCCCGCCCCATCCATTCTCGCAGCCTCGAGCAAGTCGTTCGGAATCTCCTCGATAAACTGCTTCGCCAGAAACACGCCGTAAGAGCTGACGAGATTCGGCAAAACGATCGCGGCCAGATTGTTGACGAGCCCAAGCTTGGCCGTAATCAAATACGTCGGAATCATGATGACTTGGAACGGAATCATCATCGTAGCCAGGATCAGGAGAAACCAAATCCGTTTGCCGCGAAACTGATGTTTGGCGAATACATATCCCGCAAGCGCGCTGGTGAACAGCGTGGCGGCCGTGATGATGACCGAAGTGAAGGCGCTGTTCAAGAGCCAGACGCCGAAGGGAGCGTCCGCAAACACCGTACGATAGCCGTCCAGGCTGGGATGCTTCGGCCAAAAGCCGCCTGAGCCCGAAATGATGTCCATGTTGCCTTTGAACGACGAAAGCACCATCCACAGATATGGGACCAGCATGATACATGCCGCTATCACAAGCACGGCCGTGACGACGGTATCGACCCACACATTTTTACGACGCATATGTTTTCAGCCTCCTGTCAATATTCCCACTGCGTGCGGCCCAATTTCAACTGCAGCACAGTGACGATCAATATAATCACGAGGAACAAGGTGGCCAAAGCAGACGCATAGCCCATATTCGAATTGGAAAAGGCTTGGTCGTAAATTTGCAGCGCAAGCACCCTCGTTTCATTAAAGGGCTCGCCCTTGGTCATGATCTGGAACTGCGGAAACGCCTGAAAATACGAAATGACGGTGGTAATGGTGACGAACAGCGTCGATCTGCTCAACAACGGCAGCGTCACGTGGCGGAACAGATGCCAAGGATTCGCCCCGTCGAGAATGGCGGCTTCATAGTACATTTCCGGGATCGAATCAAGACCCGCCATGAAAAGGACGATATTGTATCCGATATCCGCCCAAAGCGTCATCATAATGACCGACAGCAGCGCATAATGCGGATCGCTCAGCCATTGCACCGGGGCGATGTGAAGCTCTCCGAGGATCATGTTGAACAAGCCGTTTTGATAGCTGAACATCGTGCTCCAGACGATCGCCGTCCCGGCAAGCGGAGCAATGGTCGGAAGAAAAAATACGGTGCGGAATAAATCCTTGAGCCAGCGTACCCGCACCCGCTGAATGGCCATCGCAATCAAAAGCGTAATGACAAGATTGGAAATGACGGTAATAAAGACGAATTTGAACGTGACCCACAGCGATTTCAGGACCACCCCGTCCGTAAGCATGCGCAAATAATTCGCCGCGCCGACATAGCGGGCATGATCGCTCATCGGGTTGTATTGAAATAAGGACAAAATGAGACTCCACCCAATGGGAAGGAAAGCAAATACGCCGAACAACAGCAGCACAGGCGTTAAGAAAGCGAATACAAACCGCCGTTCGTTGCGGTAACGGACAGGCTTTTTCGGCAATCCCGCCCGCTTGTCATCGCTTATTACGGTCGCTTCATTCATTATCCAGACACTCCGATCATTTATGGTTGTCCTGACTATCGTTTATCGCTCTCTCCATCGTTTTGAGGCCGTCTTCCACGCTCTCTTTCCCCGTCACGATCAACTGGAAATGGTCGTTTACCTGCTTGAAGAAATAGTCGCGATCCGCGATCGGACCAATCCATTGACCGTACTGAAGGATGGCGAGCGAAGTTTTCATATACGGGTTTTCCTTGACGAATTCCGGGTCGACAGCCACTTCCTTCTTGGCCGGAACCGTGAAGGTGCCGAGATTCCATGCTTTAAGACGATCCTTCTGCGCCATGAATTGAATGAAATCAAGCGCTTCCGCTTTCACCTTGCTTTTCTGGGCGACAACCGTCCCCCAGCCGGATTCCGCCGCAAAAAACGGTTTTTCCGAGGTAAACGACGGTACGGGCACATAGTCGAAATCCTTCACCTGGTAGTTGTCGAGCCCCGCCGCAATCGTCCACGGTCCGCGGTAAGTCATGGCGGAATTGCCTTGAAAAAAATAATCCGAGGTATCCAGCTGGCCGCCAAAGGTCGTTAAATCCGCCACTTTGTCGTCGGCGACGAGCGCCTTAAGCGCCGTCATCGCCTTGATGGCTTCCGGGGTTTGAAAATCGACATGATCGTTTTCGCCCCAAAAATGGCCTTTTTGCTGCAAAATGAGCGAAAGAAACGTAAAGGTGATGTTATCGGTGGATACGAAATCGAAGCCTTTCACTTTCATGCCTTTGCCGCCCTTCACAGTCAGCTTCTTCGCGGCGTCAACGAGCTCGTCCCATGTGGAGGGCAGGCTTTCGATCCCCTTCTCCTTCAACATCTGCGGGTGAATGAGCATGCCGCCGTTTTCGATGTTGTACTCCATCGGCAAGCCGTACAGTTTGCCGTCCAGCATGTAGGCTCCGACCGGAGCCGGATAATACTCCTTGCTGAGCGCTTCCCCGTTCGGAAGCTCGGCAAGCGCCCCGTTCCGCGAATATTCCGGCACCCATGTGCCGAACATTTCGGCGATGTCGGGCGGGGTCCTCGCCGAGAAGGAGGCTTTTAATTTCTGGTTGTAAATTTCATAAGGAAAAGTTTGAAATTTGATTTCGACGTTGGGGTGCTCGTTTTGGTAGGCTTCGATCTGCTTATTATAAGCTTCGACAAAAGCGTCTTCCTGATGGGCCCAGAATACCAGCTTTACTTTGCCGTCGTCGGTGTTTGAATCCGGATTGCCTCCCAATGAACACCCTGAGATTGCAAACGTTATGCAAAAAGATAGAAAAATTGCCGCAACCCTTGCAAAACGCATGACCCCTCCTCCTTTCGTCCCCTATTTCAACTCCAATCCCAATCCTTTCCTGTCCACATGAAAAAATATAGCGCATTCATTGGAACACGTCAATTGTTAAATTTCAATTTTTGCCGCAAATTTTCTCTTATTTTTCTTTTATTTTGCGCAAAACGCAGTTGACCTTGCTTCTCTTTTTACTTAACATAGGATGTGGGGTTTTGCCGCAAAAATCAGGAAATAAACATGACTGACATCGTGAAAAAGGCAGGTTATCCAATATGCCCACATTAAAAGATATAGCCGAACGCGTCGGTGTTTCCATCTCCACCGTATCCCGCGTATTGGCCAATGAGTCCAACCGCTCGGTCAACAGCCAAACGAAGCAAAAAATTTGGGATGCCGCCCGGGATCTTGGTTATCCCGTCAAGCCGGCGGCGCAGGAACCGTCTCCGGCCGTCAAAGGGATCGGCTGCATCGTATCGACGATGCAGGATCGCCGCTACCATCCATACTTTTCGGTTATTTTCGACGGCATTGAAAAGGAATTGACGAGAAGCGGCTATAAGCTTGCGTTCACCCATACGCAGGAAGATTTGAAGCGGCCGGAAATTTTGCGGGAAATTACGGAGGATCCGCAAATCGAAGGAATCATTCTGATTGAAGGCATTGACAAAAAGCTGTATGACTACGTAAAAAAGCATGTCAAGCAAATCGTCGGGATCGACGTATCCGATCCGAGCATCCCGACGATTTCGTACGACCGGGTCGAGGCCGCCCGTCTGGCCGTTGCACATCTGATCGACCAAGGCCATCGCGATATCGTTTTTATCGGCGGGACCGGCCTCTCCGGCGATTATGAACGGGAGAAGCGGTACCGGGGGTACAAGATCGCGCTGGAGCAAGCGGGCCTTACCGTTCATCCGCAGTATGTGCTTAACGCCGAGTGGGAGCCGGACAACGCCTACCGGCTGATGCTGAAATTTTTGGATCAGCCTCCGGGACGGCTTCCGACCGCCGTTTTTGCGGCCAGCGACATTATGGCCATGGCGGCGATGCGAGCCATTTCGGAAAAAGGCTTCCGAATCCCGCAGGACTTCGCGATTATAGGCTTTGACGACAACGAGCCGTCCCGTTACACGGTGCCGCCGCTGTCGACCATCCACATCCCGACTTTCGAGATCGGGGTTGTTGCGGCAAAAACGATGCTGCAGTGCATCCATTCCCCCTATCCGCTGCCCGTCAAAATTTTGCTGCCGTTTGAGCCGATGTTCAGGCAGTCCAGCGACTGGCGCGTACCGGGGCAGCCTGGGCAGCCGTAAGCATTAACAAAGTCCTTTTCATCTCTTGGAAGGAAGCTTAATGTGTAGAAGCCATAATAGCTACAAAGACAGAAAGACCACCATTCAAACGATGAAATGATGGTCTTTCTCTTCATGTTAAAATAAGCAGCCGCGCACCGATAGCCCCGCCGACGTTCCACATGGGTCCAGCTTTGGGAATGGCTCAATAAGACGATGTTTTATCAAATCGGATCTTTTGCAAACCCTGCCGTCACTACCCTACCGCTGGTGCTAACATTGTCGATTTTCCATACTCCCTTCGTATACACAAGGGCGATCGTCCGGTCCTCGATATACTGATCTTCGCCCGTTAAGCCGTTTGCCAAAACGACAGACTGGGAAAGGAAAGCTTTCGTCGGACTGATATATTCCGGAAAAGTGATAGGTGTTGTATAAGTGTTTGCTGTGCCCAATCCCTTTTTTTGAATCATGGATTGGATCAGTTTCTCCGTGAAGTAAGGTTTAAAGCGTGTTCTCGCGTTTTTGGTCGACGATAGCGTCGCTGCTTCGTTTAATTTATCAGACAATGCCTTCAAACGCGCTTCCGGGATTTTTTGCTGTTCGGGGATGTTCAAGGCCGGTTGTTCCATATGAATAAAAAGCTGCTTTCCGTTCAGTGTCACTGTCGCTTGTTTCGAGTCATTGTTCCAGGCAACATTCGCCCCAAGCGACTGGCCGGCAAATGCTAACGGTACATAAGTTGTCCCTTTTATAATTTGCATAGCCGTACCTAGCTCGATATATTTTCGAGGCGGAGCGGCTGGATCATCGGCGGGTGGCGGGGTTTCAACAATGGCAATGTCGAAATTGGCACCCAGCCGAATGATCGTATTGCCATTCACAATTTTGAGCTCCTTGGCTTGCTGAAACCACTCCACTTTGGCCCCCAGGTTTTCAGAGACCACGCGTAGCGGAACGAGCACGCGGCCGTTATGAATCTGACCGTTAAAAATGGTCACATCCTTTATTGCATTTTTCGCGGCAAAGCTCGTCACGGATGTCATAGGCATTGCCAATAACGCCGAGGCAAGTAAGCATGCAATCCACTTTTTAAGCATCATGAACCTCCCTACTTCATGTCATCAAAACTATAACACTATATTTTCTATTTGGTTACATTAATGGGCAAAAGAATAACAATGCAAAGAAGCGTGGTCGCGTCATAACGATTTTACGCTTTTTTTCAGATCACAAAGAAGAGAACAACCAAGAAAAGGGGGCCGGAGAAAGCCAAAATCGCAGACAATAAATTATTTTTTGTCAGTTGTACGAAGTAAAAAACGAAAGATCCTGCGATAAATATATAATAAAGGGGAGGAAAGCTTAATGATGAAAGGAATCCCAAGAGTATATACAGTATTGAACCAACCCAATGATTAGATCCTATTTTTGTTTTTGTTAGAACAATGAATAAGATCATTCCAAGCAAACAAAAAATGTAGTTATACAATGTGACAAATAAAAGTTGGGTTTTGATATAATCACGATTGAACATAACCGTAAATAAAAAGAGCAGGATTCCAATAAACAATGAACTGCCGGCACCTTTAAGGTATCGCAATAACAAAATCCATCTCCCCCCTCATAAAGCATCTCTACAGACTGATCGGAAACAGATCATTTTTTTATTGTTGCTCACCCGAGATAGGAGTGAAGGTTTTAGTGAAGATAACACGATCCACCTTCGTTATCGTCTGTAATTTTAGAAATTTTGATCCCATAAGGATGGTGACGGTTTTTGATTAAGCTTCCTGTTCTAGTTCTTATCACCATGATTTTATTAGCAGGTTGCACGAATAAAGACAATGGAAATTTCCAATCCCAACCAACCGAAGCCGCAAATCAACCAACAAAAACGCCAACTCAAAGCCCGAATCCACCCCCTTCATCCACGGATTCAAACTCTATCGTGTATTCGAATAAACAATACGGTTTTCAGTTTTCTCTACCCGAAAGCTGGAAAGGTTATTCCATTGTAGATCGTCATTGGGAAGGCAACGTAATGGACAAAAACATAAGGGAAAAGTCTATGGAAACGGGGCCAATCCTTTCGATTCGAGATCCTCGATGGACCGCACAAACGCCGAGGCAGGATATACCCATTATGGTATTTACAATCCGTCAGTGGGACTCTCTTCTACGGGAAGAATTTTTTATTGGTGCAGCAGCTCTCAAACCGAGCGAATTGGGTCATAACGATAAATATGTTTTTGCAATTCCTGCACGTTACAATTTCGCCTACCCACCTGGATACGAGGATGTGGATAAGATTTTACAAAGCGGACCGCTTAGTGCTTTTAATTAACCGTTTTCTTCGGTTTATAGAACAGCCTTCGGGACTTTTCTTTATTCTGATTAAAAACCCTTATTAAAAATTTCTTTGAGCCAGTGCTTTAATAAGGTTGTCATTGATATAAAAAAACAGATCCGTAAATGAATTTACGGATCTGTTTTTAATCGATGCGGTCGAGAGGACTCGAACCTCCACGGGGGGTTAGCCCACACGGACCTGAACCGTGCGCGTCTGCCAATTCCGCCACGACCGCATATGTATTTATCGCTTGGCTGATTTCATCGTTTCCGACTCTTTCGCGGCGACAAGATAGATCATACCACGGATCAAAATTATAGTCAACATTTTTTTATATTTGTTTGGAAGAACGAAACGGAAGCAACTGCCAGCGCAAAAAGTATTGATAAAAACGCGGCAAACGGGATAGAATAGGAACATGAGTTCGCATAAAGGCGGTGATCCGATTGTCTGTTCCAGGCATAACGCGCGACGAGCTGTCGCTGATCAAAAGCTACCTTCTGCTGCAATTCATCCATAAAGTGTTTGAACGGGACCTTCGCATTATGGAAGAAAGCGGCGTATTCAAAACTCCGGAGCTGTACATGGAAGTTGTGGCCGGGGGAGATCGTCAGGCCATGATGCTGCTATCGGGCGTCAAAAGGGAATTCAAAAGCCGCCGAATCCGCGTCTATGAAATAAGCCAGGACGAGCGCGGCATCGGCGCCCAATACGTCTGCAGGGGGTATACGGGCGAAATGAACATCCTGTGGCCGGCCTTCCGCAGCGAAATGATGGCCCGAATGAAGGCTTATTTAGGGCTTCGCCCGGAGACCGACGCCAACGGCTTTTCGCCAGATCCCCTTCCCTCATCGCCCGTTTCCGCACTGTAAGGGGCTCCTTTGGAGCAGCTTCCCGAATTACCCAAAAAAAGCCGCTTCCACCGCGGGAATCGCACTGTCCGTTCAGACAGAACGTTCCCGATCGTTCAAGCGGCCATACATACATGTTATATCCATCCTGGCATGAATCATGAATCATGATTCGGGATGGATGCGTGGCTCGTCCACCGGCTGGTAAATATAGTTCCGGTCGAGCTTGACCACCTTCCGGTTGCGGCGGCGGATCAGCACGTGCTTGTCATCCCAAGCGACCACGATGCCTTTGACGTCATTGTCTTCGATCCCGTCGCGGACTACCCTGACCATTTCTCCGGAAAGGCGGTAGTGGTTAAGCTGTTCGTCGGTAATCATCGTTGCGCCTCCTTTCCTATTGCAATTTCACAAAACAACCCGACAAAGTGTAGTTTTGGCTACGAAAAAAGTCGGATCGCAGTTATAGGTCAATTTTCTGAGATGAAGAAAACGTCTCTCGACGTACTTTCACGGAAGACAGACCGCGCTTAGCGGAAATTTTCCTTAAGATATAAGGAAGCAATCGCTCTGAAACTTATAATTTAATCTTCAAAAAAAGACCTAAATGGATTCATTTAGGTCCTATCTTTTGCAGCGGCTTGCCGGCTGAATCCCCCATTGATGCGGTTAGGCTAGCGTTGCGCATGCTCTTTGCTGTCGTTTTTCTCAAACCAATAATCCAACACGGTTGAAGACATCACCCGTTTTTCAACATACTCCACCTGATGAGGGGCGAACAAATCCTTCCAGGAAAAGTCAAGCTCATCACACATACGTACGATGGTCAACAGTTCTGACCATGCGACGTAACGTTTATACCAGAAAAATTGAGGATGCTCCATCATGTAGGGATACAGATCATCGAACTCCGTATGCTTGCAATCCAACGCGCGTTCGAAATGATCCTTGGCCGCAGCCAGCTTATCGACAAAATACTGCTCGCTTACCGGTTCTTTCCCCATTTTCGCTGCCTCCCCTCTCGTGATCTTAAATATATTATAAGCGAAAAGAACGCCGCTTGAAAGGCATTGTTTATAAATGGACGATTAGTCCGTGAAAGTGATGGTTCCGTTATCGAGCGATTCGATTTTGACGAGAGACTCCAAACGGATCCCTTGTTCGCGAATGGTGCGCGCGCCGGCTTGGAAGCATTTTTCCACAACGACGCCAAGGCCGACCAATTCCGCTCCCGAACGCCCGATAATTTTGACGAGTCCTCTGGCGGCGTCGCCGTTGGCGATAATGTCGTCGATGAAAAGCACCTTGTCCTGCTCCCGGATATATTTGCGCGAGAGCATGATATCGGTGACGATCCCTTTCGTAAACGAAGGAACGCGCTCGCATAGTGCATCGGGATCAGCCAAAAGCGTCTTTTTGCGCCGCGCGAACACGAGAGGAACGCCCAGCTCCAGCGCCGTCGCAAAAGCTACGGAAATACCCGAGGATTCGACCGTAATGACGCGCGTGACTCCGGCATCCTTAAAGCGGGCGGCAAACTCCCGGCCCATTTCCATCGTCAGCCCGGGATCCACCTGATGGTTTAATATGCCGTCCAAATTGAGCACCTGCTCCGACATGACCGTGCTTTCTTCCAAAATTCTTTGCTTCAATTTTTCCATTCCAATAACCCCCAAGCCGAATAAGAAAAACGTATATCATCGTACTGTTAAAAAAGACCTGCCGCCTTCAACGGCATTTTTCCCGGTTACAACATTGCTTCTGATCTTGCCGAACATTGAAATTCCGTCCATTTTCTCGATAAACGGCCAATTTCAGCCGCTTACCGTTTCCGGCGCCAGATGAGGCCTGCCACCGCAAGCGTCAATGCGAGCAGCACGGTGACCAGAATCCCTATTCTAATCGACGAGCGCTCCATCATGACCGCAATTTCGTTCCAATGGTATCCCACCGAATGCCCGATCAGTAAAAACGTCGTGCAAAACAGCAGCGCGCCAAGGGACGCGTAAGCTGCATAACGCCCCAAAGGAAGCTTGGATATCCCCGCCATATAAGAAGACAAGTGCCGCAACCCGGGGATGAAGTAGCCGATGACGATGCTGAACGTGCCGTGCCGCTTAAACCAGGCTTCCGCGGACTTCAAGCGTTCCGGCGTCAGCCGGATCCATTTGCCGTACCGCTCCAACAGCGGCTTGCCCACCACTCTTCCGAGGGTATAACTGATCATCATCCCCGTCATGCTGCCCATAAAGGTGACGGCCAACGCGACGGTAAAATGAAAATGCCCACGCGCGACCATGCCCCCGAAGGTGGCGATCAGCGTTTCATCCGGTACGGGAATTCCCACAATCCCTAAAGCAAGCAAAACGAATAACGCGATATAGCCGTATTGTGTCAGGTAAACCATAATTTCCGTCAAAGCGTTATATATACCTCTCTTTACTCATGCTGTGCCGGCTGAACGACATTCCTTCGGGATCTAACCGTTTTTTGGGACACGCCCGAGTCATGTCCACCACATCCCCATCATAACCTGTACTAAGCGAATCACACAATAGCGCCGCTTAAAAGCAGGGAGGAACCAAATGAAAACCGGGATACGCATCTTTCAAATCGCATTTACATACATCGGAACGATCGTCGGGGCGGGATTCGCTACCGGGCAGGAAATCATCCAATTTTTCACCCAATACGGCAAATGGGGCGCCCTTACGATCCTGCTCGCAACCGCTCTGTTCATATGGCTCGGGACAAAAATCATGCTTATGTCGCGGCGGATTTCGGCCCGTTCCTACGAAGATTTGAACAAATATCTATTCGGCCCGAAAGCCGGGGGCGTCATCAGCATCATCATGCTGCTTATCCTGATCGGGGTGAACAGCGTCATGCTTGCCGGGGCCGGCTCCGTGTTTATGGAGCATTTCAACATGCATTACCAAACCGGCCTGCTCCTTACGATCGTCGGCACGTACTTTTTGCTGAAGCACGGAATTCATGCCATTTTGCAGATCAACAGCATCGTCGTTCCTTTAATGCTTACCTTGTCGGTCATCATCATTCTGAACACGGTCAAGCTTCCGACGGCCGACCGCTTCCTTACCCTGTCCACCGATTCGCATCCGGCCTTGGTCTGGCTCTCGCCGATCATTTACACCGCGTTTAATCTGGTATTGGCCCAAGCCGTGCTCGTTCCGCTGGGGAGCAAAACGGAAAGCGAAACGGCCGTCAAATGGGGAGGCATTGCGGGCGGGATCGGCGTCGGGCTGATGCTGCTTTCGGCGCATATCGCCATATCGGCGCATATGCCCGGCATCCGGCAGTACGAAATCCCCATGGGAAGCATCGCCTCCCACCTGGGGACGGCCGTTCAAATCATTTACGTCATGCTTATCTTCCTCGAAATTTTCAGCACGTTCGTCGCCGACATTTACGGGGTAACGCTCCAACTGCAGCAGCATATGGCCGTTTCCCCGAAGCTCATTTCGGCGTCCGTTCTGTTCATTTGCTTCCTGCTCAGCCAAATCGGGTTCAGTTCGCTTCTGTCCGTGCTTTATCCATTGTTCGGATGCCTGGCGGTTTTCTGGGTGGTCAAGCTGATGTTCAAATCCTGATGATGTCCGCTTGAGGCAGCGTCTCTCTTATGTCATCCAGTATATATCGATGGCAGGTGAGCATGATGATCTGCCGTTCCCCGGCCAGCTTGCCTGCCAAACCAAGCGCGGAACACATCCGCTCTTCGTCGAAATTGACGAACAGATCGTCAAGCAGCAGTGGCACGGCGAAATGGCCTTCCATGCTTCCGGCCAAAGCGAAACGCATCGCCAGGTACAGCTGTTCCGCCGTTCCCCGGCTCAGCAGCGTGCTGTCGACAAGGCCGGCCTCGCGATGCTCGGCCAGCAGCCTTTTTTCGCCCAGCTTCATCACGACCCTGCTGTAGCTTCCCCGCGTGAGCTCGCCGAAATAAGCCGATGCCAGCTGCAGCAGCCGGGGCTGCTTCTCCCGCTCGTAAATGCCGCGCGTTCTCGCGATCAATTCCGCGCAAAGGGAACGCACCGCGTATTCCGCGGCAATGTCCTTGAGCAGCGCCTTCTGCTCCTCCAGCTGCTGCAGCGCCGTATCGTGGGCGCATAACTTCACCAGCCCGTCCCGCTCCTGCAGCAGCCTGCCGCGGAGCTGCTGCAGCTCGCCGTGCTGCCGTTCCGCCTGGTCAAGCTCATCCGCCGCCGTCCGGCATGCTGCCTCCAGCGAGGCGGCATCATGGCGGTCAAGCATGTCCCGCAGCGTATGTTCACGGTCTGAAGGCCAGCCGCTGAACATGCCGACCGCAAGCTGGCGGACGCTCCGTTCAAGCTCTTTGCGCCGCTCCCATAAGGCACCCTGGCGCAAAAACCGTTCCCCATCCTCCGTCTGCGCCTCGGCAAGCAATGCCTCCTGAGACTGCATGACGGCATCGATCTCCATGCGGATCCGAAAATATTCCTCCTGCACCGGCTCCAGCTTGGAGCTTATGATTTCCCTTTCGCGCATCAGTTTTTTCTGCTCATCCCATGCCCGATTGGCCGCTTCAAGCCGTAGAAGCGGAGACGAGTCGGAGGCTGCGTCTTCAGGAAGAACCTGCAGGCATTCCTCCTCATACGCCCGGATTTCCTGCTCCAGCGCCCGTTTTTTCCGGCCGAGCGCCTCCAAACGCCGCACCAGCTCCAGCCCCTGTTCGGCAAAGCCGAACAGATCCATCACCGTTTCTGGCGAATTTGTTGGCCCGAGCGCCCGTTCAGACAACCACTCCTGCCATTGTCCCTCGAGCTCCGCGAAGATGCGCTGCTCCTTGTCCATTTTGCGGCTGAGCGCCGACAATTCCTGCCGCTGCGCCTCCGCCCGCTGGCGTGCCGCGAGCGCAGCCGCTTTGCTTTTTTCCAGCTCGTCCTGCCACAGCAGCCACGCGTCCACCTGTTTGCGCAGCTCGCGCAAAGCCGATTCCATATCCTGCTCGGAAAACAATGACAGATGCCTTCCTTCAAATTTGTCTCCCGACAGGCCCGACGCGGTAAGCGGGTCGGACACCAGAGAGGCGATAAGCGAAGACAATCGGGAGGCTTCACGATCAGGGTCATGCAGCGCCCGTTCATTCCGTCTTTTCGCCCGCCCTGCCTTCGGCGATGCTCCCCTGCTTTCCCGCCAAAAGAAAATATCGGCTGCAACCAACAGCACAAAGGCTGCCGCCGCCCCCAGCGGGGATCGCAGCAGCAAGAGCAAGCCCGGGAGAAGCAGCGTCATCAGTACGCTGCCCCAAAGCAGCCTCCGGTAAAAAGCCTTCATCCGCTCGGAAACAAACGCCTCGCGTTCTTCCTTTTCCTGTCGGGAAAGCCGCTCCAGCCGGGTTTCGCGCCAGCGCTCCGCCCCCGACTGGATATCGTTCCATAACGGCAGCAGCTCGGCTTTCGACTTCGGGAGGAACATCGCAAAACGGTTCCGCCCTTCCTCCATGTTCTCGCGCAAAGCCGCTTCCGCCCGCCCGAGCTCATCTTCGGCCGCTTCCCATTGCCTGGACTTTTGCTCCCGCTCCATCGCGAGCGACTCCATCCGGCGGTCGTATCCCGCAAAACCGGCGGCATACCGCCGCACCGCCTCGCGTTCGGACACGCTGCCCGAAAAAGCCCGCAGCTCGGAAACGCCCCAGCCCGGATCCATTTGGCGCAGCACCCTGTGCAGCTGCTCCTGCAAGACGGCTTCCTCTCCGGCAGACTCCTGCAGCTCCTTCATCCGCATTCCGATCGTTTCCCGCCTTGCCGCCAAACGCTCAATAAGCGGGCCCTGCCGGATCAGGCCTTCATCCGGCTGCAGCCTGCCGAGCCGCTCGCTTAAAGCGCCGGATGCCCGGTCGAGCTCCTGCTGCCGGATCCTGAGCCTGTCCAGCTCCGCTTGAAGCCGATACCACCGCTGCACGCCTTCTTCCGGAAACGCCGCCGTTTCAGGCATCCCGGCAAGCTCAAGCGACGCCTCCTTCCACTCCAGCCATTGCGGCCGGATCTCCTGCGCTTTCCGAAGGAGCGCCAACCGTTCCGAAGCCTCGTTCCGTTTCCGGTCGGCCTCCGCAATGGATTGGTTCGTGTCTCTGAGCTTGGACTCCGCCTCCAAATATTTGGCCAAATAGGAGCGGCTTTCCGCGATTTCCCGCTCCAGCCGCTCGATGGCCTGCAGCACTTTGGCGCTTTCCTGGACCCGCCCCCGCGGCTTGTACAGCTTTTCCATCTCCTGAAGCAGCCTCCGCTCGGCCCGGACGATGTCGGCGCCCCCGCCGAACCCGGCATGGAACAGGTAGCTGCCCAATTCCTCGGACTGCAGCGTGCGTATTTCCTGGAGCTCCGTCAACGTGACGGCAAACAGCTGCTTGAACATGTCCCGGGACAAGCCGCCAAGAAGCTCCCTTTCCAGATCGCCCTGCGTCATATGTACGGCCGTTCCCTTGGCTGTCGTTTTTACGATGGACAGCCGCTCTCCCCGGCCGGAAGCGGCGCCTCCATCGCGCGAGGCGAATCTGGAAACGGTCCAAGTCGATCCGTCCTCCGCTTTCGCCGTCAGCACCCCGCCATGAACTCCGCCCCCCGGAGGTTCGAATCGTTCCGTCGGGTATGAGCGGCCCGGTATGCCGTACAGCATCGCCCGGACAAAATGCAGAATCGTGCTTTTGCCGGCTTCATTCGGACCGGCCAACACCGTGATCGGGGAATGCAGCCGGATGTCGCGGTCGCGGATCCTTCCGAAGCCATGGATTTGCAGACGCTCAATGTTCATCCGGTTCGCCGCCTCCTTCCCGTTCCCGGCCATGCTCCGCCAGCAGCATAACCGCCATTTCCTCGGCCCGGCGCAGCCAGCCCGTCCGCTCCTCTTCGCCGACTTCGGCCAGAAGCTTGCGCAGTTCCCCGTTTGCCGCGAGCGGCTGCAGGGCGCTGCCGAACAGGTCGGAGCGGATTTCCCCGTCCTGGCCCGCCTTGCGGCCGTAACGGAGCAGCTCGCCGAGGAAGCTGTCCTCCTCCAGCAGCGTTTCCCTGTCGATCCACGGACCGGACCGGATATCAAAACTTTCGATCCAGACCAGCCCTTCAAATCCGCCGGGTTCCGCTGCCGCGCGGACGGCCTTCCGGTGAAGCTCGTGCAAAATCTCCTCCGCCATCCCTTCCTCCAGCCTTTGGTGCAGACGGCTTCTGCCGGCGACGGCGAACCTGACGACGCTCATCTGACCGGGACGTTCGCTGCGGATGGCCTCCATTCGGTCCTCCACCATCGCATAAAACGCCTCCTCGCCTTCCATGCCGTCGATGGCGAGCGTTTCATGGTACCACCGGACCGTATCCAGCTCATGGAACTGCAATCCGATGTTTCCCGCCTCATCCACCCGAACGACGTAGCAGCCCTTCGCCCCGGTTTCCCGGATGCTGCGTCCTTGAATATTGCCCGGATAAACGATGTGGGGGTTTTCCTGCAATACC
The DNA here is from genome assembly GCF_031583795.1 of Paenibacillus sp. VCA1. NCBI lineage: Bacteria > Bacillati > Bacillota > Bacilli > Caryophanales > Paenibacillaceae > Paenibacillus > Paenibacillus sp. VCA1. The sequence continues at coordinate 19,976 of NZ_JAVLSX010000005.1, read as the reverse complement.
TGCCTTTTATGAATATGGCCAAGCGCCCAATAATCGTAGCCTGCGGCGGTTAAGTCGCGCCGGGTGCAGGGGGAATACGTTTCATGCGCCGGATCGCCGTCCACGTTGGCGTGCAAAAGCGCAATATGGAACAGGGATGAATCCCTGTTCCTCTGAAAATGAAGCGACGTATTTTCGGTAACCTTCGCCGTCGGGTACGAAATGCCGCCGATGACGGCCGCCGGCCGCCCGTCCTGCCTGCGGCATGCGGTAACCCGTTCGAATTCGGGACCAAACACGTGCACATGCTCTTTTTGGGAAACGATCATGCGCGGGCCGTCGAGCGGGTCGTGATTGCCATGGATGACGTAGACGCCGACGCCGTGCTCTCCGAGCCGGTCCAGCGCCTCCTGAAAGCGGAGCTGCGCCTGCAGCGACGAATCCTTGGCATCGTATACGTCGCCGCAAATCACGATAAAATCGACCTGCTCCCGGATCGCCAGCTCCGTCAGCCGCGCGAAGGAAGCAAAGGTGGATTCGCGCAAAAAAGCGCGTATCCCGTCCGAAAGTCCGCTGACGCCCTTAAACTGGCTGTCCAGATGAAGGTCCGCGGCATGAATGAAAGTAAACGGAACCATTCCATCACTCTTTCACGGGGGAGTATTGTAAGTATAATTTCTTCAGTTCGTTGACCGCATGGGTCAGCGAATAATGGCTTTTCGCCTTGTCCCAGGCCGAACGGGCCAGTTCGTAGCGGTACAGCGGGTCGGTAATGACCTTCTCCAAAGCTTCGCCGAGCGCCACGTAATCCTCGGGCGGCACGAGCAGGCCGTTGACGCCGTCTTCGATTTGCTCGGCGATCCCGCCGACGTCCGTTCCGACAAGCGCCAGGCAGCTGAGCGCCGCCTCGGCGAACACGGAGCCGAAGGCTTCCGCCCGGGACGGGAGAACGAATATATCAAAAAATGGCATAAATTCCTCGGGATGAAGCGTATAGCCGTAAAATATCGTTTCGTTATAAATGCCAAGCTGTTTAGCCAGCGTTTCCAGCTCCGTCCGGTAAGGGCCGTCGCCGATAATATGCAGCACGTAGTCGAACCCTTTCTTTTTCAGCTCCGCGCACGCTTTCAGCAGGATGTCGAGTCCTTTGGCCGGAACTAGCCGGCAGACGGTAATCAGCTGCGGGACGTCGTTTTCATGGGGAACCGGCTTAAACCGCTTTTCGTCGAACCCGTTCGGCGTCACCGCGATCCGTTCCGGATGGTCGACGTAAGCTCCCAGATAATCCGCGAAAGAGCGCGACACGGTCAGCATTCGTTCGCTTTTCAGCTCAAGCTCCCGGTAGAGGGAAACCAGAAACCGGTGCTCGGGACCGTCCGCCTTGATTTTCCCGTTCAAAATCAGCTCTTTTTCGTAGCTGGAGTGGATGGTCTGAATAAGGGGCACCTCCGGGAACACCTGCTTCATGGCGAGGCCGGCGATCGGATGATGCGCGTGGATCAGGTCGTAAGGCTTTTGGATCCGGAGTTTCGTCCACCATAAATAATCCCGGTACGTTTGAATATATTTCTGGACGGTAGGGCTGTCTCCGTATTCCGTCCAGTCGAAGGTCTCGAACCGAATGTCTTCATGTCCCTTGTTACGGATCCGTTTCGGCAGCCAGAACATTTCCACATCCCATCTTGAGGATTGAAAACGCTCCTGCATGTACGGAATCATCGAAGATACGCCGCCGGGCTGTTCCGGCGGGAAAAAGAGTGCTTGCAGTAATCTCACGGGGTAACCGCCCCTTTCCAGTAATCTCTTTTCTATCTTTTTTTATGTTGTACACTCGTTTCAGGATCCTTGAATTTATGATATATTGGAACATATGTTTCAGTAAAGGAAAACCATTTCGGGAGCCGATAAATGATGACGCCTTACATGTCCGGATCGCCCTACGCCGTTTCGGCGGGCATCGCTTCAGCATGCTGTCTGTACATCATACTCATCATGTCGATCATGTGCCTCATTATGTACAGCAAACAGCGAAAAAAGGCCTATTTGTCGATGATCATCGCCTTTCTTTTTATTATGACATACGAAGGTCTGAACATCCATTTCGCCTTTTGGCCGGCCCCGGGACGGAGCGGGAGTTATTCCTGGATCGCCGATCTGCAAATTTTTTCGTTTTTGCTGCTGAACCTGTCGGTATTACAGCTGTACCGCCGGATGGGCAGAGCCTCTTACGTCCTTTTTGCGGTCCTTGCGATTCTCTTTTTCGTACCGTTGGTCTCCTACGTCATTCCTTACGGGGGGACCGGCTGGCAAAAGCTTTACTTGGATGTCTATCAATTGGGCATTCTATATGTGGGCATTTCTTTCATATCACCGCGGATTGGCCAGCGGGGCAAATATTTTGCCGGCATCAGCGTTTACTTCGTCTACATGGCTCTCGGAATGCTTTCGCGGTATGCCGGGCAGCACGGCGCCTGGATCGACGGGGCCTTGGTATGGCTCCCGCTTGCGTATTACACGATCGTGTTTCTTATCCTGTTCGAGAGAATCGTCGAGCTGATGCAGTCGATCTACCGCTCCTCCATTACCGACGGCCTCACGAACCTTTATAACCGCCGGTTTTTCACGAAACAGCTGAACAAATACGTCGAGCAGGGCGTCAAGGTTTCGATGATATTTTGCGATATCGACAATTTCAAAAAACTGAACGACACCGAGGGACATCAGCGCGCCGATCAGGTGCTTAAGCAGGTGGCTTCGATCATCGACGAAGAGGTGTCCGAAGTCGGTCTGAGCGGGCGGTTTGGCGGAGAGGAGCTCGTTGCCCTGGTCGTGGACAAGCGGGCCAAGGTCGCCCAAATCGCAGAGCGGATCCGCGCAAGGGTCGCCGATGAAACGATCGTTACCTTAAGCATCGGCTACAGTACGCTGCGCAAAAGCATGACGGGCGAGGAACTGGTCAAACAAGCCGACCAAGCGATGTACCGCTCCAAAACGACGGGCAAAAACAAAGTTTCGCCGTACCGCATGCCTTCCTCGAAAAAAGAAGCGGAGGAAGCCGGCGCGTGACCGCATCGCATACTTCAGGATTTTGCAAAATCCTCATATAATACCAATAACAAAAGGAGCTTGAACGATGGGCAAAGAATCGCTGCCTTCCGCGTACGTTGAACAAATGAAACCGATTTTGGGCGGGGATCTCCCCGCTTTTTTGCGCTCCTATGATCTTCCCCGCACGCACGGGCTGCGCTTTAACGGGTTGAAGATCGCGCCGGAGCTGCAGGAAAACGTGGTGCGCATGTTTGACCTGAAACCCGTTCCCTGGTGCCCGGCCGGTTATTATTACGGCGAGAACGCCCGTCCCGGGAAACATCCCTACCACCAGGCCGGGCTCTACTACATCCAGGAGCCTTCGGCCATGTCGGCGGTGGAGCTGCTTGACCCGCAGCCGGGCGAAACGATCCTGGACCTGGCCGCGGCCCCCGGAGGCAAAACCACCCACATCGCATCCAAAATGAACGGGGAGGGATTGCTCGTTTCCAACGAAATTCATCCCGAACGCGCCAAAATCCTGGCGGAAAACGTGGAGCGGATGGGGATTGCGAACGCCTTGGTGACGTGCGCCGCGCCGGACGAGCTGTCCCGCCGGTTTCCCGAAGCCTTCGACCGGATTATGCTGGATGCGCCTTGTTCCGGCGAAGGCATGTTCCGAAAAGATCCGAACGCGCTCGAGGAATGGTCGCCTTCCTTAGTGGACATGTGCGCCGCCCGGCAGCGCGACATTTTGGACCATGCTTACGCGATGCTCAAACCCGGGGGCACGTTGGCCTATTCGACCTGCACGTTTAACCGGAGCGAAAACGAAGAGACGATAGCGCATTTCACGGCCGCATACCCCGATATGGGGATCGTCCTTATGAAACGGCTGTGGCCGCATGAGGAGGCCGGGGAAGGGCATTTCGTGGCCGTACTGCGCAAAACGGAAACCGGGGAACGGAACGGGGCGAGTAAAAAAGCCCGCAAACCCCAGGACAAAGGGAAAAACCGCCCTGTCCAAGCCGCCTTGCGCGATTTTGCCTCCTGGGCTGCGGACGAGCTCCCCGGATACCGCCTGCCATCAGGAACCCCGATCCTGTTCGGCGAATCCCTGTATCTGCTTCCCGCGGCGGAGACGCTGGCGATCGACGGGCTCAAAATCCCGAGGGCCGGTCTTCACCTCGCCCATTTGAAAAAAAACCGCATCGAGCCGGCCCATGCGCTGGCTATGGCGCTTGCCCCGGGACAGACCAGGCAGCAGATCCGCCTTGAAGCGGACGGGCCAGAGGCGGCGGCCTATCTGCGCGGCGAAACGCTGCCCGTTCCGGCCGATCTCCGCGGCTGGACGCTCGTCACGGTGGACGGCCTTCCGCTCGGATGGGGCAAAGCCAGCGGAGGGCAGCTCAAAAATCATTATCCGAAAGGGCTGCGCCAATTTTAATGCGCCGATCGACCCGTATTTAAAGCAAAAGGTACCCTTGGTCTTACGGAAGACCTAAAGGTACCTTATTTTTTATGCCGAGCCCGCTCAGGACAAGCAATATTTAAGCAATGCCGCGTGCACCCCGTCCTCGTTGTTCGAGGCGGTCACTTCGTCGGCGGCCGCTTTCACTTCCAGCGGGGAGTTGTCCATGGCGATGCCGAGGCCCGCAAAGGTCAGCATCGTGATGTCGTTGTAATAATTGCCGATCGCCAGCACCTCCTCGGGACGAACGCCGCGCCGCTTCGCCAGCTGCTTGAGCGCGTTGCCTTTTGAAGCGTCCGGATGCATCAGGTCGAGGAAATATTCCCCGCTGCGCAAAATGTTGAATTCCGGCGTCCATTTGCCGATCTCCTCATGCACTTTGTCCAGCACGTCGGCGTAATCGAATGCCGTCACTTTGACGACAGGTTCGCCCAATTCCTGCATCGGCGGCAAATTAGCCGGAAGCATCAGGAAGTTTTCATACATGCTGCGTACTTCGACCGCCATTCCGTCCACGTTGTCCACGTACATGCGAAATGCGGTATTGACGTCAAAATGGACCTTTTTCTCGCGGAAATAATCCATGTAAGGCCCGATCGCTTTCGTATCCATGGCGAACTGGTGCACCACTTCCTTCGTGACGACGTCCACCGTCGCTGCACCGTTGTGGCTGATGACGTAACCTTTCAAGCCGATCTCTTCCATGAACGGGATCGAGTTTTGCGGCCCTCTCCCGGTGCACAGCACGATTTCGGCCCCGGTACGGGATACCTCCTGAATCGTCTTTTTCGTTTGCTCGGTCAGCTCATGGTTGTCGTTCAGCAGCGTTCCGTCAACGTCGAGCGCAATCAGCTTGTATTTCATGTCTCCACCCATCCTTTTGAAGTTTTTCGTCTCGGGATTGTGCTTTAATCCCTTCTATTTATTCAAAATTCCGCACTTCCATTGTAACGCAGGATTGTTATCGGAGTGCAAGCCCCATTCCGGCACGCCTTTTTAATCTTGCGCTCCGGTTAACAATGCAAGCTCCTCCTCCGTCAATTCCCGGTATTCCCCCAGCTTCAGCGAAGGGTCCAAATTCAGCCGTCCCATACGGATCCGTTTCAAATAAATGACCTTTTTGCCAACTGACTGGAACATGCGCTTGACTTGATGAAATTTGCCTTCATGGATCGTCAGCTCGATCCGGGAAACGATCTCCTCCCCTTCCCGCTTCCGCTCCAAAACGGCAAGTTCGCCGGGCAGCGTCACGTAACCGTCATCCAGCGTGACCCCTTCGGCAAACCGCTTGACGTCGTCATCGTCTACCTCTCCAAGCACCAGCGCCGTATAGGTCTTCGGCACATGGCGTCTCGGGGACAGCAGCTCATGCGCCAGCTTGCCGTCGTTGGTCAAAAGCAGCAGCCCTTCCGTATCCTTGTCCAGACGTCCCACCGGAAAGGGCTCAAACGCCAAATATTCGGGCGAAAGCAAATCCAGAACGGTCCGGTCGCGGTTGTCTTCCGTTGCCGATACGACGCCGGGTGGCTTGTGCAGCATCACGTATATAAACTCCCTGTAACGGATCTGCTCCCCGTCAAGCATGATCACATCCGTATCCGGATGAACATGCATCCCGCTGTCTTTGGCCTTGAGGCCGTTCACCGTGATCAGGCCCTGCTTGACGTATTTTTTGATGTCGCTTCGGCTGCCGTAACCCAAATGGGTCAGCGCCTTGTCCAATCTCAAAGTCGTTCTTCCTTTTCCGCTCATGCCGAGGTCCACCTCCATCCTGCCGGGTATTCGTTTTTCAACATCCCGTCCTGCCATTTGCCAAAGCCGGCCGAATAGCCGTCAATGCATACCAGCACGTATCCTTTGGGCGCGACGCCCTCCCGGCGCCGAATGCGCTCCCCGTCGATATCCAGCGTTTCGCCTTTCAAATAACGAACCGCCTCGTCCGATTCGGACGACAGCTGGAGCACGCGGCAAAACTCCCGCGGATGCAGGGCGGTCGCAAGCGGATGCGCCGGGACAAAGCGTCCGTTTTTGGCGTCGCCCATGTACCAGCCCGGGCGGACCACTTTAAGTCCGTCCAAAGCCCCGGGCGGAAGCGGCGATTGATAAACATGCTGGCCGAACACGATCGTAAATCCGTCAGGGGTAAAAGCGAGATGGTCGCGGAGGAATTGTCCGTACGCTTCAAGCGGGGCGGCCGTTTGATCGGTCGCTGCGGATTTGGCCGCTTTTCCTTTTTTCAAAGCGCCGGCATTCCGTTCAGGTTTATGTTTGCCTTTTCCGTTTAGGCGTTCCCCTTCGGCGGGCCGGCCGCCGATTGCGGCGCGAAGCACCCCGGGCTCGTCCGTTTCCGATCCGTCATGCTGCAGGACGGCCACGAAATGGCCTTCCCCTTCGATCAAATGGGGCCACAAACGCGCGGTATGTTTCGCCTGCTCCAAAACCTCGTCCGGGATCTTATCGGGCTCCGCCATATGCTCGCGAATCCAGCCGGTTTCTCCGGGGGCAAACATCCCGCTTGCCGCAGGAGGTTCAACGCGGAAATGCGCATGTTCCATCAAAAATTCGGCAATGATCGCTTCGTTTTCCTCCGGCGAAAACGTGCAGGTGGAATAAACGATCCGGCCGCCCGGCTTCAGCATGCCGGCTGCCGATTTTAGAATGTCCCGCTGCATGGCGGCGTATTTGTCCGGCGAATCGGACGTCCACTGGCGGACCATAACCTCGTCCTTGCGGAACATCCCCTCGCCCGAGCATGGGGCATCTACAAGGATTTTATCGAAAAAGGCGGGAAAGCTAGCGGCGATCCGCTCCGGATGTTCCCGCAGCACCACGCCGTTTCGGACTCCGTAAAGCTCCAAATTTTTAGCCAACGCTTTCGTCCGTTCCTGATTCAGGTCGTTGGAAACCAGCAGGCCTTCCCCTTGAAGCTTGGCCGCGATTTGGGTCGATTTGCCGCCCGGGGCCGCGCAAAGATCCAGCACTTTGTCTCCCGGCTTCACCCCAAGCAGTTCAACGGGGGCCATCGCGCTCGGTTCCTGGATATAATACAGTCCGGCATGGTAATACGGATGTTTGCCCGGCCGGTCGCCCGGACCCGTATAAAAGCCTGTGCCGCACCACGGAATCGGCTTCAGCTGCCACGGGCTCAGCTCCAGCATGTCGTCCACGGAAATTTTTAATGTGTTTACCCTGATCCCTCCGTGCGGGTCATGGCCATAGGAAGCGATAAAATCTTCGTAGCTTTCCCGGAGCAGCGATTTCATCCGCTCCTTAAAGGCTGCAGGCAGCTGCAATCCCATTCATTCATCATCCTGTTCTGTCGTGTTAAACTCGATTCGTTTTCCGTCCGTCATCTTTGTTGTCATGTATCATCAGATTAACGCCTATCTACGCGTTTAAAAACAACAACCCGCTGTTCCCAGGACAGCAGGTTGATCACGTTCATGAATTTATCGTCCGAAAGGCGGCCGCGGCGTTATTCCTCTTGCGAGTTTTCCTTCCGGCATCCGGCCATCGCCCGTTGGACGTCCTCAAGCAGCCCCTTCATCTCATCCATGTCGGGCCGGCCGTCCTGGCTGGACCAAATCCGGTTGAACCGTTCTTGGAATTCCATGGCCTCATTGACGAGGTGATAGAAATATAGCTGATGAATCAAGGTCAGCACCTGCGAAATTACGTTGGAATCGTCCTCGAACTTCTTCTGGGCTTCCAATATTTCCTCGCGGATGCCCGACATTTCATTATCCAAAATGGCCGCCGCTTCCGCGGTTTTCTGCAGCCGTTTGCGCACGTCTTCCGGCAGCATTTCGCGGTACTTATAACTTAAAGAATGCTCGATCGTCGCCCAGAAATTCATCGCCAGCGTCCGGATTTGGATTTCGGCGAGCACCTTTTTCTGCCCTAGCGCCGTCTGCACGGGGTATTCCACGATCATATGGAAACTGCGGTAGCCGCTTTCCTTGTAATTCGTGATGTAGTCTTTTTCGTATAAAAGCTTCAGGTCTTTCCGGTTGCGGATATATTCGGCCACGCGCCGGATATCCTCCACGAACTGGCACATGATGCGGATTCCGGCGATATCCTCGATTCCGGTTTCCAACTGGTCCATCGGGACGTTCAGCCGCTTCGCCTTCTCCAAAATGCTCGAAATCCGCTTGACGCGGCCCGTCACAAATTCGATCGGCGCATATTCTTCGCGTTTTTTGAGTTCCGCGCGCATCGTTTTGAATTTCACTTTGAGTTCTTCAACGGCTTGCTCATACGGTAGTAAAAATAATCCCCAATCCCTGCCGTCCATGCACATGCCTCCTGTCTGTCACCCTCAGCGATGGTCCGCTCCCACGGCTTCGGAAATATGCGAAAATCCGTCACGGCGCAGAAGCTCCCTGAGTCCGGCGTGCAGCCGTCGGTTCACTTCGGGCCCTTCATATATAAGAGCTGTATAAATTTCGACAAGACTTGCCCCGGCCCGCATCTTCCCGTAAGCATCCTCCGCGCTGAATATGCCTCCCGAGCCGATAATGGGCAGCTTGCCCTCGGTCTGCCTGTAAACGCGGGAAACCACTTCCGTGGAACGGGCGCGCAGCGGTTTGCCGCTGATTCCTCCGGTTTCCTTTTTGTTCGGGTGGGTCAGCCCGTCCCTGCCGATCGTCGTGTTCGTGGCGATAATGCCGGAAATTCCGCTCGCTGAAAGGGCGTCCACCATCATCTCAAGCTCCTCGTCGGTGACGTCGGGAGCGATTTTGACGAGAATCGGTTTTGTTTTGCCGTGCTTTTGAGCCTGCAGACGCATCTCTTCCATAATATGCGCAATCAGCGAAGAAAGCTCGCTGCCGTACTGCAAATTCCGCAAATCAGGCGTATTCGGCGAACTGATGTTCACGACGAAAAAATCGCCGTACGGATACAGCGTGCGAAGGCACGCCTGGTAATCCTTATAGGCTTCCTCGTTCGGAGTCACCTTGTTTTTGCCGATGTTGACCGCCACCGGAACGGGCCGGTTTTTCAACCGGGACAGCTTCTCCGCCATCGCCTCGGCCCCTTCGTTGTTGAACCCCATGCGGTTCAGGAGCGCTTCGTCCGGGGGCAGACGGAACAAGCGGGGCCGGTCGTTGCCGGGTTGTCCTTTCGGCGTGACCGTCCCCACCTCCATAAAGCCGAAGCCGATGGAAGAAAAACCTTCCACCGCCGCCGCGTTTTTATCCAGTCCCGCCGCCAATCCTACCGGGGTGGGAAAATGAAGTCCGAATAGATCAACAGCCAGATCGGGCGTTTCGTCCACGCCGTACATGCTCCGCAAAAGGGCAGGACCTCCGGGGAAGGATCCGGCCGTATGTAATCCTCCGATCACCAAATGATGCGCTTTTTCCGGGTCCATCTTAAAAAAAATCGGTTTTGCCACGTTTCGGTACAGCACCTGCTACTCTTCCTCTCCATCCGCATGTTTGTTCTCTACTTTTCAGTTTATCCTTTTCCGCGGTAAAAGAAAAGTTTTTTGCCTTGGTTGCTTTGCCGGGTCCTCCCCCATGTCCCGCTGGTTTTTTATGGACAAACCCATTACAATTGGGATATCCACTGAAAATCGATAGAAAGAGGGTTGAACGGTATGGCAACCAAACGCAAGCCTCCGACACTTCGGCAAAAAAAAGAAGAAGTGAACAGAAAGGCGATATTTTGGTCAGGCCTCAGTTTATTGCTTCTCATTCTGCTGATCGTAGTGCTGATTCTTTGGAACACCTGATTTTACAGCCAGTGGTACGTTTTTCGGGGGTTTGTCTGATCCTGCTCCCGCTTCGTGCGGAATCTTTCCTGCGAAGCGAGCGGTTCGTCAGGCAAGCCCCCTTTGCCGATTATAACCGGCGTCCCCATCGGGACGAGGTCGAACAATTCCTCTACGTCCGCTTTGCTCATCCGGATGCAGCCCAGCGACTCGTCCTGTCCGATGCTGTCCGGCTCGTCCGTCCCGTGGATGGCGTAATTCGTGTCGGATAGCTGCATCCCCCGGCTGCCGAATTCGCCGTCGGCACGCCCGTTCGGATTCATCACCTTATCCGTGATGGCGAATTTGCCTTCAGGCGTCCGTTCCGCCCCGAGTCCGACCTTGTAATTCCGTAGCATCACCCCGCCGCTGACGACGGCCAAACGGTGGCTGCTTTTGTCGACGATAATGGTTAGCGGCTGCGCAAAATAAGGTCGGCCTCCCCACGTATCGGCGAGCGGGCCTTTCCCTTTCTTGGCACTTTCCCCGTCAGCCGCATGCGGAACCTCCTGCTCCTGCCCTGCCGCCTCTGCCTTAGCCTGCTCCAGCAATGGCTGAAACGCTTCCTTCATGCTTTCCGTCGTCCCGGAAATCCAGTTGTCCGGAAACGGGCGGGCCAAATCCGCAAGCTGTTCGGGATATCGGCCGGCATGGTTTTTATAGGCGCGAATTGCGCTGCCAAGCAGCGCGAGCTCCTCCTGCTCCCCCGTCCAGGCAAAGGCCGCTTTGGCCAGCTTTTCTCCATCCTCCGGACGGCAGCTGCATGTTTTCGGATCATAAGACTGATAGGCAACGGCTCCGCCCCCTTTGTTTTCCAGCGTATATCCCACGGGCAGCCGGCGTTTCCACAACAGCCATTTTCCTTGCTTTTTCATTTCCAGGACGGCCAGCCTGCTCCCCAGCAGCCCGGGATGGGCAAGCGGTCCCGGCGCAATCGGCGTCACACCCTTTTCCAACCCGCCCTCCCGGACGGCCGTAAACATGACAGCGTCTTCAGCCGGCGGAACGGAACGGTCGTCGTCTTTATGGGGGGAAGCTTGATTTTTGTCTTCTTCGACGCCCGGGTCCGGATGCTGAACGGCCGCCGCTTCTTTTGCTTTTTGATGTTGCCTCGGCGCATCCACGGACGGGACAAGGGCCAGCAGCAAAATCATCAGCGCCACGAACGCGTGGCGCAGCCGGGCGGTCCGGCGTTCCTTCTCTTCCGCCTGCTGCAGCAGCTTGAGCTCGTATTCCTGCCAAATGTCGGAGGGCATTTTGCTTGTCTCGAACGCTTCATAAATGCCTCCGGAACGGTTGAAGCAGTAGTTCGCTTTGCCAAGCTGCCCTTCTTTTTCATATTCCTTGCCGAGCAAATACCAGCCCATCTTATTATCCGGGTGCATCTGCACGTATTTTTTCAAATATGAATTCCTCACAGGTTCCTCCATAAAAAAACGTCTTTACTATATATATCGGGTCGGGGCGGCAAAAAAAACACCCTCCTTCCGGATCAAACCGGACGAGGGTGCTGCGGCTGCATTTATTTCTCAATCAGGTCGCGGAACGGACTGTCCGCCACCTTAATGGAATCGGTCGGACATCCGTCCGCCGCATCCTGCATATCCTCAAACATTTCCTCCGGAATTTCGGTGACGCCCTGATTGCCGTCTCCGCCGAAGGCGACTTCCGCCAGCCCTTCGTCGTCATAATCGAAAATATCCGGCGCAGTCGCCCCGCAAGCCCCGCAGGAAATGCAAGTATCCTTGTCAACCCAGCAGTATTTCGCCATGTATCTCTCATGCCTCCCATCAAACGCAAGCATTTCAAGCTGGCCCGATCCGGCCGGCAAACCTAATCATAATGCAACTTCGGCCAAATGCCAATGATCGATGTCACTTTCATGCCGGAACATTCGCGCATGCGTCACGGAAGATCCATCCCGTCTTTGCCCACGAAATCCATTTGGAGCGACGTCCCCCTGGCTTTATGGTCGCGCAGCAGCGCCGACGGGTCGTCTCCGAGCATGCCCGCGGTAACGATCGCGTTTTCGCCGAATTTGTTGCGGAGCATGTCCATCGTTTTCGTCAGCGTTTCTTTTTTCGGTTGTTTTTCATATTCGAACAGATCCAGCTGGATTGCAGCTTCGTCCTTCGGCGTCAAATGCTGGAGCGTGATTCCGAGCAGCCTCACAGGCTTATCCCAGCTCCAATGATCGGCATACAGCCTCCGGGCTTCGTCGTAGATGTCGCCCGCGTCCTCCGTCGGCGTCTTCAGCATGCGACTGCGCGTGATCGTCTTCATGTCCGGCGTCCGGATCGTAATCTGAACGCCCCCCGCGACAAGTCCCTGGCGTCTCATCCGGCGCGCAACCTGATCGCTGATGTTAAGCAGCACCCGATGGACATCCTCGCGCGCCTGAATATCGGCCGGCAGCGTCGTCGTATGGCCGATCGATTTATTGGGCTCGCGTTCCTCCACTACGGGCGAATGGTCGATACCGTTCGCGGCCTGCTTCATCCAAGCGCCCATCACGCCAAACGAACGGACTAGCGCCTCTTCGTCGGTATTCGCGAGCTGGCCGATCGTATGGATCCCGATTTTGCGCAGTTTTTCGGCCGTTTTGCCGCCGATGCCGAACAATTCGCCGCATGGTTTGTTCCAGAGCAGGCGCGGCACGTCCCGAATGCGCAGCACGGAAATGCCGCGCGGCTTTTTCATGTCGGAGGCCATTTTGGCAAGCAGCTTGTTGGGCGCGATCCCGACCGAACACGGCAATCCGAGCTCCTCGTCGATCCGCCGCTGGATTTCCTCCGCGATATGCTGCGGCGTGCCGAATTGTTTCGAGCCGGTAATGTCGAGGTAACATTCATCGATGGAAGTCGCCTGCATGAGCGGCGTATAGGAGTATGCGATTTTCATGAACGCTTTCGAATATTTGCGGTACAGATGGAAATCGGGTTTAATAATGATCAGATCGGGACACTGCTTCAGCGCGCGGCCCACCTGCATCCCGGTCGAAATCCCCTTTTTCCTGGCCGCGTAGGAGCAGGTGACGATAATACCCTTGCGCAGCTCGATGCTGCCGGCCACAGCCGTCGGCTTGCCGCGGTATTTCTCCGGTTCCTCCGCCTCATGGACCGAGCAGTAAAAAGCGTTCATATCCACATGCAAAATGACCCTTCCGTTTGTTGGATAATAAGCGTCTACGTCACTCTTCATGAGACCTTCTCACCTTTGCGATTTTCGTTACGTTCAGCATAACGCCCCCCATGCGGGAGGTCAAGAAAGAGGAACGGACGAAAAACGCGAATTCTTTGTTACATTCCCGCGTAAAAATGCTATAATAATTTACTATATATGTGGGTCGTCAGAATCCCGCTAAAAACGAATCAATGAATCCATAAGACTTCCAAAGGAGGACGCTTCCATGTCTAAGTCCATTTCCATCTTCGACACGACCCTGCGCGACGGCACCCAAGGAGAAGGAATCAGCCTGTCGGCGGACGACAAACTCAAAATTGCCAAAAAGCTCGACGAACTTGGTGTTCAATATATTGAAGGCGGGATTCCGGGAAGCAACAGCAAGGACATCGAATTTTTCAAACGCGTGCAGCAGCTTGGCCTCGCCGCGAAAATTACCGCTTTCGGCAGCACGCGGCGCAAAGACAGCCAAGCCGAACAGGACGCGAACCTGAACCGCATCATCGAATCCGGCGCCCAAGCGGCGACGCTTGTCGGCAAATCATGGGATTTTCACGTGCACACCGCACTGCAGACGACGCTGGAAGAAAACCTTGCGATGATTTACGATTCGATCGCTTATTTGAAGCGGCAAGGGCTTGAGGTCGTTTTCGACGCCGAGCATTTTTTCGACGGTTACAAAAACAATCCCGAATACGCCGTCGCCGTGCTCAAAAAAGCGAAAGAAGCCGGAGCGGACTGGCTTGTCATGTGCGATACCAACGGCGGAACCCTCCCCCACGAAATCGGCGGCATCGTCTCCGCGTTCCATGCGAGCGTGCCTGACGCAAACCTCGGCATCCATACCCATAACGACTGCGAGCTTGCGGTGGCGAACACGCTCAGCGCCGTTCAGGCGGGAGCCCGCCAGGTGCAGGGAACGATCAACGGCTACGGCGAGCGCTGCGGCAACGCCAACCTGTGCTCCATCATTCCGAACCTGCAGCTCAAGCTTGGGTACGAATGCATCGGGGAAGAGCGATTGAAGCAATTGACGAACACCGCCCGTTACGTCAGCGAAATCGCCAACGTCAACATGCCGGTCAACCAGCCGTACGTCGGCAATGCGGCCTTCGCCCATAAAGGCGGCATCCACGTGTCCGCGATTTTGCGGGATTCCAGAACGTACGAGCACATCGTGCCCGAATGGGTCGGCAACAAGCAGCGCGTGCTCGTGTCGGATCTGGCCGGACAAAGCAATATCGTTTCAAAAGCGCAGGATATGGGGCTCGACTTCGACCCGTCGAACGAGCAGTCCCGCAAGGTGATCGACAAAATCAAGGATTTGGAGCATCAAGGATACACCTTCGAAGCGGCCGACGCCTCGCTGGAGCTGCTGCTGCGCGAAGCCGGCGGGGAAATGAAGGAACTGTTCACCTTCGAATCCTTTAAAATGCTCGTCGAAAAAACGGCCGGGCAGCCGGTTGTTTCCGAGGCTTTCGTGAAGCTGAACGTGGCGGGCAACAACGTGTATACCGCAGCCGAGGGCAACGGTCCCGTCAACGCTCTCGACAATGCGCTGCGGAAGGCGCTCGTTCAATATTTCCCGGCCATCAAGGAAATGCATTTGTCCGACTATAAAGTCCGCGTATTGGACGAAAAGGACGCGACGGCGGCCAAGGTCCGCGTGCTGATCGAATCGCGGGACATCAACAATTCGTGGAATACCGTCGGCGTATCCGGCAACGTCATCGAAGCAAGCTGGGAGGCTTTGGTCGACAGTATGCGTTATGCCCTCCTCGGGCAAATTTTGAATGAACGCGACGCGGAGGAAACGCCATCCAACGAACAGCGGGGGCTCGTCAACCATTAAGCTCGCGAAAACATAAAAAACCTCGGGCGTCCCGCCGGACGCCGAGGTTTTTTATCGTCTGCGGGCCGCAGACGTTGTTTGAATATCAGGATTTGATCAAATGTTTCAATTTTTTCTCCAAATCCTTTTGCGGCAAAATGCCGAGCACGACTTCCTGTACGACCCCGCGTTTATCGATCAGCACGTTGGTCGGGAAAACGACCCCTTTGTACTGCTTTTCGTAAATGTCGGCTTTCAGGTCCAGCATGACCGGAAATTTGACCTTATATTTATCGACAAAAGTTTGGGCGTTCTTTTTATTGTCGTATTTGGTCACGTTGACTCCGTACACGACCAGGCTGTCCTTGTATTTTTCGGCAATCGCGTTCAGCTCGGGCGCTTCCTGCTGGCAAGGGTCGCACCAGGATGCCCAAAAATTCAGCAAAATCGCTTTATCCTGGGCGCCTCCGACTTGATATTCCTTCCCGTCCAGCCCTTGGGCGGTGAACGCCGGAGCGAGCAGGCCGGCCTTGGGCCCCGTCTCGGTCGGCATCGGCTCTTCATGCCGGAACGCTGCTTGAATGCCGGGTCCCGCATTTTGGTAAACCGCGATGCCGATTAAGACGATGACGCCAAGAAGAATATATAGATTACGCTTCATGGATGTCTTCGTTCCTTTTCATATAGAAATTTCTAACTATCCTGTATTGTACCCTCTTTTCTACGTAACTTACAAATTGTTTGCGAAGATTTTCCAAGAATTAAAAAAGTATCTTCAATGCCAATAAAAAAATGCCTCTGCTTCCTGAGCAGAGGCCATCGAGAGGGGAGAACTACGGTTGGCAGATTTTCATACCATCCGGAGGGAAATCCGGATCAGCGCCTTGTGCGGAAGGCAGATCGCCGAACACCTCGTTTCCGGATTGCCGTATGAAACCTGCGGCGTGTTGCGGGGTAAAGCTGCAGCGGGCGGCATGCGAATCGACGCGTTTGCCCCGATCCGCAACGTAGCGCCTGACCCGCTGCATCATTTCGTCCTGGACCCGGCTGAGTGGATCAGGGAATGCTTGCGGGGAGAAGGCCTGATCGGCCTGTTCCATTCCCATCCGTCTTCGCCGCCCGTTCCTTCCGACGAAGATTTGCGGCAGCTTCCCTTGTTCGCCGGGATGTTCCGGGTATATCTTATCGGAAGCCCGAGCGGCGCGGGAAGTGAAACGATGCTAAACGGTTATTTCATCGATAAAGATGCGGGTGATCGGTATCATCTGCTGCCCGCGGCGGTCAGGCATGGCTGAGACAGGCGTACAAATCGCCCAGCGTCTCGGCCTTGCAGCCTTCCGCAATGTCTCGCAAATAAGAAACCCACAGCTTTGCGGTCATTTTGGCGTCCTCAAGCGCATGATGCCTGCCTTTAACCGGGATGCCTTTTTCCGTCAGCAAAACGTCCAGCGAATAACTTGAAAGACTCGGCCTCAGCCAGCGGGCGATCATCATCGTGTCGATCACGCGGTGGCTGAGATTGATCTTGGACGTTTTCCATAGAGCGGCGTTCAGAAAAGCTTTGTCATGCCCGCTGGCATGGGCGACTAGCACCCGGTCGCCGACAAAATGCATAAAGTCGTGAAGCCCTTCGATCAGCGGCGGAGCTTCGTCGATCATCGGCTGCGTAATGCCTGTCAGCTCGGTAATTTTCGGCGGCACCGGCCGCTTGGCTTTGACCAGCGTATAGAACTGCTCTTCCTCCACGATCTGTTCGCCGTCGGCCTTCATCGCCCCGATCGACAATATTTCATCCCCCTGCTGAACGTTGAATCCGGTCGTCTCAAGGTCGAACACGACGGTCTTCAGCTTATGAAGCGGCGTGTGAAGCTGTTCCGGGCGGCGTTGCTCCCGCATGAGGGAGCGGATGAAAGCCATCTGCTGGGCCGACGTTCCTCCCATGACGGATGCAACCGCCGACGGCACACCGCCTTGGCGCAGCATACTCCAAAATCCGCCGTTTCCTCGTTCCGGGGTTTTCATGGCCTTCCCCTTTCCGCAAAGCGCAGCCTTCGGTTTAACGCACGGTGCATGCGCCTTACGGTCGTCAAACTTTCCCTCAGCTTATACAAAAGCGTTTTTTTCTTCAGCTCCGATTGCGGCAAATAACCGCTGCTGGCATAAACGCCGTCCCGGATCGTGTAGGAAGCCGAAGCGCGCAACGTCAACGCGGTCAGGAACGCGCGCTGGCAGTTTTCCAGCAGCAGATTGCCGCCGTCAAGCAATGTCAACCTTTCCAGCCGTTTGAGCGTTGAGGTCTCGTTGACCCCTTCCTGCAACGCCATGTAGCGGATGCTATTGACGAGCGGGATATATACCCCGTATTTGACGTCAAAATCGCCGGCGTGGTCGCCGAAACGTTCGGTCACCACCTGCCCGAGAATGTTCAGCGTCGCTTTGTGCCTGACCGTATTTCGCAAAAAGGCGGTCGTCATTTCCGGCGAATCGTTCATCCGGACGGCGAAAAACTGCTTCCAGGCTTCCGCCAGGGACGGGTCCCCGGCAATCCGGCGCATATCCGAAGCGATCATCAGGCAGCGCACGTTTTCCCAGCTATAATCCCGGTGCCATCTTGCCAGCTGCCGCTTCCATTCCTCCAGCGTTTTGTTCCAGGCCGGCTCGGAGCACATCACTTTCCCTTTGCATTTTTCATAACCCAAATATTCCAGCAAATCGGACAAACGCCGCCCGAAAGCCGCAAAATACCGATCCTTCTGCCCATGGGCTTCGTCGCTGACGATCAGCCCGTTGTCCTGGTCGCTCCAAGGCGTCGATTCCCTTCGGCCGGAGCTTCCGAATACGACCAAAGCGTAGGGGACTGGGGGCGGGCCGTAACCCGCCCTTTCCAGCTCCGCTTCGCAAACCGCGGTAGCCCTTGCGGCCACTTCGTCGTGCATGTCGTTTACGAGTGCCGTCCAGACGTCAATCGGCATTTCCGGGTACGCATGCTCGATCCACGATTGGCAGGCCAACCTGCCGTCCCGCAGCTGCTCGCGTGTCGCCGCAAATCGGATCATGCTCAAATCCGGCTCCCGTTCCGCGTTTTTCATCGGCTCCATCCCCGCACCTCCCTGTCAAGCCAAGCGTGAAATTCTAAAGATGAAAGATCATGTCAAAGTATGGCGGTCCTAGAAGGCTTCGCCGGTTCCGACCGACGGTTTGACGCCGGACATCTCGGTTGCCGGCTTTGCGGCTTCGGCGCCGGCGATCAGCTTCATTTGCTCCGGATAACCGTAAGCGCCGTGTTCGCTCAAATCCAGCCCCATCATTTCTTCTTCCTCCGATACGCGGATGCCCATCGTCGCCTTCATGATGCCGACAATGACAAACGAAATGACGAAAACGAAAACGAATGCCCCGAGCACCCCAAGCAGCTGTACCCCAAGCTGCTCAAGGCCGCCGCCGTAGAACAATCCCGGTTTGCCGACTCCCGTCGTTTCCACCAGCTTCGGCGTCGCGAACAAACCTGTGGAGATTGCGCCCCAAATGCCGGCGATGCCGTGAACGGAAAAGGCGTAAATCGGATCGTCGATCCCCGCTCTTTCAAACCACTGCGCCGTAAAAAACGTAACGATTCCCGCCACGGCACCGATGACGACGGCTGCCCAGGCGTCGACGAAGGCGCAGGAGCCCGTAATGGCGACAAGGGCGGCCAAAACGCCGTTCAGCATGCTCGGAATGTCGGCCTTGCCGAACACCGCCCACGAAATCAACAGCGCCGCGATCGCGCCTGCGGCAACCGCGATGTTGGTCGTCAGCGCCACGTATCCGAAAAAACCGTCCATCATGGCCGAAAGGGTGCTGCCCGGGTTAAAGCCGAACCAACCGATCCACAGAATAAACACCCCAAGGACGGAGAGCACTTGATTGTGACCCGGAATGCTGTTCGGCTTGCCGTCTTTATTGTATTTTCCTAGGCGCGGTTTGAGCATGTAGGTTATGACCAAGGCCGCCGTTGCGCCCGTCAAATGGACGACCGTCGATCCGGCGAAATCCTGCATGCCGAGCTGCCCGAGCCAGCCGCCGCCCCAAACCCAATGGGCCACGACCGGATAAACGACGATCATGAACAACGCGCCGAATACGATATAGACGCTCAGCTTCGCGCGTTCGGCCATGCCGCCGCAGGCAATCGCCAGCGAAACGGCCGCAAAGGAAAGCTGGAACAAAAACTTGACCGATAGCGAGACGTCCGATGCCGCCAAGGCGTCAAACGATTTGGCCATCGAATCGCCTGTCATGAAAAAGCCCGTCGTTCCGAAAATGCTGTTGCCGTTGCCGAAACCGAGCCCGAAGCCGAAAGCCCAAAACACGATGATGGCGATTCCCAGCGTCAGCACGGTTTTGCCGGCGATATGGCCCGCGTTTTTCATCCGCACCGAGCCGGCTTCCAGCAGGGCGAATCCCGCTTGCATAAAAAAGACGAGCATCGCTGCGACAAACACAAAAAACGTGTTTAACCCTGCCTGCAGCTGCACGTTGGTGGCCCCGTCATCAGCAAATACCGTTGCCGGAAGAGCCATGAACGCAAGAAATGCCAAAACACCGCCAAACCACTGTCTTTTCATCTTCCCCACTCCTCATTTGTGTAAGGTTTTATAACATATAACGAAATTATTAATCACATTATAAACAGATCACAAAGAAAATGACAATAAAAATATTAAAAAATCCACAAATGTAATAAT